>NZ_SWJZ01000153.1 GCF_005144475.1 Rhodobacter capsulatus | reverse complement strand
GCTTAAGCTCGCCAAGCATTTCCGGGCCGGGTGACGATTTCGCCGCGGCATTGCCCGCGGCGACCCGCCGGGGGGCGCTGCCCCCCGGACCCCCCGGGATATTTTTGGCAATATAAAGGAAAAGCGGCCGGATCGTCCGCATGAAAAAGGCCGGGGGGGCCCCGGCCTTCGTTGTTTTGTCACAGGGCTCAGCCGATGCGGTAGTTCGGGCTTTCGCGGGTGATCTGCACGTCATGGACGTGGCTTTCCTTCAGCCCGGCGCCGGTGATGCGGACGAACTGGCAGCCGCCCTGCATCGAGGCCACGGTGGCATGGCCGGTGTAGCCCATCGCCGCGCGCAGCCCCCCCACCATCTGGTGAATGACCGTCGCGACCGGGCCCTTGTAGGGCACCTGGCCCTCGATCCCCTCGGGGACGAGCTTGTCCGAGGCCGCATCTTTCTGGAAGTAGCGGTCGGCCGAGCCGCGCGCCATCGCGCCCAGGCTGCCCATGCCGCGGTAGGATTTGTAGGACCGGCCCTGATAGAGGATCACCTCGCCGGGGGATTCGTCAGTGCCCGCGATGGCGCTGCCCACCATGGCGCAGGACGCCCCCGCGGCGATGGCTTTCGCGAAATCGCCCGAGAACTTGATGCCGCCGTCGGCGATGATCGGCACGTCGCCCGCGCCCGAGCAGGCGTCCATGATCGCCGAAAGCTGCGGCACGCCGACGCCCGCGACGATCCGCGTGGTGCAGATCGAGCCCGGGCCGATGCCGACCTTGACCGCATCCGCCCCCGCGCCGATCAGCGCTTTCGTCGCCTCGGCCGTCGCCACGTTGCCCGCGCAGACCTGAATGCCGGGGGCATAGATCTTGATCCGTTCGACCGCCTTCGCCACGCCTTCGGAATGGCCATGCGCGGTGTCGATGACGATCAGGTCGCAGCCCGCCTCGATCAGCGCGACCGAGCGTTCATAGCCCGCATCGCCCACGGTCGAGGCGGCGGCGACGCGCAGACGGCCCTTGTCGTCCTTGCAGGCCTGCGGGTGCAGCACCGAATGTTCGCTGTCCTTGAGCGTCAGAAGCCCGGTCAGCTTGCCCTCGGCATTCACCACCAGAAGCTTCTCGATCCGGCGCGCCTTCATCAGGCTCATCGCCTCGTCGCGGTCGGCCGGTTCGCGCAGCATCGCCAGATTCTCGCGCGTCATCATCGCATGCACCGGGGTCGCGTCATCGGTGGCAAAGCGCATGTCGCGGTTCGTCACGATGCCGACGACCTTGCCCGCCACATCGACGACCGGAAAGCCCGAGACGTTGTAGCGTTCGCGCAGCGCCTTCGCATCGGCCAGCGTCTGTTCGGGCGTGAGCGTGATCGGGTTGTAGACGATGCCGGATTCGAAGCGCTTCACCCGCCGCACTTCCGAGGCCTGTTTTTCCACCGTCAGGTTGCGGTGGATCACCCCCATGCCGCCCGCCTGCGCCATGGCGATGGCCATGTTCGCCTCGGTCACCGTGTCCATCGCCGACGAAAGCAGCGGGATGTTCAGACGGATCGAGCGCGTCACGCGGGTGGAAACATCGGCCTCCGAGGGCAGCACGCTTGAGGCTGCGGGAACCAGAAGGACATCATCGAAGGTGAGGGCCTCGCGAATCTGCATGGGGGACTCCATCGGCAGGGAACGGTTGGCACGTCCCTGTTTCATGGCTTGGCCCCCGACGCAACCCCTCAGGCGAGGGCGGCGCCGGTTTTCGGCGCCAGATCGCCCTTTGCCCACATCTTGTAAACGCGCGTCGCGAGGGCCGGGATGATCAGCGTCGCCGCGACCAGCGTCACCACGCCGGGCAGCCGCCAAAGATCGCCGAGCGACAGCCAGAGCGCCGCCGTCGCCGCCAGCGGGAAGCTCAGCGCCCCCCAAAGCGGCGTGAAACCCGCGGCCAGAAGCCAGCGCCCGCGCAACGCAAGCAGCGCCAAAAGCAGCGCCGCGCCGATGGCAAAGACCCAGGCCAGCGCGACCGCCCCCAAAAGCGCCGCCGTGGTGCCCAAAAGCGCCGCCGGGGCAAGATGGATCGCCAGGAGCGGGCGCAGCGGCGCGGGCACGGTCTCGCGGGAGAGTTGCTGCAGGGACAGGCTCCAGATCGCCAGCGCGCAGATCAGCGCGACCCAGAACAGCACCGCCGCCACCGTCGCAAGGCCAAGCTGCGCCGCCACCAGCGCCGCCACGATCCAGCCCGAAAACAGCAGATGCCAGGTCGGATTGACGCGGCGCTGCTCGGCCGGGCCGGTGGCGAAGACGTAAAGCATCGCCGCGCAGAGCCCCAGATGCAGCGCCCCCGCCCCGACCAGAATCGTCACGGCCGCGCCGGGCAGATAGGGGCCGAGGATCGCAGCGAGCAGGTAGAGCATCAGCACCCCGGCCGAGAGCCCGGCCCGGCCGGGCAGGATGCGCAGGTCCTCCAGCACGACCGCGGGGCGGCGCAGAAGCTTGCCCAGATAGGTCAGGAAGACGAAGCCGCACAAAAGCGTGACCGCCCCGCTCAACGCCTCGGCAAGGCCGGGGGGCAGATCGAAGACCAGCGCCGCCTTGCGCCAGCCAAGGGCGAGCGCCGCAAGGCCGAGGGCGGGCGGAAAGATCGCCGGAGGGGTGCGCCGCCATAGCCCGGGGGGCGCGGATTGCGGAAAAACAGGGGCCATCGTGTCGGTCTGCCTTGGCTGGGGCATGTCGGAAAGCGGGACATGCGGGATCGGGCGGAAATCTTGCAGAAGAGCTTCGGCAAAGAAAGGGCAAATCGGCGCCCGTCAGCCCCGGCCCGGCAGCACCCAGACCGTGGCGCCAAGCGCCTGCACCGCCGCGCCGGTGCCGAGCTTGAAGCGCATCAGCCCCGCCCCGGCCTCGGAATTGATGTCGCCCAGATCGAAGCAACGCACGCCTTGCGCCCGCAGCCGCAAGGCCGCCTGCCAGAGCAGCAGGTTATGCGCCCCCGCCGCCCGGCCCTCGGGCCCCGACCAGCCCAGATGATAGCTTGCCCCCGCCCCCGCCCGCAGCACCATCACCCCGGCCTGCCGCGGCGCCGCGGCGGTGCCCGCCGAGAGCACCAGCACCGATCCGGGGTCGCGCTGCGCCCAGGCGGCGACGAAACCGGGCGGCAGGGCACGATAGCCGCGGTCCTGGCGCTGCTGCGCCTCGGCGGCGATCAGCCAGTCCGCCGTGGGCTCGACCCTGACCCGCAGCCCCGAGCGTTCCGCCGCGGCCAGACGGTTGCGCCATTTCCCCTGCAGACCGACGCGCAGGGCGGCTTCCTCGGGGGTCAGATCCCAAAGCGCCTGATGGCGCGCGGTGATCAGCGGCACCATCCCCGGCCCCGCCACCGGTGTCTCGGGGGTGACGATCAGCAGCCCCGGCAGCGCCCGCGCCAAGGCCCGCAGCGCCCGCCGCCTTGTGTCTTCGCACAGGTCGGGGGCGAAGACCGGACCGCGGCTGCACAGCCACAGCCCGCCCCGCCCCAGCACCTGCGCCACCCCGATCCGCCGCCCCCCGGCGCCGATCTGCAGCCGCCGCAGCCCGCGTCCGGCCGCCGCCGCGATCGCGCCATAGACCTCCCGGGCCTGCAAGGCCGCCGCGGGCGAAAGTCGCGCCACCGCCGCATCGAAAGCCCCCGGTTCGGCTTGCGCAAAAGTCGTGATCTCGATCCTGTCCATGGCGCCATTAAAGCCCTGTTTACCTAATTCAGGGTTAATGCCCCCCGGAGGCCCCGATGACGCGCAAGAAAACTCCCCCGACCCCACCCCGCGCCACCCCCGAGATCCCGGCGCCGCGGCCGACGCTTTGGTTTGCGCTTGGCATCGCGGGCGCGCTGTCGGCCCTATGGTTGCTCGGGCTTGGTCTGTGGCGGCTGCTCGGGGCGCTGATCTGAGACCGGATCCGCACAACCCCGGCGTGCACCCTGCCCCGCCCCCGGATGCGGCGGCGCAGCGCAAAACTGCCGCCAGCCCTCGCACCCGCGGCAACTAAACCGTTGTGTTTACATTGTTTTGTGGCAGTTCGGCCACATGACCCAACGGCAAGCTCACGCGGACGTGACGTAAGGCCGCAGCCCGAATTGATTCACCTTAACAGCGTGATAGGGTCGATCCCGGGAGAAGAGTCCAACACGCTCTAGGGATGAGAATCACATGAAAAAAATACTGATGACGGCCAGCGCCCTTGCCCTTGGCGCGACAGCCGCCACTGCGGGGGGTATTGAACGGTCCAGCCAGTCGGTGGGGATCCTGTTCGAGAAAGGAAACTACGTCGAGTTGAACTTTGGCGGCTTCAGCCCGGATGTGAACGGCGTCGGCCTGAACGCTGCGAAGAATGGCCGAGACGCCCATTCTGGAGACATGGCGGGCGGCTACGGCACCTACAGCTTTGGATACAAGTTTGCACTGAACGACAAAATTGACGCCGCCGTGGTGCTTGAAAACGCGATCGGCGCGGATGTGAATTACCCGACGGGGACAGACTACTTCCTTCAAGGGGCCACGGCGACCATCGACAACACCTCGCTCACCGGGATGCTGCGTTATAAATTGCCGCAAAATTTCTCGATGATCGGCGGGGTTCGAGCGCTGCGGACCAGCGGTGTGGTCAGCCTGCCCTCGGTCGGCGCCTATCACATGAGTTCCTCGACCGAAACGGACTTCGGTTATCTTGTCGGCGTGGCTTGGGAAAAACCCGAAATCGCGGCACGCGTGGCGCTGACTTACAATTCCAAGATCACCCATGACTTCGATGCCCGTGAAACGAGCCTTTACACAGGCGGCGCAACGCGGGACACCGTCTTCTCGACCACGATCCCGGAGTCGGTGAACCTGGAATTCCAGACCGGCATCGCCAAGGATACGTTGTTGTTCGGCTCGGTGCGCTGGGTTCACTGGACACAGCTGCAAATCGCGCCGACGCATTACACGTCCCCTCCCGCCGATCGCGGCATGGGACAGGATCCGCTTGTGGCCTACAAGGACAATACGGTCACCTATGCGCTAGGCGTCGGACGCAAGTTCAATGACAAGTGGTCCGGTGCCGTCGTGCTCGGCTACGAGAAATCGTCCGGCGAGACCACGGGCAACCTCGGCCCGACCGACGGTTTCCGCTCGATCGCGCTGGCGGGCACCTATCAGGCGACCGAGAATGTCAAGGTCACCGTGGGCGTGCGCTATGTCGATATCGGCGATGCGACCACCAATCCGATCGTCAGCGGCAACTTTTCGGGCAACTCGGGCTGGGGCGCGGGCGTGCGCGTGGGCGTCAGCTTCTGATCTTTCCGGCAGGTCCGAAATTCACGAAAGGTCCGCTTCGGCGGGCCTTTCGCCTCTTTCCGGCAATTGTCCTTGGCACAAGTTCCGGGTGGCCCCGCCGCCCTGCCCCGGCTAGCGTGCGGCCATCATGACCACGACCCGCATCCCCCCGCTTGCCTGGGCGCTTCTGGCCGCCCTTGCCCTGATCTGGGGCACCTCCTTCCTGTCGAACCGCGCCGCGCTGACCGGCACCGGCTTTCTGACCACCGTCACCTTTCGCGTCACCGGCGGCGCGGTGCTTTTGTGGCTCTGGGTGGCGCTGCGCCGCCTGCCCCTGCCCGAAGATCCACGGTTCCTGATCCGCTTCCTGATCATGGGGGCGCTGAACAATGCCATTCCCTTCTCCCTGATCGTCTGGGGGCAGCAGCATATCGACAGCGGACTGGCCGCGATTCTCAACGCCTCGACCGCGCTTTTCGGCGTGCTGGTCGCCGCCGCGGTCTTTCCCGACGAGCCGCTGACCCGGCGCCGTCTCTCGGGGGTGGCGCTTGGCTTCGCGGGGGTGATCCTGGCCATCGGCCCGGCGGCGCTGAGCGGCTTCACCCTGACCTCGGCGGCGCAATGGGCGATCATCGGCGCCTCGATCAGCTACGGGTTTGCGGGCGCCTATGCGCGACAGGCGATCACCGGCCTTGCCCCCGAGGTCGCCGCCGCGGGCATGCTGACCGGCGGGGTGGTCTGGCTGGCCCCGGCGATGCTGATCTTTGAAGGCGTGCCGCGCTTCGATTACAGCGCCGAGGTCTGGGCCGGGCTGATCTGGCTCGCGCTTGGCTGTTCGGCGCTGGCCTATCTGATCTATTACCGCATCCTGGCGCTTGCGGGGGCGGGCAACCTGTCGCTTGTCACGCTGCTCATCCCGCCCGTCGCCATCGTCGCCGGGTCGCTGGTCTATCACGAACGGCTTGGCCCGCTGGCGCTTTTCGGCTTTGCCGTGCTGGCTGCGGGACTTTGGCTCACCAATTCGCAGCCAAAACCGCGTGACGCGCCGCGCGCCCCGCGCTAAACCCGGGCCGAACAAGGGCCAACCCCGGGGGCACGCATGATCTACGCAAACCGCGCCGACTGGCGGACCGCAAGCCGCAAACGGGTGCTGTTCTTCGGCATGTCCGGTCTGGGCAAGACCTATCTGGCCAACATGCTGCGCGCCGCCCCCACGGGCTGGTTCCATTACTCGGTCGATTACCGCATCGGCACGCGCTACATGGGCGAATATATCGCCGACAACTTCAAGCGCGAGGCGATGAAGAACCCGTTCCTGGCGGAACTGCTGCTCTCCGACTCGGTCTATATCGCCTCGAACATCACCTTCGACAATCTGGCGCCGCTCTCGACCTATCTGGGCAAGCCCGGCTCGGCGGCCAAGGGCGGGCTGACCTTCGAAGACTACATGATCCGGCAGAACCAGCACCGCGGCGCCGAACAGGCCGCGCTGATGGACACGACCTATTTCATCGACCGCTCGCAGGCGATTTACGGGCTGCCGAATTTCGTCTGCGACTGTGGCGGCTCGATCTGCGAGGTCGTCGACCCCGAGGACCGCGACGACAAGATCCTGCGCGAGCTGTCCGATCACCTGCTGATGGTCTGGATCGAGGGCAGCGCGGAGCATACCGACGAACTCGTGCGCCGCTTCGACCGCGCGCCGAAGCCGATGTATTACCAGCCCGCCTTTCTGGACCGGAAATGGCTGCAATACCGCGTCGAACGCGGCCTGCGCGAGGACGAGGTGAACCCCGACGATTTCATCCGCTGGACCTATCGGCAGGCGCTGGATCACCGTCAGCCGCGCTATGCGGCGATGGCGCGCAACTGGGGGATCAAGGTCGCTGCGTCAGATGTCGCCCTTGTGCGCGACGAGAAAGACCTTACATCGTTGATTGCCGCGGCCCTGCCGGCCTGAGGCCCTGTCGACCCGTCTGCCAAGTATCGGAACGAAAATGCCCATCACCCTGCCTGCCACGCTTCCCGCCTTCGACATCCTGTCGCAGGAAGGCGTGATGGTGATGACCCCCGAACGCGCGGCGCGGCAGGAAATCCGGCCGCTGCGGATCGGTCTGCTCAATCTGATGCCGAAGAAGATCCAGACCGAAAACCAGTTTGCCCGGCTGATCGGCGCGACGCCGATCCAGATCGACTTCCAGCTGATCCGGATGACCGAGCATCAGACGAAGAACACGGCGGCCGAGCATATGGCCGAATTCTACCGCCCCTTCGCCGAGATCGAGGCCACGGGCGAGCGGTTCGACGGGCTGATCGTCACCGGCGCGCCGATCGAGCATCTGGCCTTTGAAGACGTGACCTATTGGGACGAGCTGCAGCGCGTCTTCGACTGGACGCAAAGCCATGTCTTTTCGACCTTCGGCGTGTGCTGGGGGGGGATGGCGATGGCCTATCACTTCCACGGCGTGGCCAAGCACGGGCTGGACGCCAAGGCCTTCGGCTGTTTCCGCCACCGCAATCTGGCGCCGACCTCGCCTTACCTGCGCGGCTTTTCCGATGACGTGCTGGTGCCGGTGAGCCGCTGGACCGAGATGAGACACGACGAGCTGGACCGGGCGGGTCTGCGCACGCTGATCGCGGGCGACGAGACCGGCCCCTGTCTGGTCGAGGACCCCTGCCACCGCGCGCTTTATGTGTTCAACCATTTCGAATATGACAGCACGACGCTGAAGGACGAATACGACCGCGACGTGGCGGCGGGCAAGCCGATCAACGTGCCCGCGAATTACTACCCCGACGACGACCCGTCGCAGCTGCCGATGAACCGCTGGCGCAGCCACGCGCATCTGCTGTACGGCAATTGGGTGAATGCGATCTATCAGGACACGCCCTACGATCTGGCGAAGATCGGCGGCTGATCCGGCCCGAGAGGCCCGCCCAGATGCCCCTTGCGGTTGCGGCCCGCCGCAGGGTAAGAGCACCGCGAAGGGTGATTAGCTCAGTTGGTAGAGCGCCTCGTTTACACCGAGGATGTCGGGAGTTCGAGTCTCTCATCACCCACCACGAAATCATTTAATATCAATTACTTGCGCCAGATCACCCGGCCTGCTGTGTAGCAGTTCGTGGTATGGTCTGTGGTGCAGTTTCTCTCATCGACCCGATCCATCTGTAGCGCGACAAAAATACCGGACCAAAACGACAAAAATACCGGACTCGTCCACACCGGTCCACCGCGCGCAGCTATGCGCCAACCGCAACGGTATCGGAGCCGCAAGTCCTATCTGCTCAACGGTTTTCGGACAAAGCCGAACAAACTTTAGTCAGCGTTGAAATGTAATTCGACAGTGCCGAAGTCAGGTTCCCCACTGAGTTCTGCGCCGAAGAGGACAGCTCGGTCCCAACCTTGACAGTTTGCGCCGCGGCTGACCCACGCGCTGCCGCCAAGTTCGGCGCCATTTGGTCTTGCATGTCGTATGCCCATTCGAGCGCGGCAATGCACTGCCTGTGGTTGTTGAAGGAAAGGGGTTCGAGGCCGTAAGCATTAGCAGTCATCGGCACGGCAAGCGCAATCGAGGTGATCATAGCGAGGCAATTAGGTTTCATCGTTCAATCCTTGCTTGTGTGGCCCCACCAGACCACTTTTCCGATGATCTCGACCTGGCTCGCTGAGACGACTTGTGGCGCATAATCGGGGTTGTCTGAAAGGAGAATGACCTGATTTTCTTGCGGGCGCTCTATTCGCTTAACCTTGGCGCGCCCATCGTCGAGTAGCGCATACACAGGGCTGCGAAACTTGGTTTCCACGCTTCTTTGCCGAACGGGCACTTCCCGTTTGGACCGGTCAATCATCACCAGATCGCCATTCCAGATCGATGGCTGCATGCTGTCGCCATCGACCTTTGCCAGCGCCGCATTGCAGGGCGCAACGCCGATGCGCCTCAGCCAATCACGACGAAATGCCAGAAAGTCAATAATGTGCTCTGTTCCGTTTTCCGAACCATTGCCCGCCGCGAGAAATGCGGCATGAACCGGTACTTTTGCAAACTGTTCTATATCGGCTACTTGCGGCTCGTGATCGCTCGCCAGCTCACGTCTCGGTCCGATGTAAATCTCTAGATCCAGAGCTGTGCAGATTTCTTGAACCCGGGACAGCGTCGGCCCCGATCGCTTCTCACTGCGTACGACGTTTCGAATCGCATCGGGAGGGAGGCCGAAAGCCTTCTCAACCGCAAAAGCGTTAGTTTTCAGCGCCCTTAGACGCTCCTCGACAATGTGACCAAACTGTTTTCCGAGATCTTCCATGACTCGGTATTATTACCGAACATTCTTGGCTTGACTATCGGTAACGTTACCTTTTATGTTGATCGGTAACGATACCGGGGCAATCATGAATACCGAGCATATCATCCGACTCGCAGAGACCTACGGAAAGCACCTGAGCCTTGAGCTCTCGACCGTGTCGACCTACGCCGAAAATGACGGAAAATGGCTCATCGGCCTCAAGTCTGGCGCCAGCTGCACGCTGCGCCGCGCCGAGCGAGTTGTTCGCTGGTTCTCGACCAACTGGCCCGCGGACCTCGAGTGGCCGCGCGACATCCCGCGGCCGACGCCCGCGGCGGATGCCTCCCGCAAGCGGAGGGCCGCGTGATGTGCGCCGAGATCATCCCCTTTCGCTACGAGGCGGCGAGGACGCAATCGCGGGAATCTGGTTTCTTCATTCGGATCGTCTCCTTTTGGTTGTTGCAGAAGGTGATGAAGGTGCCGCGGGGTGCTTCTGACACCCCGCAGCACCGCCATTCTGCGGACTCCGCAGGGCATTACCACCCACAAGCCCTTGCGGGTGTTTCCCAAAAATCAACCGGAAGGAGCAGTGGCATGACCCTGTTTCGGACCATCGTGGCTGCCGCGCGGCGGCTGGAAGAGAGCTGGGTCGGTGATCTGCTCGGGGCGGTGAGCCTCTTTGTGACCGGCTATCTGCTGATCCTTTTCGCGGGGGTGCTGCAATGAACGACCGCGATCCCCGCTTGCCTCCCGGTTGGTGGCTGCTGCCCGCAGCCATCGTCAGCGCCCTGATGTGGGCCGCCTTTTTCAACGCCCTCGCGGGCCATTTCTGAGGAGACCGAGATGAAAGACCATCCGCAAAGCCCGCCGCCCGCCAATACGATCAATCCGAGCACGCTTTGGCGCCGGTCCATCGAGAACCTGCGCGAGGCGCGTCGTCAAGCGCCGATCATGATGGATTTCGAGGGTCGTGACGGCCGGACGCGGGATGCTGCGGCCGAGGCCTATGTCACCGCGGCCGAGGCTCTGGTGATCGATCTCGGGACGCTGCTCGAACTTGGGCAGCTCGAAGCGGTCGAGGAGTGCATGACCCTCGGCGGCTCCTGGCGCATCCCCGCCTGATCCCTTCCTTCGCGAGACCTTCAAGCATCGTTGAACGATCATGAAACGCTGGATGACCATCGCCGAGATCGCCGAGGCCGCGCTGCCCGGCCTGCCGCCGTCGCCCCGAGGAGTGGCGAAACGGGCGCAGTCCGAGGGCTGGGCGACGCGGACGACCCAGGTGCGCAAGCGCAAGGGCCGCGGCGGTGGTCTGGAGTTCTCGGTTGAACTGCTGCCGGACGAGGCCCGCGCCGAGCTGATCCGGCGCGAGGCGAACCCGGGCGAACCGGTCAACGTGATCACGCTGCGCGAGAATGACCCGCTGACCGGTGTCGAACGGGATCGGCGCGATGCGCGGCTGCATGTTTTGGGGGCACTCGACGAATTTCGGGCCGCGAACAATCTCGGCGTGCGCGATGCCGCGGCGCTTTTCCCGGATGCTTGGAATTGCGGCCTGATCGAAGCGCCGAAATCCGTCAGGGCATTTGTTTCGAAGACGAGCCGCACTCAACTTTTCGAATGGGCCGCCATCCGTCGCCGAGACGGTGACGATGCCTTGGGCATTGACCGCCGTGGACGCCCGGCCAAGATCGAGGCCGCAGCTGACGGCGCGGTGGTCACGGCCCTTCTGGGGGCGATCGCGAAGCAATCCTTCCTTTCGGCGGATCAGCTTGGTGCTTATCTGCGCGACCGCTTCGGCGATGCTCTGCCCACGATCAGCGAACGGACCATCCAGCGCGCCCGGACGAAATACGAGGCGGAACACCGCAACGCGCTGATGTCGATCCGCGACCCGGACCGGTTCCGATCCACGGTCGAACACAGCGCCACCAACTCGACCTTCGCCGCGGGCCTCAACGACCTTTGGCAAATTGACGCGTCGCCCGCCGACGTGATGCTGGCGGGCAAACGCCGCCACTCGATTTATCTGGCGATCGATATCTGGAGCCGCCGCGTGCGGGTGCTGGTCACCCGCTCGCCCCGCGCCGAGGCGGTGGCGATGCTGCTGCGCGCCTGCATCCTCGCCTGGGGCGTGCCGCGGCGCGTCAAGACCGACAACGGCAGCGATTTCAAGGCCAAGTCGATCACCCGCCTCTTCGCCGCGATGCAGATCGAACACGAGCTGTCCGCCCCTTACGAGCCGAAGAGCAAGGGAAACGTCGAACGCGCCATCGGCACCTTCCAGCGTGACCTTGCCACCTGCCCGGGCTTCATCGGCCACTCGGTCGCCGATCGCAAAGTCATCGAGAGCCGCAAGGCCTTCTCGAAGCGCCTCGGCATGTCAGAGCTGGATCTCTTCGACGTGCAGATGGACCTGCCCGAGTTCCAGCAATGGTGCAACGATTGGTCCGACAAGGTCTACGCGCACCGGCAGCACTCCGGGCTGAAAAAGCTCACGCCGTTCATGCGGGCGGCCAGCTGGCGGGGCGAGTTGCGCCGCTTGGAACATCCGAAGGCGCTCGACATCCTCCTCGCCCCGATCGCGGGCCGGGACGGGGTGCGCACGGTGGGCAAGCAAGGGCTGAAGATCGGCTCTGAACACTACCAGACCAGCGCCGCGCCGGTCGGCAGCGAAGTACTTGTGCGGATGGACCCCTGCGACCTCGGCCGGGCCATCGTCTTCTCGCTCGATGGGGAAACCTACCTTGGCGACGCCATCTGCCCGCACCTGGCGGGAGAGGATCCGGTGGAGGTCACGATGCGCGTCAAGGCCGCGCAGAAGGCACTGCTGAAGGAAGAAACCGACCGGATCAAAGGCGAGATGCGCAAGATCAGACCGCGCGATTTCTCGGATGCGCTGATCCGTCAGGGCGAAAAGCGGGCGGCGAACCTCGCCTACATCGAGCGCCCCGCAACCCCGTTCACGACGCCCGCGCTCGACGCGGCGAGGGCGGCGCTCGACGGGGCCACCCCGGCCGCACCCACCGCCTACGATCCGGTGGCTGTCGCGACACAGCTGGCCGAGGTGGTGCGCCTGCCCGCGCAGCGCCGCCCGATCCAGCAAGACCGGATGCAGGACCATTTCCGCCGCGCCATCGACCTCGAAGAGGCGATCGCGGCCGGGGAACAGATCAGCGAGGCCGATGCGGCCTGGCTGCGCAGCTATCAGCAGCACCCCGACTACCGGGGCGCGAAGCGGATTTTCGAGATCCACGGTCGACGGATGTTCGGCTGAGGAAGGTGCCGCCGGGAGCGTGCAGGCCCCACGGCGGCGAGCAGTGAAGTGAGGAAGAACATGACAGAGAGCAACAGGCAGTTCAACAGCGTCGCGCCCCTGCGCAACGTGGTGGCGATGGTGCAGCTCGTTGACCGCGTGATCTCGCGGGCGCCGACGCTGCCGGGCATGGCGGTCTTCTACGGGCCGTCGGGCTACGGCAAAAGCTCGGCCGCCACCTACGCGATGAACACCTTCGGCGCCTATTACATTCAGGCGGAAAGCACTTGGTCGAAAAAGAGCCTGTGCGAAGCGATCTCGCTTGAGATCGGCATCGAGCCCTCGGGCCGCATCGATCAGATGGTGCGGGCGATCTACCGCGAGATCAGCGCCACCGGCCGGCCGCTTCTGATCGACGAGGCCGATCACATCGTCGCCCGCGGCCTGATCGAGCTCGTGCGCGACATCTACGAGAAATCCGAGGCAAGCATCATCCTGATCGGCGAGGAAGACCTGCCGCGCAAGCTGATGCGCTGGGAACGGGTGCATGGCCGGATGCTGGCCTGGGTTGCGGCTGAACCGGGCACGATCACCGATGTGACGCTCCTGCAGGAGATCTACTGCCCGGGCGTCGAGATCGAGGAGGCCCTGAAACAGCGCCTGCTGACCGAGTCGCGCAACTCGATCCGCCGCATCTGCGTGAACCTCAACGAAATCGCGCTGCTCGCGCGTCGCAACGGCACGCAGACGATCACCGCGGCCGACTGGGGGCAAGGCAGCTTCTTTACCGGCGAACCGCCGCGCCCGCGGGGGCTGAAATGAGGAAGCGCGTCGATACCATGCAGAAGGAAGGCATGACGAACCCGCGCCAGACGATCTGGGATGCGATCCGGGATCTGGCGGGCGAGGATCTGAACGGGCACTTCACAGTCTCAGATGTCGTCGATCGCACCAAAACGCATCGCAATACCACGTCCGATTATTTCGCCTGCCTCGTGGCGGCTGAGTATTTGGCGCAGATTGTCGACACGCCGGACCGCTTCATCCTGCGCAAGGATGGTGGGGTGCATGCGCCTCGGGTGCGCCGCGACGGCAAGGCTGTCACCCAGGGCGCGGGCACCTTGAACATGTGGCGCTCGATGCGGGCGCTGTCGCAGTTCAGCTATCGCGACATCGCTCTGCATTCGACTACGCCGACCGTTTCGGTGAGCGAAGAAACGGCCAAGGTGTTCTGCGGGATGCTGCTCAACACTGGCTTCCTGCGCGTCGTGCAGAAAGCCGACCCAGTCAAAGGGCGCATCGCGATCTACCGGTTGATCCGCAACGATGGTCCCAAGCCGCCGCAGATCCAGCGCGTCAAGCAGGTCTTCGACCCGAACACCGGCAAGGTCTATCAGCGGGGGGCGAACTGATGTCCTTCGTCGAAACCGCTGAAAAGGCTTGGGGCAAGCCGCTGCCCGACTGGATCGCCGTGCTGGCCCGCCAGTGCGATGAGGGCACGCAACGCAAGGCGGCCGAGCGGCTGGGCTATTCCGCAGGCCTCGTCAGCAACGTGCTGCGCAAGAGTTACGCGGGCAATATGGCCGCTGTCGAGCAGTCGGTGCGCGGCGCCTGGATGGGCGACACCGTCGTCTGCCCGGCCATGGGCACGATCCCGTCGGATACCTGTCTCGATTGGCGGCGCAAGGCGAAGAAGTTCGCGGCAACGAACAACCATCGTGTCCGGATGTTCAAGGCCTGCAACGCCTGCGCCCGCAATCAGAAGGAGGGCGCGTGATGAACCAACCGCTCGAAGAGAGTGTGCGTGCATGCCTCTCGATCTACCGCGAACCCACGGTTTCTGAGGTTTCGCTCTGGGTGCTGGCGCTGCAGCCGTTCAGCCCGGGCGATGCGGAAATGGCCCTGGCCGAATGGGTGCGCAGCAATGATGCCGCCCCGACGCCCGCCGCCATCGTCCGGCTGATCGCGGCCGCGCGCCAGCCGACTACCCTGCGGGCGATCGCGGAGCGGGTTGCCGTCCGGCACGGCATCACGTTCGCGGAGCTGGTGGGGCGGATGAAGGCGCCCCACTTGGTCGACGCCCGCCGCGCAGCCGTTGGCGAGATGATGGCGGCGGGATTTTCCAGCGCTCAGATCGGGCGCGCACTGACCCGCGACAGCAGCTCTATCCGCCACCTTGCCAGTCAGATCAGCAACAAAACCAGCGCCGAGGAAGGGGATCACCATGTCCACTAAGCCAAAAAAGACCAAGGCCAAGGCGAGCGCCTTGCCGATCCCGCAAGACGACAGCGAGGCGCGCAGCGCCATCCGGGAGATCGGCGATCTGAACCGTCAGATCGCCCGTGCTGAAGCGGATCTGAACGACGAAATCGCGGCCCTGCAGGAAAAATACGGAAAGCAGGTCGAGCCGCTGCGTGCCGAGATTGAGGCGAAGACCGAAGGCCTGAAGATGTTCTGCGAGGTGAACCGCGATCGGCTCACGCGGGGCAACAAGGTCAAGTTCGCGCGCTTCACCACGGGCGAGATCAGCTGGAAGCTGCGGCCCGCGAAAGTGACGATCCGCAAGGTCGAAGAGGTGCTCGCCACGATCAAAAAGCTGGGTCTGGCCGCGCAGTTCATCCGCACCAAGGAAGAGGTGAACAAGGAAGCGATGCTGGCCAACCGCCCGCTCGCCAAGACGATCGCCGGTGTCACGATCGGCAGCGATGGCGAAGATTTCATCGTTGAGCCCTTCGAAACCGAATTGCCGGAGGGCGTGTGATGCGCGCGGACCAAGATAGCGGGAAGGTGCTGGAGGCGATGATCGTCGGTTTGGACGGTGCGCCCGACGAGAGCTTGCTGAACGTGTTTCAGGGCTATGGCGGCAGCGTCAGGTTTTCCAGCGGCACCCATATGGCGCGCCTTTGCAGGATCACCGCAAGCTGTACCGAGGGCGAGCGCGCCGCCGTCAAAGCATGGCTGCGCAAAGCGAAAGAGGTGCGGGACGCCAATGAAAAGCCCGCACCGCTCTGCATCCAGGACAACGCCTGACCCCATTCCCGGCCGCCCACCCGGCCGGGGCCAGCCCGCCACTCACGGAACACCCCGAAACAGACAGGAGGCCCAGATGGGCAAGACACCGACTTTCTCGAAATCCGACCTCGCCCGGACACTCTCGGAACCGCTCAATCTGCCCAAGAGCAAAGTCGAGGCGTTCATCGACGTCGTCTTCACCTCGATCCGCGCCCGGGCCGAAGCCGGTGCCACCGTCGCCATCGCGGGCTTCGGCCGTTTCGAGGTGAAAGCCAAGGCCGCCCGCGCCGGGCGCAACCCGGCCACCGGCGAGCCCATGCAGATCCCCGAGAGCCGCAAGCTGACCTTCCGTCCCTCGAAATCGAAAGCCTGAGCGAAACGCGCCCCGGGCAACCGGGCGCGTCGTCGGGGTGTTGTGGCCCCGGCCTGATGAGCAGCTGGAGGGTGGCATGGGATACGTTCACTTCGACTTCACCGAAATCGAAAGGCAGATGCGCGCCATGCGCGACGATGCCTTCGTTCAGGCGATGTCTTCGGCCACCAACGACCTGCAGCGGCAGGGGTTTGAGGCGCAAAACCGGTTCTTCGAGTCGATGCTCTCGGCACAGATCGAAATGCTCCGGATGGTGGCCGAGGGCCGCTCCCCGAAATTCGTCGGTCGCGTGATCGGCGCGCATGTCGGCAACATCATGATCAACGCGATCTCGGCCTCGACCGATCCGCGCGCCTTGGGCGATGCGATGTACGACGCCATGGGAAAGGCGATCCGGTCGCTTGCGGGCGAGGTCGAAGGGTTTCACTCGACCATGATCGAGGTCAGCGGTGAAGCCGGAGGGCGGGCGTGATGCTGATCATCACTCCCAAAGACGAGGGCACGCGCCTGAAGTGCTATTCCGCGACCACCAAGGGCACGGTCTCGATTGTCAAGATCGAGATCGAATGCACCGACCTCTGGGAATTCAACCATCTGCTGCACTCCCTCAGGGAGCTCGACACCGAGACGAAGGCGATGCGCGCGGCCAAGGCGGCGGCTGCCAAGCAGAAATCGCGCAAAGCCGAAGCCCAGGCACGTTTGGCACTGCCCGCCCCCGTCAGGGCGCTGCCGCCCCCGAACGGCGGT
Source organism: Rhodobacter capsulatus (assembly GCF_005144475.1). GTDB lineage: Bacteria > Pseudomonadota > Alphaproteobacteria > Rhodobacterales > Rhodobacteraceae > Rhodobacter > Rhodobacter capsulatus_C. Next base: position 7,009 of record NZ_SWJZ01000153.1, on the reverse strand, counting down.
GACGCATGAGCGGCGTTGAGCGTCAGTTCTGGGAGAGCTTCGAGGGCTGGGCGCGGCGGCGTATGGCGAAGCGGCTGGCGCAGGCGGGCTATGCCCGGTGGATTATCTTGCATGGCGGGGGACGGAGGTGGTCCGCAGAGTGCCGCGAACAGATCGCCTGCGCCCGTGAAATGCGCCTTGGGCTTGCCGCTTCTGTGGCGCGCGGGTCGTCGCTGGGGTTGCCGGGATGACCGCTAAATTGCACCCCGACCTACCGATCCACCAGCGCATCGCTCTGATCGCCGAGGCGCTGGCCGTGGTGCTCGACCGCGGGCCGGAAATGGCGGTCGAGCATACCGGCCCCTATCCCGGAAACCTCGGCGTCTATGTGATCGGCGAGCCCTACGACGATAGCCGCGTGGTGCATCAGATCGACAACATCGCCCGCGAGCTGGAGGTGCTGTTGTGACCGCGAAATGGCGCTGCTCACTCGCATGGCGCCGCGGCATGGAGCCGCCGCCTGAAGGCATGCCGCGCGTCCTCTTGGCGGTCCTATGCGAAAAGCCTCACCCGTGCCCGCAAGAAATCCATGAACTTTGGCTTGAGATGGGGCCGGGCAGCGGCTGGTCGGTCGGCTGGAAAATGATCGAGCAGCGCCCTGTCCGCCGGTGGAGTGCCGAGGCCAAGGGGCGGGTCAGACAGCTGAACCTCCGCCGCCGGATCGAGAAACGGTTTCCGCTCTTTGCGGAAATCTTCATCGCGGACGAGCTCGCACGCCGTCCCCAGTATTTCAGAGGTGAAGCATGAGCGCCGTGAAAATGATCTACGCCGGAATCCGTGCCCTCGGGATCGAGGAGGAGGATGATCGGCGCGACCTCTATCAGCGCATCACCGGCAAGCGCCGCCTGCGCGAGATGACCCCGGCCGAAAAGAACGCCGTGGTGTCCGAACTGCGCCGCCTCGGCTTCAAGGTGGCGGCGCCGCCCCGCAAGCTCGATGGCCCCTTCGCCAAGAAGTTGCAGGCGCTCTGGATTTCCGGTTGGAACCTCGGCCTGATCCGCTCGGCCGACGATGCGGCGCTTCTGGCCTTCATCAAGCGCCAGACCGGCATCGATCACCCGCGCTGGCTGCGTGACCCGAAGCGGGCCGACAAGGCGATCGAGGCGCTGAAGGCCTGGACCGCCCGCGACGGCGGCGTGATGTGGGGCAATGCGCAGGGGTACAGCTGGCTGCGCCTTCCCGGCGCCCGGGTGGCCTGGGCGCAGTGGCGCAAGCTTCGGCCCGAGGCCACGCTGACGCAGTGGCAGCCGTTTTCTGCGGTGGTGCTGCAGGAGGTGATGGGCGGCCAGCGCGCCAACCTCGATGCCCTGACGGCGGCCGACTGGCGCAATGTCAACAACGCCTTGGGCGAGATCATCCGGGGGGCGAAATGACCATCCTTCGGTTTCACGAGAGGTTTGCAGACAAGATCATCGCCGGAACCAAGAGCCAGACGTTCCGGCGCGGCGAGGCCCGTTTTGAACCCGGCGACAGCGTGCAGCTGCGCCGACGCCTTGGCGATGGCCAGGCCGATGTAGATCTGATGATCCCGCCCTCGCTGGTCTGGCAGGTGCAAACGATGACAATCCGGTTTTCCGCCATTCGTGGGCTGGTCGAGACAATCTCGATCAACGGTGCCGCGCTTGGGCCGCTCGAGTCTGAAGCCTTTGCGATCCTCGAAGGGTTCGAGCCGATCGGCATATGGCAAGAGGCCGAAACCGCGCTTGAAGAGATGGGCCAGTTCTTCACGACGCTCTGGCCCGAACAGCGCGTGGTCACCGGGCACCTCATCCAATGGGTGCCGACGGGCGGGTTCGACCAAATCGCCGACAACCTCTTTGCGGCGGTCATGCTCGCGAAGGAGCGCCTCGATGTCGCATGACGTCCGCACCAAGGTCGTTGCCGAGATCCTGACCGAGGTCAGAGCGCGCTGCCCGCACTGGATCGGCGGCGAACCGCAGCCCTCGGATCTGCGCGGAATCGTCGGTGCGGTTCGGGCGCACACCCGGGCCGACGAAGCTCTGATCCGCCAGGTTATGGACGAGGTGGTCGGTCATGCCGTCTGAGGTCGAACTGCGCGCGGCCGTGGCGCTTGCGGTCGGGGACCGGGCGCTGCGAATGATCACCGAGCAATGCGATCATCTCGCCTTCAATGCCGATCTCGGGCGGCTTGAAGGGGTCTTCAAATCGCATGATGACAACGGCCTTCAGGAGTTCACGGTCCGGATCGCCCTGACCGAGCCCGCGGTGCCCTTCGGTGGCCGCGCCATCGTCGTCCACATGAGCAGCGACGACGGCTGGCAGATCGAGATGAGCGTCGTCATCCCCGCCAGAGCCTTGGCGGCGGCCGTGACCGGCGCGGAGGTGCGGGGATGATTTGGCCCTTCGAAACCCTGACCCCGATGAAATACGGCGCCATCCTGTGCGATCCGCCCTGGGCCTATGTGATGCGCTCGGAAAAAGGCCACGCGAAATCTCCCGAAGCGCATTACGGCACGATGAGCCCCGAAGAACTTGCAGCGCTGCCGGTCGGCCAGCTTGCGGGACCGGATTGCCTGATCTTCATGTGGTCGACCTGGCCGCACTTGAAGATCGCCCAGCAGCTGCTCGAAGACTGGGGCTTCGCCTACATCACGGGCGGCTCCTGGAACAAGCGCGGCCGGTTGGGCGGGGCGATGGTCGGCACCGGGTACTTTCTGCGGTCGAGCTGCGAACCCTTCCTGGTAGGCAAGATCGGCCGGCCGTCGCCGGGGTCGCGCTCGGTCACCAACCTGATCGATGCGGCCGAAATCCCCGACACGATCGAGGCGCTGCGGCGCGAGCATTCCCGCAAACCGGCCGAAATGCGCGAGATGATCGAGCGGCTGCTGCCCCGGGCCTATTGCTGCGAGCTTTTCGCGCGCGAGCCCTGGCCGGGCCATGACGTCTGGGGCAACGAGACCACCAAGTTTGCCGAGGGGACGCCATGACGAACGCGCCCAAGCCCCCCGCCCATGTCGAGCCCTATGTCCGGGTGCTGGGCGTCGATCTGGCGATCACGTTCCTGCTCGCCTTTGGTGGGGCCGAGCTCTACATCCCGGCCGTGCCGAACGGGCGATCGCGGCTGGTCGAAGTGATCGGCCGCGAGGCCGCCGAGCGACTGGCGGCGATCGCGCACACGCTGCCCAGGCGCGTGCCGACGGCAAAGCCCTGGATCGCCGCGGTGTTTGACTCAAGGGGCTTGCCTAGAGCCGACATTGCCCGCACATTGCACTCGTCAGATGTTGCGGTTCGCCGCTGGCTGTCTGGCCACCACTCGCATCGCGACCAGGACAGCAGGCAATTGCGCCTGTTCTGAGGACCGCCCCGCACACCGTTGTGGGCGGTTTTCTCATTTCAAATCAATCATTCTGAGCCCAATCCGAGGGCGGCCTGCGCCCTCATCCACATTGGGGGCAGCATGCAGACCAGCGACAAGGGGATCGAGGCACTCGCGCTCGAAGAGGGGGATGTCCTTCGGGCGTATCGGTGCCCCGCGGGCCGGTGGACCATCGGCATGGGGCTGACCGCAGCCTCGGGCGTGATCAAGCCGCGGCCGGGCATGGTGATCACCGCCCAGAAGTCGCGCGATCTGACTCGCAAGGCGCTGACGCGCAATTACGAGCCGCGGGTCACAACGTTCATGCCCGGCGCCAAGCAGCACGAATTCGACGCCGGGATCAGCTTCGACTGGAATACCGGGGCCATCCACAAAGCGACCTGGGTTCCGCTCTGGGCCCGCAAGGCGGGCGCCGCCGCGATTTCCGTCAAATTTCGGCTCTGGAACAAAGGTGGCGGCAAGGTGCTGCCGGGCCTCGTTGCGCGGCGTGAGCGCGAATTGCGCATCCTGATCGAAGGCATGTACCCGGTCTTGGCCGAGCCCTCGCGGCCGTCGGTGAGTACCGCGCGCTGGGTGCTGCAGCTGGATTTCGCCGAGAAACTGGCTGCCATGACAGCCCTCAACGATCTCGGCTACCTGGTCGGGCTCGATTCCGCGGCCATCCCCGCGGCCGAGATCCGGCGCTTCCAGAACGATCACGGCCTGACCGCTGACGGCAAGATCGGCCGCGCCACGCTCTCGACCCTGCAAAGGCGGATCGATGCCGCCGCCAAGACGAAGCCCGTCGCCCTGGCGGCGGTGGGCACGGCCGGGGCGTCGTCCGGCGCGACGGTGCCCCCCGGAACCTCCGAGGTGACCGACTGGATCGCCGCCCAACCCTGGGCGATGGGCGCCGCGGCCGGTGTCGTCGGGATCTGGGGCCTGTGGCTCGCCTGGCGCTATCGCGACGTGATCGCGGCCAAACTCGCCACTCGCGCGCCGCGCCTTGCCGCTTTCCTCCGGAGCATCTGATGTCCGCGCTTGTCACGCTTGCCGGTTCGGCCGGTCTGAAAATTGTCGAGAAGATCATCGCGAACAAGCTCGGCGACGGTGCCGGTCAGCTGGCTGGGGATGTGCTGGGCGCGATTGCCGAACAGGTCGGCGTGCCGGTCGATCAACTCGACCAGGCGGCCGAGGATCAGCCCGCGGCCGTCACCCGGGCTCTGCAGACGGTCGAGGACCGCAGCCCCGAGCTGATCGCGCTCTACGCGGCCGGGCTGGAACTGCAAAAAGCCCAGCTCGCGGCCGATGCGGCCGAGCCGCGCTGGATGCGCGCCTGGCGCCCGGCCGGGATGTATCTGCTGGGCCTGTTCTGGATCTGGTCGGTGATCATCGTGCACGTCATCAATGGCGCCGCGGGCACGGCTCTCCCGCCGGTGCCGCTCGACCAACTGGTGCAGATTTCGGGGCTCTACATGGGGCTCTACATGGGCGGTCACACGATCAAGGACGCGATGACCAAGTGGGCGGGGGCGAAATGACGGAACCCCTCGACATCGGGCCGCTGGTCGTCTGGGCCGCTGGCGCGTCGACGCTGATCTCTCTCGGCACGACCGTCTTCGCCTGGCTGACGGCTGGCTCTCGCAAGAATGACGCACGCCTCGATAAGCTCGGCGTCCGCGTCGACGAGTTGGAGCGCGAAGTCCAGACGCATGGCGACAAGATCGATCAGCTGCCCAACCAGGAGATGATGCACCGCCTCGAACTGAGCCTCGTCCGGATGGAGGGGCACATCGATCGGATGGACGAGCGGTTGAAACCGGTCGCCGCCATTGCCGAGCGCATGCAGGAACTGATGCTCGAACAAGCCAAGGGGGCCGGGAAATGACCGATATGCAGACCCTGATCCGGGAACAGGCCCGCCTGATCATCCTGAAGGCGCTTGTGCAACAGGTCGACGAAACGCTGAACTCCGATCTGATGATCCCCGAGCTGCGGGCCTTCGGCATCCGCAAATCGCGCGAGTGGGTGCATGACGAACTCGCCTGGCTCAGCGAAATGGGCGCGGTCACCACCGTCCCGGTCGGCACGATCATGGTGGCGACCTTGACTGACAAGGGCCATCGCCACCTCGACCGCGAAATCGCGATCGAGGGTATCCAGCGCCCGTCGCGGCCGGGAGGCTGAAATGGCCGAGACCAGCCGCGGCCGCGGGCGCCTGTCTTCGATCGACCTCATGCCGTCCGAGTGTGACGGGATCATCGCCTGGGCGGCGCAGGAACTGGGCAACCGCGAGCGCACCCAGACCGAGATCTACGCCGAATTCGTCGAACGGTGCGAGGCGCTGATGCGCGAGCATCGCGGCGAGCTTGAATTCAAGATCCCGGCCTTCAGCTCGTTCAACCGTTACGCCATCCGCATGGCGCGGTTGACGCGTCGGCTCGATCAGACGCGGGCGATCGTCTCCCAACTGGCCGACCGTTTCGACCCGGCCGACGCCGACAACCTGACGGTGATGGCGGCCGAGACGATCAAGGCGCTCGTGCTGCAGATGCTGGCCGAGGCAGACGAGGACAGCGTCGATCCGCTCGGCGTGATGCAGCTGGCCGCTGGGTTCAAGAACGCTGTGCAAGCGCAAAGCATCTCGACCGATCGGCGCCGCAAGGCCGAGGCCGACATGGCGAAAAAAGTCGATCAGGCCGTGACCGCCGTCGCGAAGGCCAAAGGAATGACCGCCGAAACGGCCGAGGCGATCAAAGCGCAAATTCTGGGGGTTCAAGCCCCGCAAAACGGAGGTTGATCATGCCGCGCGCTGCCACTGTGCCCGTTCCCGCCCGCACGTTTGTTGCCCTGACCACCGCCGATGTCACCCGGGCGCGAGTGCAAAACCCCACGAATACCCCGGTGCGCCTGATCGGGACCACGACGGACGCCGCACCCGCAGGTCTTGACGGTGCGCTGTGGCTCTTCGCCCGGCAAACCTTCTCGGCCGATATCCTCTTCGAACACATTTGGCCTGATGCGGGCATCAAGCGGCTCTGGGCCTGGTCGGAGGGAGCGGCAGCTCTCGAAGTCGCTCATGGGTGACTGGTTGGGCAACGACTTTCGGCTTCCGGGGCCTGGCCGATCACGGTCATTTGCAAGCGGCAAACACGTCATCGCAGGGGTGTCGCCCGTAGCTTTGCTCGACTTCGAGCAGGGCATCTATACCACGCCGCTGGTCCTCACCCGGGCCTCGACAGCGACGTATTTCGACGCCTCCGGTGCGGTGCAAATTTCAGCCGCAGATGCCGCCAGGTACGATTACAGCACTGGGCGGAGGGCGCTTCTGCTTGAGGCATCCGCGACCAACCTGCTGCCCAACAGCGCGCAGTTCGATGCCGCGTCCTGGGGGAAAACCCGGGCCAGCGTGCTGGCAAATGCCGCGCTGGCCCCGGATGGCACCATGACGGCCGACAAGCTTGTCGAGGACACCAGTAACAACAGCCACTTCGCGGCCCGCCCCGGAACGCAGATCGCGGGGGGGACGGCGGTTACGGTCTCGATCTTCGTCAAGGCCGCAGAGCGTCGGTGGTTCGCCCTGCCGACATCCGACAGCGCGAATGTCTTCCGCACCTCCTATTTCGACCTGCAAACCGGGACGCTCGGGGTGGT
>NZ_SWJZ01000152.1 GCF_005144475.1 Rhodobacter capsulatus | reverse complement strand
TAGCCGCCCGCCCAGCCGATGCCGGTCTGCCGGTCCAGCCCGGCGGTGGCGCACCAGTCCCGCGGCACGCCCAGAACCCCGCACCACGCATGATCGAGCCGCAGCCCGCGCGTCTGCGGCAGCATGCGGTAAAGGATCGTCTTCAGCTTTTCGATCGTCTCGGGCTGGGTCTGGCCGCGCAGATCGGTGCGCGAGCCGAAGCGGTACGGCACGCCCCGTCCCCCCATCGCGATCCGGCCCTCGCGGGTGCGCTGCGCGTAGCAATAGGCATGCGAGGCATCGGCCAGCAATTCCGCACCCTGCCAGCCGATCTCGTCCCACAGCGCCGCGGGCAGCGGTTCGGTCACCACGATGGCGCTGTTGAGCGGGATCCACTCGCGTTCATTGCCCGCGATGCCATGGGTAAAACCCTCGGTCGCCCGCACGATCCGATGCGCCGTGACGGTGCCGCGGTCGGTCGTCACCCGGCCCGGCGCGATGCGGGTGACGCAGGTCTGCTCGTAGATCCGCACGCCCTTGCGCTCGACCGCCGCGGCCAGCCCGCGCACGAGCTTGGCAGGCTGCACCCGCGCCACACCATGCGTCACCAGCGCGGCAAGCGCCCCCGGCACCCGGATCCGCGCCGCCGCCTCGGCGCCTTCGATCAGTTCGACCCGCTCCGGGCCGATGTCCCAGGCGCGTTCCTCGGCAAGGGTGTCGCGCAGCCGCTGCACCTGCGCGGGAGTGCAGGCATAGGTCAGGCAATCGGTCTCAAGGATGTCGGCCTCGATCCCCTCGGCGGCGCAGACGCGGATCACTTCGGCCACGGTTTCGCGCAGCTGCCGTTCAAAGGCGATCACCCCCGCGCGCGTGCCGGTGGCCAGATATTTCGCGCGGCTCCATGAAAAATCCCCCGAGCACCAGCCGCCATTGCGCCCCGAGGCCCCGAAACCGGCAAAGTCCTTTTCCACCACCGCAATCGACAGCCC
>NZ_SWJZ01000018.1 GCF_005144475.1 Rhodobacter capsulatus | reverse complement strand
CCTCGGGCTTGCCCGAGGCGAAATCATCGCAGCGCATCCCTCTTGACCGGGGGCCCCTTTGGGCCCTAAGGCGCAGCCCCATGACCGAGAGCCCCGAAACCCCCGAGACCGCCGCGCCCGCCCCGCAACCGGAGTGGCGCAATTTCTATGGCCGCCGTTCGGGCAAGACGATGCGGGCCTCGCAAAAGACCTATATCAGCGAGGATCTGGCCTCGCTCACCCCCGGCGGCATCTCGAAAGAGGACAACCCGGGCCGCGAGATCCTTGATCCCGGCACGATCTTCGGCAAGGACGCGCCGCTCTGGCTGGAGGTCGGCTTCGGCGGCGGCGAGCATATGGTCCATATGGCCGCGCGCAACCCGGCGGTGAACATCCTCGGCTGCGAGCCCTTCATCAACGGCGTCGCGATGCTTCTGGGCAAGATCCGCGCGGCGGGCGTTTCGAATGTCGCGATCTGGCCGGGCGACGTGCGCGACGTGATGGAGGTGCTGCCCGAGGGCTGCATCGCCAAGGCCTTCCTGAATTACCCCGACCCCTGGCACAAGCGCCGCCACCATCGCCGCCGCTTCGTGACGCCGGGCTATCTGGGCGCGCTGCACCGCATCCTTGCCCCGGGCGCCGAATTCCGCGTCGCCACCGACATCCCGAATTACATGGAGCAAGCGCTGATCGAGGCGCCGAAGGCCGGGTTTGACCTTGTCGCCCATTCCGGCACGCCCTGGGACGACTGGCTCTCGACCCGCTACGAGCAAAAGGCCCTGCGCGAAGGCCGCGTGCCCGATTACGCCACCTTCCGCAAGCCCTGAGCCGCGCGGGCGTATTTGCGCCAAGAAGAAACGCGGGGCTTTTCGGTCGGGGCGCGGTGCGCTAACAGGGCCCTGACATTCAGGGAGGCTTTCATGTCCGCTCACGGTTCCCCCATCCGCATGACGTCGCGCAAGGGCGGCCCGCTTTCGGGCGTGGCCGCGGTGCCGGGCGACAAGTCGATCTCGCATCGCGCGCTGATCCTGGGCGCGCTTTCGGTGGGCACGACGCGGATCACCGGGCTGCTCGAGGGGCAGGACGTGCTGGATACGGCGAAGGCGATGCAGGCCTTTGGCGCCACCGTCACCCGCACCGGCCCGGGCGCCTGGACGGTCGAGGGGGTGGGGGTCGGCGGTTTTGCCGAGCCTGCCGAGGTGATCGATTGCGGCAATTCGGGCACCGGCGTGCGGCTGATCATGGGCTGCATGGCGACCAGCCCGATCACCGCGACCTTCACCGGCGATGCGAGCCTGCGCAAGCGCCCGATGGGGCGGGTGACCGATCCGCTGGCGCTGTTTGGCGCGCGGTCTTACGGGCGCGCGGGCGGGCGGCTGCCGATGACGCTGGTCGGCGCGGCCGAGCCGGTGCCGGTCACCTACACGACGCCGATGGCCTCGGCGCAGGTGAAATCGGCGGTGCTGCTGGCGGGGCTCAACGCGCCGGGGCAAACCGTGGTGATCGAAAAGACGCCGACCCGCGATCACACCGAACGGATGCTGCGCGGCTTTGGCGCCGAGGTGACGGTCGAGGCCACGCCCGAGGGCAACCGGATCACCCTGCAGGGCCAGCCCGAACTGGTGGCGCAAGAGGTGGCGGTGCCGCGCGATCCGTCCTCGGCCGCCTTCCCGGTCTGCGCGGCGCTTCTGGTGCCGGGTTCGGACATCCTTGTGCCGGGGGTCAGCCAGAACCCGACCCGCAACGGGCTCTTCATCACGCTGCGCGAGATGGGCGCCGATATCGCATTCCTCAATGAACGCGAGGAGGGTGGCGAGCCGGTTGCCGATCTGCGCGTGCGCCACTCGGCCCTGACGGGCATCGAGGTGCCGGCCGAGCGCGCCGCCGCGCAGATCGACGAATATCCGGTGCTGGCCGCTTTGGCCGCCTGCGCCACCGGCACCACCGTGATGCGCGGCGTGCATGAGCTGCGGGTGAAGGAAAGCGACCGCATCGCGGCGATGGCGCGCGGGCTGGAAGCCTGCGGTGTCCGTGTCGAGGAAGACGAGGACACGCTGATCGTGCACGGGCTTGGGCCCGAGGGCGTGCCCGGCGGCGCCACCGTCGCCACCCATATCGACCACCGCATCGCGATGAGCTTCCTGGTGCTCGGCCTTGTCAGCCAGGAGTCGATTTCGGTCGATGACGGCTCGCCGATCGCCACCTCCTTCCCGGTCTTCGAGGATCTGATGCGCGATCTTGGCGCCAGCATCACCCGGGACTGAGGTCGAAAGGGCGTATTTGCGCCAAGAAGAAGCCCATGGTTTTCTTCTTGGTCAAAATACGCAAACTGCAACGTTGAAGCCCGTGCGAGGTTCAAGATGATGTTCACCGTGGCGATCGACGGGCCTGCCGCCGCTGGCAAGGGCACGATTTCCCGCGCCGTGGCCGAACGGTTCGGCTTTGCGCATCTGGACACCGGGGCGCTTTACCGGGCGGTCGGCGTCAAGGGCGGCGATCCGGTGGCCGCCGCGCGCGGGCTGACGCCCGAGGATCTGGCGCGCGACGATCTGCGCACGCTGGACGCGGGGCAGGCGGCCTCGAAGGTCGCCGTCATCCCCGAAGTGCGGCAGGCGCTTCTTGATTTCCAACGCGATTTTGCCCGCCGCGCGGGCGGCGCGGTGCTGGATGGGCGCGACATCGGCACCGTCATCTGCCCCGAAGCCGAGGTGAAGCTCTTCGTCACCGCCAGCCCCGAGGTGCGGGCGCATCGGCGCTGGCTGGAGGTGGGTGGCGACGCCGCGCAGGTGCTGGCCGAGGTGAAGGAGCGCGACGCGCGCGACATGACCCGGGCCGATGCGCCGCTGCGCCCCGCTGCGGATGCCGTGGTGATCGACACCTCGGACATGAGCATCGAGGACGCGATCGCGGCGGCCTGCGCGGTGGTGTCCGAACGGCTGTGCAAATAGGCGCAGAAGCTTTCGTTGCGTCGTGCGGCTGTGCGCCTATCTTGGGGCCACACGCTCAACCGCGAAAGGATGCCCCTCGATGCTGCTCGATACCCTGAACTGGCGCTATGCGACGAAAAAGATGGACCCGGCCAAGGCCGTTTCCGAAGACAAGGTCGAAAAGATTCTGACCGCGGCGCAGATGGCGCCGACCTCCTCGGGGCTGCAGCCCTTTGAAATTCTGGTGATCACCAACAAGGAGCTGCGGGCGAAGATTTCCGCCGCGGCTTTCGGCCAGACCCAGATCGTGGACGGCTCGCATCTGGTCGTCTTTGCCGCCTGGGACAATTACACCGCCGAGCGCATCGACGCTGTCGTCGATCTGCATGTGACCGAGCGGGCGATCCCGCGCGAGATGGTGCAGCCCTATTACGACAACCTCAAGGCGATGTATCTGGCCCGCACCGAAGAGGTGAACGCCGCCCATGCCGCGCATCAGGCCTATATCGCCTTCGGCATCGCGCTGGCGCAGGCGGCCGAGCTTGAGGTCGACGCCACCCCGATGGAGGGCTTCGACCCGGCCGCGGTCGATGACATCCTTGGCCTGCGCGCCAAGGGTCTGCGCTCGGTCACGCTGATGCCGCTGGGCTACCGCGCCGCCGAGGGCGACTGGCTGGCCGGCATGAAGAAGGTGCGCAAGCCGCTTTCGGAGCTGGTGACGCGGATCGACTGAGGCGCCGGGGCCGAAAACCCTTGCCCCACAGGCGATTCCCGCCTATAGGGGCCACGTCCACGGGGGGCAGGCGCAGGTCTGCCCCCTTGTGACATACGCAACGAAAGACCGGCGGAGCCAACCGCATGGCCAGAAAACCCATACAAAGGAAACTTGAACGCATGTGCGCCAAAGCTAGCATGGAAGAATTCGAAGCCCTCCTGAAGGAAAGCTTCGAGATCGACACCCCGCAAGAGGGATCGGTCGTCAAGGGCAAGGTCATCGCCATCGAGGCGGGCCAGGCCATCATCGACGTCGGCTACAAGATGGAAGGCCGCGTCGATCTGAAAGAATTCGCGAATCCCGGTGAAGCTCCCTCGATCGCCGTCGGCGACGAGGTCGAAGTTTACCTCGATCGCGTCGAAAACGCCCGTGGCGAAGCCGTCATCTCGCGCGAGAAAGCCCGTCGCGAAGAAGCCTGGGACCGTCTCGAAAAAGCCTATGCCAGCGAAGAGCGCGTCGATGGCGCCATCTTCGGTCGCGTCAAGGGCGGCTTCACCGTCGATCTGGGCGGCGCCGTGGCCTTCCTGCCGGGCTCGCAAGTGGACGTCCGTCCGGTGCGCGATGCCGGCCCGCTGATGGGTCTGAAACAGCCGTTCCAAATCCTGAAAATGGACCGTCGCCGTGGCAACATCGTTGTCTCGCGTCGCGCCATCCTGGAAGAATCGCGAGCCGAACAGCGCGCCGAAGTCATCGGCAACCTGACCGAAGGTCAGATCGTCGACGGCGTGGTCAAGAACATCACCGAATACGGTGCGTTTGTTGACCTCGGCGGCGTCGATGGCCTGCTGCACGTCACCGACATGGCCTGGCGCCGCGTCAACCACCCGTCGGAGATCCTCACGATCGGCGAGACCGTCAAGGTCCAGGTCGTCAAGATCAACAAGGACACCCACCGCATCAGCCTCGGCATGAAGCAGCTGCTGAACGACCCGTGGGATTCGGTGGAAACCAAATTCGCGCTGGGCTCGGTCCACAAGGGCCGCGTCACCAACATCACCGATTACGGCGCCTTCGTGGAGCTGGAAGCCGGTGTCGAGGGTCTGGTTCACGTCTCGGAAATGTCCTGGACCAAGAAGAACGTGCACCCCGGCAAGATCGTTTCGACCTCGCAGGAAGTCGACGTCATGGTGCTCGAGATCGACACCGCGAAACGCCGCGTGTCGCTGGGCCTCAAGCAATGCCTGCGCAACCCGTGGGAAGCCTTCGCCGATGCCCATCCGGTCGGCACGGTGATCGAGGGTGAAGTCAAGAACATCACCGAATTCGGTCTGTTCATCGGCCTCGAAAACGACATCGACGGCATGGTGCACCTGTCCGACCTGTCGTGGGACAAGCGCGGCGAAGAAGCGATCCAGGAATACCGCAAGGGCGACGTCGTGCGCGCGGCGGTCACCGAAGTCGACACCGACAAGGAACGCATCTCGCTCTCGATCAAGGCGCTGGATGCCGACACCTTCTCGGATGCGGTCGATGGCGTGAAACGTGGCTCGGTCATCACCGTGAACGTCACCGCGATCGAAGACGGCGGCATCGAGGTCGAATACAACGGCATGAAGTCCTTCATCCGCCGTTCGGATCTGGCCCGCGACCGTGCCGACCAGCGCCCCGAGCGCTTCCAGGTCGGCGATCACGTCGACGTGCGCGTTGTCAACATCGACAGCAAGACCCGCAAGCTGGGCGTGTCGATCAAGGCGCGCGAGATCGCCGAAGAGAAGGAAGCCGTGGAACAATACGGCACGTCCGACTCGGGCGCCTCGCTCGGCGACATCCTTGGCGCCGCGCTCAAGGGCCGCGAATAATCTTTCCCGCAAGGGATCGGAAAGGCCCCGCTTTTGCGGGGCCTTTTCCTTTGTGCGATTCGCCACGGGGTTGCGCATCGGGGCTGAAACCGCCTTTCCGCAGGGTCAGCCGATGGAGGACTGCGTCCGAGCGCCGCAGATCGGGGCCGAAACCGCGATGGCAGGCGATAATTTCCCGCCTTTCCAAGCCATTGCTGTTTGTGTCGCGGAAAATTCCCCCTATAGTCTGGGCAAGAACCAGTCCGGGTCGAGCCGGGTGACGGGGGAGATGACGCATGATCCGCTCTGAATTGATCGCCAAGATCGCCGAAGAGAATCCGCATCTGTTTCAGCGCGACGTGGAGAAGATCGTGAACACGATCTTCGACGAGATCATCGAGGCGATGGCCCGCGGTGATCGGGTCGAGCTGCGCGGCTTTGGCGCCTTTTCGGTGAAGAAACGGGACGCTAGAACCGGGCGCAATCCGCGCACCGGCACATCGGTCGCGGTCGATGAAAAACACGTGCCCTTCTTCAAGACCGGCAAGCTTCTGCGCGACCGGCTGAACGGGGTAGAGGAGTAAGACCCGATGTTCCGCGCGATCCGCTACCTGTTCCTGGCTTGCCTCATCCTCGTTCTGGTGACGCTGGCGATGTCCAACCGCGAGGTGGTGACGCTCAGTCTGCTGACCTCCGAGATCGAGGCTTTTGTCGGCTTCAACCTGCATCTGCCGGTGCCGCTGTTCTTCGTCTTCTTCGGCGGGATGCTGCTGGGGCTGGGCGTCGGCTTCGTCTGGGAATATCTGCGCGAGCATCGCTTTCGCAAGACCGCCCGCAAGGCGACGAAACAGGCCGCGACGCTGGAGCGCGAGTTGGGCCGGCTGAAGGAAAAGACGCAAGGCCCGAAAGACGAGGTTCTGGCGCTGCTCGACAAGCCCCGCGCCTGAGGGCGCCGTGGTCACCGTCGCCATCAACCGTGGCCGCCCCGGCGGGGTGCGCTGCAAGATCTGCGGGCTGAGAACACCGGCCGATGTGGAGGCTGCCGCCGCGGCGGGGGCGGGCTACATCGGCCTTGTGTTTTTCCCCCGCTCCCCCCGCCATCTGGAGATCGCCGCCGCCCGCGACCTGGCGCTTGCCGCACCCGTGGGGCTGGCCAAGGTGGCGCTGGTCGTCGATGCCGATGACGCGGCTCTGGAGGCGATCACCGCGGCGGTGCCCTTGGACATGCTGCAACTTCATGGCAAGGAAAGCCCTGCCCGGGTGGCCGAGGTGAAGGCGCGCTTCGGCCTGCCGGTGATGAAGGCCGTCGGCGTGGCCGAGGCGGCCGATCTGGCGGCGATCGCCGAGTACGAGGCCGTGGCGGATCAGATCCTGGTCGATGCGAAGGCGCCGAAGGGCGCGGCGCTGCCGGGCGGCAACGGGCTGGCTTTCGATTGGCGGCTGATTGCGGGCCGGGTCTGGCAACGTCCGTGGATGCTGGCCGGCGGGCTGACGCCCGAGAACGTGCGCGATGCGGTGCGGCTGACCGGGGCGCTTCAGGTCGATGTCTCCTCGGGCGTCGAAAGCGCGCCCGGGGTCAAGGAGGCCGCCCGGATGGCCGCCTTTGTCGCGGCGGCGCAGGGGTAGGCCGGGGGTTTCACCCCCGGACCCCCAGCGTATTTGTGCCAAGAAGAAACAGGAACTTTACCCCGAGGGGGGGGCGCGCTATCTGCTGTTGGCGCGTGAAGGACAAAGGGGACGGCGATGGCGGAAGATCGGCTCAACAGTTTCATGACGGCTCCGGATGACAACGGCCGCTTCGGCATTCATGGCGGGCGGTTCGTGTCCGAGACGCTGATGCCGCTGATCCTTGAGCTTGAGGCGCAGTATGAGCACGCCAAGACCGACCCGACCTTCTGGGCCGAGATGGACGCGCTGTGGAAGCATTACGTCGGCCGTCCCTCGCCGCTTTATTTCGCGCCGCGGATGACCGAGGAGCTGGGGGGCGCGAAGGTTTACCTCAAGCGCGAGGAGCTGAACCACACCGGCGCGCACAAGATCAACAACGTGCTCGGGCAGATTTTGCTGGCCCGGCGCATGGGCAAGACCCGGATCATCGCCGAGACCGGCGCCGGTCAGCATGGCGTGGCGACGGCCACCGTTTGCGCGAAGTTCGGGCTGCAATGCATTGTTTACATGGGCGCCACCGACGTCGAACGTCAGGCGCCGAACGTGTTCCGGATGAAGCTTCTGGGCGCCGAGGTGGTGCCGGTGACCTCGGGGCGGGGCACGCTGAAGGACGCGATGAACGACGCGTTGCGCGACTGGGTGACGAATGTGCGCGACACGTTTTACTGCATCGGCACCGTCGCGGGGCCTGCGCCCTATCCGGCGATGGTGCGCGATTTCCAGTCGATCATCGGCAAGGAAACCCGCTGGCAGCTGGAGGAGCAGGAGGGCGAAGGCCGTCTGCCCGACACGATCATCGCCTGTGTCGGCGGCGGCTCGAACGCCATGGGGCTGTTCCATCCGTTCCTCGATGACCCGTCGGTGCGGATCATCGGGGTCGAGGCCGGGGGGCTGGGCGTCGATGACCGGATGCAGCATTGCGCGTCCTTGACCGGCGGGCGGCCGGGCGTGCTGCATGGCAACCGCACCTATCTTCTGCAAGACGAGGACGGGCAGATCCTGGAAGGGCATTCGATCTCGGCGGGGCTTGATTATCCGGGGATCGGGCCGGAACACAGCTGGCTGCATGACATCAAGCGGGCGGAATATGTCTCGATCACCGACATGGAGGCGCTGGAGGCGTTCCAGTTCTGCTGCCGTACCGAAGGCATCATCCCGGCGCTGGAAAGCAGCCATGCGCTGGCGCATGTGATGAAGATCGCGCCGGGTCTGCCGAAAGACCACATCATCGTGATCAACCTGTCGGGGCGGGGCGACAAGGACATCTTCACCGTGGCGAAGCATCTGGGCGTCGAGATGAAGATCTGATCCGCCCGGCGGACTGGCTCGACAAAGGCGGCGCCCGGGGCGCCGCTTTTGCGTTTTCGGCCCCTACACCAAAGTTTATGGCGCGGATTTCCGCCTCACCTTCGCCGGTTTATACCTTTCGCTGAATTGCCTTTCCGGCGGCGGCGGGCGACAGATCGGTGTCCCGTCCCCCAGACGTGACGGGCGGATCGGACGGGCGGGGCCCGGCCCGGTCTGCCGCTGGACTGACCTCGACACCGGACCGGGCCGCCACTCACGATGCGCGCGGCCGTTGTCGGGGGGCCCGGACAGATGTACTGCTTTCGCCAGGGCGCGCCCGCGTCCGGCGGTTCCTGAGCGCGCCCCGATCCTGCGGGAGGGGCGCGCCTTTTTCGGAGTGAGATCATGCGATCGCGCCTGCCCCGCCTTGCCCCCGTCGCGCCGCTGGCATTGAGCCTGGCGCTGGGGGCGCTTGCCGCCCGCGCCGAGACCCAGGCCGGGATCGTCGCGCAGATGCAGGCCGAGGGCTACCGCTCGATCGAGGTCTCGACCACCTGGCTGCGTCGGGTGCGGATCGTCGCCGAGGGCGGCGCGGGCCTGCGCGAAGTGGTGATCGACCCCCGCAACGGCGAGGTGCTGCGCGATTTCACCGAGCCCGCGCCGCGTCGGGGCGGGATGGCCCCGCCGCCCGGGCTGCGGCCGGGGGGCATGGCCCCTCCGCCCGGACTGCGGCCCGGCGAGATGCCGGGCGCCGACCGGCCGCGTCCCGAGGGTCCCGGGCGTCCGGGCGGTCCGGACGGCGGCCCCGGTGGTCCGGGGCATTCGGGCGGCCCCGGGCCCGGCGGCCCCGCGGGGGCCGGGCCGGACGGGACCTGACCGATCATGGCCCCGACCGATCCGACCGACCTTTCCCCGCCGCCGCAAGGCCCGCGGCGGCGCCCGGCCTGGCTGAACCTGCGCGTCGCGCTGCTGCCGCTGTTCCTTGTCCAGACGGTGACCGCGCTGTTCTTCGTCTCCGACATCGTGTTTTCGGTGCTGGGCATCGAGGTCGCCCCGATCAACTGGAAACTGCGCGAGGCGATGGAGATCTCGGCCGCGCTCGGGCTGGTGCTGGGGCTGGTCTTCGGCGCGCAGGCGCTGCTTCTGGCCCGGCACGAGGCCGAGGTGGCGACCGAGAAACTGCGCCGCGCCTCGACCGCCTTTGCCGAATTGCTGAGCGAGCGCTTCGCCGAATGGCGGCTGACCGCGGCCGAGCGCGAAGTGGCGCTGTTCGCGATCAAGGGGCTGACCCTGGCCGAGATTGCCGGTCTGCGCGCCACGTCGGAAGGCACGGTGAAGGCGCAGACGGCGTCGATCTACCGCAAGGCCGGGGTCTCGACGCGCAGCCAGCTGGTGTCGATCTTCATCGAGGATCTGATGGACGAGCCCACCGCGCGGTTCACCGATATCGCCCCGGGCACGATTGCCGCGCCCAAACGCGCGGCGCAGGGCGGGCGGTAGGCGGGCTCACTTCTCGGGCCGGTGCTTTTTCTTCGCCTTCTTCTCGGGGCGGTCGGCGCCCATCGTCTGCATCAGCTCCGTCAGATCGCGGCGCATCAGCTTTGAAAACCACTGCGAGGCCGCCCCGGCCATTTCGGCCAGATCCTGCATCCGCGTGTCGTCCTCGGCCTGGGCAAGGGCGGTCATCCGGTCGATCAGCGGTGCGATCTCGCGCCGGTGCCGTTCCGCCAGACCCGCGCGCAGCAGCGCCCAGGGGTTCGGATCGGCGGTGAAGAAATCGCGCCGCAGCCCGGGCTTGCGGCTGACCTGCACCAGCCCGGCCTGACGCAATTCCTTGAGCGCGACCGAAACATTCGAGCGTGAGAGGCCAAGCCCCGTCGCCAGATCCTCGGCCGAGGGGGTGTCGGTGGCCCGCCAGATCGTCGCCAGGCACTGCCCGGCGGCGCGGCTCAGGCCGAAGGCGCTGGCCAGATCGGCGAAAAGCTGCGTCAGATCCGAGGGGGCAGGCGCGGTCATGGGGCCTCTTCAAGCGGCGGGACGGCGGGTCAGGTGCACGGCGCTACGTTGCCGCCAAGGCGTGCCGGGCGCAAGCGTGATCGGCGGGAAATCGGCATGGCGGGGCGCATCGGGCCAAAGCTGCGGCTCCAGCGCCACCCCGGCATGGGCGCCATAGGGGCTGCCCATCAGCCCGGGGAAGGGGGCGGAGGCGAGCGCGCGGCCGTCATAGACCTGCAGCCCCGGCGCGTCGCTGTGCAGATCAAGGCACACGCCCTTTGCGCCCGTCAGCTGCGCCACGGGGCGCAAGCCCTTGCCTGACAGGCAGAAATTGTGATCGACGGGGGGCAGGTCGGGCAGCGGGCGGGGGGGGCGCAGATCAAGGTTCAGCGTCTCGACCGGCACCGGGGCCAGCGGCAGGTTTTCCGCATCGGTGGGCAGGATCTGATCGGCCGCGACCGACAGGCTGTGCCCCGCCGTCGTCGCCGTGCCGTCCAGGTTCCAATAGGGGTGATGCGCCAGGTTCATCAGCGTCAGCGCATCGGTTTCGGCATCCAACGTGATTTCCAGCGTGGCCGGGGGCACCAGCCGATAGGTGGCGCGGATCACCCGGTTGCCGGGCAGCGCCGCCGCGCCATGGGGCAGATCAAGGCGCAGCGTCACCGCCGCGGCGCTGGCCGTTTCCACGGTCCAGATGCGCTGCGAGATTCCCTCGGCGCCCGAATGCAGCAGGTTCGCGCCGTCATTGGGCTGGGCTTGCCAAAGCCGCCCGTCCAGCGTCACCTGTGCCCGCCACAGCCGGTTCGCCACCGGCCCGACCACCGCGCCGCACCAGCGCAGGCGCTGTTCATAGGCCGAAAGCAGGTCCGACCCCAGCACCAAAGGCCAGGGCGTGCCCGCCAGCCGCAGATCCTGCAGCGTCGCGCCAAAGGTCAGGATGCGCGCGGTCAGCTCGCCCGCGCGCAGCGTGATCGCCGCGACCGGCTGGCCGGTGGCGGTGGTGCCGAAATGGCGGATATCTGATGTCATGGGGCCTCCCGCTTGGTCTTACTCCAGCACGGAAGGCCCAAAAGAACAAGGGATTACGGCGCGAGGCAATCGCGCATCGCCTGGCCGAGACCCGAGAGCACCTGGTCGTAAAGCGCGGGGCCATAGGTCAGGGTCGAGCCCTCGGGGTCAAGCGCCGCGCCGCGTTTCACCGTCGTCCCCTCCAGCAGCATGTCGATCTGTTTCGGATCGTGGTTCGCCTCGGGGAAGGCGCAGACGACCGCAGTCGCGGTCAGCTTGGCGCGCAGCGCGCTCAGATGCGCGGCGCCCGGCTCGGCCGCATCGCCCATCGACACAGACCCCGCCGAGCTCAGCCCGTAATGGGCGGTGAAATAGCCATAGGCATCGTGAAAGGTGACGAAGGGGCGCCCCTTGAGCGGAGCAAGATCCGCCATCAGTTTCGCGTCGAGCATCGCCAGCCGCAGCCGCGCCTGCGCCGCATTCGCCACATAGGTCGCGGCATGTTCAGGGTCGCGCCGCGCCAGTTCCGAGCCGATCAGCGTCAGCCAGGTGCCCGCATTCACCGGCGAGAGCCAGGCATGCGGGTCAAGCCCCTCGTGGTGGTGGTCTTCGCCATGCTCCCCGTGATCGTGCCCGTCGTGATCGTGCCCGTCGTGATCGTGGCCTTCAGGACCGCCGACATGCGGCTTGCCGCCGAAATCAAGCAGCAACGTTCCGGGCGCATCCAGCAGCGCCAGCGCCTTGCCCGGGCCCTGCAGCCCGTCGATGGCGCGATCCAGCCAGGGCGTCATCTCGGGCCCGACCCAAAGCACCAGATCGGCCTCTTGCAGCGCCGCGGCCTGGCTGGGCTTGAGCTGATAGTCATGCGCGTTGCCGCCCTGTTCGAGCAGCACCGCGGGGCTGCCCAGATCGCCCATCACCTGCGCGACCAGCGCTTGCACCGGCGGGATGTCGGTCACCACCTTCGGCACCTCGGCAAAGGCCGGTGCGGCAAGGGCGGACAGAAGCAGGGCGGTCAGGGCGGGGCGTTTCATGGGGGTCCTCGGCAAGGCTTGCAGGTCGGGTGCCGGTTCTCTATGTTATGAGATAACAAGTCAAGCAAAATGTGATAGAGTAACATGAACGGCAAGACCGATCCGGGCCGCGCCTTCGCGCATCACGACCACGCCCATTGCGCGGGCGACACGCTGGCGCGGGCCGAGGCCGAGGCGGCGCGGCGGGGCCTGCGCTTTACCCCGGTGCGCAAGCGGGTGTTGCAGATCCTGCTGGAAGCACACCGGGCGATGGGCGCCTATGAGGTGCTTGACCGTCTGGCCGCCGAGGGCTTCGGCAATCAGCCGCCGGTGGCCTATCGGGCGCTGGAATTCCTGGTCGAGGCCGGTCTGGCGCATCGGGTGCAGGGGCTCAACGCCTTTGCCGCCTGCATGCATCCCGGGGAAACCCATGCGCCGGTGTTCCTGATCTGCCGCGATTGCGACGCTGTGGCCGAGGCGCAGGCGGCGCCGGTGCGGGCGGCTTTGGATCAGGTCGCGGGCGCGCTTGGCTTTGCCGTCGAGCGCGCCAGTTTCGAGGCGGTGGGCCTGTGCCCCGCCTGCCGCGCCCGCGCGGAAGGTCCGGCGTGACCATGTTGATTTCGGCCGAAAATCTTTCCGTGCGGCACGGCGAGGCGGTGGTGCTGACGGGGGTCGATTTCGCTCTGGCCCCGGGCGAGATCGTGACCGTCGTCGGGCCGAACGGCTCGGGGAAATCGACGCTGATCCGGGCGCTGATCGGGCTCGAACCGGCGGCGACCGGGCGGGTCACCCGCGCGCCCGGGCTGCGCATCGGCTATGTGCCGCAGAAATTGCATATCGACGCCGGTCTGCCGATGACGGTGCGCCGCTTCCTGTCGCTGCCCAAGCGCGTCTGTGACGCCGCGGCGGCGGCGGCGCTGGCCCGGGTCGGCGTTCCGGGTCTTGGTGCGCGGGCGCTGGCGCGGCTCTCGGGCGGGCAGTTCCAGCGCGTGCTGCTGGCGCGCGCGCTGCTGGGCGCGCCGCAGGTTCTGATCCTCGACGAGCCGACGCAGGGGCTTGATCAACCCGGCACGGCGGCCTTTTACCGGCTGATCGAGGAGGTCCGGGCCGAGACCGGCGCCGCGGTGCTGATGGTCAGCCATGATCTGCATGTGGTGATGGCGTCCTCGGACCGGGTCGTGTGCCTCAACGGTCATGTCTGCTGCGCGGGCACGCCCAAGGTGGTGTCCGCCGCGCCGGAATATCGCGCGCTGTTCGGGCTGGGGACGGGCGGGGCCTTCGCGCTGTACCGCCATGTGCACGACCATGACCACGAAGAGGACGAGGGTCACGGTCACGACCCCGCCGCGCCGCACAAGCCGCATCCCTCTGCGCATGTGCATGGACCGGAGTGCCGTGCCGATGCTTGACGATTTTCTGACCCGCGCGACGCTGGGCGGCGTCGGGCTGACGCTGGCGACCGGGCCTTTGGGGTCTTTCGTGATCTGGCGGCGCATGGCCTATTTCGGCGATGCGACGGCGCATGCCGCGATCCTTGGCGTGGCTTTGGCCTATGGCTTTGGCCTCTCGGTCTATCTGGGCACGCTCGCCGTGGCGCTGGCGATGGCGCTGACGGTGGCCAGCCTGTCGGGGCGCGGCCATGCGATGGACACGGTGCTGGGCGTTCTGGCCCATTCGGCGCTGGCCTTCGGGCTGGTCGCGGCCTCGTTCCTGTCCGGGCTGCGCGTCGATCTTTCGGCCTTTCTTTTCGGTGACATCCTGGCGGTCAGCCGGGCCGATCTGGGGGTGATCTGGGGCGGTTCGGCGCTGGTCGCGGCGGTGCTGGCCTGGCGCTGGCAGGGGCTTTTGACCGCGACGGTGAACGAGGAGCTGGCACAGGCCTCGGGGCTTGATCCGCGGCGCGAGCGTCTGGTGCTGGTGCTGGCGCTGGCGCTGACGGTGGCGGTGGCGATCAAGATCGTCGGCGCGCTGCTGATCGCGGCGCTGCTGATCGTGCCCGCCGCGGCGGCGCGGCAACTGGCGCGCAGCCCCGAGACGATGGCGCTCGGCGCCACCCTGATCGGCGCGCTGGCGGTGCTGGGCGGGTTGCAGGCCTCGCTTGCGTTCGACACCCCGGCAGGGCCGTCGATCGTCGCGGTGGCGGCCGGGATCTTTGCGCTCACCCTCATGGTGCGGCGCAAGACCTAGGCCGGGCAGGGGGGCGCGGCCCCCCTCTTTTGGCTGCGCCAAAATTCACCCCCCGGGATATTTGTCCCAAGGTGAAAGGGCAAATCCTGTCTGCTTTCACCTTGGGGCAAATATCCCGGGGGGGCGCCAGCCGGGGGGCAGAGCCCCCCTCGCCCTCGGTTTTCGGGCCTCAGATCTTCTCGAGCGTCGAGCTGCGCAAAAGCCGTTTCACATCAGCAAGCGTGCAGAGGTCGGTGGCGGGCGTCATCACCGCCGCCGCCGCCGCCGCCGCGCCCCAGCGCAGCGCCTCGGGCAGGGCCAGGCCGCGGCCGAGGCTGAGGGTGAAGGCGGCGACGAAACTGTCGCCCGCGCCGACCTTGGACACGACCTTGTCGGGAATCGCCTGCGCCACCCAGCGTTCGGTCTCGGTCGCCAGCACGTTGCCATCGGCGCCGCGTGCCACCACGACCGCGCGGGCGATGCCGCGACGCACCAGATCCTGGGCGAAATCGGCGCTGTCGGCGCGCGCGGGCAGGGCGCGGCCCGCCAGATCCTCGGCTTCGAGGTCATCCATCCGCAGCACGTCGACGGGCTTCGCCCCGGCGGTCAGCAGCTGGTGCAGCGCTTTGCCCGAGGTATCCAGAAAGAACCGCGCCCGGGTGCGGGAGATCTTCGTCGCCAGCCGCGCCGGGAAATCGTCGGGCACGCCCGGCGGTTGGCTGCCCGAGAGCACGACGATGCCGTTTTCCGGCGCCGCCTTCGCGATGCGGTCCATCACCTTCGTCACGTCGCTGGTGGACCAGGTCGGGCCGGGCATCACGAAGCGGTATTGCTCGCCCGTCGCCGCATCGGTGACGGTCAGGCTTTGCCGCGTCTCGCCGGGGGCCGGAAAGGGAGCCAGGCCGATCCCCTGTTCGGCCAGCAGATGCATGACCTTGTCGCCGGTCGGCCCGCCGAGCGCCACGAAAGCCGTCGAATGCCCGCCGAGCGCCGAGATCGCCCGGCTGACGTTCAGCCCGCCGCCGCCCGGGTCGGTCTCGGGGCGGGTGCAGCGCAGCTTGCGTTCGGGGGCGACCTGATCGGCGTGGATCGAAAGATCGACGGTGGGGTTCAGGGTGACGGTCAGAATGGCGGTCATGCCGGGTCTTTCTTGCGGCCCGCGCGGGCCGGTTTCGGGTCTTTGGCGCTAACATTGCAGGTTCACGCGCGGGGGGGAAGGGCGGAAACCGGTCTTTAACGCATTGCTGGTGTGATCCGCGTCACATCCTGAGGAGGAGAAACATGATTCCCGACCTGTCCGATCCGCGCTGGAAGCGGGTTCTTACCGGCACTTCCGATCTGTCGTCGGCCTCGCTTGCCACGCGCATCCTGATCTCGCGGTTGCGCCGCGAAGTCGCGGAGGCGCCGGCGGCGCTGGCCGGAAAAGTCGGGGAATTGCGGGACTTTGTGGCGAAGAACCCCTTTGCGCTGGCCGATGCGGCGAAATTCTGAACGGAGACGACCGATGAAGAACGAAATGCTCTCGGTCGCGGAAGCGGCCAAACGGATCGAAGCGGGCGACGTGATGGCGATCGCGGGCGACGAATCGCTTCTGGCGCAGTTGCCGCGCGGGGCGTGGATCGGCGGCACCACCGTCTATTTCGTCACCGAGGACGGCGGCGCGGTGGTGCGCGACAAGCTTTTCTGCACCACCTTCCCCAAGGCCAGCGGCGCCACGCCGCGGCATCTGTGGGTGGACGAGCTGCCCCGCATCGCCGAAGGCTACCAGCCCGGCGGCGTCACGATGATCATGATCCCGGCCTTCTCGGTCGCGCATTCGCAATTCGCGGTGGACGGGCAGACCTGGCCGGGCCTCTTCGATCAGCCCTTGGCGGGCTGGATCACCGGCGTGCATCTGGACGACATCGGCAAGAAGGCCCCGAAGGTCTTCGACGGCGCCACCGGCAAGGGCCATGACGAAGGCGCGGTGCTGCTGCATGTCGCCCTGCCCGAGGGCGTGGCGATCGATCTCGACATTCTCAACATCTTCGCGCAGGGCGATGATGCGAAACTGACCTTCAGCTTCGCCGAGGGCGGCTTTGCGGCGAAGACCGCGACGGTCAACGGGGCCGAGGTCGATCTGGCGAGCTACATCACCGAAAACGGCATCGACACCCGTCTGCCACTGGTGGCGAATTATGCGGGCGCGCTGGTCAATGTCTCGATCCAGTCGGTCGATGTCGCGGCGGGCGAGGTGAAATTCTATGCCCCGGTCGTGGCCGGGGTGGAATATCGGCTGGCCAATGCGCTGGGCTCCTATGCGCAGGCCTTTGCGCAGGGCGCGGGCGCGGCGGGCGCGGGGCAATATTCCTGCAACTGCATCCTGAACTATCTCTATGGCGAGCTGGAAGGCCAGCGCACCGGCGCCTTTACCGGCCCGGTCACCTTCGGCGAGATCGCTTACATCCTGCTCAACCAGACGCTGGTGCGGATGGAGATCACCGACGCCGCCTGAACGGCGCAAAGCGACAGCGGGGCGGTCCGGCCGGGCGGCCCCGTTCACTCCCACCAGCGGTCGATGCGGGCGATATCGTCATCCGACCAGCCGAAATGATGCGCCAGTTCGTGCACGAAGACATGCGCCACCAGCGCATCAAGCGCCACATCGCCGCGCCCGACCCATTCATCCAGGATCGGACGGCGGAACAGCCAGATCACATCCGGCCCGCTGGGGTCGAAGACCGATTTCTCCGTCAGCGGCACGCCCTCGTAAAGCCCGGTCAGCTCGAACGGGTCTTCGATCTGCATGTCGTCCAGCACCGCATCGGCGGCGAAATCCTCGACCCGCAGCACCACCGCGGCGGCGGGGGCGCGGAACGCCTCGGGCAGGGCGGCGCGGGCGGCTTCCGCCATCGCCTCGATCTCGGCAAGGCTTGGCGCCTCGCGGCCGGTCCATCGCAGCATCTTCACGGCTCCTTCATTCCCGCGCGGGCGGGGTTCCCCCTGCCAGATATGGACAAAACGCCCCGCCTGTGAAAGAGCAGAAGGTCTACAGGAGAGCCCGATGACCGTCGTTACCCGCTTTGCCCCCTCGCCGACCGGCTATATCCATGTCGGAAACCTGCGCACCGCGCTGATGAACTATCTTGTCGCCCGCAAGGCCGGCGGCACCTTCATCCTGCGCATCGACGATACCGATCAGGAACGCTCGAAGCAGGAATATGTGGACGCGCTGAAAGCGGATCTGGAATGGCTGGGCCTGACCTGGGACCGCGAGGAACGCCAGTCGGCGCGCTTTGACCGCTACGAGGCGGCGGCGGAAAGCCTGCGCGGGGTGGGGCGGTTCTACGAATGTTTCGAAAGCCCGACCGAGCTTGACCTGAAGCGCAAGAAACTGCTGAACATGCACAAGCCCCCGGTCTATGACCGCGCGGCGCTGAAACTGTCGGCCGAGGACAAGGCGCGGCTGCGCGAGGAGGGCCGCGACGGCTACTGGCGCTTCCTGCTCGATCAGACCCGGATCGAATGGCATGATGGCATCATCGGCGACATTTCGATCGATGCGGCCTCTGTCTCGGACCCGGTGCTGATCAAGGCCGACGGGCAGGTGCTTTATACCTTCGCCTCCTCGGTCGATGACATCCAGATGGGTGTGACCCATATCGTGCGCGGCGCCGACCATGTGACGAACACCGCGACGCAGATCCAGATCATGGAAGCGCTGGGCGGCGTGCCGCCGAGTTTCGCGCACCATTCGCTGCTGACCGGCGCCAAGGGCGAGGAGCTGTCGAAACGGCTTGGCACGCTCTCGATCCGCGATCTGCGGGCGAATGGCATTGCGCCCGAGGCGTTGTTGAGCCTGATGGCGCGGCTCGGATCGAGCCAGCCGGTCGAGCTGCGGATGAGCCTCGACGAGATCGCCGAGGGCTTCGATCTGTCGCAATTCGGCGCGGCGCCGACGAAATTCGACCCCGAAGATCTGATCCCGCTGACGCGGGCGCGCAACCAGCATCTGCCCTTCGAGAGGGTCGAAGACGAGATCCGCAAGCTGGGCATCCCGCCGCATCTGGCGCGCGACTTCTGGGCCGTCGCCTCGAAGAACATCGACAAACTCTCGGATCTGGCGCATTGGGCCGAGCTGGTGATCGAGGGCGCCGAGGCGGTGATCGACCCGGAAGATGCCGAATTCGTCGCCGTGGCTTTGGCGCTTCTGCCCGATCTGCCCTTTGCCAAGGATAGCTGGGCCGCCTGGACCGCCGCGGTCAAGGACGCCACGGGCCGCAAGGGCAAGGGGCTCTTCATGCCGCTGCGCAAGGCCTTGACCGGTCAGGCGCATGGGCCGGAGATGGCCGATCTGATGCCGCTGATGCAGAAGGTCCGCGCCAAGGCGTGACGGCTGGGGGCGCTGCCCCCAGACCCCCGGGATATTTGGGGCAAGATAAAGGGGGGGCCGGTTTTCCGGCCCTTTTTTGTTGCTCTGGCGCGAAGGTGTCGGATTTTATCGCGGAAGCGTCGGATTTGTTTTTCCCTCTTGCCAGAGTGTCGCACGACGGGCTAGATCAGGGGCGTCAGGATCGGGAGACGCTGGCCGCAAGGTCAGGGCCGAAGGAGCAACCGCCCCGGTAAACTCTCAGGCAAAAGGACCGTTCTGACAAAGAACTCTGGAGAGTGACCCGAAACGGGTCCGCCGAAGGGATAACGATCTCAGGCGCCGACAGGCAGGGACAGGGGGGGCATCGAGCGGACGAAAGTCCAGGGATTCGGTGCCGGGTTTCCGGCTTGGGGGATGCGATGGCCGGGGATACGGGCTTGAAGCGCACGGCGCTTTGCAATCTGCATGTGGAATTGGGGGCGAAGATGGTCCCCTTTGCGGGCTGGGACATGCCCGTGCAATATCCGATGGGGGTGCTGAAAGAGCATCTGCACAGCCGCGCCGCGGCCGGGCTGTTCGACGTCAGCCATATGGGGCAGGTGATCCTGCCGATCGAAGCGGTGGCGGCGCTGGAGGCTTTGGTGCCGGTCGATATCGCCGGGCTGGGGCTGAACCGGCAGCGTTATGCGATGTTCACCAATGCCGCGGGCGGGATTCTGGATGATCTGATGGTGGCGAACCGCGGCGATCATCTGTTTCTGGTCGTCAATGCCGCGATGGCCGAGGCCGACATCGCGCATCTGCGCGCCCATGTGCCGGGCGTGACCGTGGTCGAGGGGCGGGGCCTGCTGGCGCTGCAAGGCCCGCTGGCGGAAACCGCGCTGGCGCGGTTGGTCCCCGGCGTCGCCGCGATGCGGTTCATGGACACCGCGCGCTTCGTTTGGGAGGGCGTCGATCTGTGGGTCTCGCGCTCGGGCTATACCGGCGAGGACGGCTTTGAAATTTCGGTCCCCGAAAGCGTGATCGAGGGCTTTGCCCGCGCGCTTCTGGCGATGCCGGAGGTGGAACCGATCGGCCTTGGCGCGCGCGACAGCCTGCGGCTTGAAGCCGGGATGCCGCTTTACGGCCATGACATCGACACCGAAACCTCGCCGGTCGAGGCCGGGCTCGCCTGGGCGATCCAGAAGGCCCGGCGCAGCGGTGGCGCGCGCGAAGGCGGCTTTCCGGGCGCCGACCGCATCCTTTCGGAATTGACCGCAGGCCCCGCCCGCAAGCGCATCGGCCTGCGCCCCGAGGGCCGGGCGCCGATGCGCGAAGGTGTTGAGATCTATGCCGAAGCCGCGGGCGGCAGCCCGATCGGCCGGGTCACCTCGGGCGGCTTTGGCCCCTCGATCGACGGGCCGATGGCGATGGCCTTCCTGCCCGCGGGTCTGGCCCCCGGCGCCACCGTTTACGGCGAGGTCCGCGGCAAGCGGCTGCCCGCCCGCGTTACCGA
Organism: Rhodobacter capsulatus; assembly: GCF_005144475.1. Lineage (GTDB taxonomy): Bacteria > Pseudomonadota > Alphaproteobacteria > Rhodobacterales > Rhodobacteraceae > Rhodobacter > Rhodobacter capsulatus_C. The sequence continues at coordinate 41,700 of NZ_SWJZ01000018.1, read as the reverse complement.
CCTGCCTTTCCATCCCACCAGCTACAAGCGATAGGAGCCAACGATGGCGATCCGTTACACCCCCGAACACGAATGGCTGCGCGTCGAGGGCGACCTTGTCGTCGTCGGCATCACCGAACATGCCAGCGAGCAGCTGGGCGATGTGGTCTTCGTCGAGCTGCCCGAGGTGGGCCGCAAGGTCGAAAAGGGCGACGAGGTCTCGGTGATCGAATCGGTCAAGGCCGCCTCCGACATTCTGGCGCCGCTTGCAGGCGAGATCGTCGAAGTGAACGAGGCGCTGCCCGACACCCCCGCGCTGGTGAATGAAAAGCCGATGGAGGCCTGGTTCTTCAAGATGAAGGTCGCCGATCTGGCGGCGGTCGAGGACTACATGTCCGCGGGCGCCTATGAGGACTTTATCGGATAAATCGAGTAAAAACATGAGCTTCGCCCCCACCGATTACGACCCTTACGATTTCGCCAACCGCCGCCACATCGGGCCAAGCCCGTCCGAGATGGCGGAGATGCTCAAGGTGGTGGGGGTGCAAAGCCTCGACGCGCTGATCGACGAGACGGTGCCGCAGGCGATCCGTCAGGCGGCGCCGCTGTCCTGGCCGCCGATGACCGAGCACGAGCTGCACGACAAGCTGCGCGAGGTGCAGAAAAAGAATGCCGTGATGACCTCGCTGATCGGGCAGGGCTATTATGGCACCGCGACGCCGCCCGCGATCCAGCGCAACGTGCTGGAAAACCCGGCCTGGTATACCGCCTACACGCCCTATCAGCCGGAAATCGCGCAAGGCCGGCTGGAGGCTTTGTTGAACTATCAGACCATGGTCGCCGATCTGACCGGGCTGCCGGTGGCGAATGCCAGCCTGCTTGACGAGGCGACGGCCGCGGCCGAGGCGATGATGATGGCGGAACGCTCTGCCAAGTCGAAGGCGCGGGCGTTCTTTGTCGATCTCAACCTGCATCCGCAGACGGTGGCGGTGCTCGAAACCCGGGCCGCACCGTTCGGGATCGAGATCGTCAAGGGCCAGCCCGACGAGCTGGTGCCCGATGCAGTTTTCGGGGCGATTTTCCAGTATCCGGGCACCTATGGCCATGTCCGCGACTTCACCGATTACATCGCGATGCTGCATGCGGCGGGGGCGATCGCGGTGGTGGCGACCGACCTTTTGGCTTTGTGCCTGCTGAAGGAACCGGGCGCGATGGGGGCCGATATTGCGGTCGGATCGGCGCAGCGCTTTGGCGTGCCGATGGGTTTTGGCGGTCCGCATGCGGCCTTCATGTCCTGCCGCGATTCCTTGAAGCGCACGATGCCGGGGCGGATTGTCGGCGTGTCGATCGACGCGCGCGGCAACAAGGCCTACCGGCTGTCGCTGCAAACGCGTGAACAGCATATCCGGCGCGAAAAGGCGACCTCGAACGTCTGCACGGCGCAGGCGCTTCTGGCCGTCATCGCCAGCTTCTACGCGGTCTTCCACGGGCCGAAGGGTCTGCGCGCGATTGCCGAGCGGGTGCATCTGAACGCCGTGCGGGTGCGCGATGCGCTGGTGGCCGCGGGCGCCGATGTGGCGCCGCAGGCGTTTTTCGACACGATCACCGTGCGGGTGGGCGTGGGGCAGCAGGGCATCATGGCCGCCGCGCGCCAACACGGGATCAACCTGCGCAAGGTGGGCGAGGGGCGCGTCGGCATCTCGATCGACGAGCTGACCGATGAAGACGTGCTGGTGCGGCTTCTGGACAGTTTCGGCATCAAATCCGTGCCGGAGATGGGGCAAACCCTTGGCTTCCCGGCGGAAATGCTGCGCGAAACCGACTATCTGACGCATCCGGTCTTTCAGATGAACCGCGCCGAGTCGGAAATGATGCGCTACATGCGGCGGCTTTCGGACCGCGATCTGGCGCTCGACCGGGCGATGATCCCCTTGGGGTCTTGCACGATGAAGCTCAATGCCGCGGCGGAAATGGCGCCGCTGACCTGGCATCGTTACAACTCGTTGCACCCCTTCGTTCCGGCCGATCAGGCGGGCGGCTATGCCGAGATGATCGCGGATCTGACGGCGAAGCTGTGCGAAATCACCGGCTATGACGCGTTCTCGATGCAGCCGAATTCCGGCGCGCAGGGCGAATATGCCGGGCTGATGACGATTGCCGCCTATCACCGCGCCCGCGGCGAGGGCCAACGCGATGTCTGTCTGATCCCGGTTTCGGCGCATGGCACCAACCCGGCCTCGGCGGCGATGGCGGGGATGAAGGTGGTCGTGGTCAAATCCGCGCCGAATGGCGACGTGGATCTTGAGGATTTCGCCGACAAGGCGGCACAGGCGGGGGATCGGCTGGCGGCCTGCATGATCACCTATCCCTCGACCCATGGCGTGTTTGAGGAAACGGTGAAGGAGATCTGCGCGATCACCCATCGCTTTGGCGGGCAGGTCTATATGGACGGCGCGAACATGAATGCGCTGGTCGGGCTGGTGAAGCCGGGCGAATGCGGCTCGGACGTGAGCCATTTGAACCTGCACAAGACCTTTGCCATTCCGCATGGCGGCGGCGGTCCCGGCATGGGGCCGATCGGGGTCAAGGCGCATCTGGCGCCCTATCTGCCCGGCCATGTGGAGACCGACGGCAAGGCCGGGGCGGTGTCTGCCGCGCCCTATGGCTCGGCGTCCATCCTTTTGATTTCCTGGGCTTATTGCCTGATGATGGGGGGCGAGGGTCTGGCGCAGGCGACCCGCGTGGCGATCTTGAACGCCAACTACATCGCGGCGCGGCTGAAGTCTGAATACCCGATCCTCTTCATGGGCAACCGGGGCCGGGTGGCGCATGAATGCATCCTGGACACCCGCCCCTTTGCCGAAGTGGGCGTGACCGTGGATGACATCGCCAAGCGGTTGATCGACAACGGCTTTCACGCGCCGACGATGAGCTGGCCGGTGGCGGGGACGCTGATGGTCGAACCCACGGAAAGCGAGACCAAGGCCGAGATCGACCGCTTCATCACCGCGATGCTGGCCATTCGGGAAGAAGTGCGCGACGTGGCCGAGGGCCGGATTGCCGCCGAGGACAGCCCGCTGCATCACGCGCCGCATACGGTCGAGGATCTGGTGGCGGAATGGGATCGGAAATACTCGCGCGAGCAGGGCTGTTTCCCGCCCGGGGCCTTCCGCGTCGACAAGTATTGGCCGCCGGTGGGGCGTGTCGACAACGTCTATGGCGACCGGAATCTGGTCTGCACCTGCCCGCCGGTGGCGGACTGGGCGGCGGAATAAGAGCTGCCCGTCTTGGCCGAGGCCCGTGCCTCGGCCATGCGTATCCTGTCCCCTTGTCAGGCCGGACGCCAAAGCGTCCCGGCCAGCGCCCGCCCCGCCCTCGGCGGGCGCTTCTCGCCCGCCGGGTCGGGCGCCGGCCTTTGTTCGGGCTTGGGGCAAACGGTCTTGGGATGGCGTCGCACCGACGGGCGGGGAAAGGCGGTGCCTTTCCTGATCCGCCCGAACCGGCTGTTTCAGAACCGCTCCACGATCACCGAGCCGACCGAATAGCCCGCGCCGAAAGAGCAGATCAGCCCGGTCTCGCCCGGCGCCATGTCATCCGAGAACCGGTCAAAGGCGATGATTGACCCGGCCGAGGAGGTATTGGCGAATTCCTGCAAGATGTTCGGCTGCTCGCCCGGTTCCGGATCGCGCCCCAGCACCTTGCGGCCGATGAAATCGTTCATCGTCTTGTTCGCCTGATGCAGCCAGAGCCGCTTCAGATCGCTGGCCGCCACGCCCTCGGTGTCCAGATGGCTCAGGATATGCGCCGAGACCATCGGCAGCACTTCCTTGAAGACCTTGCGGCCCTCCTGCATGAATTGCATGTCGCGCCGATCCGCCAGCCCGTCGGGCCGGGTGCGGCGCAAAAAGCCGTTGTTGTTGCGGATGTTGTTGGAAAACTCGGTCGCGCATTTCACCGAGCGGATCGCGAAGCCCTGCGCGGCATCTTCCTGCCGCTCGATCAGCACCGCCGTCGCCACGTCGCCGAAGATGAAATGGCAGTCGCGGTCGCGCCATTCCAGATGCCCCGAGGTGATTTCCGGGTTCACCACCAGCGCACGCCGCACCGAGCCCGCCCGGATCATGTCGGCGGCCGCCTGAATCCCGAACGTGGCCGAGGAACAGGCGACGTTCATGTCGAAGGCAAAGCCGCTGGCGCCCAGAAGCTGCTGAATTTCAATGGCGACGGCCGGATAGGCGCGTTCCATGTTGGACGCCGCGCAGATCACCAGATCGACCTCGGCCCCCGTCCGCCCGGCCTTCGCCAGCGCCTTTTGGCAGGCGTCCACGGCCATTTCCGCCATGATCCCGGGCTCGTCGTCAGAGCGTTGCCGCAGCGCCGGATACATCCGGTCGGGGTCCAGAACGCCCTTGCGGTCCATCACATAGCGGTTCTCGATCCCCGAGGCCTTCAGGATGAATTCGGACGAGGAATGCTCGATCGGGCTCATCTCGCCTTCGGCGATCTGGTCCGAATGCGCGGCGTTGAACCGGTCGGCATAGGCGTTGAACGCGGCCACAAGGTCATCGTTCGAAATCGCATCGGGCGGCACGAAGACGCCGGTTGCGGTGATGGCTGGCTGATACATGAAGGCTCCCCCAGGGTCGGGGTCAAATTCTTCCGGGCCGCGGCTGTCGTCAAGCCTTCATACAGGGTTTGGCAGCGGCGTGCCGTCACGGAAGGCGCGCAGATTTTCCACCGCCATCAGCCCCATGGCATCGCGGACCTCCTCGGTCGCGGTGCCCAGATGCGGCAGCAGCGTGACGTTTTGAAGCGCGGTCAGGGCCGGGGGGACGATGGGCTCGCGTTCGTAAACATCAAGCCCGGCGCCGCCGATCCGGCCCGTCTGCAGGGCTTCGATCAGCGCGGCCTCATCGACCACATCGCCGCGCGCGACATTGATCAGATGCGCGTGGGGGGGCATCAGGGCAAGTTCCGCCGCGCCGATCATGTGGCGCGTCTCGGGCGTTGCGGGCACGGCCAGAACGACGAAATCCGATTGCGCCAGAAGATCGGGCAGGGGGAGCGGTTGGGCCGGGAAATCAAGGCTCTTCGGGCTGCGCGCGGCATAGCCGACCCGCATGCCGAAGCCGAAATGGGCGCGCCGCGCCACCGCCTGACCGATCCGGCCCATGCCGATGATGCCCAGCCGCTTGCCCGTCACATGCGCGCCCAGCATCTGCGTCGGCGCCCAGCCGGTCCAGGTGCCCGCCCGCAGCATCCGCTCGCCTTCCGACGCGCGCCGCGCCGACATCAGCAAAAGCGTCATCGCGATATCGGCCGTGGCATCGGTGACGGCGCCGGGCGTGTTCGTCACCGCAAGCCCCGCCGCCTTGGCCGCCGCCACGTCGATATGGTTCACGCCGACGCCGAAATTCGTCAGCAATTTCGCGCGGATCGGGCCGGTGAAGGCCTCGGCCCGCAAGGCATCGCCCAGGGTCGGCAGCACCGCGTCATAGTTGGCCAGCGCGTCCTGCGCCTCGGCCAATGTCATCGGCGCGTCGATCGTGCGAAACTCGGCGGCGAAGTCGTCGCGCAGGATCGCCGCGACCCTGGGCGTCAGCGCCCGCGTGACCAGAACCCGCATCAGAACATCCTTCCCCCGAGCGGCACCTCTTGCCCCGGCCCGATCAGCACCACGGCGCCGGTTTCATCGGGCAGGCCCAGCACCAAAGCTTCGGAGCGGAACGGCCCGATCTGGCGCGGCGGGAAGTTGACGACGCCCAGAACCTGCCGGCCCATCAGGGTTTCCGGCGTGTAATGCGCCGTCACCTGCGCCGAAGATTTCTTCACGCCGATGTCCGGGCCGAAATCGACCCAAAGCTTGTAGGCGGCCTTGCGCGCCTCGGGGAAGGGCTGCACGTCGACGATGCGGCCGACGCGGATATCGACCTTGGCGAAGTCGTCGTAGCTGATCTCGCTCATTGGCCCAGCTCCCGGCCGCGGTCGGCGGCGGCCTTGACGGCGCGCTGCAACAGGGCCGGAAAGCCGGTTTCGGGGTCCATCAGATGCGCCAGCGCCGCCGCCGTGGTGCCGCCCGGAGAGGTGACGTTGACCCGCAATTGCGCCGGGCTTTCGGCAGCGTCTTCCGCCAGTTGCCCGGCGCCGCCGACGGTGGCCTTGGCCAGTGTCATCGCTAGATCCGCGGGCAGCCCCTCGGCCTCGCCCGCCGCCGCCAGCGCCTCGATCAGGTGAAAGACATAGGCCGGGCCCGAACCCGAGACGGCGGTGACCGCATCCATCTGCTGCTCGCCCTCCAGCCGCACCACCTGACCGACGGCGGAGAGAAGCCCCTCGGCCAGATCCAGATGCGCTTGCGTGGCGGTGGCATTGCCGCAGATCGCGGTGATGCCGCGGCCGATCGCGGCGGGGGTGTTCGGCATCGCCCGCACGACCGGCGTCGAAGCGCCCAGAATCGCAGCATATTTCGCAAGCGTCGTGCCCGCGGCCACGGTGACGAACAAGGTCGCGCCGCCGCCCATCGCCTGCAGGCCCGGCAGTGCCTCGGCCATCATCTGCGGCTTCACCGCCACCAGAACCACGGCGGGCGCGGCGGGCAGGGCGCCGTTCAGCGCCACGCCGGAAGCCGTCAGCCAGTCGCTCGGAAACGGCTCGACCACATGCACGGCGGAAGCGGCAAGCCCCTGCCGCAGCCAGCCCGACAGCAGCGCCGAGCCCATCTTGCCACAGCCCAGAAGCACCAGCCCGCGGGCCTCGATATCGGAAAAATCCATCGCAATCCCCCTTTTGGCGGGAGATTAGGCGCGGCCGTAAGCCTCGGCAATGGCGACTTTCATCGCCGCCTCGGGGGTTTCATTGCCCCAGGTGGCCAGCTGCATCGCCGGATAGAAGCGTTCCGACACCGTCAGCGCCGAGCGGATCATCCGGTCGATCTGTTCATGCGCGGCGATCTGACCGCCCGCCAGCACCAGACCATAGCGCCAGACCATCAGCTTTTGCGCCGACCAGAAGGTGAAGGCGCCGGTCCAGCACTGGTCGTTGATCGCGTTCAAAAGTTCGTAAAGCGCGGCTTCGCGGTCTTTCGGCGGGTCGATCTCGAAGGTGGAGATCAGCCGCAGCGTCTCTTCGCTGTCCGACCAGGCGAGGGTGATCGCATAGGACCGCCACTGCCCCTCGACCGTCATCGCGATCTGGTCATGGGCGACGCGGTCGAATTCCCAATCATAGGCAAGCGCGACGCTTTCGACCACATCAATCGGATGCAGATCGGAGCCGTCCAGGAAATCTTCGCTCAGTGCCATGCGCGTCCCTGCTTGCCTGTATGCCCATCAAAGAGCCCCGCTAGGATTCGCAAGGGCCACTATGAGCGGCAGTTTTCCCTGCCGTCCCTACAAGATATCGTGGGGCCTGCAGACCCCTGTGTAAAGCAGATTATCGTGGATAAGTCGTGAAGCCTGCGGAATCCCGGGGATAAATCCGGTGCTTGCGGCGCCGGGGGGGCGAAACCGGCCGGGGGGCGGGGCAATTCGCGCTTTATCGGCGCGCGGCCTTGGCTTATGGCGGATGCAAACGGAGGGCCCCATGTCGTTCAACAGCTTCGGTCACATCTTCCGCGTCACCACCTGGGGCGAAAGCCACGGGCCTGCGCTCGGCGCCACGGTCGACGGCTGCCCGCCCGGCATCGAAATTTCCGAAGAGGCCATCCAGGTGTTTCTGGACCGCCGCCGCCCCGGCCAATCGGCGATGACGACGCAGCGGCAGGAACCCGACCGGGTGCGGATCCTCTCGGGCACCTTCGAGGGACGCACCACCGGCACGCCGATCCAGCTGATGATCGAGAACACCGACCAGCGGTCGAAAGATTACGGCGAGATCGCGCGGCAGTTCCGCCCCGGCCATGCCGACATCACCTATCACCAGAAATACGGGCTGCGCGATCCGCGCGGCGGCGGGCGGTCCTCGGCGCGGGAAACCGCGGCGCGGGTGGCGGCGGGCGGCGTCGCGCAGGCGGTGCTGAAGGCGCTGGTGCCGGGTCTGACGATCACCGGCTACATGGTGCAGATGGGCGAGAAACATCTGAACCGGGCCAATTTCGATGCCGCGGAAATCCTGCGCAACCCGTTCTTCCTGCCCGATGCCGCGGCGGTGGCGGAGTGGAGCGACTATCTGGCCGCGATCCGCAAGGACCAGAACTCGGTCGGCGCGGCGATCGAGGTGGTGGCGACGGGCTGCCCCGTGGGGCTGGGGGCGCCGATCTATGCCAAGATGGACAGCGATCTGGCGGCGGCGATGATGACGATCAACGCGGTCAAGGGCGTCGAGATCGGCGAGGGCATGGCGGCGGCGGCGCTTTTGGGCACCGACAATGCCGACGAGATCGTGATGGGGCCGAACGGGCCCGAATATCTGAGCAACCACGCGGGCGGCATCCTGGGCGGCATCACCACCGGGCAACCGATCGTGGTGCGGATGTCGGTCAAGCCGACCTCCTCGATCCTGACGCCGCGCCGCTCGATCAACACCGCGGGCGAGCCGGTCGAGGTGGTGACGAAGGGCCGTCACGACCCCTGCGTCGGCATCCGCGCCGTGCCGGTGGCCGAGGCGATGATGGCCTGCGTGATCCTGGATCACCTGCTTCTGGATCGCGCCCAGACCGGCGGCGTCCGCGGCAAGATCGGCTGAGGCTCAGCCGATCCAGCCTTCCACAATACAGATGTCGGCGTCGGAGACCGGCGTGCGCAGCGCCAGCGCGTGCTGGTATTCCGGGCTGAGATAACAGGCGCGGGCGGCGGCGAGGCTTGGAAATTCGATGACGATGGTGCGGGGGCGCAGATCGCCCTCCACCACCTCCATCGCGCCGCCGCGGACAAGGAAACGGGCGCCATATTTCGCGAAGGCGGCGGCATTGGCGGCGCGGTAGGCCTGATAGGCCTGCGGATCGTCCACGGTGACATGGCCGACCCAATACCCCTTGGCTGTGTCGTTCATTTTCCCCTCCCGCTTTGCCTCAGCCTGCGGGGCAGGGGGGGATTTTGCAAGCGCCTTCGCCCGCGACCTTTCAGCCCCGCGCGGCCTTTTCCGCAAGGCCCGAAACGCCCGCGCGGCGGTCGAGTTCGGCCAGAACCTCGTCCACCGTGACGTCGCGCGCGGCCAGCATCACAACGAGGTGGTAGAGCACGTCGGCGGCCTCATAGACCAGATTTTCGCGGTCGTTCTTCACCGCGGCGATGATCGCCTCGACCGCTTCCTCGCCGAATTTCTCGGCGCATTTTTCCGGGCCCTTGGCGAAAAGCTTCGCGGTCCAGGAACTGTCGGGATCGGCGCCCTTGCGGGCTTCGACGGTGGCGGCCAGACGGGAAAGCGCGGTCATGCAAGCCTCATCGGAATGCCGGCGGCGGCCATGTGGGCTTTCGCTTCGCCGATCGTATAGGTGCCGAAATGGAAGATCGAGGCGGCCAGAACGGCCGAGGCATGGCCCTCGGTCACGCCCTCGACCAAGTGATCGAGCGTGCCGACGCCCCCCGAGGCGATCACCGGGATCTTCACCGCATCGGCGATGGCGCGGGTCAGCGGCAGGTTGAATCCGGCCTTTGTGCCGTCGCGGTCCATCGAGGTGAGCAGGATTTCCCCCGCGCCCCTGGCTTCGACGTGCCGCGCAAAGTCCACCGCGTCGATGCCGGTCGACTTGCGCCCGCCATGGGTGAAGATCTCCCAGCGGCCCGGCTCCACCGTCTTCGCGTCGATCGCGACGACGATGCATTGCGACCCGAAACGATCGGCCGCCTCGGCCACCACATCGGGATTGGCGACGGCGGCGGAGTTGAAAGACACCTTGTCGGCGCCCGCCAGAAGCAGCGCGCGCACGTCATTGTGCGTCCGGACGCCCCCGCCCACGGTCAGCGGCATGAAGCATTGTTCCGCAGTGCGGGTCACCAGATCGAACATCGTGCCGCGGTTTTCATGCGTGGCGTGAATGTCGAGGAAACACAGCTCATCCGCGCCCGCCGCGTCATAGGCCTTGGCCGCCTCGACCGGGTCGCCCGCGTCGATCAGGTTGACGAAGTTCACGCCTTTCACCACGCGGCCATCGGCCACGTCGAGGCAGGGAATGATGCGCGTCTTGAGCATGGGGCACTCCTTTGGCGCCTTTCTAGCGGGCGTCACGCGGCTTGGAAAGCGCTGGACGCGGGGCTCTGCCCCGCACCCCGGGATATTTGTGGCAAGATAAAACAAGGCCCCTTTATCTTGCCACAAATATCCCGGGGGGAGTCCCGCAGGGACGGGGGGCAGCGCCCCCCCTAGGCCTTCAGCGCCGCAAGCGCCGCCGTCAGATCAAGCGCGCCATCATAGATCGCGCGGCCCGAAATCGCGCCCGCGATCACGCCGGTGTCGCGCAGCGCGATCAGATCGGGCAGGGACGACACGCCGCCAGAGGCGATCACCGGGATCGAGACGGCGCGGGCAAGGGCCTCGGTCGCCTCGATATTCGGGCCGGTCATCGCGCCGTCGCGCAGGATGTCGGTGTAGATGATCGCGGCAACGCCCGCATCTTCGAAGCTTTGCGCCAGATCCGTCACCAGCACGTCGGTTTCCGTGGCCCAGCCCTTGGTCGCCACCTTGCCGTTGCGCGCATCGATGCCGACCGCGACCTGACCGGGGAAGGCCTTCGCCGCTTCGCGCACGAGGTCCGGGTTTTCCACCGCCACCGTGCCGAGGATCACCCGCGCAAGGCCCTTTTGCAGCCAGCGCTCGATCGTCGCCATGTCGCGGATGCCGCCGCCCAGCTGCGCGGGAACGGTGATGCGGGCGAGGATCGCCTCGACCGCGGCGCCGTTCACCGGCTCGCCCGCGAAGGCGCCGTTGAGATCGACCAGATGCACCCAGGCGCAGCCCGCCGCCTCGAACTTCGCCGCCTGCGCCGCCGGGTCGGTGCCGAAGACCGTGGCCTTGTCCATTTCGCCGTGCAAAAGCCGCACGCAGTTGCCGTCCTTGAGGTCGATTGCGGGGTAGAGGATCATGGGCTGGCTCCTTGTCGCTGCCCGCCTCTTGCCATGGGCGGCGGCGCTTGCCAAGTCCGGGTCAACGTCACGTCAGGCTTGCCGGGAATCGGGCTCTGTGTCGCAATGACGCGCAGGGAAACCGGGAGGAGACACCGATGAAGACGACCCTGATGGCGGCGGCGCTTTGCCTTGTGGCGGGGATGGCCGCGGCCGATCCGATCGAGGGGCTGTGGCAGACCCAGCCCGATGACGGCGCCTATGCCCATGTGAAGATCGCCCCCTGCGGTCCGGCCTTTTGCGGTACGATCGTGAAATCGTTCAAGGAGACGGGGCCTTACGACTCGCCCAATGTCGGCCGGCAGATCGTCATCGACATGGTGCCGAAGGGGCCGGGCACCTATGAGGGCAAGGTCTGGCGGCCTTCGAACGACAAGATCTACATCGGCAAGATCGCGCTTTCAGGCAGCGCGATGAAGCTTTCGGGCTGCGTCGCGGGCGGGCTGATCTGCAAGGCGCAGGCCTGGACCAAGGTGAACTGATCCGGCTTGCGCCGAAAATGAAGCGGCGCCCCGCGGGGCGCCGTTCCGTTGCGTGAGTGGCAGTCGTCGTTCGTTCAATGCGCCATCAGGACCGGCACTTCGGCCATTTCCAGCATGTTGCGCGTGGCACCGCCCAGAATCGCCTCGCGGAAGCGCGAGTGACCATAGGCGCCCATCACCACCATCTCCGAGGAGGTGTCGCGCACATGGCGGTTGATCACATCCGAGATCCGCGGCAGCGTCTTGGCCAGAACCGACACTTCGACCTTCACGCCATGCCGCGCCAACCATTGGCTCAGCTGTCCGCCCGGGTCGGACCGTTCCGGTCCATGCGCGGGCGGGTCGATCACCGTGATGTCCACCAGCGTCGCCGCCTTGAGCAGCGGCAGCGCCTTGCGGATCGCGTTCATCGCCTCGTTCGACTGGTTCCAGGCCACCACGACGCGGCGCGGCGCCAGCGACGGCACCGCCGCATCGGGCATGATCATCACCGGCGATTGCCCCTCGAACAGCGCGGCCTCGACCGCGGCTTCAAGTTCCTGACCACGCCCCTTGCCATAGGGATGCCCCATCACCACCAGATCGGCAAAGCGGGCGCGCAGCCCGACGACGGTCGCGATCGCGCCGATCTGCGCCACCACGGCCTCGCTGCTCCAGCGGATTTCCTCGCCCGCCAGACGCTCGCGCATCGTCCGTTCCAGCTCGCGCGCCTCATCTTGCGCGCGGTCCAGAACTTCCTGCTGCACGAAGGCCGTGGCCCCCGCGTAATAATAGCCCGTCTGGGTCCGGTCGACGCCCATGCAAAGCACTTCCAGATGGGCATCTTCGGCGCGAGCCACCGCCATTGCCGACTCAAGCTGGAGCCGGGCCTGTGAGACATCCGTCACAATCGTCAAAACTGTTTTGTAGGCCATGTGACCCCTCCATGTGCCGATTCTGTCCTTAAATTAACGGGTTCCGTCCGGTCACGCCTTGACGCGGATCAAGCTTTCAAGTGGACACCGTGACACGGTGCGACGAACGGTCGCATCCTCTTGTCAAGAGTTTGATCAAGGTCAAAGCGGGTGTCATACCCTGAAGTCACAAAGAACAAGAGAGAGAGATTTCCTGCTCCGGCCGAATCGTCGGTGCGGGAATTAAAAACGCGAAGGGACGCAAAAAACATGTGGGATTACGTCAAGCTTGTCGCGCTTGGCGTCGTGGCGGCTATTGCCGCTTACGCCGCCAGTCAGGCGCGAGATTTGCCGTATATGGTGAACATGGTCGAGGTCGCGCTTGCGGCCGTGATCGCGTTCATCTGGGTGCTGCGCACCATGGGGGACGCCAAACCCTCGAAAGACGAGTATTTCGACGGCGTGATCCGCGCCGGCGTGATCGCAACCACCTTCTGGGGGATCGTCGGCTTCCTCGTGGCCGTCGTCATCGCCTTCCAGCTTGCCTTTCCCGCGCTGAACCTTGAATTCGGCAACGGGATGCTGAACTTCGGGCGTCTGCGTCCGCTGCACACCTCGGCGGTGATCTTCGCCTTCGGCGGCAACGCCCTGATCGCCTCGGCCTTCTATGTCGTGCAGCGCACCTCGGCGGCGCGCCTGTTCGGCGGCACCAGCCTTGGCTGGTTCGTGTTCTGGGGCTGGCAGCTGATCATCGTCACCGCCGCGACCTCCTATGTGCTGGGCGGCTCGCAGGGCAAGGAATATGCCGAGCTGAACTGGCATATCGACATCCTCGTCGCGGTGGTCTGGGTGGCCTATCTGATCGCCTTCCTCGGCACGATCTTCAAGCGCAAGGAACCCCACATCTACGTGGCGAACTGGTTCTACCTGTCCTTCATCGTGACGATCGCCATGCTGCACATCGTCAACAACCTGGCCATCCCGGTCTCGATCTTCGGCACCAAGTCGGTGCAGCTGATGGCGGGCGTGCAGGATGCGATGACGCAATGGTGGTACGGCCACAACGCCGTGGGCTTCTTCCTCACCGCGGGCTTCCTTGGCATGATGTATTACTTCGTGCCGAAACAGGCCGAGCGTCCCGTCTATTCCTACAAGCTCTCGATCGTGCACTTCTGGGCGCTGATCTTCCTCTACATCTGGGCCGGTCCGCACCACCTGCACTATACCGCGCTGCCGGACTGGGCTTCGACGCTGGGCATGGTGATGTCGGTGATCCTGTGGATGCCGTCCTGGGGTGGCATGATCAACGGCCTGATGACGCTTTCGGGCGCCTGGGACAAGCTGCGCACCGATCCGGTGATCCGGATGATGGTGGTTTCGATCGGCTTTTACGGCATGTCGACCTTTGAAGGCCCGATGATGTCGATCAAGGCGGTCAACTCGCTCTCGCACTACACGGACTGGACCATCGGTCACGTGCATTCGGGCGCGCTGGGCTGGAACGGCATGATCACCTTCGGCATGCTCTACTTCCTGACGCCGCGCCTGTGGGGCCGTTCGGGGCTTTACTCGCTGAAACTGGTCAGCTGGCACTTCTGGCTCGCCACGATCGGGATCGTGCTTTACGCCTCCTCGATGTGGGTGTCGGGCATCATGGAAGGCCTGATGTGGCGTGAAGTCGATGCGCAGGGCTTCCTGGTGAACGGCTTTGCCGACACCGTGGGCGCCAAGTTCCCGATGAACGTCGTGCGTGGCGTCGGTGGTGTGCTGTATCTGACCGGCGGTCTGATCATGGCCTACAACCTTTGGGCCACGGTCGCGAAACAACCGAAGACGGCCAATCTCGCCGTTGCGGTTCCGGCGGAATAAGGAGCAACGCAGATGTCAATCATGGACAAACACCACGTTCTGGAAAAGAACGCGACGTTGCTTTTGATCTTCGCCTTCCTCGTCGTCACCATCGGCGGCATCGTGGAAATCGCGCCGCTGTTCTATCTGGAAAACACCATCGAGAAGGTGGAGGGCATGCGTCCCTACACCCCCCTCGAGCTGACCGGGCGGGACATCTACATCCGCGAGGGCTGCTATGTCTGCCACTCGCAGATGATCCGCCCGATGCGCGACGAGGTGGAACGCTATGGCCATTACAGCCTGGCGGCGGAATCGATGTATGACCATCCGTTCCAGTGGGGCTCGAAGCGGACGGGGCCCGACCTCGCCCGCGTGGGCGGCCGCTATTCGGATGCGTGGCATGTCGAACACCTGTCGAACCCGCAATCGGTGGTGCCGGAATCGGTGATGCCGAGCTACGGCTATCTGGCCAAAGTGCCGCTTGACAGCACCTGGATCGAAGATCGCGTCAGCACCGATGCGCTCGTGGGCGTGCCCTACACCTCGGAGATGATCGCCTCGGCCAAGGCCGACTTCGTCGCCCAGGCGGACCCGAACGCCGACAGCGCCACGCTGCTGGCGGGCTATGGCGAAAAGGTCAACATCCGCAACTTCGACGGTCAGCCCGGTCTGACCGAGATGGATGCGCTGGTGGCTTATCTGCAGGTGCTCGGCACGATGGTCGATTTCTCGACCTTCCAACCCGTGGCAAGTCGCTGAAGGAGCTGGGGATGGACTATCATATCCTGCGTGAATTCGCCGACAGCTGGGCGGCGCTTGCGCTTTTGCTCACCTTCATCGGTGCCGTGATCTGGGCCTTCCGGCCCGGCTCGTCCAAGGTTCACGACGATATCGCGAACATCCCTTTCCGCCATGAAGACAAACCCGCCGATCGTGGCCAGGGCTGACCCCCCGGACACGACGACGGCGCCACGCGGTAAGGAGGCGTGGAGATGAGCAAAAAACCGACGACCAAGAAAGAGGTGCAGACCACTGGACACCAGTGGGATGGCATCGAGGAACTGAACACGCCGCTGCCGCGCTGGTGGCTGTGGACCTTCTACGCCACCATCGTCTGGGGTGTGGCCTATTCGATCGCGATGCCGGCCTGGCCGATCTTCGCCTCGGGGGCGACGCCGGGGGTGCTCGGGTCTTCGACCCGCGCCGATGTCGAAAAGGACATCGCCAAATTCGCCGAGATGAACAAGGCGGTGGAAGACAAGCTGGTGGCGACGGAGCTGACCGCGATCGCGGCCGATCCGGAGCTGGTGACCTACACCCGCAACGCGGGCGCCGCGGTGTTCCGCACCTGGTGCGCGCAGTGCCACGGTGCGGGGGCGGGCGGCAACGCGGGCTTCCCCAGCCTGCTTGATGGCGACTGGCTGCATGGCGGCGCGATCGAGACGATCTACACCAACATCAAGCACGGCATCCGCGACCCGAAAGACCCGGACACGCTGCCGGTGGCGAACATGCCGGCGCATCTGACCGATGAGCTGCTTGAACCGGCGCAGATCGACGACGTCGTGCAATATGTCCTGAAGATCTCGGGGCAGACGGCCGACGAAGCCCGGGCGGGGGCCGGTCAGCAGGTCTTTGCCGAAAACTGCGTCGCCTGTCACGGCGAAGACGCCAAGGGCCTGGTGGAGATGGGCGCGCCCAACCTCACCGACGGGATCTGGCTTTATGGCGGCGATGCGGCGACGATCACCAGCACGATCCAGTATGGCCGGGGCGGCGTGATGCCGTCGTGGAGCTGGGCCGAGCCGGGCGCGAAACCGCGTCTGAGCGAGGCGCAGATCCGGGCCGTGGCGTCCTACGTCCACAGCCTTGGCGGCGGCCAGTAACAGCGAAACCTGATCCCGGGGGGGTGCCTGCCCCCCGGGAAGCACCGACGCCCCGTCCTGTTCGCGCGTTTCCCGGGGCGTCGGTGCGTTTCAGCATATCTGCCCCCTGGCCCTGTCGATCAAGGGGACACACTGGCCGAAATGCCCCGATCCGGGGAACGCACGTCCAAAAAGCTGCATCGGCAATATAGCTTTAAGGTGCAGTTGCAAACCCGGCCCGTTCCTGTTCAATCCCGTCAGGACGGAGCCCAGCCAACGGAGACACCCGTGAGCGCCAATCAACCAAGTCCCGACGACGCGCCGCTTTACTTTGCGCGTGAACCGATTTTCCCCCGACGCATTTCCGGCAAGTTCCGTTCGCTCAAATGGGTGCTGATGGCGCTGATGCTGGGCATCTATTACATCACGCCCTGGATCCGCTGGGACCGCGGCGCGGCGCTGCCCGATCAGGCGGTTCTGCTTGATCTTGGCAACCGGCGCTTCTTCTTCTTCGGGCTCGAGATCTGGCCGCACGAATTCTACTTCGTCGCGGGCCTTCTGATCATGGCGGGGCTTGGGCTGTTCCTGTTCACCTCGGCGCTGGGCCGGGTCTGGTGCGGCTATGCCTGCCCGCAGACGGTCTGGACCGATCTTTACATCCTTGTCGAACGCTGGGTCGAGGGCGACCGCAACAACCGCATCCGCCTGCACCGTCAGGCCTGGAACGCCGAGAAGATCCGCAAGCGGCTGATCAAATGGGGGCTTTGGCTGTTCATCGGTCTGGCCACCGGGGGGGCATGGGTGTTCTATTTCACCGATGCGCCGACGCTGCTTTCCGATCTTCTCACCGGCGACGCCTCGCCGATCGCTTACACCACCATCGCCATCGCCACCGCGACGACCTTTGCCTTTGGCGGTTTCGCCCGCGAACAGATGTGCATCTATGCCTGCCCCTGGCCGCGCATTCAGGCCGCGATGATGGACGAGGACACGATCACCATCGCCTATCGCGACTGGCGCGGCGAACCCCGCGGCAAGCTGCAAAAGAACGAGAAACTGGCCGAGGGGCAGGGCGATTGCATCGATTGCATGGCCTGCGTCAACGTTTGCCCGATGGGGATCGACATCCGCAACGGCCAGCAGCTCGAATGCATCACCTGCGGGCTGTGCATCGACGCCTGCAACGAGATGATGGACAAGATCGGCAAGCCGCGCGGCCTGGTGGGCTACATGGCGCTGAAGGACGAAACGAGCGAACGCGCCGGCAACAAGGTCACCAACATCTGGAAACACGTGCTGCGGCCGCGCACGCTGCTTTACTTCACGCTCTGGGCGGGCTTCGGCATCGCGCTGGTGGTGGGGCTCTTCCTGCGCTCGCCGCTCGACTTCAACGTCACGCCCAGCCGTGATCCGCTGTTCGTGACGCAATCGGACGGCACGATCCGCAACATCTACACCCTGCGCATCCGCAACAAGCACGGTTCGGAAGAAACCTTCCGCATCTCGGCCACGACGGCGGATTACGAGGAAACCCAGGCGCTGAAACTGACGCTGGAAGGGGTCGAGGGCGACACGATCACCGTGCCCGCCGACCAGCTTTACAACCAGCGCCTTTATCTCGATGCTGGTCCCGCGTCGGATCTTGCCGGGGCCAAGCGGACCGAGATCATGATCTGGGTCGAACAGGTGGGCGAGGACGAGCCGGTGTCGGATTCGGCCGGGACCGTCTTCAATGGCAAGGGCAAGTGAGATGGCGAAACCGCTGACCGGCCGCAAGGTCCTGTTGATGTTCGTGGCCTTCTTCGGGCTGATCATCGCCGTCAACGTGACGATGGCGGTGCAGGCGGTGAAGACCTTCCCGGGGCTCGAGGTGGCGAATTCCTATGTCGCCTCGCAGACCTTCGACGCCGACCGCGCCGCGCAGGAGCGGCTTGGCTGGACGGTGAAGCCCGCCTACGCGAACGGTCTGCTCACCCTCGACATCCGCGACCGGGCGGGGAACCCCGCGCCGCTGGGCCAGCTCGAGGTTCTGGTCGGCCGCACCACCATGGCCGCGGATGACCGCAAACCGCAGATGACCCGGACCGACGGCGTCTATTCCGCGCCCCTCAGCCTTGCCCCCGGGGCCTGGCTGATCCACCTTTCTGCCACATCCGCGGACGGGGTGCTGTTCCGGCAGCGCCTCGATTTCTTCGTCGAAGGCTGAGCCCAATGACCGCTGCCCCCCTTGCGTCGGTGACCTCCCCTGCGGGGGTCACCGAAGATCACCTGTCCGCTTCCGCCTGCCCGGCCTGCCTTGCCGCGCCCTCGGCCGAAGATCTGGCGAAATCGGGCGATATCAAGGGGGCGCGGATCATGCTGTCGCTGCCCACCGCCCATTGCGCGGTCTGCATCACCGATGTCGAACGCGAGATGGAGGCGCAGCCGGGCGTGCGCTCGGCGCGGGTCAACCTGACGCTGAAGCGCGTTTCGGTCGATGCCGAGGCGGGGGTGACCGCCGAGGCGCTGGTCGAGGCGCTCGGCAAGATCGGCTACGAGGCCTATGAGCTGGACCCCGGCATGCTCTCGGCGACGGAAACCGACAAGCGGGGCAGGGATCTTTTGATGCGGATCGGCGTCGCCGGTTTCGCGATGATGAACATCATGCTTCTGTCGATCGCGGTCTGGTCGGGCGCCGAGGCCGCGACGCGCGACATGTTCCACTGGATTTCCGCCGCCATCGCGCTGCCCACCGTGGTCTTCGTCGGCCAGCCCTTCTTCGCCTCGGCCTGGGGCGGGCTGAAACACGGCCGCGTCAACATGGATGTGCCGATCTCGCTGGCGCTGATCCTCGCCTCCTCGATCTCGATCTTCGAGACGATGAACCACGGCCATCACGCCTATTTCGACGCGGCGGTGATGCTGTCCTTCTTCCTGCTCGTCGGCCGCTATCTTGACTACCGCACCCGCGCCGTGGCGCGCTCCGCCGCCGAGGAGCTGGCGGCGCTCGAAGTCCCCCGCGCGACGCTGCTGCGCGAGGGCGTCGAAACCGTCGTGCCGGTGGCCGATCTGAAGCCCGGCGAT
The DNA here is from genome assembly GCF_005144475.1 of Rhodobacter capsulatus. Lineage (GTDB taxonomy): Bacteria > Pseudomonadota > Alphaproteobacteria > Rhodobacterales > Rhodobacteraceae > Rhodobacter > Rhodobacter capsulatus_C. Next base: position 22,510 of record NZ_SWJZ01000018.1, on the reverse strand, counting down.
CTGATCCGGGTGCGCCCGGGCGGCCGCATCCCGGCCGATGGCGAGGTGACCCTGGGCACGTCGGAAACCGACCGCTCGCTTCTGACCGGGGAAACCCTGCCGGTCTATGTCGGCCCGGGCACGATGCTGTCCGCCGGAGAGGTGAACCTGACCGGACCTTTGACGCTGCGTGTCACCGCGGCGGGCAAGGACAGCTCGCTGCACCGGATGGCCGATCTGGTGGCGATGGCCGAAAGCGCGAAGACCCGCTACACGACCTTGGCCGAACGTGCCGCGCGGGCCTATTCGCCGCTGGTGCATGCGCTCTCGTTCTCCGCCTTCGGCTACTGGATGTGGGCGACGGGCGGCGATCTGCGCTTTGCCGTCAACATCTCGGCCGCCGTCCTCATCATCACCTGCCCCTGCGCGCTCGGGCTGGCGGTGCCCGCGGTGATCACCGCGGCCTCGGGCAAGCTCTTCCGCAAGGGGCTTTTGATCAAGGACGGTACCGCGCTTGAACGGCTGGCCGAGGTCGATACGGTGGTTTTCGACAAGACCGGCACGCTGACCATGGGCACGCCGGTTCTGGAAGGGCTCGACACGATCGAGGAGGAAACCCTCTCGGTTGCGGCGGCGCTGGCGCAGGCCTCCTCGCATCCGCTGGCGCGGGCGCTGGTGGCGGCGGCCGAAGCCCGCGAAATCCGCCCCGTCGCGCTCGATGATCTGCGCGAGGTGCCCGGCTTCGGCATCGAGGGGCGGCTGGGCCGTCTGGCGCTGCGTCTGGGCCGGGCCGACTGGGTCGGTGCCGCGCCCTGCGATGGCACCTCCACGCATCTGCGGCTGGGGCAGGCCGCTCCGGTGACCTTCCGCTTCTCGGATCACCTGCGTCTGGGCGCGGCCGAGGCGGTGGCGCTTTTGACCGCGCAGGGCAAGCGGGTGCTGATGGTCTCGGGCGATGTCGAGACGGCGGTCTCGGCGCTTGCGGGCAAGCTGGGCATCACCGAATGGCATTCGGGCACGCTGCCCGCCGAAAAGGCGGCGCTTGTGGCCGATCTGATGGGGCAGGGGCGGCGCGTCCTGATGGTGGGCGACGGGCTCAACGACACCGCGGCGCTGGCGGCGGCGCATGTCTCGATCTCGCCCGCCTCGGCGCTCGATGCGGCGCGCACGGCCTCCGACATCGTGCTTCTGGGCGCCGATCTGGCGCCGGTGGGCGATGCCCTGCGCATCGCCGGACAGGCGCGGCGCCGGATCAAGGAGAATTTCGTGATCTCCGCCGCCTATAACGTCGTCGCCGTGCCGCTGGCGCTGGTGGGTCTTGCCACGCCGCTCGCGGCGGCCTTGGCGATGTCCACCTCGTCGATTACTGTGTCGCTGAACTCGATGCGGCTGAAATAGCCCGAACGGAGCCCAAGATGTCGGTCCTGACCTATCTGATCCCGATCTCGCTGTTTCTGGGCGGTTTCGGCCTTGTCGCCTTCCTGTGGTCGCTGCGCGCCCGGCAATATGACGACCCGAAGGGCGATGCCGAACGGATCCTGTCGGGCAAATACGACGACCGTCCCAAAAGCTGACACGGCGCAAAGGGCGTATTTGGACCAAGAAGAAACCCGGACCTCTTTTTCAGGGATCCGGGTTTCTTCTTGGCAAAAATACGCTCTTGTCGCGGGCAGGGCCGGGCTTACGGCCCGATCACCGAACAATCGACCGCGCGGGCGGCAAGGCGCGCGCAGGCCAGATCGGCATCGCCGCGGCTGAGCCCGACAAAGAGCGCGTCATAGCCCGATTTCCGGGTGGCGACCTTGCGCAGCCCCTGCGACAGCGCGGTGCTTTCCATCAGCGCGGTTTTCAGCAGCACCTGTTCGGCGGCATATTGCGACGGATATTTGCCAAGGCTGATGCCCCAGTTGCGCCCGCCCGAGGAAGAGGCGCGGGCGACGACCTCGCGCTTGCCTTCGGGCATCGGCGCGGGCGGCGTCAGCGCGGCGAGAATCACCGTGTCGTTGCGCGGCACCTGCGCCGAGGAGCCGAGCGCCAGGGTTTCGGGCTGCGCGGTGGCGGTCTGGATGAAGACCGGACCGGAGGGATCGGTGTCGCCCTGCGCCTCGACGGTTTCGTCGGCGGGTTCGATCATCGCCAGCGTCTCGGGCTGCGGCGCGGTGACCTGTTCGAGAGGCTCGGCTTCGGGGGCCGGTTCGGGGGCGGCGGCGGCCAGTTGCACCGGCGCGTCTTCCGGCTCGGGCGCAGCGGCGGGGCGGGCCTGCGGGCGCGGGCTGCGGGCAAGGCCGGCAAGCTCCACGGTCTCGGGGGCGACCTCTTCGGGGGCGGCGGCGCGGGCGGCGACGGTCGCGGCCCCGGCGGCGGCGGCGGCGAGTTTCACCGCCTCCTCGTCGCCGTCTTCGGCCGTTTGTGCGGCGTCGACCTGCGGACCGGCGATGTCGCTGTCGGCATTGGCCATCAGCATCGGCGGCTCGGGCTTTTGCGCATTGACCTTGCCCGGCGCGCGCTCAAAGCCCAGATCGAGCAGCTCGGCCATCTTCGCATTGCGCGCCGCGGGCGAGGTGCCGCCGAAGACCGTCGCGATGATGCGCTTGTTGCCGCGCTGCGCCGAGGCGGTCAGGTTGAAGCCCGCGGGCACGGTGTAGCCGGTCTTGATCCCGTCCGCGCCCTCGTAGGCGTCCAGAAAGCGGCGGTTCGTATTCGCCACATGGGCGATGCCCGCATCTGCGGTCCGGCGCGAGAACAGGTTGTAATATTGGGGAAAATCGTAAAGCAGGTGGCGGCCGAGCAGAGACATGTCATGCGCGGTCGACAGGTGCCCCGGCTTCGTCAGCCCGTTGGCGTTCTTGAAGGTGGTGTTCTTCATGCCAAGCGCCTTGGCGGTGCGGTTCATCCGCGCCGCGAAACGCGCCTCGTCGCCGCCCAGAAAATCGCCGATCGCCGCGGCGGCATCGTTGGCCGACTTGATCGCGGCGCCGCGGATCAGATAGCGCAGCGCGATCTTTTGCCCGGTGCGCAGGCCCAGCCGCGAGGGCGCCTGACCGGCCGCATTGGCCGAGACCGTCACCATCGTGTCAAGGCTCGCCTCGCCCGACTCGATCGCCTGAAACGCGATGTAAAGCGTCATCATCTTGGTCAGCGAGGCCGGGTGAAGCCGCGTGTCGGCGTTCTTTTCGTAAAGAACCTCGCCGGTGCGGGCGTCCATCACATAGGCCGCAAACGGTGCCGCCGAAAGCGCCACCGGAAGAAGAGCCAAGAATACTGCCAAAAGCCCCGAAAGGCCCCAGTGCGTCAGCCTGGTCACGATAACTGCCCTTACTGCCTCTATGTGCCCCGTTGTGGTCTGGGACTTGGCGGCAAGATTAGCACGGCTTCCCGGTGCTGAAAACCACGAAGATTCAAAGGCTTCAACTGAGGCGTTCGTGCAACGCAGGGCTGAATTCCGTCAACATGTTGCGGCGGCGGCGGGGATGCATGCCAGAGGTTGTGGTTGCCCGGCGCCGATCAGCTTTTGGCGGCTGCCTCGATCGCGCCGACAAGCCCCGTCAGCCCGCCCAGATCCGGCAGCGCGGCAAAGCGCGGATGCGCCGCGGGCGGGGCCGCATGTTCCAGCGCCCAGGTCATCTCGTGCGGCACATGCACGCCCCAGCCGCCCGCCTCGAGCATCGGCAGCACGTCGGATTTCAGCGAATTGCCCACCATCAGCCCCTGATCGGCGCCGGTGCCGTGCCGCGCGAAGACCGCGCGGTAGGTGTCGGGGCGCTTGTCCGAGACGATCTCGACCGCGTCGAAAAGATCGCCGAGGCCCGATTGCGCCAGCTTGCGTTCCTGATCGAGCAGATCGCCCTTGGTCACCAGCACCAGCCGGTAGCGGTCCGACAGCGCCTCGACCGCTTCGCGGGCATGGGGCAGGATCTCGATCGGATGCGCCAGCATCTCGCGCCCGGCCGCCAGGATCTCGCCGATCACCGCGGCGGGCACGCGGCCCGCGCTGACCTCGATCGCGGTCTCGATCATCGACAGGGTGAAGCCCTTGACGCCAAATCCATAGGCGCCGACGTTGCGGCGCTCGGCGGCCAGCAGGCGCTGTTCCAGATCCGCGGTCTCGGCGTGATCGGCCAGCAGGTCGTGAAACCGCGCCTGGGTCAGGCGAAAGAACCGCTCGTTGTGCCAAAGCGTGTCATCGGCGTCGAAGCCGATCGTGGTCAGGGTCATCGGGGCTCTCCTTGCGCGGTCAACCTGACGCCGGGGCGCGCGGTTGGCAAGATGCGCCGCACTGGCTTTTCTTGCCGCGCCATGGTCCTATATTGATCCCCGGATCCACGATTCCCTGCGATCATGGATATTTGACACCGATTCGACCCTTTCGACACTGCGGAGGACTGCCCGTGCTTCACCCTCTTTACCTCAGCGCCCCTCGCGCCGGAGACGGCGAGGGGGATGGTACGGGCGAGGCCGGACTTGCGGTCAAGACCGCGCCCCGCACGGCCCGGCCGCCGATGTACAAGGTCATGCTGCTGAACGACGATTACACGCCGATGGAATTTGTCGTGCACATTCTGGAGCGCTTTTTCGGCATGACCCATGCCCAGGCCTTCGAGATCATGCTGACCGTGCACAAGAAGGGGCTGGCCGTCGTCGGCGTCTATTCCTTCGAGGTGGCCGAGACCAAGGTCTCGCAGGTGATGGATTTTTCCCGCCGTCACCAGCACCCGCTGCAATGCACCATGGAAAAGGAGTGAGGGGGGCACCCCTCCGATCTGATGAGCCATCCCCGTTTGTCGCTGGCGCTTGAGGCGCCCGAAGCTTTGCCGTCCGAAGGGCGGATCGTCGTTTACCGTCCCACCGCCGAGACCGACCTGTCCGATCTGCCAAAGGACCGGCTGCAGCTGGTGCAGGGGTTCTGCCCCGATCATGTGGCGCTGGCCGCGCGCGGCCATGCCGTCGCGCCCGCGACCGAGGAGCGCGGTTTTGCCGCGGCCGTGATCTTCGTGCCGCGCGCCAAGGCCGAGGCGCGGGCGCTGCTGGCCGAGGCTTGCGCCCGCGTCGTGCCGGGCGGGCCGATCTGGGTCGACGGGCTGAAGACCGACGGCATCGATTCGCTGCTGAAAGATCTGCGCGCGCTCGTGCCGATCTCGGAGCCGATCGCCAAGGCGCATGGCAAGATCTTCCGCTTTGCCGCCACGCCGGGCGCGCTGGCGGGCTGGGAGGCGCGGCCGCTGCAGCCCGCGCCCGGCTTCACCACGCTGCCCGGGGTGTTTTCGGCCGATGGCATCGACCGCGGCTCGGCGCTGCTCGCCGCCTGCCTGCCCGAGACGCTGCCCGCAAGGGTGGTCGATCTGGGCGCGGGCTGGGGCTGGCTTGCGGCGCAGGTTCTGACGCGCAAGGGGGTCGAGCAGATCGACCTGATCGAGGCGGACCATGCCGCGCTGGACTGCGCGACGCGCAACGTGACCGATCCGCGGGCGCGGTTTCATTGGGCCGATGCGACGCAGGTGAAGCTGGAGACGCGTCCGATGGCCGTGGTGATGAACCCGCCCTTCCACACCAGCCGCGCCGCCGATCCGGGGCTGGGCGTGGCCTTCATCCGCGCCGCGGCGGGGCTTTTGTCGCTCTCGGGGACGCTCTGGATGGTGGCGAACCGGCATCTGCCCTATGAAGCCGTGCTGCGCGAATGCTTCCACGAGGTGACGGAAATCACCCCGCCCAGCGGCCGCGACGGCGCCTTCCGCATCTTCCGGGCCGAGCGTCCGGTGGCGCATGCGACGAAACCGGCCAAGCCCGCGCCCGATCCCGCCGCGCGCCGGGTGGTGCGGCGGCGGCGCTGACAGCTGGCGCGAGGGGGCCTATTCCTCGGGATAGGCCGCCTTGCAGGCGCGGATCGCGGCATTGGCGACGGGGGTCAGCTCGTCGATCTTGTCGCGCAGCCCGTCGCGCTTGCGCCGTTCCGAGACCGGATCGATCGCCACTTCGCGGGTGCGGGTGACGGTGTAATCTTCCATGCACATGCGCGGCTTTTCGATCACCGTGCCGTTGCCGCGGCGGATCACGTCGGTGCCGCATTGTTCCCAGCGCGTCATCGGCACGTCGTAATCCTCATAGGCGTAGCCGCGCGCCAGATTGCCCTCGACCTCGTCGAGCATGTCCTGCAGATGCCGGATCTCGCGGGTTTCGCGGTTGATACATTGTTCCTGCGGCGTGCCGCAGGCGGCCAGAGCCAGAACACCGAACACGATCAGCTTGCGCATGGAACCCTCCGTTTGCGGCATTCTTGCGCCCGCGGCGCAAAAAGGCAACCGGGGAGGGGGGCTCTGCCCCCCGGCTGCGCCGCCCCCCGGGATATTTGGCCAAGGTGAAAGCGGGATATTTGCCGTGATGCCAGAACGGGGCTTTCCTTTCGGGGAGATTGGGCGTATGGGCTGCGCTTTGATTGTAGCGAAAGCCCCCCCCATATGACCGACTTCCCCCATCTTCCCGCGGCGCTTGCCGAGGCTCTGTCCGCGCGGGGCTATGATGCCCTGACGCCCGTTCAGGACGCGGTGACGCGCCCCGAGCTGGCCGGACGGGATCTCCTCGTCTCGGCGCAGACGGGGTCGGGCAAGACGGTGGCGTTCGGGCTGGCGATCTCGGCCGAGCTTTTGGGCGAAAACGGCATTTCGCCTTATCCGGATCTGCCGCGCGCGCTGGTTGTCGCGCCGACGCGCGAATTGGCCGTGCAGGTCAGCCGCGAGCTGAGCTGGCTTTACGAAAAGGCGGGGGCGGTGATCACCGGCGCCGTCGGCGGCATGGATGCCCGCGCCGAGCGCCGGGCGCTGGAACGCGGCGCGCATATCGTTGTGGGCACGCCCGGGCGGATCTGCGATCACATCCGCCGCGGCGCGCTGGATCTGTCGGCGCTCTCGGCCGTCGTCTTGGACGAGGCCGACGAGATGCTCGACATGGGCTTCCGCGAAGATCTGGAATTCATTCTGGAATCCGCGCCCGAGGGGCGTCGCACGCTGATGTTTTCGGCGACGGTCCCGCGCGAGATCGAGCGGCTGGCGCAGACCTTCCAGCGCGAGGCGGAGCGGATTTCCACCGTGTCGTCGCGCGAAAGCCATGCCGATATCGACTATCGCGGCGTGCTGGTGGACCGGTCCGACCGGGAAAACGCCATCGTCAACCTGCTGCGCCTGCACGAGGCCGAGCGCGCCATCGTGTTCTGCTCGACCCGGGCGGCGGTGACGCATCTGACGGGCAAGCTTCTGAACCGGGGCTTCTCGGTCGTGGCGCTGTCGGGGGAGCTGACGCAGGACGAACGTTCGCGCGCGCTGCAGATGATGCGCGATGGCCGGGCGCGGGTCTGCATTGCGACCGACGTCGCCGCGCGCGGCATCGACCTGCCGGGGCTGGAGCTGGTGATTCACGCCGATCTGCCGATGAACCGCGAGGGGCTGTTGCACCGCTCGGGCCGCACCGGCCGGGCCGGGCGCAAGGGGCTGTCGGCGATTGTCGTGCCGCTGAACGTGCGCGCCAAGGCCGAGCGGCTGCTGCGCGAGGCGCAGGTCTCGGTGACCTGGGAAGGGGCGCCGACGCCCGAGGATATTCTGGCCCGCGATCAGGAACGTCTGCTGACGGAACCGGCGCTGGTCGAGCCCGCGACGGCCGAGGAATTTGACGCCATCGCCCGGCTTTTGGAAACGCATGAGCCGAAGCAGCTGGCCGCCGCCGTGCTGCGCCATTTCCGCGCCGCCCGCACCGCGCCCGAGGATGTGATCGCCGTCACCGTGGGCGAGGGGCCGAAGCCCCGCGCGCGCGAGGAATTCGGCGCCGCGCGCTGGTATCGGCTCTCGATGGGTCATGACCAGTGGGTTGATCCGAAATGGCTTTTGCCGATGCTGTGCCGCGCGGGCGATCTGACCCGGCGCGACATCGGGATGATCCGGGTGATGCAGCAAGAGACCTTCGTGCAGATCCATGAATCGATGGCCGACCGCTTCGAGGCGGGTCTGGGCGCCGACCGGGTGATGGAAGGCAAATGCACGGTGGAAAATCTGCCGGGCATGCCCGAGGGCCTCGACCGTCCGGCGCCGAAGCCTGACCGCTGGACCAAGACCGGCGATCGCAAGCCCTACGAGAAGAAACCCTATGCGCCGCGCGGCAGCTATGGCGACAAGCCCGCGCTGAAGCCGCATCGCAAGGGCCCGCCGCGCGAAGAGGGGGCCGAGCGCCCCGAACGCGCCGAGCGGTTCGAGAAAGCCGAGCGTCCGGCCCGCAAGCCCGTGGGCGACGCCCCGGCGCCGAAACCCCGCAAGGCCGCCCCCTGGGCGCGCGAAGGCGGCCATGGCGCCGCCGCGAAAGAGGGCAAACCGGCGCCGAAATACGGCGCGAAAAGCTTTGCCAAGCCGGGCGCGAAACCCGCGGGCAAGCCCGGCCCGAAAAAACCGCGCAGCTTCTGAACCGCTGCGCCAGACATGCAAAGGGGGCCTCGCGGCCCCCTTTTTCTTGGTCCAAATACGCCCTGCGCGCTCAGCCCTTGCGGATGGTTTCCATCAGCAGGGTGACGTTGTCCGGGTTCGCCTCGGGGGTGATGCCATGGCCGAGGTTGAAGATATGGGGCCCGTTCTTGAACGCGGCGACGACCTTTTTCGTCGCTTCGACAAGGGCTTCGCCGCCGGTCACCATGTAGGACGGGTCAAGGTTGCCCTGCACGCAGGTCTTGCCCATCTGCACATTCGCCGCCGCCCAGTCGGGCGAAACCGAATTGTCGATGGCGACGCAATCCGCCCCGGTCTTCTCGGCGAAGCCGATGTAACCATTGCCCGCCTCGCGCGGGAAGGCGATGACCGGCAGGCCGGGGAAGCGGCGCTTCATCTCGGCGGTGATGATCCGGGCGGGCTCGACCGCGAAATCCTCGAAATCCTGGCCCTTGAGCGACCCGGCCCAGCTGTCGAAGAGCTTGACCACTTCGCAGCCCGCCTCGACCTGTTTCGAGAGGTATTCGATCGTCGCCACGGTCACCGCATCGATCAGCGCCGAGAAGGCCGCCCGGTCGGTGTCCTTGAACTTGTGCGCGGCGGCCTGATCCTTCGAGCCGCGGCCCGCGATCATGTAGGTGGCCACGGTCCAGGGCATGCCCGCAAAGCCGATGAAGGTGGTTTCCTTCGGCAGCTCGCGCGACAGGATCTTGCAGGTCTCATAGACCGGGGCAAGCTTCTCGTGGATGTCGTCCTTGCCCTTCAGGCCCTTGACGCCCTCCATCGAGGTCACGGTGGACATCCGGGGGCCTTCCCCGGTTTCAAACCACAGATCCAGCCCAAGCGCCTGCGGCAGCAGCAGAATGTCGGCAAACAGGATCGCCGCGTCAAAGCCGTAACGGCGGATCGGCTGCAGCGTCACCTCGGCGGCCAGGTCCGGCGTGTAGCACAGCGAGAGGAAATCGCCCGCCTGCGCGCGGGTGGCGCGGTATTCGGGCAGATAACGGCCCGCCTGCCGCATCAGCCACACCGGCGGCGTGGAAAGAACTTCGCCCTTGAGGGCGCGCAGGATCGTCTTGTCGGTCATTTGGAGGGCCTCCTTCTTGCCCCTTAACAGCGTCCCCTGCGGCTGAATGTCAAGCACTGTTGACACTTGTAAAGCTTGCGCGGGCAATCTGACGCGGTTATGCCAAGCGCATGGAACAGATGCCCTCGCCCAACGCCCCGCTGAAGATCGGCACCCGCGGCAGCCCTCTGGCGCTCGCGCAAGCCTTTGAGACCCGCTCGCGGCTCATGGCCGCCTTCGATCTGCCCGAAGAGGCCTTCGAGATCGTCGTGATCAAGACCTCGGGCGACAACGCGGCGCTGATCGCCGCCGACAAGCCTTTGAAAGAGGTGGGGGGCAAGGGCCTTTTCACCAAGGAAATCGAAGAGGCGATGCTGGCGGGCTCGATCGACATCGCCGTGCATTCGATGAAGGACATGCCGACGCTTCAGCCCGAGGGGCTGATCCTCGACTGCTACCTGCCGCGCGAAGACACCCGCGATGCCTTCGTCTCGATGAAATACAACTCGCTCGCCGAGCTGCCCGAGGGCGCGGTGGTGGGCACCTCCAGCTTGCGCCGTCGCGCGCAACTTGCGGCGCGCCGCCCCGATCTGAAGATGGTCGAATTCCGCGGCAACGTGCAGACGCGGATGAAGAAACTGGGCGAAGGCGTGGCCGATGCCACTTTCCTCGCGCTCGCCGGTCTGAACCGTCTGGGCATGTCCGACGTCGCGAAATCCGCGATCGAGCCCGAAGACATGCTGCCCGCCGTGGCGCAGGGCTGCATCGGGATCGAACGCCGCGAGGCCGATACCCGCGCGAAGATGCTGCTCGATGCGATCCATCACGCGCCCTCGGGGCTGCGTCTGGCTTGCGAACGCAGCTTCCTTCTGACGCTCGACGGCTCCTGCGAGACCCCGATCGGCGGTCTTTCGGTGCTGGAAGGCGATCAGATCTGGCTGCGCGGCGAGATCCTGCGTCCCGATGGCTCCGAGACGATCACCGGCGAGATCCGTGGTCCGGCCGCCGATGGCGTGGCCCTTGGCGCGGAGCTGGCGAAGCAGCTGCTGGCCAAGGCGCCCGCGGATTTCTTCTGCTGGCGCTAAGCCTGCCGCCCCCGCGCAAAGGGCGTATTTGGGCCAAGAAGAAACCCATGCCGTTTCTTCTTGGTGCAAATACGCAAAAGCGCGGCCAAAGCCCCGGGCGATCCGATGGATCTTCTTGACCGTTTGAGCGAAATTCTCGGCCCTGCGCAGGTTCTGCGCGGGGCCGAAGCCTTGGCCCATGGCCGCGAATGGACCGGGCATTATACCTGGGAACCCCTGGCCGTTGTCCGCCCCGGCACGACCGAGGAGGTGGCGGCGGTCCTGCGGCTGGCGCATCAGACCGGCACGCCGGTCGTGCCCGTCGGCGGCAACACCGGGCTGAACGGCGGCACCTATGCGCCCGGCGCGCTGATGCTGTCGCTGGCCCGCATGACCCGCATCCGCGATCTGAACCCCGCCGCGCGGACGGTGGTGGCGGAAGCCGGGGTGGTGCTGGAAACCCTGCAGGATCTTGCCGCCGGGCAGGGGCTGGCCTTTCCGCTGAGCTTCGGGGCCAAGGGCTCGGCGATGGTGGGGGGATTTCTGTCCACCAATGCGGGCGGCTCGAATGTGCTGCGCTACGGCTCGGCCCGGGCCTTGTGTCTGGGGCTGGAGGTGGTTCTGGCCGATGGCCGGATCTGGCACGGGCTGACCGGCCTGCACAAGGACAACACCGGCTACGACCTGCGCGATCTGATCATCGGGGCCGAGGGGACCTTGGGCATCATCACCGCTGCCGTGCTGAAACTGGTGCCCGCGCCCACGGCCTACGCAACCGCGCTGGTCGGGCTGGAGAGCCTGTCCGAGGCGCTCGCGCTGCTCAACACCGTGCAATCCGGCACCGGCGGCGCGGTCGAGGCGTTTGAATTCATGCCCGACCGCTACATGGCGCGGCTTGCCCGGCTGAAACCGGCGCTCGCCTGTCCCTATGCCCCCCGCCCGGTCAATGTGCTGATCGAGACCGCGACGACCATTCCCGGCGCCCATCCGGTCGCCGCGCTGGAAGCCCTGCTGGGTGCCGCGCTGGAGGCGGGGCAGGTGACCGAAGCGGTGATCGCGCAATCGGCCACGCAGCGCCGCAAGCTGTGGGAGATGCGCGAATCGGCGGCCGAGATCACCTTCACCACGCCGGACATCGTCGATTGCGACATCGCCCTGCCGCTCGACCGGCTGGAGACTTTCCTGACCCGGATGACGCCCGTGCTGGCCGCGCTTGATCCCGGCGCCGAGGAGCTGGTGATCGCGCATCTGGGCGACGGCAACATCCATTACACCGCTTACCCCGCGCGTCCCGACCCCGGGCTGGCCAAGGCGATCCGTGCCCGGGTCAGCGCCGAGGCGGTCGCCCTGGGCGGCAGTTTCAGTGCCGAACACGGGGTGGGGATTTCGAAACGCGCCACCATGGCGGCGCATAAAGACCCGGTCGCGCTGGCGATGATGGCCGCGATCAAGGCGGCGCTCGACCCCAAGGGCCTCCTCAACCCCGGCAAGGTGCTGCCGTAGGGGGTTGAGAATCGCCTCTGCCAGGCGCATCAGGCCGCATGTCCCTCGCCGCCCCCTTCCGCCCGATCCTGCGCGACCGCACCCTGATGCTGGCCGCCGGCCTGCTTGTGCTTTTCGGCGCCCATGCCGCGACGATCGCGCCCTATGTGTCCTCGCTTGCCGTGAAGGTCTTCGGCCTCTCGGACCATGCGTTTTCGGCGCTGCTGATCCTGGCCTCGCTGGTCGCCGTCGCCACCTCGGTCGGCTTCGGCATTCTGGCCGATCAGCGCGCCAACCGCCGCGCCATCGCGCTGACCACCGTCACCGCGCTGACGCTGGGCACGGCGCTGATGGCCCTTGCCCCCGCCACCCCCGCCTTCGTTCTGGCCCATGCGCTGTTGCTGCCGATCTCCAGCGCGATCTTCGGGCAGATCTTCGCGCTTGCCCGCCTGGCCGCCACCACCCAGCCCGAGGCCGACCGGCCCGCGATCCTGTCGACCCTGCGCGCGCTTTTCGCGCTGCCCTGGGTCGTGGTGCTGCCGATCTGGTCGGTGGTGTTTCAGGGCGACACCCCCCTCACCGCGATCTATCCGGTCTGCCTTGTCTTGGCAGTGCTGATGCTGGGGCTGACCGTCCGGCTTTGGCCGCGCGACGGCGCAACCCATTGGGAAGACGTGCCCTCGGGCCTTTCGTTCCGCGAAGCGCTGACCGAGATCGCCCATCCGCAGGTGCTGATCCGGGTTCTGGCTTTGGGCACGATCAACGGCGCGGTGATGCTTTACATGGTCGTCGTCGGGCTGGTTTTCGCGGGCATTCCGTTTCGCGGCGCCTCTGACACCGCGCTTTACGCGGGCCTCATGGCCGGGCTTGAAGTGCCCTTCATGCTGGCGCTGCCCTTCGTTGCGACCAGGGTCAAACGCACCCATCTGATCGCGCTGGGCACGTTTCTCTACGCCGTCCATCTGGCGGGCATCCCGCTTCTGGCCGAGACCCCCGCCGTCTGGGCGTTGACGCTGTCTGGTGCGATCGGCGGCGCCATCGTGCTGACCCAGCCAATGGCCTATCTGCAGGACCTGATGGCCGAGCGCCCCGGCGCGGGCGCCTCGCTGATGGCGTTGCAAAAACTGGCGGGCGACGCCTTTTCCGCCACCTGCTTCGCGCTTGGCACCAGCCTTGGCGGCTATGGCCTTGCCGCCTTCCTTGGCGCGGCGCTTTCGCTGATCGGTGCCGCGCTGCTGATCGCGCTTGACCGCAACCGCTGATTTCTTCTTGGCCCAAATACGCCCTTGTCGACCGCGGTTTCAGGGCGCAGGCTTCACAAGGTCCAGCAAGTCCAATACCTTCGGCCCCAGGGCGCCGACCACCAGCCCCACCCCCCTGGCCGAGGGGTGGATGTTGTCGCCCTGCATCAGCCCCTCAGCCGCGCGTGCCTCGGGCGTCTTCGCGGCGATCGGCGCCAGCAGATCGGGCACCACGACGGCGCCATAGCGCGCCCCAAGCTCCGGCCAGATCGCATCGTAACCGGCCTGCCAGTCCGGGCCGTAATTGCCGGGCGCCTTCAACCCGACCAACGCCACCGGCAGCCCCCGCGCTTTCACCTCGGCCAGCATCGCGTCGAGGTTCGCGCGCGCCTGCGCGGGCGGCTGTCCGCGCAGCATGTCGTTGCCACCAAGCGCGATCATCACCGCATCGACCTCGGGCGTCAGTGACCAGCCCAGCCGCGCCCGCCCGCCCGATGTCGTGTCGCCCGACACCCCCGCATTGATCACCGTCACCTCGGCGCCCCGCGCCGTCAGCCAGGCCTGCAGCTGCGGCACCAGCCCCTGATCCGGATCCAGCCCGTAGCCCTGGGTCAGGCTGTCGCCCACGGCAAGCAGCGTCACCGGCTCGGCCGCCGCCGCGCCGCCGATCACAAGCGCGAAAATCCCCGCAAGCCCCGCCTTGCCCAGCCGCCGCCGCACCCCATATCCGACTGATCCCCTTTGCAGACAGGCCCAGATGACCGACATCGTTCTCTCCCTTGCCGACGCGCGATTGACCTTGGCCGGAAATGCCGGTCCCGTCGAGATCCTGCATGCCATCACGCTCGATATCCTGCGCGGCGAAAGCGTGGGGCTGGTGGGGCCGTCCGGGTCGGGCAAGTCGTCGCTCCTGATGCTGATGGGCGGGCTGGAACGCGCCACCTCGGGGCAGGTCATGGCGCTGGGCCGCGATCTGACCGCGCTGGGCGAGGATGATCTGGCCCGCTTCCGTCGCGGCAACATGGGGATCGTGTTCCAGTCTTTCCACCTCGTCCCCACGATGACCGCGCTGGAAAACGTCGCCCTGCCGCTGCAGATCGCCGGGGCAAAGGATGCATTGCCGCGCGCCGAGGCGGAACTGGCCCGGGTCGGGCTGGGCCATCGGCGCAACCATTATCCGTCGGAAATGTCGGGCGGCGAGCAGCAGCGCGTGGCGCTGGCCCGCGCCGTCGCGCCGCGCCCGGCGATCCTTCTGGCCGACGAACCGACCGGCAATCTCGATGCGGCGAATGGTGCGGCGATCATCGAGCTTCTGTTCACCCTGCAGGCGGAAACCGGGGCGACGCTGGTGCTGGTCACCCATGCCCCGGATCTTGCCGCGCGCTGCAGCCGTCTGGTGCGTCTGACGGACGGGCGGCTGGCATGAGGCTCGCCCTGTCCATCGCCCGCGCGGAACTGCGCAGCGGAATCAAGGGGTTCCGGATCTTTCTTCTGTGCCTGATGCTGGGCGTGGCGGCCATCGCCGCCGTCGGCCTGGTGCGCGAGGCGATCCGGGCGGGGCTTTCCGATCAGGGCGCGGTGCTTCTGGGCGGGCAGGCGCAGCTGGAATTCACCTATCGGCGTGCGACCGGCCCCGAGCGCGACTGGATCGCGGCGCAGGGCGAGCGGATCTCGGAGGTGGTCGATCTGCGCTCGATGGCCAGCACGGGCGACGGCGCGGAAACCGCGCTGACGCAGCTCAAGGGGGTGGACGAAAACTGGCCGCTCGTCGGGCAGGTGGTGCTGGATCCGCCGGTGGGCACATCCGCGCTGGCGGGGCAGGGCGGTCTGCCCGGTGCTTTCCTTGATCCGGTGCTGGCCGAGCGTCTGGCGCTGCAACCGGGCGACCGCTTCAAGCTGGGCGGGCAGGCGTTCGTTTTCATGGCGCGGCTCTTGCGCGAACCCGATGCGGGCGGGGCGGGCATGGCCTTTGGCGCGCGCTCGGTGGTGGCGCTTTCGGCGCTGGAACGCACGCCGCTCCTGAACCCCGGCTCGCTTTACGAAACGCAATACCGCCTGACCCTGCCCGAGGGGCAAAGCCTGCCCGCGCTCAAATCCGCGGCGCAAAAGCGCTTCGAGGGCGCCGGGATGCGCTGGAGCGATGCGCGCCGCGCCGCCCCCTCGGTCGAGCGGTTCACCGACCGGCTCGGCTCTTTCCTGGTGCTGGTGGGGCTCGCCGGGCTGGCCGTGGGGGGCGTCGGCATCTTTGCCACGGTGCAGGCCTGGATCGCGCGCAAGGCCGCCACCATCGCCACGCTGCGGGCGCTGGGCGCCTCGGGGGCGACGATCCGCGGTGCGTTTCTGATCCAGCTCGCCGCGTTGACGGCGCTGGGGGTGACGGCGGGGCTGGCGCTGGCCGCGGCGCTGGTGCTGGCGGCGCAGGGCCCGATTGCCGCCGCGATGCCGGTGCCGGTCACGGTGACGCTTGCCGCCCGCCCGCTGCTCGAGGCCGCGCTTTACGGCACGCTGACGGCGGCGATCTTCGCGCTTTGGCCTTTGGCGCAGCTGTCCGAACTGCGCGCCGCCACGCTTTACCGCGAGGCGCAGACGGCCCGGCGCGGCCTGCCGGGCTGGGGGATGCTGGTGCTGATCGGCGCGCTGACGGCCATGCTGCTGGGCGCGGCGGTGGCGTTTTCGGGCCTGCCCGCGCTGACGCTGGGCACTTTGGGCGGCGTTGCCGGGGCGCTTGTGGCGTTGGCGCTGGCGGCCGCGGGCATCCGCCGTCTGGCCCGGCGCCTTGGCCCGCGCAGCGCGCGGTTTCCGGCGCTGCATGCGGCGCTGGCCGCCATCGGTGCGCCGCGATCCGAGGCGACGGCGGTCATTCTGGCGCTGGGCCTTGGGCTGTCGGTTCTGGCCGCGGTCGGTCAGGTCGAAAGCGGGCTGCGCGGCGCCATCGCGAAAGACCTGCCGAAACTCGCCCCCGCCTTCTTCCTGATGGACATTCCGCCGCCCGAACGCGCCGCGCTGGTGGACCGGATGCAGGATTTCGCGGGCGTCTCGCGCGTCGATACCGTGCCGATGCTGCGCGGCATCCTGACGAAGATCAACGGCGAGGACGCGCGCAAGGTCGCGGGCGAGCATTGGGTGCTGCGCGGCGACCGTGGCGTGACCTTTGCGGACGCCCCGCGCGAGAAACTGACCGAGGGGCAATGGTGGCCCAAGGATTACGCCGGGCCGCCGCTGGTCTCGGTCTCGGCCAAGGAGGCCGCGGAACTGGGGCTGAAGCTGGGCGACCGGCTGACGGTGAACATTCTTGGGCGGGATATCGAGGCCGGGATCGCCTCGTTCCGCGATGTCGATTTTTCGACGATGGGGATCGGTTTCGTGCTGACCTTTTCGCCCAATGCGCTTTCGGGGGCGCCGCATACCGAACTGGCGACGATCTACGCGCCCCCCGCGGACGAGGCGCCGATCCTGCGCGCGCTCTCGAAAGACTTCCCGACCGTCACCGCCATTCCGGTGCGCGAGGCGATGGCGCGGGTCAGTGACGCGCTGGCCTCGATCGCGCAGGCGGTGGCTTTGGCGGCCTCGGTCACGCTGCTGACCGGCTTCACCGTGCTTCTGGGCGCGGCGGCGGCGGGCGAAGAGGCCCGCGCGCGGGAAGCCGCGCTGCTCAAGGTGCTGGGCGCGACGCGCGGGCTGATCCTTTGGTCCTTTGCGCTGCGGGCGCTGATCCTTGGCGCGGCCTCGGGGGCGATTGCGGTGGCGGTGGGGGCCCTGGCCGGATGGGCGGTGCTGCGCTTCGTGATGGAGGCGTCGTTCCGCTTCGATCCGGTCTCGGCCGGGGGGATCGTTTTGGGCGGCATGGTGGCGGTGCTGGCGGCGGGCACGCTGTTCGCGGCGCGCCCGCTCTCGGTGCGGCCGGCGCAGGTGCTGCGGGCACAGGATTAAGACGGAAAAACCCCGCGGGACAGGGTCCGGCGGGGCTTTTCAGGCAGATCTGGCGGCGGTTCAGGCGAGCCCGACGTCTTCCAGAATGCCGCGGCGCTTGGCTTCGTAGTAATAGCCCTTGGCATACCAGCTTACGGCGCGGCTTTCGCTGCCATCGGCGCACATCCAGGCGCCGCGCAGGTATTTCACCCCGTATTTCAGGTTCGTATCCGCATCGAGCAGATCCGCGGCAGAGCCGTCAAAGCCCATCGTGCCCGCGGTGCGCGGATGGATCTGCATCAGCCCGTAATAGGGGCCGTTGCGGGCGCCCGGATTGTAGCCGCTTTCGCGCTGCACGATCCGGTGCACCAGGCTGCGCGGCACGTCGTAATGATCGGCCCAGCGGTTGATCTTCGCCCGCATCGCGGGGCTTTCACCGGCTTTCAGCAGGCCATCGGGCGGGTTTTTCGAAGATTGACGGCCCGTACCACAAGCCGAAAGCGCCAGGGCGGCACCAAAGCTCAACAGCAGGGATCGGCGGGACAGCATGTGGCCTCCAGTCGCTCACGGGTTCGTTTCAGCCCTGATACCGAGCCGTGATCCCTGCGGCAAAGGAATTTTCCACGCCCGGGCGACAATGGGCGGAGCTTCGCCGATGCTCAGGCGGCGGCGCGGCGCAATCTGAGGGCATTGGTGACGACGAAGACCGACGACAGCGACATCGCCGCGGCGGCCAGCATCGGCGACAGGCCAGGTCCGCCAAAGGGCACCAGAACGCCCATCGCGACCGGGATCAGCGCGGCGTTGTAGGCGAAGGCCCAGAACAGGTTCTGCCGGATGTTGCGCATCACCGCGCGCGAGAGCACCACCGCGCGGGCGGCCCCGCGCGGATCGGCGCCGACGATCACCACCTCGGCCGCCTCGATCGCGACATCGGTGCCAGATCCCAGCGCCAGCCCGACATCGGCCGCCGCAAGGGCAGGGGCGTCGTTGATCCCGTCGCCGACAAAGGCCACGGCGCCGGTGTCCTTCATCGCCGTCAGCGCCGCGACCTTGCCCGCGGGCAGCACGCCCGCGATGACGCGCGAAATGCCCAGCTGCCGCCCGACCGCCTCGGCCGTGGCCGCGACATCGCCCGAGATCATCGCCACGGCGATCCCCTCGCGCACCAGCGCCGCGACGGCCGCGGCGGCATGGGGTTTCAGCGGATCGGCGAGCGCCAGCACCGCGACGGGCATGCCATCCAGCGCCACAAGAACCGGGGTTTTGCCATCCTGCGCAAAGGTTTCGGCAGTCGCCAGCAGCGGGGCCGGGTCGATCGCGGCCTCGGTCAATGCGACGGCATTGCCGAGCAGGATCTGCCGCCCCTCGACCTCGGCCGACAGGCCCCGGCCGGGCGTCGCCACCACCTTGCGGGCGCGGGCGGGGGCGATCCCCGCCGCCTCGGCCGCCTGCACCAAGGCGCGGGCAAGCGGGTGCTCGGACCGCGCCTCGGCCCCGGCGGCCAGCCGCAAAAGATCCGCTTCGGTCAGGCCCGGAAGGACGAACAGATCGGTCAGCGCCGGGTGCCCCTCGGTCAGGGTGCCGGTCTTGTCGAAGGCAAGGGTTTTCACCTCGGCCAGCCGTTGCAGCGCATCGCCGCGCCGGAACAGAAGGCCCAGCTCCGCCCCCCGCCCGGTGCCGACCAGGATCGAGACCGGCGTCGCCAGCCCCATCGCGCAGGGGCAGGCGATGATCATCACCGAAATCGCCGCGACCAGCGCGGGCGCAAGCCCTTGCCCCAACGCGAACCAGACCGCGAAGGTCAGGGTGGACAGCGCCATCACCACCGGCACGAAGACCCGGGTGACTCGGTCGACCAGCGCCTGCACCGGCAATTTCTGCCCCTGCGCGGCTTCGACCAGCGCGATGATGCGCGAGAGCACCGTATCCGCCCCGGTCGCGGTGACGCGGTAAACCAGCGCCGAGGTGCCGTTCACCGTGCCCCCGGTGACCGGCTGGCCCGGGGCTTTCCCGACCGGGACGGGTTCGCCCGTCAGCATGCTTTCGTCCACGAATCCATGGCCTTCGGTGACGATCCCATCCACCGCGACCCGCCCGCCCGGGGCCAGCTCGACCAGATCGCCGGGGGCGAGTTCCGCGACGGGCAGCTCGACCGTGCCGCCCGGTCGCTGCACCCGCGCCGTGGCAGGGCGCAGCGCGACCAGCCGCGAGATCGCTTCGCCCGCCTGCCCCTTGGCCCGCGCCTCAAGCCAGCGGCCCAGCAGGATCAGCGTCACGATCACCGCCGCCGCCTCGAAATAAACGTCAAAGGTGCCGGGCGGCAGGATCTGCGGCACCAGCACGACCAGCGCCGAATAGCCCCAGGCGGCCAAGGCGCCAAGCGCGACAAGCGCGTTCATCTCGGGGGCAAGCCGAAACAGGGCAGGCAGGCCAAGGCGCAGGAAGACCCGCCCCGGAAAGGCCAGAACCAGCGTGGTGAAGAAGAATTGCAGGTTCTGCATCCCGTCCTCGCCGATGGCCCGGGCAAGTGCGTGGTGCAGCGGTGGGTAAAGATGCGGGCCCATGGCAAGGAAGAAGACCGGCGCGGTCAGAAGCGCCGACAGCAGGACCTGGCCCCTCAGCCGCGCGGCTTCCGCCGCCTGCCGCTCGGCCACCGGGGCGGGGGCGGGTGTGGCGCTGATCACCCGGGCCTGCACCCCAAGCGCGCCCAGGATCCGCACCAGCTCCGAGGGCGCCACCGCGCCCTGCGCATAGGAAATCCGCGCCGTGCCCTCGGGAAGGATCCGGACCGAGAGCACCCCGGGCGTCGCCTGCAACGCCGCCACAACCTTTCCGGCCTCGGGCGGGGCATCAAAGCCCAGACAGGTCTCGGCCTGCGCAATCGGATAGCCCGCCCGCGCCAGCGCCTCGGCCAGCGTCTCGGCGCTGGCGGGCGGCTCGAAGGCGACCCGGACCGAACGCGCCATCAGATTGGCCGCCGCCAGCGTGACCCCCGCTTCCGCCTGCAACGCCCGTTCCACCCGTCCGGTGCAGGCGCCGCAATGCATCCCCTCGACGATGAAGCTGGTGCTGGCCATGGCGCTCTCCCTTTGCCCTTCAGTTGCGCCGCCGCGCGGCAAGGTCAAGCGCTGAAATATTCGAGAACTTGAATTTGTAGGGCGGCGATGCTATCTGAGGGGCAATGACATCCGCAACCGGAGGCTTCCGATGACCCTTGACCGCGCCGTTCTTGTCTTTGCAGGGATCATGGTTCTGCTCAGCGTCGTGCTGACCTGGACCGTGTCGACGTATTTCCTGTGGTTCACCGTCTTCATCGGCCTGAACCTGATCCAGTCGGCCTTCACCGGCTTCTGCCCGGCCGCGATCGTTCTGGGCAAACTCGGCTTCCAGCCCGGCTGCGCCTTCGAGGCGAAGTAAACCTCGGGCTTGCTTTTATCTTGCTGCAAATATCCCGGGGGGCGTCCATTGGGGCGCCATTGGTTCAAGAACCAATGGACGACGGGGCGGAGCCCCCGCCGGGTCGCCTCGGCGAAAGCCGAGGCGAAATCCCTCACGGTTTCCAGCTCAGGAAATTCGAGAGGATCCGCAGCCCGGTGCGCTGCGATTTCTCCGGGTGGAACTGCGTGCCCACAATGTTGTCGCGCCCGACGATCGCGGTGATCGCGCCCGCATAATCGGCGTGCGCCAGCCGATGCGCCGGGTTTTCCACCACGAAATGATAGGAATGCACGAAATAGGCATGATCGCCCGTCGTGATGCCGTCAAGCACCGGATGGGCGTGATCCAGAACCAGATCGTTCCAGCCCATATGCGGCACCTTCAGCGTGGCATCGGTCGGCGCGATCCGCACCACCTCGCCGCCGATCCAGCCGAAACCCGGGGTGGGCTCGAATTCCAGCCCGCGCGTCGCCAGCATCTGCATGCCGATGCAGATCCCCATGAAGGGCACGGCGCGGCGGGTCACCGCCTCGTCCACCGCCTCGAACAGCCCGCTGTGCCGGATCAGCGCCGCCCGGCAGGACGGAAAGGCCCCGTCGCCCGGCAGCACGATCCGGTCGGCGCGCGCCACCACATCGGGCTCCGAGGTGACGACGACCGTGCCATGCCCGGCCTCGCGCGCCATGCGTTCAAAGGCCTTTTGCGCCGAATGCAGGTTGCCGCTTTCGTAATCGACCAGAACCGTCAGGCTCATCAGAGCGCCCCTTTCGTTGAGGGCAGAACGCCCGCCATCCGGGGATCGGGCTCGACCGCCATCCGCAACGCCCGGGCGACCGCCTTGAACGCGGCCTCGGCGATGTGGTGGCTGTTCACCCCATGCACGCGGTCGACATGCAGCGTGATCCCGCCATGCGTCGACAGCGCCTGAAAGAACTCGCGCACCAGCTCGCAATCGAAGCTGCCGATCTTTTGCGTCGGCAGATCGCAATTCCAGACCAGAAACGGCCGCGCCGACAGATCGAGCGCGCAAGCGACCTGCGCATCATCCATCGCAAGGACGAAATGCCCGTAGCGGCGGATGCCGCGCTTGTCGCCCAAAGCCGCGGTCAAGGCCTGGCCGAGCGCGATGCCCGTGTCCTCGACGGTGTGGTGATCGTCGATATGCAGATCGCCCTTGGCGGTGATGTCGAGATCGATCAGCGAATGCCGCGACAGCTGATCCAGCATGTGATCGAAAAAGCCGACGCCGGTGGCGTTCTTGTAGACCCCGGTGCCGTCAAGGTTCACCGTCACCGAGATCTCGGTCTCGGCGGTCTTGCGATGGATCGTGGCTGTCCGCATCGGCTGCTCCTGCTGGTTTCAGCGCCTTATAGGGCGGGCAGGGGCGGATGTTAAGCGGGAAGCCGAAAAGACGAAACCCTCCCCGAGGGGAGGGTTTTTCGTCTGGAGCGGGCGATGAGATTCGAACTCACGACCCTAACCTTGGCAAGGTTATGCTCTACCCCTGAGCTACGCCCGCTTCCTTGGCGATGGCCTTGCGGCCTGAGGTGCGGTCTTGCGACCGGGTTCCGATTGGAGCGGGCGATGAGATTCGAACTCACGACCCTAACCTTGGCAAGGTTATGCTCTACCCCTGAGCTACGCCCGCGCTGCCTTTCGGTGAGGGGGGATTTATGAAATCGCGCCGGGGCCTGCAAGAGGAAAATGCACGGTCGGACGAAAAACTGCCGCGAGACCCGAAACAGCCCCGGCGGCATCGGGAAACCGACTGCCGCGGATGCGGCGAAGACGCCGGGCGACGATCTGCTGTCGAAACGCTGTCTCGGGAGTGCCGGACCGGACCCGGGGGTCCTTCGGCCCCCGGGTCCGGTC
>NZ_SWJZ01000151.1 GCF_005144475.1 Rhodobacter capsulatus | reverse complement strand
GTGCGGACCCATTTCACCAGATCCTTGCGCAGCTCCTCGGACGGCGCGATCCCGTTCATCAAGGTCACATAGGCGTAAATCCCCTGGCCCTTGATGTCATGCGGATAGCCCACCACCGCCGCCTCGGCCACTTGCGGATGCGCGACCAGCGCGCTTTCGACCTCGGCCGTGCCCATCCGGTGCCCCGAGACGTTGATCACGTCATCGACCCGGCCGGTGATCCAGTAATAGCCGTCCTTGTCGCGCCGGCAGCCGTCGCCGGTGAAGTAATAGCCGCGATACTGGCCGAAATAGGTCTCCTGGAAGCGGTCGTGATCGCCCCAGACCGTCCGCATCTGACCGGGCCAGCTGTCCGAGATGCACAGCACGCCTTCGCATTCCACCTCGCCGATCCGCACCGCCGTTTGCGGGTCCAGAACCACCGGCTTGACGCCAAAGAACGGGTTCGTCGCCGAGCCCGGTTTCGTCGGTGTCGCGCCGGGCAAGGGCGTGATCATGTGCCCGCCGGTCTCGGTCTGCCAGAAGGTGTCGACGATCGGACATTTCCCTTTTCCGACATATTTGTC
>NZ_SWJZ01000150.1 GCF_005144475.1 Rhodobacter capsulatus | reverse complement strand
CGGTGGTTCGCCCTGCCGACATCCGACAGCGCGAATGTCTTCCGCACCTCCTATTTCGACCTGCAAACCGGGACGCTCGGGGTGGTGTCCCAGGGCGCGGCGGGGCAAACGGCGCAAATCGTGGCGGCGGGGAACGGCTGGTATCGCTGCAGCGTGACGCAGACACAGGCCGCGGCGACTGGCAGCTTCAGCGTTTATCCAAGCGTGGCGGGCGGAAACGGCAACACGAGTTACCTGGGCAATGGGGCGTCGGGGCTTCATCTCTGGGGCGCGCAGCTGGAGGTCGGGGCCGCGGCCAGTTCGGTCATTCTGACCGAGGCC
>NZ_SWJZ01000149.1 GCF_005144475.1 Rhodobacter capsulatus | reverse complement strand
CCGTCTGGTCTGAAACTGTTGCGCCCGCTGTCGCGGGCGCCCCAAAGGGGGGCTCTGCCCCCCTCGCGGCTGCGCCGCTCACCCCCCGGGATATTTGCACCAAGGTGAAAGGCGAAACCTTTCCTTAACCAGTTTGGCGAAGGATGGGGTTACGGTACAGGCGGGGACGCCGATGACCGTCCAAGGTGAAACGCCCGGTTCCCCCTCGTGTCCGAGGCCCGAGCCGGGCGTTTTCGCCTTTGCAACGGCGCGCCGCCCGCCCTCCCCTTTCACCTTGGCGTAAATATCCTCGGGGGGTGAATGCTCCGCAGGAGCAGAGGGGGGCGGAAAGCCCCCCATCCGGGGCCTCCGCGGGAGCGGGCGCACTCATTCGACGCGCAACGATGCCTCAAGCCAGGGCGCTTCGAGCAGCGCAGGCGCCACGATCCGCTCTGCCAGAAGGCCGCGCAGCCGCCGCGCCACCGCGCCGGGAAGATCCCCCATCGTGCTTGCCCGGGCGCTCAGCACGATGCGGCGGCTCATTCCCGGCCCCGTCAGCGGCGCCAGCGCCACCCCCGCCCGCTTGCCATGCAAGACCCCCGAGGGTGTCAGGATCGACCAGCCCTGCCCCGCCGCCACCATCGCCAGAATCGCCGGGGTGCTGTCGATCTCGAAGCGATGCCCGGGGCTCTCGCCGATCCGACCCAGATAGGCCGCGATCTGCTGCCCCATCAGCGTGCGACGCGAATAGTGCAGAAGCGGCAGATCGGCCCCCACCATCCCCCCGGGCCAGACCGCGATCAGGGGTTCGGAGAGAAGCGGATGCCGTTCCAGCCCCTCTTGCGCGCCCTCGATCTCGGCCGCCACCACCATGTCAAGCGCCCGCGCCTCCAGCTGCGCCGCCAGCCGATGGCTCGGCCCGGTTTCCAGCAGGAACCGGCAGGCGGTCAGCTCCGCCCCCATCCCCGCCAGCAGAAGCGGCGTCACCTCGGCTTCGAAATCCTCGATCATGCCCAGGCGGAAACTGCGCAGACCGGCAGGATCGGCCAGGCCGACCCCGGCCCGGCCCCGCGCCAGCTCGTCCAGCATCGCCTCGGCATGGGGCAGGAAGGCCCGGCCCGCCGCCGTCAGCCCGAAGGGCCGCGCCGTGCGGTCGACCAGCTCCGCCCCAAGCGCCGTTTCCAGCGCCACGATCTGCTGACTGACCGCCGAGGCCGACACCCCCAGCCGCCGCGCCGCCGCGGTGACCGCGCCTTCCTCGGCCGTCGCCACCAGCATCTCGACCGCCCAGAGGCTGATCTTCTCGCCCCGCCCTTTTGCCTTGCCCGTCATCACCGCTCCCTGTCGGGGCCAGATTGGCGGTCCGCAGCCGACCTTGGCAAGCCCGGGTGCACGCCCTCCCGCAATTTCCGCAAACGGCCGGGGATCCGGGCCGGGGGTCTCGGGGGCCCGCCCCCGAGCGGGGGGTCCGGGGGGCTGCGCCCCCCCGCCTGCTTACGGTTACGACATTTTCGAATGCAACG
>NZ_SWJZ01000148.1 GCF_005144475.1 Rhodobacter capsulatus | reverse complement strand
GTCGGTCGCAGATCTGGCCGCGCAATTGGCCGCCTCCGGGGCGCTCGCTGACCGGCTCGACGATCTCGACGCGGCCATGGCGGGCACGCCTTTCGTGATTTTCGTCGCGGGTCAGAGCAACGCCGCGCGCCGCGTTGCCCATGCCCCGTTCAGCCCCCCGCCGAATCTCTACATGTGGAGCTATGCAGGCACGGCCCTGTCGGCCGCCGCGGCGACCACGACGATCGGCACGTTTCAAACCGGGGCGGCCATTGCGGGCACGAGCAACTGGGGCATGATGATCGGCGCGAGAGCCGCGATCGAATATCCGACGCGGCC
>NZ_SWJZ01000147.1 GCF_005144475.1 Rhodobacter capsulatus | reverse complement strand
GCCCGCACCCGCTCGATGAAGGCCCGCAGCGGCGCGACGACGCCGGTCTCGTCGATGGCACGCATGTCATGCACCTCGATCCCGTGTTCGAGGATGCGGCGATGCTCGGCCGGATCGACCGAGCGGATACCCATCATGCACAGCCGCGCCGGGTCGATCGCATGGGCCAGCGGCGGATAGGCGGCAAAATCGCCAAGGCCGCAGGCATAGGCGACGGGCGTGCCATGCAGATTGCCGCTTTCGGTGGTGTCGAGCGAATGCAGATCGGGATGCGCGTCCAGCCAGAGCACGAACAACGGACGGCCCAGCCGCGCGGCATGGGCCGCAACCCCCGCCATGGTGCCCGCCGACATCGCATGATCGCCGCCCAGAAACACCGGCAGGTCGCTTTGCGCCGCGGCCGCCTCGGCGCGCGCGGCCAGAAGCGCGATCCAGGCGCGGGTTTCGGCCAGATGATGCACCGCCGGATTGGCATGGGCCAGCGCCGCCTGCGGCCCGATCGACAGATCGCCCTGATCCTCGATCCGCCATCCCAGCGCCTCGAGGCTGGTGATCAGCCCCGCCGTGCGCAGGCTGGCCGGCCCCATCACACAGCCCGGCTGGCGGGTGCCGCTCTGGATCGGCGCCCCGAGAATGATACTGCTTCGCGTCATTTTTTGCTCCTGTAGGGGGCAAGGTTCGCAAACGCGGCTGCAGGTTTCGCTGGCAAATCTGATCATCTTGGCATTTTATCTGGTCATCATGACCAGCCGAATGGACAATTGGACCAGATGACCGATCTCAGCGCCACCGACCGGCGGATCATCGCCGCGCTGCGCCAGAATGCGCGGATGAGCATCACCGAGCTGGCCCATGCCGCGCAGGTCTCGCGCACCACGGCCAAGCTGCGGCTCGACAGCCTGCTGGCCGAGGGCCGGATCCGGCGCTTCACCATCGAGACCGATGTGGATGTCGAGGGCGAGGTGCGCGCGATCACGCTGGTGGAATTGCAGGGCAAGCTGTCGCGGCAGGTGATCCGCAGCCTGACCGCGCTGCCCGGGGTCAGCACCGTGCATGCCACCAACGGCGCCTGGGATCTGGTGGTGGAGATCCGCACCGGCTCGCTGGTCGATTTCGACCGGGTGCTGCGCGCGATCCGCGAAATTCCGGGGGTGATCAACAGCCAAAGCTGTCTTCTGCTCGCCCATGTGGCCGCCTGAGGCGCGACGCGCAACTCCGTCCCGTTTCGTGCCAAGTCGGCCGATGATCCCCCCGTTCAACCCCGACCGGGATGGATCCCCCTCGCGATGGCCGGGCTGATCGCTGTGGCTTCTGGCGCGCGATCCCCGGATCGGCAAGATCTTCCTCGAGCCGCATCTGCGCGACGCGCCCGCTGACGCTCCGTCGGGGCGTCCGTCCCAGTTGCCGGCTCGGAACCAGAACGGCCAGCCGGAGGAGACTGACGACCCTCCCGGCGGTTTGCCTGAACGGCAGCTTGAGCGACAGGCAAACGGGATCGTCGCATTCGAGAGCACCGGCGGACACCCCGGGACGGCCGTCATGCGGCGCGTGCCAGGCCATCTTCCTGTCCCGCCAGATCCGCAAAGAACCGCGATTGCGAAGGGCGGTGTTGTCGGCAAACCCGTTGGCCGTGCGGCGGCGGGCGGGCTTTCGCCTGTTCCTGTCCGCCATCTAACCGCATGGATTCGTGATGAAAATCCCTGCGGTTGAAGGTCTGCAACAAGGCCGTCCTTAACCAGAAATTCCGAAACCTTGGAAATTTAATAGATTGTTCAACTATCGCGCGCATTACGGAAACCTGTCAGTCAGGAGTGGCAGATGAGGAAATACCCCGATTTTCCGCGCGACCTGCCCGACCCGTCCGAGGCGAACCCGCTTGCCTTCGCGGTGGCCAGCCGCGACCGGGAAACGCTTGCGATGGTGCGCCGCGCGATCGAGCGGAATGATGTCTTGCTCGCCTTCCAGCCGATCATGCAGACCGCCCGGCCGGAGCATCCGGCGTTTTACGAAGGCCTCATTCGCGTGCTGGACGATGCGGGCCGGGTGATTCCGTCGCATGATTTCATCGGTGCCGCGGAAACCACCGAACTTGGCCGCAGGCTCGATTGTCTGGCGCTGGACATGGGGCTGATGTCGCTCGCCGAGAACCCGAAGCTGCGGCTTTCGGTGAACATGTCGGCGCGCTCGATCGGCTGGCCCGAATGGACACGCATCCTCACGCGCTGGCTCGCGCGCGACGACACTTTGGGCGAGCGGCTGATCCTTGAAATCACCGAGGCCTCGGCGATGACGATGCCCGAACTGGTTTCGGTTTTCATGCACGAAATGCACATGAAGGGCATCTGCTTCGCGATCGACGATTTCGGGGCGGGCTACACCTCGTTGCGCTATCTGCGCGAGTTCTATTTCGACATCCTGAAGATATCCGGCCAGTTCATTTCCGGCATCGCCGACAACCCCGACAGCCAGGTTCTGACCAAGGCGCTTTTGTCGATTGCCGGGCATTTCGAAATGTTCACGGTGGCAGAGGGGGTGGAAACCGCCGAAGACGCCGCCTGGCTGGCAAGGCAGGGGGTCGATTGCATGCAGGGCTATTACTTCGGGGCGCCCACCCTCATGCCGCCCTGGAGCGTTCCCGAGGCACGGCAGGCGGGGCGCTGAGGGCGCCATTGCCACGGGGGGCCGCCCCGAAAGACGCCTTGTGGCCCTCGATCGGGGCGGTCTCGGTCGGGGCGGTTTCGGTCGGGGCGGCTAGCCGCGCCGTCTTTGCGCCAGAAACGCGCAGACCAGCAACTGGCTCATGTGGTAAAGCATCGCGGGCAGGACGATCGCCCCGACCTGATCGGCGGGAAACAGGGCGGCGGCAATCGGCAGGCCGGTGGCAATGCTTTTCGTGGCGCCGCAATAGAACAGCGCCGCGCGGTCAGGGGGCGGCAGGTGACAAGCCCGTCCCGCCGCCGCCATTGCCGCCATGCCAAGCGCCAGGAACAGGGCAATCACCCCGGCCAGCAAGATCAGTCGCAGCGCCGGGATCGCCTGCCAAAGCCCCGCCATCGTGCCCGCGCTGAAGGCCGCATAGACGATCAGCAGGATCGAGCCGCGGTCCACGGCCATCGTCAGGCGCTTGTGCCGGGCGACAAGGCCGCCGATCCGCGGCCGCAGGATCTGCCCCAGCGCAAAGGGCAAAAGGATCTGCGTTCCGATGCCCAGCACCGCGGCAAGGCCGGTGCCGCCACCGGCGCGATGCATCAGGATCGTGACCAGAAGCGGCGTCAGCACCACGCCGATCAGGTTCGACACCGAGGCGGCGCAGATTGCCCCCGGAACATTGCCGCCCGAAAGCGCGGTGAAGGCGATCGAGGATTGCACGGTCGAGGGCAGCACCGACAGGAACAGCAGTCCCAGCGTCACCTCCGGCCCCAGGACCGGGGCGAAGACGGCGGCAAAGCCGATCCCGAGCAGCGGAAACAGCAGATAGGTTGCGCCAAAGGTCAGCCCCTGCAGGCGCCAGTTCAGCAATTCGGCGCGCACCGTGCGCGGATCGAGTTTCGCACCGTAAAGAAAGAAGAGCAGCCACACCGCCCCCCAGGTGATCTGCTTCAGCCCCGCCGCCAGCGCCCCCTGCGCGGGCAGGACCACGCCCGCCAGCACCATGGCCAGCAGCAGAACCATGTAACCGTCGATGCCGAACCGTTTGAGCGGGGTCATCTGTCGTCCTTTCACGCAAGGGCCGGGCCCCTCCTTGCGGCGGGCCCGGCGGGTCGGTCGGGGTCGGGCCTTCAGGCCGCCGCGGTGCCGCGGGCGCGGATGATCGGCCAGGCGCGCTTGACCGACAGGGCGACCGCGGCGGTGAGCCCGGCCTTGACCAGATCGCCCGGGATGAAGGGCGCCGATCCCAGCGCGGCCGCCTTGAGCGAGAGCCCCGCCTGCACCGCCAGCACCGGAATGCCAAGGCCGTAAAGCACGACGATGCCGCCGATCACGGCAAAGACGAACGAGCGCACCGCGCTCAGGCGTTTCCAGCCCAGCTCATGCAACAGGCCCGTCACATAGGCGGCCGGGATCCAGCCGAGCAGAAAGCCCACCGTCGGCCCGGCAAAGACGCCCAGCCCGCCGCGCCCGCCCGACAGGATCGGCAGGCCAAGCGCGACAAGGGCCACGACAAGACACATCGCCAGCGCGCCGCGCCGCGCGCCGATCACGGCCCCCGCCAGCATCGGCCCCATCGATTGCGCGGTGACCGGCACGCCGATCAGTGGCAGGGTGATCGGCGGAAACACCGAAAGCGCCGCGGTCAGCGCCGCGAAAAGCGCGATCAGGACGATGTCGCGGGTGGAAATGGCAGTCATCGCAGGGGGTCCTTCGCAGGGGGGTGTCAAGAAAGGGCAGCGCCGTCGTCATGGCCCGACCGCGCCTCGATCGCCTCGGCGACCTCGTCCGCGGCCTTCAGCACGCGCACGATCAGGGGCAGGATCAGCGCCAGCGGATGGGTGCCAAGGCCGCGCGCCGCCTGCGCCTCGCGCACGCGTTCGGCCTCGTCGCGGATCACCGGCAGGAACCGCAGCGCCAGCGCCACCGCAAGGCCGACCTTGGCCGGGTTCACGCCCAGCGGGGCGAGCGGGGTCAGCAGCCGTTCCAGCGTCGCGATCAGATCTTCGGTGCGGGTGGTCAGCGTCACAAGGGCAGCCAGAAGCATCAGCGTCACGAGGCGCAGCACGATCAACGCGGCCATGCCCCAGCCCGCAAGCCAGCCCTGTGCCAGAAGCAGAACCGCCAGCATCGCCAAAAGCGGCCGGACCTGCGCCCGGATCTGCGCTAGCCCGAAGCCCGCCAGCCGGAAGCCAAGCAGCGTCAGCAGCAAGGCCGCCAACATCCCCGCAGGGTGGCTGACGAGCATCAGCCCGGTCCCGGCCAGCGCCAGAACCAGCAGTTTCGGCCCGGGGGGGCAGCGGTGCAACGGGCTCATGTCATCCGCTCCACATAGGCGCGCAGGGCCGGGCCGGGGCTGTCATCGGCGACGATCCGGCCCTGATCGAAGACCAGCACACGCTCGAAATCGGCCAGAAGCGGCAGGTCATGGGTGACGACGATCGCCGTCTGCGCCAGATCGGCGATCACCTGCCCGATCCGGCGGGCATTGCGCAGATCCAGAAGCGTGGTCGGCTCGTCGAAGACGATGCAATCGGGGCCGGTGATCAGCACGCCCGCAATCGCCAGAAGCTGTTTCTGCCCGCCCGACAGCCGATGCGCCTGCGCCCCGCGCAGGGCGCCAAGGCCGAAGCGGTCCAGCGTCGCGGTCACCAGCGCGGCACGGTCGGCGGCGCTGGACTTATGGCCCTTGAGTCCAAAGGCGATGTCTTCCTCGACCGTGGGCAGCACGATCTGGGTGTCGGGGTTCTGAAACACGAAGCCGACCTTGCGCCGCACCGCCTTCGCATCGCGGGCGGTGTCGAGCCCGTCGATACGCACGGTGCCGCGGTCCGGCAGCATCAACCCGTTCAGCAATCGCGCAAAAGTGCTTTTGCCCGACCCATTCGCGCCGACGATGCCGATGCGCCGCTCGGTCAGGGTCAGGGTCAGGCCGCGCAGCACATCCTGCCCGTCAAAGCTTTGAAAAACGTCGGAAATTTCGATGGTAGTGACGGCCGCAGGCAGGGAAGGAAGGGCACTGCCCGCGGCCCCTTGCAACCGCGCGCGGCGGGGGACGACACTTGAAACCGGCATCGGATTGGCCCATTTCGCTTGTGGTTGCATGGTTCTGGTCACTCGGTTGGACGTTCCGCCAAGAAAATCAACCGAAGAGAGCGGCGAGGGTCATGTAACCAACCGAGGGCACCATCAGGCAGCCAAAGCCGGTGTAGAAGGTCGCCGTCAGCGCGCCGTAGGGCACCAGTTTCGGGTCGGTCGCGGCAAGGCCCGCGCTGACACCGCTCGTCGTGCCCATCAGGCCACCGTAAACCGCCGCGGCCGCAGGCGTCGTCAGCCCCGCGGGTTTCGCCAGAAGCGGCGTCAGGATCATCACGGCGATGGATTTGACCACACCCGCCGCCACCGAAAGCGCGATCACCTCGGACGAGGCGCCCAGCGCCGCGCCGGTCACCGGACCGACGATGAAGGTCGTCGCGCCGCCGCCGATCGTCGCCATGTCGATCACGCTCGTATAGCCGAAGGCATAGGCCACGGCCGCGCCGACCGCGGTGGAGATGAACACCGAGATCACCAGCGCGATGCCGCCTGCCAGACCGGCTTTCTTCACCTCTTCCAGTTTCACGCCGAAGGCGGTCGAAACGATGGCGAAGTCGCGCAGCATCGCGCCGCCCATCAGCCCGAAGCCGGCAAAGAGCGAGATGTCCGAGATGCCCTTGGTGCCGCCGGTGATCTTGCCACCGATATAAGCGAGCACCAGCCCCGCGACGATGGCGATGGCCGAGCCGTGGATGCGGTTGTTGACCA
Organism: Rhodobacter capsulatus; assembly: GCF_005144475.1. GTDB lineage: Bacteria > Pseudomonadota > Alphaproteobacteria > Rhodobacterales > Rhodobacteraceae > Rhodobacter > Rhodobacter capsulatus_C. Next base: position 15,489 of record NZ_SWJZ01000147.1, on the reverse strand, counting down.
GTTTGCCGATCGCATAGGAAATCCACATGATCACGCCGACGAGGGCGAAAGCGGTGATCAGCGGCTGTTTTTCCAGCGTTCCAACGATGATGTCGAGCATGTCATTTCGCTCCTTGCGCAGAACGTTTGGCCGGTTTGGCCGCGTCTTCGGGTTCCGAGGACCCGCTGAGCGCCGAAAGCGGACGGATCAGCAAAAAGCCCGCGACGACGGGCAGGAAACCGGCGATGAAGGCCATGGTGCCCGCATCGAAAGCGGCGACGACGTTCTGGCTGGCGGCCATGGCGACGACGATCGGGATATACATCGCCGACCAGAACTTGATGCCGTCCTGCGCCAGTTCCGACATCCGGTCGCGGTCGATGAACCAGCGCGAGATGACGACCAGCAGCAGCATCGCGATGCCGACGCCGCCGACATCGGCGTCGATGCCGACCATATGCCCGATCAGCTTGCCGATGATCACGCCTGCGATCAGGCAGCCGCTCATCAGCGAGACCCCGTAAATCAACATGTCTTGTCCTCCTTGATCGGCGGAGAAGAGCGCCTGCCCCGTGCAGGCGCTCATCCGCCTGTCCTTATTCGATGATCATGATCACCGCACCGGGTTTCAGACGGTCGCCCGGGTTCACGGCGATCGACTTCACCGTGCCGTCGATCGGCGCGGGGGTGTCGTTCTTCATCTTCATCGCCTCGACGACGGCGACGCATTGCCCCTTGGTGACGGTGGCGCCCACCGCGACCTCGATCGAGACGATCACCGAGGGCATCTTCACTTTCACATCCATTGCCTTTTCCTTTCGGGCTGTTTGATTGGGTGTTGCGGGTCGGGCCGCGCCGGGGGCGGGGCCGCGAAAAGGGGGATCAGGCGGGCGCGCTCGATCAGCTCGACGCCGGTGATGGTCTTGCCCAGCACCGTGGGCGCGCCCGAAAGCAGTTCCGTAAGCTTGACGCCGATGCCGCCGGGCAGGGCGACTTCGACATCGACCGCCAGGCCGCGCCGTTTCGCCAGGGTGGCCAGCATCGTCGCCAGCTGGTCCAGCGCGCGCAGGCTCTCGGCGCGGACCACCAGGTCAAGGTCGGACTCCGGGCGCAGATAGGGCAGGCCGGTCACCGTCTGCAGCGCGGCCGAGCCGATCAGGCCGATCTCGACCCCGGCCAGGGCGCCCGCGCGGGCGATCTCGGGCAGGGCGGGGTGCAGGTTCGGGCCGAGGATCAGGGCGCGGTCCATCACCTCCCAGGGGGTGAAGAAGGCCGAGACCTGGCCGCGCCGCACCGGCACCGCCGCCCGCACCCGTTCGGCGCCGTGGCGGAACGGGAAGGAAAACCCAAGCTGGCCACCGCCATCGGGGCAGGGGCCGGTGGGGCGGCAGACGATGCCGGGGATATGCGCCTTGCTCATCGCGTCGCGCACCAGTTTGCGGGTGCCGGGGTCGCGCATCTGCTCGGGCAGCGCGTCGAGCACGGCGGCAAGGATGCCCGGGCGCGAGGCGGGCGAGACATGGGCGAGGCTGTGACGGATGCGGAACATCTCAGCGCCTCTTGATCCAGGCGGGGTCGGTCTTGGCGCTTTGCGCCATCTCGCGCTGCGCGGTCACAAGCGTGTCGAAAAGCACCGTCGCCTCCGGGCCTTCGATCACGATGCTCTGCCCGGCCCGGCCAAGCGCGGGCACCAGTTCCAGCCGCGTCGCCCTGGCGCCCACCGCCAGATCCGGCGCCACCTTCACCACGCGGCTCTTGATGCGCAAAATCGTGCGGGCGGTCTTTTCGATCACCTCGGCGGAGGTCGCGGGGGTATGGGTGACGATCACCTCGTATTCGGGATAAGTGCGGGCGCGGCGATAGGTGATGATCCGCCCCTTGCGGTCGCAGACATGCCCGGCGTCGGAAACGATGAAACTGTCGCCCATCGGCAGCCCGCCGACGACCAGTTCCCGCCAGGGATCGCCGAGCGGCGAGGGCACCAGCGAAATGTCGTCGCGCAGCGGGCGGCCATCCAGCGTCAGCCAGCCGAATTCCTGACAGCCGTAAAGATCGTGCACGGCATAGCCAAAGGCCTCGGCCACCGGCAAAAGTTCGGCATCAAGCGGCGTTCCGGCGCACAAAAGCACGCAGCCCTGCGGCATCCGCGGCGTCAGGCCCAGCCGCAAGGCCTGTTCCAGCGTCGCGCGCAGGAACGAGGATTCGCCGAGGATCAGCCGCGGCTGCTCGCGGCAGGCGGCCAGCAACAGCGCATCGCGGCTGGAGCGTTCCAGATGCGACCAGATCAGGCCGCAGGCCTCAAGCGCCTGTTTTGAAAACACATTCACCAGCGGCGGATAGGTGACAAGCATCCGCGCGCCAGCCGAGATCTGCAGCCGCCCGAAAATCTCCCGGGCGACTGCGTTGCGGTTTTCCAGCTCGGCATGGGTCACGCCGACGATGGTCTGAAAGGCCGAAGAGCCGGTGGTGAAGGTCAGATAGGCCAGATTGAAGGGGGTGTGGACCTCCTCGATCACATGCGCCGCGGTGGGGCCCGCGATGCCCTTTTGCGCCAGCGTGCGCCGCGGCATGTCCGCCAGCGTCGGCACGGCGCCTTGCAGGCTCAGCGCGTCTTCGAGGGCTTTGAGATCGTCTGACATCTTCGTCTTCCTTTGGCCGTCGGTCTTTCGGGGCTCAGCGGCTCGGCGCGTAGCGATCCGCCACGGCGGCGAAATCGCGGGTCATCATCTCGATGACGCGGGGACGCTCGATCCGGCCGCCCCGGGCTTCGCCCAGCTTGCCGCGGCCCCAGGGGCCAAGATCGTCCTGCCGTCCCTCCAGCTTCGCGGCCCGGACCTCGGCGATCCGCGCGACGATAGCGGGGCGCATGCCATCGAGCGTCTCGACCAGTGCCTCGACCCCGCCGAGCGAGTGGAAGAAGCGCGGACCGGCGGCGAAGACGGCGCTTTGTTTCGACAGAACCTCGAGCGTTTCCAGATCCTTGCGGATGATCCGCGAGACCGAGGTCAGCGGCATCACATGGATCATCGTGCCGAATTGCGCATCGAGCGACAGGATCGCATCGGCCTGCAACCCGTGGCACAGGAACGCCCCCGAGATCGCCCGGCCGATCACCATGGCGACGATCGGATGGCCCTTCAGCCGCGCCTCGGCCAGCGCCAGCTGATAGGCGGCGGTCGATTTGTTCATGCCGAAGATTTCCTCGACCTTGCCCGGGCCGTTGCCGGGGGTGTCGACGATCAGCACCAGCGGCCGTTTTTCCGCCAGCGGCTGTTCGGCATCCTCGAGGATCGAGGCATAGACCGCCTCGGCCATCTTGTAGCCCTCCTCCAGCCCGATGATCCCGGCGTAAACCACCGGGAATTTCTCGTTCATCGCGCCGCCGTCCGAGGCGATGATCGTGCAGACCGTGCCCTGCAGCGTCGCGGTGCCGACGACCGCGCCCGGCCCGAAGTCCGGATCGTCGAAGCTTTTCGCCCCCACGACCCCTTCGGCGAAGCTGCCCGCATCGACGATCATCTCGATCGCGTCGCGGCCCCGCCCCATCATGCTTTCCTGCATGTCCATGATTTCACTCCTTTTCGGATCAGACGGCGAGACGGCGCACAGTGGCCAGAAACTCGGGCAGGGGCAGGTCGATCAGCGCATGGGCGTCAGTGTTGCCCGCCCGCGTCCAGACATCGGTCGCATCCCCGGGTTGCATCTCGGCCGCCAGCGCCACGGCGCGCAGCTGCGCCTTGACCTTGGCGGACGAACCGATGCGGCGCATTTCCTCGAAGGCCTCGATCGAGAGCCCGGCCAGCGCCGAGACCTGATCGCGGAAGGCCGCGACGGTGTTTTCGACCAGGAAATTCGCATCGCCCATGATGAATTTGTGCCGCCCGCCGGTGGTGCGGTAGACAAGCGCACGGTCAGAGGCGTCGAATTCCTCCTTGCCCATTTCCTGCTCGATCACCTCGGGGCCCGTGAGGCCAAGGCGGCCGAATTCCGACATGATGATCACGTCGGTGGCGGCGGCGACAAAGCCCATGCCGCCAAAGGCGCCGACCTTGGAGCCGATCAGCGCGATCACCGGCACCTTGCCGCGGGCTTTCTGCAGCTGGTCCATCACCTCGGCATGGGCCAGCAGCCCGGCGTTGGCTTCATGCAGCCGCACGCCGCCGGTCTCGAAGGAAATCACCACGAGGGGCTTTTCCTCTTCGTCGAGGTCGTCGAATTGCGCGACAAGATCGTCGTGGAAGTCGATCGCCAGCTTGATCGTGTTGACCATCTTCGCGCCGCCGATCTCGCCGACGGAACCGCCGATGAAGCGGCCTTCCTGCGAGATCACGAAAACGGGGGTGCGGCCGATCTTGCCGACGCCGGTGACGATGCCGTCGTCGAAGGCCACGGCATCGCCGAGCAGGGCAAGGTGCGGGCTGGTCACCCGGTCGAAGGGGCCGGCGAGTTCGGTGAAGCTGCCCTCGTCCACCAATCCGATGGCACGGTCGCGGGCCGAGGCTTCAAGGAAGCTGCGGGGTTGCAGGTCTGTCCAGTGGGTCATCTCGTCTCTCCGCCTCAGGCCGCCGCCAGCGCCTGTTGCAGGCGCAACAGCACGACGGCGGGGGTGGCGTTGTTGTCGTTGATCTCGATGCGGGCGTCGCAAAGCCCTGAATCGTCGAGGAATTTCTGCAAGACGCGGGTCCAGAGCGCGTCAAAGCCGGTGACGGGGGTGACCACGGTCACCGCGACGCGGCCCGAAAGCGCTTCGGGATGCATCATGATTTCCAGATCGCTGGATCCGGTGACGCCCACATGCAGGCGGGCTTGGATCCTCGTCTTCGGCTCGGCGGCCGCCAGATCCAGGGTGAGAGTGTGCAAGGCCATGATTTTGCCTGTCTTTACCAGTTGCGGAAACGGGCGGGCGGGTTGTAGAGGCCGCCGGACCAGGTCACGAGATCGCGCATGCTTTTCGCGGCCAGCAGGTCGCGGTTGGCGCGGGCGGGGTTGATCCCCAGATCCGAGGCGGTCTTGACGATCCCCGCCTCGCGCAGGGCGCGGGTTTCGTCGGGTTTCGCGGCAAGGCCGATGTCGGTGAAGCCCGCGACGGCGCGGATGGCGGCCATCCGGGCCTCCATGTCCTTGCAGCGGTTCAGGTAGGCGATGCCTTCCTCGGTCACGATATGGGTCAGGTCGTCGCCATAGATCATCACCGGCGGGATCGGCAGATCGGCATCGCGCGCCAGTTTCCAGGCGTCGAGTTCATCGACAAAGACCGGGGCACGGCCCTCGCCGAAGGTTTCAACCCCTTGGACCACAAGGCGTTTGCCGCGCGGCAGATTGCCGATCTCGCGGTCGAGCGAGGGCAGTTCCTGCCCGCATTTCAGCCAGGCGTCGGTCGGGTGGCGCCGTCCCTTGGCGTCGCAGCCCATGTTCGGCGCGCCGCCGAAACCGGCCACCCGCCCCGCCGTCGCGGTCGAGGAGTTGCCGTATTTGTCGATCTGCAGCGTGCCGCCGATGAACATGTCGATGGCGTAATGCCCCGCCGTCTGCGCAAAGGCCCGGTTCGAGCGCAGCGAGCCATCCGGCCCGACAAAGAACACGTCGGGACGCGAGGCGACGTAATCTTCCATCCCCAATTCACCGCCGAAGCAGTGGATCGTATCGACCCAACCCTCCTCGATTGCCGGGATCATCGTGGGGTGCGGGTTCAGGATCATATGCGTGCAGCATTTGCCCTTGAGCCCCAGTTCCAGCCCGTAGGTCGGCAGGATCAGCTCGATCGCCGAGGTCAGGAAGCCGATGCCGTGGTTCATCGAGGTCACGCCATATTCGGCATAGATCCCCTTGAGGCACATCATCGCCAGCAGGATCTGGCTGTCGGTCACCAGCGCCGGATCGCGCGTGAACAGAGGCTCGATGAAAAAGGGTTTCGGCGATTGGATCACCGCATCCACCCAGTCGCCCGGAATATCGACGCGCGGCAGTTCGTCAACGATTTCATTGACCTGCGCGATGACGATGCCTTCGCGGAACTTCGTCGCCTCGACGATGGCGGGGGTGTCTTCGGTGTTGAAGCCGGTATACAGGTTGCCCTTGCGGTCGGCCTTGTAGGCGCACACGAGCGACACCCGCGGCGTCAGATCAAGGAAGTAGCGGCCGAAGAGTTCCAGATAGGTGTGGATCGCGCCCAGCTCGATCTTGCCATTGGCGATGAATTTCGCCACCCGACCGGCCTGCGGCCCGCCAAAGGCGAAGTCGAGTTTCTTCGCGATGCCGTTTTCAAAGAGATCCAGATGCGCGGGCAGCGGCACGGCCGATTGCACCATGTGCAGATCGTGGATCTTGGCGCGGTCAACCTTGTTCAGGCATTCGGCCAGGAAGTCGGCCTGTTTCTGGTTGTTGCCTTCGATGTTGATGATGTCGAAGGGGCGGATCACCGCTTCCAGAAGCGCCACCGTATCCTTGGCGAGCACTTCCTTGCCCTTGACATAGAGGGGCGCTGCCGCCTCCTTGCGCGCGGCGGTGTCTTCCGCCCGCTTGCGCCAGTTGTTGCGCTTGTCTTGCTGCGTCATTTGCTTTCGTCTTCCTCCTTCAGAGGGTTTTCAAAGGGTTGCCTGCGTCTGGGCGAGGGGGATCTCGCCGAAGATGACGCTGTGAAGGGTGCCGTCGGCGGTGCGCAGACAGAGCGCGCCATCCGGGCCAAGCGCCTCGGCGATGCCCTGACGGGGGGCTTGCGGGGCGGAGAGGGTGACGGGCTGGCCGAGCGTGCAGGAGCGCACCGACCAGGCATGCCGGGCGGGCTCGAAGCCGAGGCGTTCCCATTCGGAAAGCCGGTGGTCGAGCCGTTCGACCAGCGCCGCGAACAGATCGAAGCGGTCGACCTTGCGGCCGGTTTCGGCGCTGATCGAGGTGGCGATGGCTTGCAGCTCCGGCGGGAAATCCGTGCGGCTCTGGGCGATATTGATGCCGATGCCCGCGATGATGTGATCCAGATCGCCTTCGGGGGTGAGCACGAGTTCACACAGGATGCCCGAAAGCTTGCGGCCCCCGACCATCAGGTCGTTCGGCCATTTGATTTGCGGCGCCAGACCCGTGGTGCGGGTGATCGCCTCGGCCGCGGCGACGGCGATGACAAGCGTCACCTGCGCCAGGTCGGCCAGAGGGCGGGAGGGACGCAGAAGCACCGAGGCGAGCAGGCTTTCCCCGGGACGCGAAACCCAGGGTCGGTCGTATTTGCCCCGTCCGGCCGTCTGATGATCGGCCAGAACGATGGTGCCCGTGGGCGCGCCCCTCCGCGCCAGACCGGCCAGGAAGGTGTTCGTCGAGGAGAGAACAGGCCGGTGGTGGACCGCGCAACCGATCCCGGTCCGACGCCGGAAGGGAAGTGCAAGCGTCGGGAGGTTCGGGAGAAGATCGGGATGGTGCGCGGTCATGGGTTTGCTCCTGTGAGCGGGTCAGGGACGGTCGGTCAGTGGACCAGACCGATGGTCGAGGCGAAGACACCGACGGCGATGGCCGAGACGATGACCCCGCAGATCGAGGCGCCCATGGCGAGCGGCATGATCATCGCGTGGGGGTTGACTTCGAAGGCTTCCTTCTGGGCGATCTTCGCGGTCGAAGGCATGCAGGAGACGCCGGCGATACCGATGACGGGGTTGTAATTGCCGTTCGAGATCTTCCAGATCAGATAGCCGCCGCCGATGCCGCCCAGCGCCGAGAAGAAGAGCGCGGTGATGCCAAGCACGAGCAGAAGCGCCACTTGCGGATCAAGCAGGGTTCCGGCTTCGCACAGCGTCCCCAGCACGAGACCCAGAAGCAGGGTCGAGGCATAGGTGACGGTGTTTTCAAGGAACTTCTGGTAGGGCTCGATTTCCGCTTCCTTGATCGCGACGCCGAGGAAGAACGACAGGATCAGCGGCGTGGCGACGGGCAGCAGCAGGCACAGCAGACCGGCGGCAACCACGGTGAAGATGAACTTCGCTTGCGGCGTGACATCGGGGAAATCGTAGTCGACTTCGATGGCGCGGTGCTCGGGCTTGATCAGCCAGCGCACCAGATAGGGGTAACCGGCATAGGTCAGCGACAGATAGAGGTAAGCGATGATCGAGATCGGCACGAAGAGGTTCTTCGCCATCATCAGCGAGCCGAACAGAACCATCGGGCCATCGGCGCCGCCGATCGTGCCCACCGCCGCGGCTTCACCGGGCGTCAGGCCGCAGTAATAACCGATCACCAGCGTCACGAAGGTGCCCAGTTCCGCGCAGACCGCCACCGCGATCGAGGCCCAAGGCCGCGCAAGGATGAAGGAAATATCCGCCATCGTGCCGATGCCCATGAAGAGCATGCAGGCCACCAGCGAGTTGACGAAGGTGAAGTTGTAGATCGGCTGCAGGAAGTTGATCTGCATGATGTCCATGAGCGCATTCGTCTCGGACACCATCGGCGCGATCACCAGCGTGCCGACCTGGCCGCCTTCAAGGATCATCACACCGGCGTTGACCGCCATCATGCCAAGGCCCATCGGCACCATGATCAGCGGTTCCAGCGTGCGCTTGAAGCCCAGATAGGCGAGCAGGAAGCCCAGCCCGATGAACGCCAGACGGGCGAAGGAAATCACCGGATCCTGGATGAAGAGTGTCCCGATACCGGGAAAGATATTGAACAGGGTCTCAAGCATTTGAGCGCCTCAGGATGCGTTGGGAGAGGAGAGGAGTTTCGAGATGCCGACGATCACGCCGATCACGCCAAACGAGATTGCGGCGGTGATCAGGTAACTGAAGGCGGCATAGGTGATGATGTTCATGGGTGCCTCAGGGGTTGCAGGGGGCGAAGGGCTGGGCCTCCGCGGGGAAGATCGGGGGCAGCTCGCCCCCCGAAAGCGCATCGACGCCAAGGGTGACGGCCAGAAGATCGGCCGCGCCGCCGGGGCTGATGTGTCGTGCGATGAACCGCGCATCGAGCGCGTGGATCGCCGCCAGCCCGGTGCCGGTCAGCGCGCCGCCCAGGGCCAGGATCGCGCGGGCTTCGCTGCGCATGAAGCTCAGCGCCGCGGGACCGCCGCGCCACAGCACGGTGGTGTCCTCGGTCTCGGCCATCAGCGCGATCAGCGTGTGGGTGAGGCTGGTGGCCAGCGTCGCACCGCTGGCGCGGGCCGCGCGCAGGGCGGGCAGGCCATGATGGCGCACCGTGGGATAGCCCGCCTCGGCCTCGCCGCGGATGCCAAGGACACCGTATTGGCGGAACAGTTTCTCGCCCGCGGTTTCGGCCTCGCGGTCCAGTCCGGCGCGCAATTCGCGGTCGCAGATCCCGGCGACCATCGCCGCGGCGGTGTCGAACAGCGCCGCCTCGGTCAGGGCGTCCTTGCGGTTGACCAGCCCCGCCGCCGCCGACAGCACGCCCGCCGAAAACAGCAGCCCGCGCTGGGTGTTGACGCCGCGCGTCGCGGCCAGAAGCCGGGTTTCGTAAAGCGATCCGATCTCGCGCACCCGGGGCAGAAGCGTCCGGGCCGGGCCGGAATGGTCCAGTCCCGCTTCCGCGCATTGGTAAAGACAGGGCGCGATCACCGCCGAGGAGACCATGAAGGTCTGCAGGTTCATGTCCCGGTGCGCGCCGTTCGAGCGCGGCGTCACCAGACCGGGTTTGGGATGGGTGGAGATTTCAAGAAGCGCCCCGGTCAGGAAAGCCGATCCGATCGACCAGGCGCTTGATTGCGGCCACAGAGCCATGTCGCTGAACCAGTCCAGCGGCCTGCGCAACGCGTATTTCATGGGTTTCGTCCCGCGCAACTGACGGCAGCGCGGCGCTTCGTGAACGCCAGGCGTTCCACGGCCAATGCAGAGATTACATTCGGTCGGGGAAACCGTCAGACATGCGCCACACCGATGTCACTTGCTCACGCGGCGCTTTGGGTTCGTCAGCCGGACCTCGGCCCCACAGGGGCGGCACGGCTCATCACGGGATCACGGCCCTTTCGGGCAGCTTCGCCTCACGTCCTTGTGATGGGTTGTGATCCGAAGCATGGCAGCATCGTTACGCCTGTCGCTCCGGCTTGTCCAGAAGTCGTTTTCACGGCGCAAGAGGGTGCGGCATTCCGCCGCATATTTGCACTTATTCACCGCAAAAACAAACGCTTGTGAAAAATGCCGGGGGCTTTGCAACAGCTGCGCGCACAGATTGGCCCGCGGCTTGCCGCTCGCGTTTTCGTCAACGGCGACAGGCGATTGCAGGGCGGTTGCGGGCCGGACCGCCACCGCCATGCAGCCGAGGAAAGCTAGATATGCATCACCCCGAAGCCGATGCGTTCGTGGTTCGTCGTCGGGTGAAAGGCCGATTCGCCATGCGCGGCGACGGCGACCCAGTGCCCGTCCGACACCAGCGCCACCTTGAGCTTGAGGTTCGATTCGGCCACCACCGTCGCCGAGACGCCCTGCAGGCATTCCAGCCCGGCGTGGATCACCCCGTGCACCGCGCCCGGGCGGTTGTGAATCACCCCGCCATTGAGCGCACAGGCGACGATCGACTTGACGAAGCCCTTCTCGATTTCCGACCGCCGCCCGGTGACATAGGTGATCCCCACCTTCCAGGTCGGATGGGCCAGGATCTGCGCCTTGATCAGGTCTTCCTCTTCGCGGCTGCTGATGGCGGCCATGATGGCGGCCTTGCCGATTCTGTCTGCGACGACTTCCATGTTCCGTTCCGATGCGACCCGTTTCGGATCGTTCATAGCTGCGCGGGCGAGGCGGCTCAATCGCGATGATCGTGGCGCCGCAATCAGACCGTCGCCGCCGCACCGGGTTCGTCGTCGCAGGTTCAGACGACCGTGCCGAAAAGCCGCCCGACCAGAGCCGTCGCCAGCATCGCAAGCGCGCCCCAAAAGGTCACCCGCGCCGCACCGCGCCCCATCGGGGCGCCTCCGAACCGCGCGCCCGTCGCGCCAAGCGCAACCAGCGCCAGAAGCGTCGCCGCAGCGACAGCGATCAGGATCTGCGATGCGGGCACGACGGCCGCGATCATCAGGGGAAAAGCCGCCCCCGACGCAAAGGTGATCGCCGAGACCAGCCCGGCCTGAATCGGTCGTGCCGTCATTGCCGCCGTGATGCCCAGCTCGTCGCGGGTATGCGCGGCAAGGGCGTCCTCGGCCATCATGGCCCGGGCCACTTCGGCCGCCAGATCCGGAGCGAGGCCCCGGCCCTGATAGAGTCGCTGCAACTCGGCGCGCTCTCCCCCGGGATCGGCCCGCAGTTCCGCCGCCTCAGTGGCGATCGCCGCCGCTTCCGCATCGGCCTGCGAGCTGACCGAGACATATTCGCCCGCCGCCATCGACATGGCGCCCGCCATCAGCCCAGCCATGCCCGCAATCATCACCGCGCCCTTGTCGGGCGCCGCGGCCGCCACGCCGACGATCAGGCTGGCGGTGGAGACGATCCCGTCATTGGCGCCCAGCACCGCCGCCCGCAGCCAGCCGATGCGCGACACCAGATGCCGCTCGGGATGCGGCGCGACAGGATCAGCCACGAACGGCCACCGGACACATCACCTCGTTGCGGCGCAGGAACCACGGGATCCACGGCGGGTCATAGCGCGCGATCGAGGCGGGGCCGGTCGGCACCAGCCCGCGGGTTTTCAGGCTGGACATCAGCCGTGCCGTCTCGGCGGCCACCTTCGCCTCTCCGGTGAGCCCGGAAAAGCGCCACACGGCAAGACGCGCGGCAGGCATGGCGCGAAGTGTCACGTCGGCCGCGTCGGGTTGCGGCAGATCGGCGAGCGCGAGGCGGCCCGGCATGGTGAACCGCACCAGCCAATCGCCCGCCCCCGCCGTCTGCGTGACCGGGGCGGTCATCGCGATCTTCTCGCGCCGGGTGTTGGCGCCGAAGATATACCCCGCAAGCCGGCGAAAGCCCCTGCGTCCGGCGGCCTGCTGGCTGCCCGGCACCGTGACCTCGGCCACCACCATCGGCGGGTAGTCGCGCAATTCGAACGCGCCCTCCTTCAGAGCGAGGGTGAATTTCGGTTCTTCGATGGTCATGGACCCGCCCCTTCCTGCAAATCAGCCGTCGCCTCACAGTGCCACCGGTCGGCGCCGCGGCCCAGCGTCGGAAACTACCCAGTCGCGCTGCGCCTGAGTAGTTTCCGACTCTGCTGCCCCGGGCGGCTGCACGTTAACGTCCGGCTGTCCCTTCAACCTGCAAAGGTGTCCCATGAGCAAATCGCAAACCGTGCTGGAACAGACGCGTCAGGAAGCCCAGGCGCTGCAACACAAGATCAGCGCCAGCATCGGGCGGGCGGATCAGGCGACCTGGGCCGATGTGGAAGCCATTCAGGCCGATGTGAACGCGCTGGGGACGCGGATGAAGGCCCTTGCGACCGGGCAGGCGGACAAGGTGCAAACCGAGATCAAGCAGGCGATTGCCCGGCTCGAGGCCGCCGGCCGGCTGGCCGAGGACAAGGCCGCCGATGGCGTGAAGAATGCCCATTCCGCGCTTCTGGACAGCGCCAGCAAGGCCAGCGACAGCCTTGGCGCGGCGATTGCCGAGGCGCGCGCGCGGCTGGCGCGGATCATCGAGCCGAAGGGGGTCGGCGAATGATCGTGGCGGCGCGGCGGAGAGGCGACCGATGACCGCTCCGCCGGACGAGATGCCGGTGCTGGTGCTGCAGGGCGGCGGGGCTCTCGGGGCCTATCAGGCGGGGGCTTTCGAGGAACTGCAGAAGGCCGGGCAATGTCCGGCCTGGGTGGCGGGCATGTCGATCGGCGCGATCAATGCGGCGATCATCTGCGGCAACCCCGGCCCCTTGCGGGTGCCCCGGCTTGCGGCGTTCTGGGAAACCGTCAGCAGCCAGCTGACCGGGCGGCCTTTGATCTTTTCGGCGAAGTCGCGCAACCTGTTTTCCGAAATGGCCTCGGCGATGGTGCTGTTTCAGGGCGTGCCGGGGTTCTTCCGGCCGCGGTTTCCCTTCGCCGGGATCGGGGTCACGGGCAGGCCGCGCGGCATCAGCTATTACGACACCGCCCCCCTGCGCGCGACGCTTTGCGATCTGATCGATTTCGACTATCTGGCCGAGCGCGGCCCGCGGCTGAGCATCGCCGCGGTCGATGTCGAGACCGGCAATTTCGCCTGGTTCGACAGCGCCCGCGACCGGATCGGACCGGATCACGTGATGGCCAGCGGGGCGCTGCCGCCCGGCTTTCCCGCGATCGAGATCGACGGGCGGCATTATTGGGACGGCGGGCTCGTGTCGAACACGCCGTTGCAATATGTGCTCGAAAATGCCGGGGCGGCGGCGCTGTGCATCTTTCAGGTCGATCTGTTTCCCGCGCGCGGGGCGCTGCCGGAGGATCTTTCCGAGGTGGCCGAGCGCGAAAAGGACATCCGGTTTTCAAGCCGGACCCGTCTGACCACGGATCGCTTTTCGCAGCTGCATGCGATCCGCGCCGCGGCCGACCGATTGGCGCTGAAGCTGCCCGAGCAGATGGCGGACGACCCCGACCTGATGGTCCTGCGCCAGTCCGGCCCGCAGGGGAACGTGACGCTCGTGCATCTGATCCACCGCGCCGAGGTCTTCGAAAGCCATTCGAAAGACTATGATTTCTCGCGGCTGACGATGATGGGACATTGGGCGGCGGGCCGCGCGGATGTCTGCCAGACCTTCGCGCGCAAGGCATGGCAAACGCGGGGCGTTCCCCCGTCCGGCTTGCGGATCTTCGATCTGGGCATCGGCAGCAAGGAAATCTGATCGGTGCCTTGCCGCCCCGCGCGGGCCGTTCGGGGCGCGCGATCGGGGCGCGCGATCGGGGCTCTGGCCCTGCGCTCACCCCTCCGGCGCAGAGACGCAACGGCAATCCGTGCTGCGCGCCGAGCCAAGCGCGATCCGGGCCAGCGCGGGCAGGGAGGTGGCCCCCGTCTGCCGCATCACCGCGGCGCGGTGGTTCTCGACCGTCCGCTGGCTGATGCCCAGATCCACAGCGATGTTCTTGCTGGGGTGACCCGCCAGAACAAGCTCCATCACTTGCCGTTGCCGCGGTGTCAGCCCCGACAGCCCCTCGGCGCCGTCCTCGGTCGGGCCCTGCGGCAAGAGCAGCACGATCACCCCCGACGCCAGACCGTCATGCCCCAGATGCGGTTGCAGGTTGCACCGCCAAAGCGCCCCATCCCGACCCGCGGCCAGCCTTGTCCGAGGCTGGCCCGAGCGGCACACCGCCGCCAGCTCGGCGCGGGGAACCGCGGGCCCGCGGGCGCGCGGCCCGGGCAGCGCGGCGCGCCGCCCCAGATCGGCCGGGCCGATGTCCCAGACCGGCATCGCCGCCCTGGTAAAATCGCGCAACCGCAGATCGTGCCCGAGGATCAGGATCGGCAGATCCAGGCTGCGCAGGACCGCGGCCATGCCCTCTGCCGCGGCGATCTGGCGGGCCAGCAGGGTGCGCAGGATCAGGTTCTGATCTGTCAGACGGGCGATCCGCGCGCCTTCGGTCTCGGCAACGGCCGCAGGGCAGCGTTCGGCCGCGGGTGATATGACATGTGACATGACCTTGCCCTTTCCGGCCGGACGGCCCCGGCTCAAGGCGTGTCACCAAGATAGCCGTGTCGCACCGGGGCTTCTTAACGTGGGTCAGCCCGGGACTGAGTAGTTTCCGACCCTGCGCCGGAACTCGCCGCCGCGCTACCCTTCCGGTTGCATGTCTTCCCCGTCGTGGCCCCCTGCCCTCCGCACGATCGCGGTTCATCCGCGCGCGCGGGCGATCGTTCCCCCGGCCGGTGCCCGACAAATGTTGTCAACCGCCCGCCTCGCCAGATCGGCGCCGGGCCCGTCAAGGAGAGTGGAAATGTCGGAACTCATCGTCATCGGTCACGACACGGTCGAAAAGGCCGAAGCCGCGCGCAGCGCCCTGTTTGCCATGGTGCGCGAAGACCTGCTGGAGGTGACCGATGCGGTCGTGGCCACGGTGGATGCCAAGGGCACGATCCGGCTGCACCAGATGGTCGATTTCTGGACGCTTGGCGCCGGTGGCGGGGCGTTCTGGGGGCTTCTGGCCGGGCTCTTGTTCCTGCAGCCGATCGCGGGCATGTTGTTGGGCGCGACGGCGGGGGCGCTGTCGGGGGCGATGACGGATTTCGGCATCAAGGACGGCTTCATGCGCGAGGTCACGGCGACGCTCGCGCCCGGCAAGGCGGCGCTCTTCGTGCTGCTGCGGGCCTCGGCTTCGGACATGGTGATCGCGCGGCTTGGCGAAAGCGGCGGCAAGATCCTGCGCACCGATCTTGATCCCGCGGCCGAAGACCACCTGCGCGCGACCTTTACCCGTGCCCATGCCGAAGCCGCCAGGGTTCAGACCGCAGACCCGGTCCCCACGCCCGAGCCCGCGGTCTGAAAGACCCGAAACGGCCCGCATCCGGGGTCCGGTTGCGGGCCGTTTCGCAGGGCGCGCAAGACACGCGGCGCATGGAAAGGCCCCCCTTTCGGGGGGCCTTTTGGTCTGTCTCAGGAGCCGAAGGTGAAATTCGGCAGGGCCTTGAGGGATTCCTTGGTGGCGC
>NZ_SWJZ01000017.1 GCF_005144475.1 Rhodobacter capsulatus | reverse complement strand
GGCCCCGGCACGGGGGGGGGGGCCGCCCCCCGCACCCCCCGCTGCCGGGGGACGATGTCCCCCGCGCCCCCTTGCGTATTTTTGCCAAGAAGAACCCCCTGCCGTTTCTTCTTGGTCAAAATACGCCCTTTGCGACGGCGCGGCCGGGGCTAGCGTTCAAGGATCATCCGGCGGTCGTCGAACTGCACCTTGCCGAAACGGGTCAGGTAGCTCATGCCCAGAAGCGAGCCCTCCATCGCGCCGCGATTGACCACCGCCGCCACGTCGCGGTCGGTGAAGGGGCCGACGCTGAGGCTGTCAAGCCGCACCGGTGCCGTCGCCACCTCGCCATTCGCGGTGAAGGCGCGGCCGATATAGGCCAGCGCGCCGGTGTCGATGCCCGCCCGTTCCGCATCCGCGCGGCTCAGCACGACCTGCGAGGCGCCGGTGTCGATGACGAAATCGATCGCGGCGCCGTTCACGCTTGCCTGCAAGTAATAATGCCCGTCCGCCCGCAGCGGCAGCTCGATCCGGCCCGACTGGGTCACGGTCTGGGCGGGCAGGATCGCGGCGCGGACATCGGGCCAGATCCCCGCCACGGCGGCGACGCCGAGAAAGATCAGCGCCCAGATCATCAGCTGTTGCAGCGCCTGCCCGGGGCGGCGGCGCAGCGCCGCGACCAGATAGCCGCCGATCGCCAGAAGCAGCAGAAGATAATAGATCACACGCGGAATCTCGGGGTCCATGGCGCCTCCTGCCCCCGATGTAGGGGCGCCGGGCCGTCCTGTCATCCCCCGAACGTCAGCCCCCGAGCGGCAGGGCGATGATCCCCGCCCCGCGCAGACCGTCGAGGATGAACTGCACCGCCAGCGCCGCGAGCAGCATCCCCAGAAGCCGCGTCACCACCATCGTCCCGGTCCGCCCCAGCGCGCGCTCGAGCGGCGTGGCGAGCAAAAACAGCACGAAGACGCAGGCGAGCACCAGCCCCATCACCGCCATCACCGCGGCCAGATGCAGCCCAGCCCCGAAGTCGGACTCGGTGCCCGATCCCGCCAGAAGGATCATCGTCGCCATCGCCCCGGGCCCCGCCAGCAGCGGCGTGGCCAGCGGAAAGACCGAAGGGTCGGGGGCATGCGGCTCGGCCGATTGCCCCTCGCGGCGCTGGGTGCGGCGCTCGAACAGCATGTCCAGCGCGGTGAGGAACAGAAGCACCCCGCCCGCGATGCGGAAGGCAGGCATCGAAATGCCGATGCCGCGCAACAGCGCATCGCCGAAAAGCCCGAAGGCGGTCAGCAGGATCGCGGCAATGACCAGCGCCCGGATGCCCACGGTGCGGCGCATCTGCGCGCTCATCCCCTGCGTCAGCGCAAGGAAAAGCGGCACGAGGCCGATCGGATCGACGACGACGAACAGGGTGGCGAAGGCGGTGATGAATTCAGGCGTGCTCATGGCCAAAGCCTAGCCGGTCGCGCAGGCGCGCGCCAGTGGGGCCGGGCAGGGGCAGGGGGTCAGACCGGGTCGTCTTCCTCGGGGTCGGGGGGCATCACGGCCCGGATCTTCGCCGCCAGCGAGCGCGCCCCCGCCGCGATGCGGGTATCGGCATGCGCCCCCGCCAGCCGCAACAGATGCCGCAACGCCGCCATTTCGTCACTGGTCAGCACCAGGGGCGGCAGCGCCACCGGCCGGCGCAGGATGTAACCCACGCCGCGTTCGCCCTCGATCGGCACGCCGTAATCGACAAGCTTGGCCATGTCGCGCCAGATCGTGCGTTCCGACACCCCGAGTCGCGCCGCCACGTCGCGCGCGCGGATCAGCTCGCCGTCACGCAAGAGCATCAGGATTTGCTCGAACCTTTCGTTGCGTGTCATCGGCCCCCCCTTGTCCCTTTCTGGCAGATCCGGGGGCAACTGACAAATAACCGTCAGTTCAACTGACAAATAACTGTCAGTAATGGCGGGGGTCCGCGGGCGCTGCGGCGGGATTGAACCTTGTCAGCCGGGCGGGCTGCGGGAAAGATCGCCCAAACCCCGTGATATGGAGAAATGACATGCAAATGGGTCCCTGGCAGCTGCTCTTGATCGCCGTCGTCGTTCTGGTGCTGTTCGGTCGCGGCAAGGTCTCTTCGCTGATGGGCGAAGTGGGCAAGGGCATCACCGCCTTCAAGAAAGGCGTGAGCGAAGGCACCAAGGAAATCGAGGAGGCCGCCGCCGAGCCGAAGACCACCGAGACGACCCCCGACAAGGACAAGGTCTGATCCCTGACCAAAGGCGGATAACGCATGTTCGACATCGGCTGGAGCGAGCTTCTGCTCATCGGCATCGTCGCCCTCATCGTGGTGGGTCCGCAGGACCTGCCACGGATGTTTCAGGCGCTGGGGCGGCTGACGGCCAAGGCCAAGCGTCTGGGCCGGGAATTCACCGCCGCGATGGAAGAGGCGGCGCGGGACACCGGCGTCAAGGAGGCGGCGGACAGTCTGAACGACCTGAAATCGATGACCACGAAGAAGGGTCTGGGCATCGACGCGCTTGAGCGCGCCACCGAACGGTTCGAGAAATGGGACCCGAAACTGCCCAAGCCGGTGGCGGCGGGGGCTGCTGCGGCGGCGCTGACGCTTGACCCGGAGCTGGCGGCCGATCTGGACGCGGCAGAGCTGGCGCCGGAGCCGGAGGTGGGCCCGGAGCGGGCGGCCAACCCCGCGGCGAAACCCGCGGTGAAACGCGCCGAAGGGCCGGGAGGATCTGCATGACGGCCGATCATATCGACGAGACCGCAGCGCCGCTGATCGAGCATCTGGCGGAACTGCGCACGCGCATCCTTTATGCGCTCGCCGCCTATGTGGTGGCGGTGATCCTGTGCTACATCATCTGGCATCCGGTCTTCACCTTCCTGACGCATCCGATCTGCGAGGCGCTTTCGGCGCGCGGGCAGACCTGTCAGCTGTCGCTGATCAAGCTGCAGGAGGGCTTCTTCGTCGCGATCAACATCGCGATGCTGGGCGGTTTCGCGCTGGCCTTCCCGATGATCGGTTTCCAGCTTTGGCGCTTCGTCGCGCCCGGGCTTTACCGCAATGAAAAGCGGGCCTTCCTGCCGTTCCTCATCGCCTCGCCGGTGATGTTCTTTCTGGGCGCGGCGTTTTGCTATTACGTCATCCTGCCGATGGCCTTCAGCTTCTTTCTGGGCTTCCAGATGGGCGATGTGGTGGCGGGGGCCGATGCGACCGATCCGGCCAACCAGATGGCGGTGATCGGCTTCACCGGCTCGATGGAGGAATATCTCAAGCTCACGACGAAATTCGTCATGGCCTTCGGGATCTGCTTCCAGATGCCGGTGGCGCTGACGCTTCTGGGCAAGGCGGGGCTGGTCTCGGCCCAGGCGCTGGCCTCTGTGCGCAAATATGCGGTCGTCGCCATGCTGACCGTGGCCGCGATCGTGACGCCGCCCGACGTGATGTCGCAAGTGATCATGTTCGCGGTGATCTATCCGCTTTACGAGGGCTCGATTTTCCTGGTCCGGCGGATGGAGAAGAAGCGCGAGGCGCAGATGCGCGCCGAGGGCACCTGGATCGACGACGAGGACGACGCAGAATGACCGATCCTCTGACGCGGATTGCCGAGGCGCTGGAACGCCTCGCCCCCGCGCCCGCGCCTGCCCCCGAGTTTTCGGGGGCGGATGCGTTTTTGTGGCACTCTGCGCCCGACCGGCTGGAGCCGGTGGCCGAGGTTTCGCGCATCGATCTGGGCCTTTTGCGCGACATCGACCGGGCGCGGGACACGCTTTTGGCCAATACGCTGCAATTCGCCCGCGGCGCGGCGGCGAACAATGCGCTGTTGTGGGGCGCGCGCGGGATGGGGAAATCCTCGCTCGTCAAGGCCGTGCATGCCGAGGTTCTGCGGCAGGGGCTGGCGCTGAAACTGGTGGAACTCTCGCGCGAGGATCTGCCCTCGGTCGGGCGGCTGCTGGGCCTGCTGCGCGCCGCGCCCGGGCAGCGCTTCGTGCTCTTTTGCGACGATCTGAGCTTCAGCCATGACGATCAGCATTACAAATCGCTGAAAGCGGTGCTGGATGGCGGCATCGCGGGGCGGCCCGCGAATGTGATCTTTTACGCGACTTCGAACCGGCGCCATCTGATGCCGCGCGACATGATCGAGAACGAACGCTCGACCGCGATCAATCCGTCGGAGGCGGTCGAGGAAAAGGTCTCGCTCTCGGATCGGTTCGGGCTCTGGCTGGGGTTCCATCCCTGCGATCAGGACGCCTATTTCGCGATGATCGAGGGCTATGTGGCGGCGCATGGGCTGCGGATCGATCCCGAAATCTTGCGCGCCGAGGCGGTGGAGTGGTATCGCACGCGGGGCTCGCGCTCGGGGCGAGTGGCGTGGCAGTTTTTCACCGATCTGGCCGGGCGGCACGGGCTGGCGCTTTGACCCCGGGCAGGCGGCGGGGCTGGAAAGCTGCGCCCTCCGGGTGGAAGGAAACTAGCCACCCTTTGCGCCCCGATGGGGCAGTGCGCAGACAGAGTTTCCGGCCCCGTCCGGCGCCCGATCCCGGGCCCCCCGCTTCTGTCGCACAGCCGCCGGGACCGGTCCCGATTGCGTCCGGTGCCGATTTTCCCCCCAGATCTGGTAGGCGCAAGCGCCCCGAAAGCGCCGGGCCGCGCAGCTTGCGGATACTATCCGTAGCGAATCCCCCCATTAAGATTCCTTAAGAAATCCTTAACAAATTCCGTCCGTTTGCCCCTCCGGGCCCGGTTTTGTTCCCAACCGGCCCAAAGCCGGCGCGGCGGGCGGTTTTTGGCCGAAGTTCTCCACAAGATATGGGGGGCTGTGGAGAAGTCGCTCTGCCGCCGCAGCTGCGCCGGGTAATTCGGCCCAATGCAACGGAAATTCGGCCCTCACGGCGGAGGCGGCCGAAACCGGGGCAATGTGGAAGAATCTGCGCGCGGCTTTTCTGCCCCGCCGTCAAGCGGGATTCTCGCCGATAATTCATGAAAATTACGTTGACGATGCCGAGGGGACGCGGCAGGTTGTGGGCTGTCGGCGGCGGCGCTACCAGATATAGTGTTCCGTGGCGGCAAGGCAGCCAACCAGAATGGTCCACCCGTCAGGGTTCGACCCAGCCTCGGGCCTTGGGCACCGGGTTGGCCGTTTTTGCTTCCGCTTGTCGTGTCGACGCAAGAAACGGGAAGGGCAGGACCGGCAGATGAAGATCGAGCGCAAGTTCACCACGGTCGAGGGCGGCGCCTACGGGGCGATGACCTTCACCACCACCACCTCGGAAATCCGCAATCCCGATGGCAAGGTGGTGTTCCGCAACGAGGCCGTCGAAGTCCCCGAGGGCTTCAGCCAGGTGGCCTCGGACGTGATCGCGCAAAAATACTTCCGCAAGGCGGGCGTTCCGGCCGCGCTCAAGCGCGTCAAGGAAAAGGGCGTGCCCGAATTCCTGTGGCGCTCCGTGCCCGACACTGCCGCGCTGGAAACTCTGCCCGAAGATCAGCGCTTTGTCGGCGAGACCTCGGCCAAGCAGGTGTTCGACCGGATGGCGGGCGCCTGGACCTATTGGGGCTGGAAGGGTGGCTATTTCACCACCGAAGACGACGCCCGCGCCTATTACGACGAGCTGCGCCACATGCTGGCCGCGCAGATGGCCGCGCCGAATTCGCCGCAATGGTTCAACACCGGCCTGCACTGGGCCTATGGCATCGACGGCCCGTCGCAGGGGCATTACTACGTCGATTTCACCACTGGCCAGCTGACGAAATCGGCCTCGGCCTATGAACATCCGCAGCCGCATGCCTGTTTCATCCAGTCCGTCCGCGACGATCTGGTGGGCGAGGGCGGCATCATGGACCTCTGGGTCCGCGAAGCGCGCCTGTTCAAATACGGCTCGGGCACCGGCACCAACTTTTCCAGCCTGCGCGCCGAGGGCGAGCGGCTGTCGGGCGGCGGCAAGTCCTCGGGCCTGATGGGGTTCCTGAAGATCGGCGACCGCGCCGCGGGGGCGATCAAATCGGGCGGCACGACGCGCCGCGCCGCGAAGATGGTGATCTGCGACATGGATCACCCCGATATCGAGGAATTCATCAACTGGAAGGTCATCGAAGAACAGAAAGTCGCCTCGCTGGTGGCCGGTTCGAAAATGCACGAGCGCGAGCTGAACAAGATCTTCGAGGCGATCCGCGCTTTTGACGGTGAGCGGGCGAACGCCACCGGTTCGAGTGCGCCCGCGAACGACGAAGGCCGCACCGATCCGGCCGTGAACCCCGCGCTGAAGGCCGCGATCCGCTCGGCCAAGAAGGCGATGATCCCGGAAACCTACATCAACCGCGTGCTGCAATATGCGCGGCAGGGGTTTTCCAGCATCGAATTCCCGACCTATGACACCGATTGGGATTCGGATGCCTATATCTCGGTCTCGGGGCAGAATTCGAACAATTCGGTGCGCGTCACCGATGCCTTCCTGAAGGCGGTGAAGGACGACGCCAATTGGGAACTTTTGCGCCGCACCGATGGCTCGGTGGCGAAAACCGTGAAGGCGCGCGAGCTGTGGGATCAGGTCGGCCATGCCGCCTGGGCCTGTGCCGATCCGGGCATCCAGTTCCATGACACGGTGAACGCCTGGCACACCTGCCCCGAGGACGGGCCGATCCGGGGCTCGAACCCGTGCTCGGAATACATGTTCCTGGATGATACCGCCTGCAACCTTGCGTCGCTCAACCTGCTGACCTTTTACACGGGCGGCGAATTCGACGCCGAGGCCTATGTCCATGCCACCCGGCTCTGGACGATGACGCTGGAAATCTCGGTCTTGATGGCGCAATTCCCGTCGAAGGAAATCGCGCAGCGCAGCTATGATTTCCGCACGCTGGGGCTGGGCTATGCCAATATCGGCGGCCTTCTGATGACCATGGGCCTGGGCTATGACAGCGACGAGGGCCGCGCACTTTGCGGCGCGCTGACCGCGATCATGACCGGGATCAGCTATGCGACCTCGGCCGAGATGGCGGCGGAGCTGGGCGCCTTCCCGGGCTATGCGAAGAACCGCGCGCACATGCTGCGGGTGATCCGCAACCACCGCACCGCGGCGCATGGCAAGTCGAAGGGCTACGAGGGGCTGGAGGTGCCGCCGGTGCCGCTCGATCTGGCCAATTGCCCCGATGACCGGCTGCTGCGTCTGGCCCGCATGGCCTGGGACGAGGCGCTGCGTCTGGGCGAGGAACACGGCTTCCGCAACGCGCAGGTTTCGGTGATCGCGCCGACGGGCACCATCGGTCTGGTGATGGATTGCGACACCACCGGGATCGAGCCCGATTTCGCGCTGGTGAAGTTCAAGAAACTGGCGGGCGGCGGCTATTTCAAGATCATCAACCGCTCGGTGCCCGCGGCTTTGGAAACGCTGGGCTACGGCTCGGCGCAGATCGCGGAAATCATCGCCTATGCGGTGGGGCATGGCAGCCTTGGCAATTGCCCCGGCATCAATCCCGCCGCGCTGATCGGCCATGGCTTCGGCCCGCGCGAGATCGAAAAGATCGAATCCGCGCTGCCCTCGGCCTTCGACATCCGTTTCGTCTTCAACCAATGGACGCTGGGCGAGGATTT
The DNA here is from genome assembly GCF_005144475.1 of Rhodobacter capsulatus. Lineage (GTDB taxonomy): Bacteria > Pseudomonadota > Alphaproteobacteria > Rhodobacterales > Rhodobacteraceae > Rhodobacter > Rhodobacter capsulatus_C. Next base: position 105,080 of record NZ_SWJZ01000017.1, on the reverse strand, counting down.
CTGCACGAAAACGCTGGGCATCCCGGCCGAGAAACTGGCCGATCCGACCTTTGACCTGTTGCGCCACCTTGGCTTCAGCAAGGCGCAGATCGACGCGGCGAACGACCATGTTTGCGGCACGATGACGCTTGAGGGCGCCCCCTTCCTGCGCCCCGAGCATTACGTCGTCTTCGACTGCGCCAACACCTGCGGCAAGCGCGGCAAGCGCTATCTGTCGGTCGACAGCCACATCCGCATGATGGCGGCGGCGCAATCCTTCATCTCGGGCGCGATCTCGAAGACGATCAACATGGCGAACACCGCCACGATCGAGGATGTGAAGGCGGCTTACGAACTGTCCTGGTCGCTGGGCATCAAGGCGAATGCGCTCTACCGCGACGGCTCGAAACTGAGCCAGCCGCTGGCTTCTGCCCTGGTCGAGGATGACGAGGACGCCGAGGAAATCCTGGCCACTGGCAGCCAACAGGAAAAGGCCGCCGTGCTGGCCGAGAAGATCGTCGAGAAGATCGTGGTCAAGGAGATCGTGCGCTCGCACCGCGAGAAGCTGCCCGATCGCCGCAAGGGCTACACGCAAAAGGCCGTCGTCGGTGGCCACAAGGTCTATCTGCGCACCGGCGAATATGCCGATGGCAGCTTGGGCGAGATCTTCATCGACATGCACAAGGAAGGCGCGGGCTTCCGCGCGATGATGAACAATTTCGCCATCGCGGTCTCGGTCGGTCTGCAATACGGCGTGCCGCTGGAGGAATTCGTCGATGCCTTCACCTTCACCAAATTCGAGCCCGCGGGCATGGTGCAGGGCAATGACAGCATCAAGAACGCCACTTCGATCCTCGATTACGTCTTCCGCGAACTGGCGGTGAGCTATCTCGACCGCACCGATCTGGCGCATATCAAGCCGCAGGGCACGATGTTCGACGATCTCGGCGGCGGGCAGAACGAGGGCAAGCGCAATGTCGAGCCGGTGAGCGAGTCGGCGGCGTCGAAATCGCTTGAAGTGCTGCGGCAGATTTCCTCGACCGGCTATCTGCGCAAGCGTCTGCCGCAGGAGCTGGTGGTGCTGCGCGGCGGTGCGGGGACGCAGCTTGATCCGATGGCGGCGCTGAACACGCTGGTGCCCGAAACCGCGCTGGCGGTGGGGGCGGGGGTCTCGACCGCGCTTTCGTCGGGGGTGGTGGCGCTGGACGCCCGCGCCAAGGCGAAGATGCAGGGCTACGAGGGCGAGGCCTGCGGCGAATGCGGCAACTACACGCTGGTGCGCAACGGCACCTGCATGAAGTGCAACACCTGCGGCGCAACGAGCGGCTGCAGCTGATCCCGGGATCCGAACTGCGCCCCGCAAGGGGCGCAGACCGACCGAAACTCTTCCTTCAGAACGACCGGACCGACATGCATCTGATCATCGCCACCGAAAGCTTCGCCGACGTGCCCCTGCGCCGCATCCCCGGCGGTTACGAGGCCGTGCTGGCGGGCAAGGCGCTCAAGCGCCTGATCGACGCCACCTTCGAGGGCGCCTCGATCGAAGTCTGGGGCGGCGATCTGAGCGCGCATGGGCTTGACGTGACCGACATCCGCATGGCCGGCGCCACCACCACCGTCACGCTGATGGCGGCGGGTGCGAAGGCGATCCACTGACCGAGATCGGGGGCAGGTGCGCTTGCCCCAGACGTCGAGAAGGCCCAGGCGAAACCTAAACCTCGGGCATAAATCAAGAGCCTGATCGACGAACCTGGCCCCTGTCCGCAAGGACGGGGGCCTTTTCCGTGGCGGGGCGTGCCGCGAAAGGCGGCGCCTTTGCCGGATCAGCGATCCGGCAGGCTGCGCCGGTAGGTCAGGCCATTGGCTTCCAGCAGCTGCGCATAGACGACCCGGTTCTGCTCGCGCCGCTCGACAAAGGCGCCGACCTGCGCGTCGATATCGTCCGGCAATCGGACCGTGGCCTGATCCTCGTTCAGCAGGAGATCCGGATTGCCGGTCGGGATCTTCGCGAAGTCGATCAGCTCGTGGGTGCGCGAGTCATGCGGCAGCAAGGTCGCCCGCACCCCGGAATTGAGCGCGAGGATCGCGCCGTGCAGCCGCGTGCCGATCACCCCGGCGCGCGACTTCAGGAACCCGGACCAGTCGTCGATCGAGGTGAAGACCTTGCCATGGGCGCGCAGATAATCCTGCAGCTCCGTCACGGTGGCTTTGCCGTAAAGCTTGTGCAACCCGGCCTCCTCCACGGCGCTGGCCCAGCCCTCGCCCATGGCGCCGTCGAAAAGGCTGATTTCCAGCCGTTCGGACTGATAGATCATGTCCATTTCCGCCCGGCCGGCGATCGAGAATATCTTCCGGTCCAAAGACCGCGTCCGCAGATAATGCGGCGACATGACATACCGCGTGCCCTGCAGGATCAGATCCTCGCTCGGGGGGGTATCGACGTCTTTCGGCAGGTCCATGTAAAGCGAGGGGCAGCCCGTCACCACGGTATTGTGGCAGCCCAGATGCGCCAGCACCTTGCGGGTGAATTCGCCGCGCACCGAAATATGCTTGCAGCGCTCCGTCAGGATTTTCGTCAGATCGATGGCGCCTTGCGACAGCTTGAGGCTGGACGGATCCGCCCCCGCCGAGGCGGCCTGCGCGCCAAGCCCGATGCAGGTGATCGGAATCTCGATCCTTTTCAGCAGATTGACAAGGCTGCCAAGGGTCTCGCCGCGGTCGATCCAGTTTGCCGCGGGCATGACGACATGATCGTATTCCGCGTTGATCTTGTCCGGATCGAAATTGAAACCGATCCAGGAGATGTCCCCGGCGATATTGCGATAGGTCGCCTCGGTGAACATGTAATTTCCGGTATTGGTCCGGATCGGAGAGCCGGGAACAGGCTTTCGCCGAATGGTGATTGCAGCAATTTTCATAGTTCAGTCCCTGTTTCCCATTCATTCACAGAGGCGCCATCTGAAACCCGGCAAAGGGCCACGGCATTCCCGGATTGCCTTCAGCTCGATCTGAGGGCCTTGCACCAAGCACAATCACAGGATCGGCCCCGGTCCATGCCCTGAGGCTGACCATCGCATGCGGGGGCCTGCCACGGTCCAATCTCTCTGTGTCAGAGCTGACTACCCCATCCCCGCGCGCGCTGTCGACAAAATTCTTGACCGCCCCCCGACCGGCCCGCGCCGTCCCGGCGTCTCACGAGGCGAAGCGGCTTTTCGGCATCCTGAGCGGCTCGAACGTCTCGGCCGAGGCGCGGTTCCAGCGGTCCAGCCAGGCCTGCAGATCGGGGTGGGTCGAGCCGGTCAGCAAGAAGCCCTCGGGCAGATCCTCGAAGACTTCGTTGCCATCCTGAAACGCATTGTCCTTTTCGCGGAACATGAAGTGATAGGGCAGGAATTCGGAGGGATGCGAGAGCCCGGCCGCCCCCACCAGCTCGCCCAGCGCCTTCAGCGTGTTGCGGTGAAACCGCGCGACGCGCTGGGTCTTGTCGGTGACATCTAGCGCCCGCATCCGCCGCGGATCCTGCGTCGCGATGCCCGCGGGGCAGCGGTTCGTATGGCAGGATTGCGCCTGAATGCAGCCGATCGCGAACATGTAGCCGCGCGCCGAATTGCACCAGTCCGCGCCCAGCGCCATCGCCCGCGCGATGTCATAGGCCGAGACGATCTTGCCCGCCGCGCCGATGCGGATGCGGTCCCGCAGCCCGGCGCCGCGCAGCAGGTTGTGCACGAAATGCAGCCCCTCGAGCATCGGCATGCCGACGCGGTTGACGAATTCCAGGGGCGCCGCCCCGGTGCCGCCCTCCTTGCCATCGACGACGATGAAATCGGGCGTCGTGCCGGTTTCCAGCATCGCCTTGACCAGACACATGAATTCGCGCCGATGCCCGATGCAGAGCTTGAACCCCACCGGCTTGCCCCCCGACAACTCGCGCAGCTGCCGGATGAAGGCCATGAATTCCAGGGGCGTCGAAAACGCCGAATGCGCCGCGGGCGACACGCAATCGCGCCCCATCGGGATCCCCCGCGCCTCGGCGATCTCGGGCGAGATCTTGGACGCGGGCAGCATGCCGCCATGGCCGGGCTTGGCGCCCTGGCTCAGCTTGATCTCGATCATCTTGATCTGCGGATCGCGGGCCTGGGCGGCGAATTTCCCGGGCGAGAAGCTGCCGTCGTCGTTGCGGCAGCCGAAATAGCCCGACGCCACCTGATAGACCAGATCGCCGCCGCCCTCGCGGTGGTAGCGGCTGATCCCGCCCTCGCCGGTGTCATGGGCAAAGCCGCCCAGTTTCGCGCCCCGGTTCAGCGCCGAGATCGCATTGGCCGAGAGCGCGCCGAAGCTCATCGCCGAGATGTTGTAGACCGAGGCGTCATAGGGCTGGGCGCAGTCCGGCCCGCCGATGCGGACGCGGAAATCGGTGTCCTTGATGGTTTTCGGCACGATCGAATGCGTCAGCCAGTTGAAGCCCGAGGCATAGACGGATTCGACCGTGCCGAAGGGGCGCTTGTCCTCGACCCCCTTGGCGCGCTGATAGACAAGAACGCGGGTCTGCCGGCTGAAGGGCACCTCGTCCCGGTCGGATTCAAAGAAATACTGCCGGAACTCGGGGCCGACGCTTTCGATCATGTAGCGCAGATGGCCGATCACCGGATAGTTGCGCAAGATCGCGTGGCGGCGCTGGCGCAGGTCGTAAAGCCCAAGCAGGCTCAGCCCCGCCAGGATCACGAAGACGGCCAGCACCCAAAGCTGCGGCACGATCAGCAGCACGATCCCGAAGATCAGCGTCAAGAGCAGCGCCGCCGCGAAGGGGAGGTAACGGATGTTGAGGCGCAAGGGGGGCATGGGTCGGGCTTTCGCTGGCGTGAGGGGCGTTGCCAATTTGAAAGCACGGCGCCGGGCACATGACAAGCACGCGCTGCGATCCTGCCGCCCCGGAAGGCTCCGGGGCGGCAGATCCTGTCAGGACAGGACGCGTTTCAGGCCGGGCAGGTGGCGCAGCACCAGCGCATCGAGCAGCAAGACCGCGAGGATCGCCGCCCCCGCCAGCGGGAAGGCCAGGGCGACGATCGCGGCGACGATCAGCCCGCCTTTCCACAGCGGCCCCTCCGGGGCGCGGGGCGGGGCGGCCAGACGGCCCGCCGCGACCGGGCGGCGCTTCCACCACAACACCGTGCCCGCGACGCAGCTCAGCACGAAGGCGCCGCAGACGGCGAGGTTCAGGACGATGTTCCAAAGCCCCATCTGGCCTTCGTGCAGCGCGATGCCCACCGCCATCGCCTTGCCCATCAACGGGTAATCGGCAAAGCGCACATCGGCGAGGATCTTGCCGGTATACTGGTCGACATGCACGGTGCGGTCGGCGGTCGGGTCCGGGCTGTCATAGCTCATGGAATCGCGCGAGAGCGTCCAGACGCCGGTGCCATCGGCGGGCGCGCTGACCTGCACCCGGGCCGCAAAGCCAAGCGCGCGTGCCCCCGCCATCACCGTCTCGAAGGTGACGGGCGTGCCATGCGGCAAAAGCTGCGCCCCCGCCTGCGAGCCCGAACGCGGCATCGGCGTCAGTTCAAGCGTCCAGGGCACTTCCTCGCGCGCGGTGTGGTTCATCGCGGCATGGGTCTCGTCCGACAGCGGCACCGCCTCCCATTTCGCGGCGGGAAAGCTGGACCAGGGCTGCACCAGCTTGCCGCCCCAGATCCCGGCCCAGGAAAGCCCCGTCAGCAGGAAGAAGACCAGCAGCAGCGAGACCCAGACCCCGGTCGTCAGATGCAGCGATTTCCAGAACTTGCGGCCGCGCGCCCGCAGATCGGGCAGGAACACCGCCCGCCAGGGCGTGCCGTTGCGCGGCCACGACAGATAAAGCCCGCTCACCAGCATCACCATGCCAAGGCTTGCCGCGATCTCGATCAGCGCATCGCCCGGCCCGCCGTTGTCGCCCCAGAGGAGCTCGCCATGCAGGTGCGTCAGCCAGTCGTTCCAGGTGCCCGCCTCGGTCCGGTCGGCCAGCACCGCGCCGCTGTAGGGGTCCACCGCCAGCATCCGCGCCGTGCCCGCATCCTGCACCCGGACGATGGCCGGGGTCCTGGCGTCATGCGGGGCGATGTATTTGTCGGCATGGCTGCCCGGATGGGCGGCCTCGGCCGCCGCCACCTGCGCGCTGACGGATTGTGCCGTGGCCGCGGGCGTGACGGCGAGGCGCTCGCCATATTCGGGCGCGATGGCGGTGAACCAGACCATCAGCGCGCCGCTGATCGCGAGCATCATCAGGAACGGGATGACATAGAGACCGGCGTAGAAATGCCAGCGCCATGCGGTGAAATAGGGGCCGTTGACGCGCGACGGCGTCTCGGAGGCCTGCGCCCCCGGGGAAAGTTTGCTCATGACATGTCCTTCGAGCGAGGTGAGGTTGATCAGCTCAGCCTGGTCGAAGGCGGTCCGGTCGCCGGGGGCAGGCCGGTGACGCGGGCCGTGCGCAGGATCTGCGGCGGCGGGGCAAGGCGGGACAGCCGTCCCGCGGGGATCGGGCGCGGCGCCGCCGCGGCGCGGTCGCAGCCGGTGGCAAGCGCGTGACAGCAGGCCCATTTGCAGCGGCCTTCGCCCGCGCCGGGGGCGAGGGGCTTGTCCGCGGTCATCAGGACGACGGGGCCGTTCCCGGTGCACAGCACCAGCCGCATCGCCGCATCGGCCGCGCGCAGCGGCATCACCGAGGCGGGCAGAAGCGTCGCGCAAAACAGCCCGAAAGCCGCCATCCAAAGGGCGGCCGCGCGCAAGGATCCCGAGACAAACGGCGTCATGCGCGCAGCCTTAACCCTGCCGCGCCGCTGCGTCAATCTGGCGCGGGGCGGGCGGGACGGGCTTGCCGCCGGGCCGCTTCCGCCGCCTCTGCCGCCGCCGCCACGCGGCACAGCCAGTCGCGGAACGCCTGCAGCGGCCGATGCGGCCCCCGCCCGCGCGGGGCGCACAGATAATAGGCCTCGTCCGAGCGCATCCGCGCCTGCAGCGGCACCAGAAGCCGCCCCGAGGCGATCTCGTCCTCGATCAGGAACTCGGGCAAAAGCGCGACGCCCAGCCCCACCATCGCCGCCTGCGCCACGGTGGCGAACTGGTCAAACAGCATCCCGTGCAGCCGCTGCGGCGCCATCCCCGCGCGATCGAAGAACTTTTCCCAGGCATCCGGGCGCGAGGTCAGATGCAGCAGCGGCGCCGCGCGCAGGTCTTCAAGCGTCGCGAACTTCAGCCGCGCCGCCAGATCGGGGGCGCAGGCGGGCACCACATGTTCGCCGCGCAGCCAGGTGCATTCTGCCCCCGGCCAGTCCGGCGCGCCGAAATGGATCGCGGCATCGACGGCCTCGGCGGCGAAATCGAACTGCGTCAGCCGGGTCACAAGGTTCAGCGTGATCCCCGGATGGGCGGCAAGGAAATCGGGCAGCCGCGGCGCCAGCCAGCGCGTGCCGAAGGTGGGCAGGATCGCCAGCGTCAGCGTGCCGCCGCCCGGATTGGCGCGCAGCGTCAGCGAGGCGGTGGAGATCTTCTGCAGCGCCGCCCGGATCTCGCGCGCATAGGCTTCGCCGCCCTGCGTCAGCCGGATCGTCTGGCGTTCGCGGTGGAACAGCTCGGTGCCCAGCTGCGTCTCCAGCGCCCGGATCTGCCGCGACACCGCGCTTTGCGTCAGCGACAGCTCTGCCGCCGCCGCGGTGATGCTTTGCGTGCGCGCGGCGGTCTCGAAGGCCTGCAACAGCGAGATCGAGGGCAGGAAACGGCGCGGGGTCTTCATCTTTCCCTCCGGTGTCGCCCCTTCCTTGCGCGTTCCGCCCGGTGCGACAAGCCTTTTTCGCGTCTGCCCGTCCCTCCGGGTCATTCCGAAACGGAATGACCTGAGACGCATCGCGAATTGGCCTTGGCGCGCAAAACCGGGCAGGAAGGGGCGGGGACGGCCCCCGCAGGAAGGTTTGATGCGCAACGATCCCCGCTCGCATGGTCTTTGGGAAGTCTCGGCGCCGCAAGCGCCGGAGACCGCGCCGCTGTCTGGCGCGGCCGAGGCCGATGTGGTGGTGATCGGCGCGGGCTTCACCGGGCTTTCCGCCGCGCTGCATCTGGCCGAGGCGGGCAAGTCCGTTCTGGTGCTGGAGGCCGCGCAGATCGGCTTTGGCGCCTCGGGGCGCAATGTCGGGCTGGTCAATGCGGGCATGTGGGTGATGCCCGAGGCGATGCCGCAGGCGCTGGGTCCGGTCTGGGGGCCGCGGCTGCTGGAGTTTCTGGGCGCGGCCCCGGCCGAGGTTTTCGCGCTGGTGCGCCGTCACGCGATCGATTGCGAGGCGGTCGCGCATGGCACGCTGCATTGCGCCGTCGGCGCCGCAGGGCTGGCCGAGATCACCGAACGCGCCCGGCAATGGGCGGCGCGGGGCGCCCCGGTCGAGGTGCTGGACGCGGTCGAAACGGCGCGGCGGCTGGGCGGCGGGCGCTATGCGGGGGCGCTGCTGGACCGGCGCGCGGGCACGATCCAGCCGCTGGCCTATGTGCGCGGGCTGGCGCGGGCGGCGCTGGCGGCGGGAGCGCGGATCTGCACCGAAAGCCCGGCGGCAAGCGCCAGGCCGCAGGGCGCGGGCTGGTGCGTCACCACGCCCGAGGGCCGGGTGCAGGCGGCGGCGCTGATCGTCGCCACCGACGCCTATACCGGCGCGCTGTTTGCCGGGCTGCGCCGCGAACAGGTGGCGCTGCCCTATTTCAACATGGCGACGCCGCCCTTGCCCGAAGCGATCCGTGCCGGGATCTTGCCCGGGGGCGAGGGCTGCTGGGACACCCGCGCGGTGCTGTCGTCCTTTCGCATGGATGCGGCGGGGCGGCTGGTCTTCGGCTCGGTCGGGCGGCTGGGGGCGGCGGATCGGGCCATCCACCGCGCCTGGGCCTTGCGGGCGCTGCACCGGATCTTTCCGCAGCTGAGCGGCATCGGCTTTGAAAGCGACTGGTTCGGCCGTATCGGGATGACCGCCGACGCCCTGCCGCGCCTGCATCTGCTGGGGAAAAACGCTTTGGCGATCGCGGGGTACAACGGCCGCGGCATCGCCCCCGGCACTGTCTTCGGCAAGGCTTTGGCCGAACATGTGCTGGGCGCGCGGGCGATCGAGGCGATGCCCTTGCCCGTCCGCCCCGTGACCCCGGCGCCGTTGCGCCTGGCTCACGAGGCCGGATACAGCATCGGCGCGGCGGCGGCGCATCTGCTGGCCGACCGGATCTGAGGAATGACGATGCCCATCCCCCCCCGTTTTCGCCTGCCCTTCGGCGCGCAAACCACGATGGCCGCCGCAGGCGTGCTGGCGCTTGTGCTGCTTTTCAGCCTTGTCGCGGGCCGGATCGGCGGGGCCTGGCTGCCGGGGGCAGGGGGGCTCCTGGCGCTTTCGGCGATCACCGCCATCGTTCTGGCGCTGGTGCGCCTGCCCCGCGTCTCGCGCATCGCGCAGGTGTTTCTGGCGGGCGCCTTTCTGGCCACGCTGACCGTTGCGGTCTTTCTGCCCAAGGCCCTGCCCGCGATGCAGGCGGCGCTGATGCAGGGCACCGCCTTTTCCGCCTTTCTGACCGCGCTCGGGCTGATCCGCGCCCCGGTGCGGCGCTCGCAGCTGATCGCCCGCGCGGCCGAGGGGCTTTTCGCCCATTCCGCCCGCGCCCGGGTCTTTGCCGTGTCGCTTGGCGCGCAGGGGATTTCGGTGCTGTTCAACATCGGCACCATCGGGATGATGTCCGACATCGCGCGCAACCATGATGCGGCGCGCAAGGCGGCGGGCAAGCGCGGCATCGACACGGGCGCGATGACGCTTGCGGCGCTGCGCGGCACGCTGCTGATGACGGTCTGGTCCCCGATCGGGCTTGGCTTTGCCATCGTCACAAGTGCCATCCCGACGCTCGATCCGGTGCGCTTCTTCGGCCTCGCCTTTGGCATTGTCGCCGTCCTGTCGCTGGCCGCCGCGCTGCTGGACGCCGCCGCCACCGCCGTTCCGCAAGGTCCGCGCCCGCACGACCCCGCCCCCGCAGGCGCCGGCCGGGCGCTGGCGCTGGTGCTGGCCGCCATCGCCGGGCTGATCGCGCTGACCCTCGCGGCGCATCGGCTGCTTGATGTCAGTTTCCTGATTGCCGCCTGTCTGGTGCTGCCGCTTCTCGCCGCGCTCTGGCCGCGGCTGGAGCCGGGGCTGCGCGGGGCGGGCCCGGACGGCGCCCTGACCCGGCTTTCCGCCGCCTCCGAGGGGATGGCGACCGAAAGCACGATCTTTCTGGCCGCGGCGGTGATCGGCGCGGCCGTCGCGGCGGCGGCACAGGCGGCGGGGATCGACGCGCTGATCGCGGGCGGTCGGCTGCCCGCGCTTGCGGTGATCCTGGCCTGCCTTGTCGTCATCCCGGCCGTCGGCGCGGTGATGATCCCGCACACCATCGTGATGATCATGGCGGCCAGCCTTTTCGGCGCCGGGCCGGTTGGCGCCGATCACCCCTATGCGCTTGGTCTTGCCCTGCTTTTCGCCTGGGCGCTGGCCATCGCCGCCTCGCCCATCTCGGCGATGTCGATCATCACCGGGCGCGAACTCGGCGTCACGCCGCAGCGCGTCACATTTGCGCTGAACCTGCGCTTCACCCTTGGACTGATGGCCGCCGCGGCGCTGGTCGTCGGCCTTGTTTACAGCTTCGACTGACCCGAAAAGGACGCCCGATGACGCTGCGCGACGAGACCCGGACCCTGCTTTCCCGCCTTGGCGTTCCCGCCTCTGCCCATCTGGGCGGGCCGATGGCCAGTTTCTCGCCGCTGACCGGCGCGCAGATCGGTGCGCTGACGCCCGAGACGCCCAAGACCACCGCCGCCGCGATCGGCCGCGCCGCCACCGCCTTTCGCAGCTGGCGGCTGGTGCCCGCGCCGAAACGCGGTGAACTCGTCCGGCTCTGGGCCGAGGAATTGCGCGCCGCCAAGGCCGATCTGGGCCGTCTCGTCGCGATCGAGGCGGGCAAGACCCTGTCCGAGGGGCTGGGCGAGGTGCAGGAGATGATCGACATCTGCGACTTCGCCGTCGGTCTTTCGCGCCAGCTTTACGGGCTGACCATCGCGACCGAGCGGCCGGGGCATCGGATGATGGAAAGCTGGCACCCGCTGGGCGTCGTCGGCGTGATTTCGGCCTTCAACTTTCCCGTCGCGGTCTGGGCCTGGAACACCGCCCTGGCGCTGGTCTGCGGCAATCCGGTGCTTTGGAAGCCGTCCGAAAAGACGCCGCTGACCGCGCTTGCGGCGCAGGCGGTGCTGACCCATGCGATCACCCGCTTCGGCGCCGCGCCCGAGGGTCTGGCGCAGCTCTTGATCGGCGGGCCGGAGGTCGGCGACGCCCTTGTCGAAAGCCCGAACGTGGCGCTGATTTCCGCCACCGGCTCGACCCGGATGGGGCGGATCGTCGGCCCGAAAGTGGCGGCGCGGTTCGGCCGCTCGATCCTGGAACTGGGCGGCAACAATGCGGGCATCGTCTGCGCCTCGGCCGATCTGGACATGACCCTGCGCGCCGTGGCCTTTGGCGCCATGGGCACGGCGGGGCAGCGCTGCACGACGCTGCGCCGATTGTTCGTGCATGACAGCATCCATGACGCGCTGATGCCCCGGCTGATGCGCGCCTATGCCTCGGTTTCGGTCGGCAACCCGTTGGAAACGCAGGCGCTTGTCGGCCCGCTGATCGACCGCGCCAGCTTTGACGCGATGCAGGCGGCGCTGGATGCCGCCCGCGCCGCGGGGGGCATCGTGCATGGCGGCACCCGCGTCGCTTGCGGCCCTGACACGGCCTATTACGTCCGTCCGGCTTTGGTCGAGATGCAGGCGCAGATCGGCCCGGTGCTGGAGGAAACCTTCGCGCCGATCCTTTATGTGATGCGGTTTTCCAGCCTCGAGGCGGTGATCGAGGACCATAATGCGGTGGCGGCGGGGCTGTCGTCGTCGATCTTCACCCTTGATCTGCGCGAAATGGAGCTGTTCCTTTCGGCTGCGGGGTCGGATTGCGGCATTGCGAACGTCAACATCGGCACCTCGGGCGCCGAGATCGGCGGCGCCTTCGGCGGTGAAAAGGAAACCGGCGGCGGGCGCGAAAGCGGCTCGGACGCCTGGAAGGGCTACATGCGCCGCGCCACCAACACCATCAACTATTCCCGCGAGCTGCCCCTGGCGCAGGGCGTGGTTTTCGACATCGCATGAGGATCGGATGACCTTGCAAGACCAGACCGCCGCCTTCCGCCCCGCCGAACGCATCGCCGCCCTGGGCGTGTCCGAAATCCTGCAGATCGGCGCCAGGGCCGCGGCGATGCAGCGAGCCGGGCGGCCGGTGATCATCCTCGGCGCGGGCGAGCCCGATTTCGACACGCCCGGGCATGTCAAGGATGCCGCCACCGCCGCGATGGCGCGGGGCGAGACGAAATACACCGCGCTGGACGGCACCCCGGCGCTGAAGGCGGCGATCGTGGAAAAGTTCAGGCGCGAGAATGGCTTGGACTACAAAGTTGCGGAAATCACCGTGGCCACCGGGGCCAAGCAGGTGCTTTACAATGCGATGATGGCGACGCTCGATCCGGGCGACGAGGTGATCATCCCGACGCCGTGCTGGACGTCTTACTTCGACATCGTCCGCATCGCGGGCGGCGTGCCGGTCGCCGTGCCCTGCGATGGCGCGCAGGGGTTCCGGCTGCAGCCGCAGGCGCTGGCCGCCGCGATCACGCCGAAGACGCGCTGGGTCATGCTCAATTCGCCCTCGAACCCGACCGGGGCGGCCTATGCGGAGGCGGATTACCGCCCGCTGCTGGACGTGCTTTTGGCCCATCCGCAGGTCTGGCTGCTGGTCGACGACATGTATGAGCACATCTGTTACGAGGGCTTTCGTTTCACCACCCCCGCCGCGCTGGAGCCGCGGCTGAAGGGGCGCATCCTGACGGTGAACGGTGTGTCGAAAGCCTATGCGATGACCGGCTGGCGGATCGGCTATGCGGGCGGGCCGGAACCGCTGATCAAGGCGATGGCGGTGGTGCAGAGCCAGTCAACCTCTTGTCCTTCCTCGATTTCGCAGGCCGCAGCGCTGGCCGCGCTGAGCGGGCCGCAGGATCTGCTGGCCAGCCGCGCCGCCGATTTCCAGCGCCGCCGCGATCTGGTGGTGGCGGGGCTGAACGCGATCCCGGGGATCACCTGCCGCGTGCCGGACGGGGCGTTCTACACCTTTGCCGATTGCGCGGGCCTCATTGGCGCGACCACGCCCGAGGGCGGCACGATCAGCACCGACCGCGATTTCTGCGCCTGGTTGCTGGAAACCGCCGAGGTGGCGATGGTGCCCGGCGCGGCCTTTGGCCTCTCGCCCTATTTCCGCATCTCCTACGCGACCTCGGAGGCCGAGCTGCGCGCGGCTTTGGGCCGGATCACTGCCGCCTGCGCCCGGCTGCGCCCCGCCTAAGCCTTTGAGAGCAGCGAACAGGCCCGGCGCAGGCACAGCTCATAACCCTCGGTGCCGAAGCCCGCCATCACGCCATCGGCGCGGCCCGAGACGTAGCTGTGATGGCGAAAGGGCTCGCGCTTGTGCACGTTCGAGATGTGGCATTCGAACACCAGCCCGTCATAGGCGTTCAGCGCATCGAGGATCGCGACCGAGGTATGGGTGAAGGCGCCCGGGTTGATCACGATGGCGGCGGCCTCGTCGCGGGCGCGGTGGATCGTGTCGATGATCACGCCCTCATGGTTCGACTGGAAGAACTCCACCGTGACACCAAGGCTTTCGGCCAACGCCCGGCAGCGGGCCTCGACATCGGCCAGCGTCTCGGCGCCGTAGATTTCCGGCTGGCGCTTGCCCAGAAGGTTCAGGTTCGGGCCGTTCAGGATGAAGATGGTGTGCGACACGGGCGGTCTCCTGCGATTTGCGCCAAACTAGCCCGCGGCGGGGGCAAGGGCCACCGAAAACCGGCCCGGCGTCATTTCGGGGCGGGGCGGCTTGGGGCCTCGCCGGTCCAGCTGCGCCAGGCCCGCCAGAACACCGTGCCATCGGCGTAGCCAAGCGCCTGGGCCACCGCCTCGACGCCAAGACCGCGTTCGCGCAAGAGCACCTCGGCCCGGCGTTGCCGCTGCTGGCGCAGAAGCCCGCTCAGGCTCTGCCCCTCGGCGGCCAGCCGCCGCTGCAGGCTGCGCGGTGCCATCCGCAGCGCCGCCGCGATCCCCGGCAGATCGATCGGCCGCACGCCGAGATAAAGGTCGATCAGCGCCTCGACCTGGGTGACAAGGCTTTCGGCGCGGCCCGCATCGGCGGTCAGATCCTGCAGATGCCGCTCGATCAGCGCGATCATGTCGGGGTCTTCGGCGCGGTGCACCCGGTCGGCCCCGGCGGCGGAAAGGACGATGGCATTGACGGGCTGCGAATGCCGCACCGGGGCGCGGAACAGCGCCTCTAGCCGCGGTTTCTCGGCGATCGGCGGATGGGTGAAGCGGATTTCCAGCGGCCGCCAGCGCGGATCAAAGGCGCCGCGGATCAGCCGACAGACCGCCGCCAGACTGAATTCCGTATCCTGGCGCGAGGCGATCAGCACCGGCGCCGTCAGCCGGTAGGTGAAGACAAGCTGGTCGTCCTCGGTGGTCAGGCTGGATTGCGTGGCGCTTTGCAGCGCGCCCGACCAGCGCGCAAAGGCGGTCAGCGCGCCGCGGATCGTGCCCGCCTGCACCGCGCGCAGCCCGATCGGTGCCAGATTGCCCGGCCGCATGCCAAAGCCCAAGCGTGCGCCAAAGAGCGGATCCCCCGCCAATTCCGCCGCAGCCTCGAAAATCGAGAGATAACTTTGCAAGGGAATCGCTTCGTAAGGGTCGGCCAGCACCTCGGGCGAGAGTTGTTCGCGGGCAAGCAGAGTTTTCAACTTGCCCGGATCATCGGCAAAGTATTCCAGAATTGGCCCAAAAATCAGGGCCCTGACAGACAGCATTCCGGGCAGCGGGGTGCTGATCGTGGACATTTTTCCTCATTTTCCCCCCTTGGGGGCGCATTGGCGCAAACTATCGGATTTTTGGCGCGTTTTGCAATGGCCGCTCTTGTCCTGCCGCCTGCAGACCGGATTCAAAGAAACCGAAACAGGGATCGGTAAAATGGAAAACCAACCGGGCGCGAACCGCCTGCAGGCCAATTCGATCGGGCTTGCGCATATCATCTTCTTTGTCGTCGCGGCCGCCGCGCCGATGACTGCGGTCGTGGGCGCGACGCCGCCCGCCTTCGCCTTCGGCAATGGCGCGGGGGTGCCGGGCGCCTTCATCCTGGCGGGGATCCTTTACCTGCTGTTTTCCGTCGGCTTCACCGCGATGACCCGGCACATCAGCGGCGCCGGGGCGTTTTACGCCTATATCACCCGCGGTCTGGGCAGCCCCGCGGGCATCGGCGGCGCGCTGACGGCGCTTCTGGCTTATTTCGCCATCCAGATCTCGGTCTTTGCGCTGTTTGCCGTCTTCGTCTCGGGCTTTGCCGCCTCGCTCGGCCTCGATCTGCCCTGGTGGGTCTGGGCCTTTGCGGGGCTGGTCATCGTCGTGGCTCTCGGGCGGCGTCACATCGCGGTCTCGGGGGTGATCCTTGGCCTGTGCATGATCGCGGAGTTGGTGATCCTTCTTGTCCTTGATATCGCGATCCTCGCCCATGGCGGCGGCGAGACCGGCATCTCGGTCTCGGGCTTCCGGCTCTCCGAGGTCTTCGGCCCCGGGCTTGGCGTCACCATGGTCTTCGTTCTGGGCTCTTACGTCGGCTTCGAGGCCACCGCGATCTTCGGCGAGGAAGCCTCGAACCCCGACCGCACCATCCCGCGGGCGACCTATATCGCGGTCATTCTGATCACCGCCTTCTATGCCTTTTCCACCTGGGCCATCGTGCAATATTACGGCCCCGACAAGGCGCAGGCCGCGGCCGCCGCCTCGCTCGAAGGGTTCTATTTCGCCCCGATGCAGGCGCTTTTGGGCGGCTGGGTGGTGAAACTGGCCAATATCCTCCTCATCACCAGCCTGTTTGCCTGCCTTCTGTCCTTCCACAACACGCTCAACCGCTATTTCTACGCGCTGGGGCATGAGGGGCTGCTCTCGTCGCATGTGACGAAAGTGCATGACGATCACGGCTCGCCGCATGTGGCGGGGCTGGTGCAGGCGGCGCTGGTGGCGACGATCCTTGGCCTTTTCGCGCTGATCGGCGCCGACCCTTACGGCGTCGTCTTCTCCTGGATGTCGGCGCTCGCGGTGCTGTCGATCGTCGCGGTGCAGATCATGGTCTCAGTCGCCGTCATCGCCTTCTTCCGCCGCGACAGCTTCGGCCGTTCGCCCCTTGTCACCCTTGTCGCGCCGGTGCTGGCGACGCTGGGCTTGATGACCGCCTTCGGCCTTGTCTGGTCGAACCTCTCGATGCTGACCGGGTCCGAAAGCCCGATCGTGCAGGCCTTCCCGGTGATCGTGGTCTGCGTCGCGGCTTCGGGCTCGGCTCTCGCGCTGCGGATCAAGCGCAGCCAGCCCGAGCTTTACGCCCGCCTTGGCCGCGCCTTCGACTGAGCCTTTCCTGCCCTGTCTTCGGGCAGGGCCAACCTTCCCAAAAGTGAGAAAACCCATGAACGCCGAAACGCGTATCGATTTCATCTACCTGTCCGAACCCGACATGATCAGGGCGGGCGTCACCGACATGGCCGCTTGCGTCGACTGCATGGAGGAGATGTTCGGCCTGCTGCATTCGGGCGATTACCGCATGGCCGGGGCGAACAACGACAGCCACGGCGCGATGGTGATGTTCCCGCCCGAAAGCCCGTTCCCGACGATGCCGAAACCCACCGCGGACCGCCGTTTCATGGCGATGCCCGCCTATCTGGGGGGGCGCTTCTGCACCACCGGCGTCAAATGGTATGGCTCGAACATCGCGAACCGGCAAAAGGGCCTGCCGCGCTCCATCCTGATGTTCACGCTGAACGACACCGAGACCGGGGCGCCCTTGGCGCATATGTCGGCGAACCTGCTTTCGGCCTATCGCACCGGCGCGGTGCCGGGCGTGGGCGCGCGCCATCTTGCCCGGCCGGATGCGAAGATCGTCGGCATCCTGGGGCCCGGCGTGATGGCAAAGACGACTTTGGCCGCCTTCATGGTCGCCTGCCCGGGCATCGACACGCTGAAGGTGAAAGGCCGCGGTGAAAAAAGCCTGCAGACCTTCCTTGCCTGGGTGGCCGAGACCTATCCGCAGATCACCTCGGTCACGGTGGTCGACAGCATCGAAGAGGTCGTGCGCGGCTCGGATCTGGTCAGCTATTGCAACTCGGGCGAGACGGGTGACCCTGCGACCTATCCGATGGTGAAGCGCGACTGGGTGAAGCCCGGCGCCTTCTTGGCGATGCCCGCCGTGTGCAACATCGACGAGGGGATGCAGGCCCCCGACGTGCGCAAGGTGCTTGATAACACGGGGCTTTACGAGGCCTGGTATGAAGAGGTGCCGAAGCCCGCGCACAACACCATCCCCGTCATCGGCGTCAAGTTCATGGACATGCTGGCCGAGGGCAAGCTGACCCATGACGATCTGGAAGACCTTGGCGCCATCGTCGCGGGCGACGCGCCGGGGCGCAAGAATGATCAGGAAATCATCATCATGTCGGTGGGCGGCATGCCGGTCGAGGACGTCGCCTGGGGCACGGTGCTTTACCGCAACGCGCTGGACCGCGGCATCGGCGTCAAGCTGAACCTCTGGGATGAACCCGTCCTGCGCTGACCTTTCGGGGGGGCAAGGCCCCCCCAAACCTTCAGGAAAACCAATGACAAAGATCGTGAAACTGAAATCCGGCGCGGTGCTGGAGGACAAAAGCAGCTATTCCCGCCTTGTCGCCGTGGGCGAGTGGATTTTCGTCTCGAACACCGCCGGGCGCAACCCCGACACGAAGCTGATCCCCGAGGATGTCGCCGCGCAGACCCATCAGGTCTTCGCCAATATCGCCCGCGCGCTTGCCGCGGTCGGCTCGGGGCTGGGCGACGTGATCTCGGCCCGCGTCTTCATTCAGGACCCCGCCGACACGCCCGCGGTGATGGAGATCTTCGCCGAGATCTTCCGCGGCGTCGATCCGGCACTGACCGTCACCTGCCCGCCCTTGGGCTCGAATGTCTACAAGGTCGAGATCGAAGTGACCGCCTTTCGCGGCGCCGCGCAGGGCGCCGAAGTGATCCGGCTGGGGGCGTAAGGGATGGAACCGCTTGCCATTCTGCCGCCCTCCACCGCCGACATCCCGGCGCAAACCACCGTGGTCGTGATCGGCGCGGGCATCGTGGGCCTTTCGGCCGCGCTGACGCTGATCGAGCGCGGCATCCCGGTGACGGTGCTGGAAAAAGGCCGCATCGGCGCCGAACAGTCGGGCCGCAATCTGGGCTGGGTGCGCAAGACCTCGCGCGCGCCCGCCGATGTGCCGCTGGCGCAGGCCGCCGACCGGCTTTGGGCCGAGATGCCCGCGCGGATCGGCGCCGATTGCGGCTATCGCGCGGCGGGGATCCTCTTCGTCACCCGGTCCGAAAAGCAGATGGGGATTTACGAGGATTGGCTGAAGGCCGTCGCCCCCCTCGACCTTGGCGCCAGCCTGCTTGCGCCCAAGGACATAGACCGGCTGGTGCCGGGAGGGCAGGGCGATTGGCTCGGCGGCGTGCACACGCCTTCGGACGGGCGGGCGGAGCCTTCGCTCGCCTGTGCCGCGCTGGCCCGGGCGGTGCTGGCCAAGGGCGGCCAGATCGTCGAGAATTGCGCCGTGCGCAGCCTTGCGACCAGGGGCGGGCAGGTTTCGGGCGTCGTTACCGAACGCGGCGAGATTGCGTGCGAAAAGGTGATCCTGGCGGCGGGTCTCTGGTCGCGGCGGTTTCTGGGCAACCTCGGGATTTTCCTGCCGACACTGCCGCTGATCTGCTCGGTCCTGCGCACAGCGCCGATGCAGGGGCCGTGCGAGACCGCCGTCGGCGGGCCGGATTTTTCCTTCCGCAAGCGTCAGGATGGCGGCTTCACCATCACCCAGCGCGGGCGGCTCGATGCGCCCCTGACGCCCGACCATCTGCGGCTGGGGCTGCGCTACCTGCCGGTCCTGCGGGCGCAGAAAGGCGCGACGCAGGTGGGATTGGGTCGCCCTTTCCTGCATGAACTTCTGTCTGCAAGGCGCTGGAAAGACGATGAAATCACGCCGTTCGAGCGCTGCCGGATCATGGATCCCGACGTCAATCCCGGCCTGAATGCCGAGGCGATGGCGGCGCTGCGCAGGGCCTGGCCCGTCTTCGATCAGGCCCGCATCGCCGCGAGCTGGGCGGGGATGATCGACGTCACCCCCGACAGCGATCCGGTGATCGACACGGTCGCCGCGCGGCCCGGGCTGATCCTGGCCACCGGCTTTTCCGGCCATGGCTTCGGTACCGGCCCGGCGGCGGGGCAACTGGCGGCCGATCTGGCCACGGATCACGCGCCGATCGTCGATCCCGCGCCCTATCGGCTGGCGCGGTTCTGACCCCGGGGGGCCGTGAAAACCGCTGGCCAAACGCCGGATTTCATGGTCCCCTGCATGTATCGGAAACCTTGGGAGGGGTCGATGCGCGCCCAACTGTTCCTTGTCCTGACGCTGCTGCTCGGGCTGGGGGCGGTGCCGCCCGCGCTGGCCGCCGACACCGTGATCGAGGATTTCACCATGCAGCCCGAAACCCGCTGGCGTTTCTTCACCGATGGCGTGATGGGCGGCGTCTCGACCGGGCGGCTGGAGATGGTCGCGGGCGAGGGGGCGCCGCATGCGCGGATGACCGGCCATGTCAGCACCGCAAACAATGGCGGCTTCATCCAGATGCGGCTGGATCTGGCCGCGCCGCCGCCCGCGGGCACGACCGGGCTGCGGCTGATCGTGCGCGGCAACGGCCAGCGCTATTTCGCGCATCTGCGCACGGGCGCGACGCTGATGCCCTGGCAATATTATCAGGCGCCCTTCGACGTCACCCCCGACTGGGCCGAGGTGCGGCTGCCCTTCACCGCCTTTCACGCCTCGGGGCGGCTGATGCCCGGCATGCCTTCGGTGAAAAGCCTGCGCTCGGTCGCGGTCGTCGCCTATGGGCGCGCGCATGAGGCCGAGATCGAGGTCCGCGAGGTCGGCTTTTACTGACCGGCCCGGCGGCGCGGCCCGAAGCGTTCCGCGACCGCGGCCTCGCCCCCCGGATCGCGCCCTGAAACACCCCCTGAAACGGCGCGGCAAAATCACCCGCGCCGGGGAGAATTAGCCTTTCCTTCAGCGCTTGGCCGCATGGTGCGCGCAGACCGCGGCTTTCGCAAAGGCATCCGGATGACAGCTCTGCCCCGCCTCCTTGTCGCCCTCGGCTGCGCGCTGGGCCTGCTTTGGGCCGCGGCGGCGCCGGGGATCGCCTCGGATCTGCCCTATGCGGGCGGGTGCGAGCTGACGCGCGACGGCGGCGTCTATTATCGCGGCACCTGCGCCATCCGCCGCGCCCCGATCCCGGCCGACCCCGCCTGCACCGGCGAGCTGATCTCGCTGCAGATCCCGGGCCGGGGCGGTGCCGATCTGCTGCGCGGCACCGGGCCCGGCTGCGCCTCCGATTTCCTTGGCAGCCCCGTCACCTTCATCGCCGAAGATGTGCAGGGCTGGCTTGTCGTCACCACCGAGGCGGGCAAGATCTTCCGCTTCGATCCGGGGCCGGATCCGGCCTTGCCCGTGCTCGACGCGGTTCTGGCGGGCATCGACCGCTGCGCCCCCGCGCCGCAGGCCCGCGCCTTCACCGAAAGCCTGCGCGCGCGGTTCCCGCAGGCCGCCTCCGCGCCCGAGGGGCCGCTGGCCTCTGACGGCCTGCCGCTGCCCTGGCCGCCGGGCGGCTGGCTGGCCCCCGAACAGCTCAGCGCCCAAAAGCGCGGCGCCGAGCTGCAGATCGAGCTGCAGCTGGACGGCAGCTATCTTGGCCTGCCGCTGGCCCGGCTGCGCACCAGCTTCGGGCCCGATGGCGCGCTGCGGATGCAGGAGCTGGTCTTTGCCGTCCCCCGCGCAAGGCTTGGCGCGGCCCGCGATCTGGCCGAACAGCCGCCGAAACCCGCGCCCGGCGGCCCCGATCTGGCCCCGGGCGAGCCGGGCCGGCTGATCTGCCGCTTCGCCCGCTGAGCCGCAACCGCGCTTTGCGCTTGACCCTTCTGCCCGCGGGGCGATACTGGGCGGGCCGGGCGCGGAAACCGTGGCGCCAAAGGGTCTGTGCAACTGTCGGGACGGTCCGATCCAAGATCGGGGCGCAACTTGCGTCAACCTGCCATGGTCACCTTGTCCCCGCCGCTGCGGCGCGTGATTTATGTTCTTGCGTTCGAAGCGGGGGCCATCGCGCTCTCGACGCTGCTGCTGACCCGGCTCAGCGCCGGTCCGGCTGCGGATTCGCTTCTTGTCTCGGTGCTGGTCACCCTGATCGCGCTGCTGTGGAACCTCGTCTTCAACACCGGCTTCGAGGCGGCCGAACACCGCTTCCGGCTGCGCCGCACCCTTTGGCTGCGCGCGCTGCATGCGCTGGGCTTCGAGGGCGGGCTGTTTCTGTTCACCGTGCCGCTTTACATGGGCTTTTACGGCGTCGGCTTCGCCGAGGCCGTGGCGATGGAGGCGGCGCTGCTTGTCTGCTTCCTGATCTATACCTTTTTCTTTACCTGGGGCTTCGACCGGATCTTCCCCCGCCCGTCGCTGCCAGCCCGGACCTGACCTGACCCGCCCGAACTGCCCCGATGGGCTGCCCGGCCCTTGTTTTCAAGGCTTGCGTTGACGCCTGCCTGCCTTCGCCTCTAAATGGCGCAGGAACTGAACAAGGACACAAGATATGGCCCTCACGGCGAAGCCTTTGAGTGCATTGGGGCTGACGGCCCGCCCGGGAAGCGACGTCGCGGTGACGGGTCTTTCGGTGGACAGCCGCCTCGTCAAACCCGGTCATCTGTTCGCGGCGCTGCCCGGCACCAAGCTGCATGGGGCAACCTTCGTGACGGCGGCGCTGGAGCGCGGCGCGGCGGCGGTGCTGACCGACCGCGCGGGCGAAGACACCGCCCGGCAGGCGCTGGCGGGCAGCGCCGTCGCGCTGCTTGTCGTCGAGGATGCGCGGCTGGCGCTCGCCTGTGCCGCGGCGCTGTTCTTTGGCGCGCAGCCCGCGACGATGGTCGCGGTGACCGGCACGAACGGCAAGACCTCGGTCGCCACCTTCACCCGGATGATCTGGCAGGCGCTTGGCCTTGAGGCCGCGAACATCGGCACCACCGGGGTCGAGGGCGCCTTTGCCGCGCCCTCAAGCCACACCACGCCCGAGCCGATCACCCTGCACCGGCTTCTGGCCGAGATGGCGGCGGCGGGCGTCACCCATGCGGCGATGGAGGCAAGCTCGCACGGGCTGGCGCAGCGGCGTCTGGATGGCGTGATGCTGAAAGCCGCCGCCTTCACCAATTTCACCCAGGATCACCTCGATTACCACGCCAGCTTTGACGAGTATTTCGACGCCAAGGCCGGTCTGTTCACCCGCGTCCTGCCCGAGGAGGCGACCGCGGTGATCAACACCGACGATCCGAAAGGGCCGGGGCTCGCGGCGCTGGCGCAGGCGCGCGGGCAAAAGCTGATCCGGGTCGGGCAGGACGACGGCTGCGAGATCCAGCTGCAGGGGCAGCGCTTCGACGCGGGCGGGCAGGATGTGCGGTTTCTCTGGCAGGGCGGGCCGCAGATGGTGCGCCTGCCGCTCATTGGCGGCTTTCAGGCGATGAACGTGCTGACCGCGGCGGGGCTGGTGATCGCCTGCGGCGCCGAGCCGAAAGCGGTCTTTGACGCGCTGGGGCAGCTGAAGGCCGTGCGCGGCCGGATGCAGCTCGCCGCGACGCGCACGAATGGCGCCACCGTCTTCGTCGATTTCGCCCATACGCCCGATGCGGTCGAAACCGCGCTCAAGGCGCTGCGCCCGCATGTGCTGGGCCGCATCGTCGCCATCGTCGGCGCGGGGGGCGACCGGGACCGCACCAAACGGCCCCTGATGGGGGCGGCCGCCGCGGCCCATGCCGATCAGGTCATCGTCACCGACGACAACCCCCGCACCGAGGACCCGGCCTCGATCCGCGCCGCCGTCATGGCGGGGGCGGGCCCCGAGGCCACCGAAGTCGGCGACCGCGCCGAGGCGATCTTGCGCGGCGTCGATGCGCTGGGCCCGGGCGATGCGCTCTTGATCATGGGCAAGGGGCATGAACGCGGGCAGGTCATCGGCACCGATGTCTTCCCCTTCGATGATGCCGAACAGGCTTCGATCGCCGTTGCCGCCTTGGATGGGAAGATCTGACATGGCTGTTTTGTGGACCTCGATCGACGCGGCCGTCGCCACCGGGGGCCGTGCGACGCGGTCGTTCATGGCGACGGGGCTGTCGATCGACACCCGCTCGATTCGCCCGGGCGAAATGTTCGTGGCGCTGAAAGACGCGCGCGACGGCCATGATTTCGTGGCGGACGCGCTGAAGAAGGGCGCCGCCTGCGCGCTGGTCAGCCGTATCCCCGAGGGCTGCTCCGAGGAAGACCCGCTGCTGCTCGTGCCCGATGTGCTGAGGGCGCTGGAAGATCTGGGCCGCGCCGGGCGGGCGCGCACCCGCGCGCAGGTGATCGCGGTGACGGGCTCGGTCGGCAAGACCTCGACCAAGGAGATGCTGCGCGCGGTGCTGTCCGCGCAGGGCCGCGTGCATGCCGCCGAGGCCAGCTTCAACAACCACTGGGGCGTGCCGATCACGCTGGCGCGGATGCCCGCCGAGGCCGATTTCGCGGTGATCGAGATCGGCATGAACCACCCGGGGGAGATTTCGCCGCTGGTCAAGATGGCGCGACCCCATGCCGCGATGATCACCACGGTCGCCGCGGCGCATCTGGAGGCCTTCGAAACCCTCGACGACATCGCCCATGAGAAGGCCGCGATCTTCGACGGGCTGGAGCCCGGCGGCACCGCCGTCGTGCCCACCGGGCTTGCCTCGACGCCGATCCTTCTGGCTGCGGCAAAGGCGCGCGCCGGGCAGGTGGTGACCTTTGGTCCGGCGCCCGGATCGGACTACCATCTGACCGCGGCGAAGATCGCGGGGGATGCCACGATCGTGCAGGCCGATCACGCCGGAAGGCCGATGCTTTTCAAGGTGATGACGCCAGGAAAACACTTTGCGAACAACGCCTTGGGGGTTCTGGCCCTGGCGCGCGCGGTGGGCGCCGATCCGGCCGTGGCGGCGCTCGACATCGCGCTTTGGGCGCCCCCCGCCGGGCGCGGCACGCGCGAGCGGATCTGGCTTGATCTGATTGACGAAGCGCAAAGCTTCGACCTTTTCGACGATGCCTTCAACGCCAATCCCGCCTCGATGGAAGCGGGTCTCGAGGTGCTCGCCGGACAGGTTCCGCGCGACGGGGTGGGGCGGGTCAAACGCGGGCGGCGCGTCGCCATTCTGGGCGACATGCTGGAGCTGGGCGCGGGGGAGGCGCGGCTTCATGCCGCGATTGCCGATTTGCCCGCAATGGTATCGATAGACATCGTGCATCTGGCCGGACCGCGGATGCGGGCGCTTCACGAAGCGCTGCCGCGGGAGAAGCGGGGCGAATGGGTCGAGACCGCCAGGGATCTGGCCGCCCGCGCGCCGCATCTGGTCGATGCAGGCGATGTGGTGCTGGTAAAAGGATCGAAAGGCTCGAAGGTTTCGCTCGTGGTTGACGCGCTCAGAAAACTCGGTCAGCCCGGTGCGGCAGAGGCCTTCAAGGGAAAAGAGTAATGCTTTACTGGCTTGCGAACCTTTCGGACGGGGGCGATTTCTTCAACCTCTTCCGCTACATCACCTTCCGCGCCGGGGGGGCCTTCTTCACCGCGCTGATCTTCGGCTTCCTGTTCGGGCGGCCCCTGATCGACATGCTGCGCCGCAAGCAGGGCAAGGGCCAGCCGATCCGCAACGACGGCCCCGCCACCCATTTCGCCAAGGCGGGCACGCCGACGATGGGGGGCTTGCTGATCCTCTCGGCGCTGCTGTTCGCGACGCTGCTTTGGGCGCGGCTCGACAATGGCTATGTCTGGATCGTGCTCGGCGTCACCTATGGCTATGCCGCGATCGGCTTTGCCGATGATTACGCCAAGGTGACGAAGCAGAACGTCAAGGGCGTCTCGGGGCGCACCCGCATGGCGCTGGGCCTGGCGCTGGCCGCGCTGGCGGCGGTCTTTGCCGCGCTGATGCATCCGCCGGAACTGACGAACATGCTGGCGCTGCCGGTCTTCAAGGACGTGCTGATCAACCTTGGCATCTTCTTCGTGCCCTTCGCGATGTTCGTGATCGTCGGCGCCGCCAATGCGGTGAACCTGACCGACGGGCTGGATGGTCTGGCGATCATGCCGGTGATGATCGCGGCCGGAACGCTGGGCGGCATCGCCTATGTGGTGGGGCGCGCCGACTTCACGCAATATCTGGGCGTCAATTTCGTGCCCGGCACCGGGGAGCTGTTCGTCTTCACCGCCGCGCTGATCGGCGGGGGGCTGGGCTTCCTGTGGTACAACGCGCCGCCCGCGGCGGTGTTCATGGGCGACACCGGCAGTCTTGCCCTTGGCGGTGCGCTGGGCGCGATTGCCGTGTGCACCAAGCACGAGCTTGTCCTCGGCGTCGTCGGCGGGCTTTTCGTCGTCGAGGCGCTCTCGGTCATCATTCAGGTGGCTTACTTCAAGGCCACCGGCAAACGGGTGTTCCTGATGGCACCCATCCACCACCACTTCGAGAAGAAGGGCTGGGCCGAACCGCAGATCGTGATCCGCTTCTGGATCGTTTCGCTGATCCTTGCGCTGATAGGCCTTGCCACGCTGAAGATCCGCTGACCCTTGAAAAGGAAGGAAGACCCGCATGATCAAGAACTTCACGGACCCGCTGAAAGTCACGGCGCTGCTGCTGCCGTTTGCCGTGTTCTTTGCCGACCTGACCGGCATGAGCAACCTGACGCTGGGCTGGGGCCCGGTCTTTGCGCTGACCGTCGGCACCCTGGCGCTGTGCAAGTTCCTCGACGTGATCGTCGGCGCCGACACGCGCCCGATGACCGCCGAACGCGCCCGCACCTCGGTCTGGGTGTTCCTGGCGCTGCTCAACATCATGGCGCTGATCTTCGCGATGACCCAGCCGGGCCTTGCGCCGGTGGCCTTCGCGGGCGCCGTGGTGCTGTGCTTCGTCTCGATCGCGGGCTATGCGCTGAAGAAGCGCTGAGCCCCTGACATCGGCGGGGGCGCAAGCGCCCCCGATGCGGCCGCCGGGCCCTGCCCGTGCAACCGATCCTGCCCTGCGGGCGCCGGATCGGATCCTTTGCCGCCGTGCCCGCCCTTTCGCCGTCGCGCCCCAGAACGCGCGCCCGGCCCTCTCATGGATGTGCGGCGGCCCGGGAATGCGGGTAGACCGGGCCGACCGCCGCCTTTCCTCACACGCCGTCCGTCAGGTCCCGCTTTTGACAAAGCGGGTTGCGCCGCCTGTGGCGTCGCCCGAAAGGGGGGCTGCGCGCCCCCCTCTTGGTCCGCTGGCGCGGCCCAATTCACCCCCGCGGGATATTTCGGCCAAGGTGAAACGGGAAGAAGGGCTTTTCCTTTCACCTTGGCTCAAATATCCCACGGGGGTGCGGGGGTGTGAAACCCCCGCGGCTTACGGAGGTCGCGGATGATACCGGTTCAGGGATATGAGGGCGCGCGCGTCGCGGTGCTGGGGCTCGGGCGCTCGGGTCTGGCCACGGCGGCGGCGCTGAAGGCAGGGGGCGCCGAACCCGTGCTTTGGGACGACAGCCCCGAGGCCCGGGCCAAGGCCGAAGCCGCGGGCTATTCCTGCACCGATCTGACCCGGCAAGGTGCCTTTGACGGTATCGCGGGCCTGATCACCTCGCCCGGGATTGCGCATCTTTACCCGCGCCCCAATCCGGTCATCGCCGCGGCGATGGCGGCGGGGGTGCCGGTCGACAATGACATCGGGCTGTTCTTCCGCTCCTGGGCGACGGCGGGCTGGGACGAGTTCGACGTCACCCCGCGCAGCGTCTGCATCACCGGCTCGAATGGCAAATCGACCACCACGGCGCTGATCCACCACATCTTGCAGCACGCGGGACGGCCCACCCAGATGGCGGGCAACATCGGCCGCGGCGTCCTTGACCTTGATCCGCCCGTCGATGGCGAGGTGGTGGTGCTGGAACTGTCGAGCTACCAGACCGATCTGGCCCGCGCACTGACCCCCGACATCGCCGTTTTCACCAATCTTTCCCCCGATCACATGGACCGCCATTCCGGCATGGGCGGTTACTTTGCCGCCAAGCGTCGGCTGTTTGCCGAAGGCGCGCCCGACCGCGCGGTGATCGGCATCGACGAGCCCGAGGGGGTCTATCTGGCCAATCAGATGGCGATGGGGCGGGAAGATGACCGGGTGATCCGGGTTTCCGCCGCGAAAAAGCTGGGCGATTTCGGCTGGTCGGTCTTTGCGCGCAAGGGGTTTCTGGCGGAATGGCGCAAGGGGCGGCAGGTGGCCTCGATCGACCTGCGCGGCGTCAAGGCGCTGCCCGGGGCGCATAACCACCAGAACGCCTGCGCCGCCTATGCCGCCTGCCGGTCGCTCGGCCTTGCGCCGAAGCTGATCGAGGAGGCCTTTCACAGTTTCGGCGGTCTGCCGCATCGCAGCCAGACCATCGCGGAAAAGCGCGGCGTGCGTTACGTCAACGACAGCAAGGCCACCAATGTCGACAGCGCGGCGAAGGCGCTTGAAGCTTTCCGCAACATCCGCTGGATCGTCGGCGGCATGGGCAAGGAGGGCGGTGTCGCATCGCTCAAACCGCTTCTGGGCACGGTGAAGAAGACCTATTTCATCGGCCATTCGGGCCGCGATTTCGCGCTGGAGCTGGCGCCGCTTGACCATGAGATCTGCGAGACGATGGAGCGCGCCGTCGCCCGCGCCGCCGCCGAGGCCGAGCCGGGCGATACCGTGTTGCTGGCCCCCGCGGCGGCGAGCTTTGACCAGTATCCGAACTTCGAAAAGCGCGGCGAGCATTTCACCGCGCTGGCGCAGGCGCTGCCCGACTGAGAGCGGCGCTTGCGGTGGGGCGCGTGGGCGGCCATACTCGCCCCATCCGCAACGAAGGCCGAGAGAGCAGACATGATGGTGTTCCCCCGCGAGAACCTCGTGTTCTTCGCGGTTCCGAAAACCGGCACCACCGCGATCGAGGCGGCGCTTGACGCCCGCGCCGCCATCGTGCTGCGCGATCCGCCGCAGATGAAGCACCTGACCGTGGCCAGCTATGCCCGGGTGCTGCAGCCGCTCTTGAAGGCCGATTACGAGATGATGGCGGTGATCCGCCATCCGCTGGACTGGCACGGCTCGCATTACCGCTACCGCAGCCGCCCGGCGCTGAGGGGCAGCGCGCGTTCGACCGCGGATCTGACTTTCGCCCAGTTCATCGAGCGCATGCTGAGCCCCGGCACCCCCGAGGCCGAGGGCGCGCAGTCGCGCTTTCTTTGTCTGAAGGACGGCCGCTGCCCGGTGCGGCATCTGTTTCGCTACGAGGCGCAGGACCGCATCCTGGCCTTTCTGGCCGAGCGCTTCGGCGGGCCTGTCGAGCTGCCCGTCGTCAATGTCTCGCCCCGCCGCGCGCTCGATCTGCCCGAGGCGCTGCGGGTGGCGCATGAAACCCGGTTCGCGCGCTGCTACGAGATGTGGGAGGCGGCGCAGCATTGAGGAGGAGCGCATGACCGAATGGACGGGCCGTTGCACCTGCGGGCAGGTGAGCTACCGGATGACCGCGGCGCCGATGATCACCCATGCCTGCCATTGCAGCTGGTGCCAGCGCGAGACCGGCACCGCCTTTGCGCTCAATACGCTGATCGAGACCGACCGGCTGCAGGTGACGGGCGCGGTCGATTACGTGATGACCCCCTCGGCCTCGGGCAAGGGGCAGGAGATCGCGCGCTGTCCCGCCTGCCGCGTCGCGGTTTTCAGCCATTATGCCGGGGCAGGGCGGGCGCTGGCCTTTGTCCGGGTCGGCACGCTGGACAGCCCCGCCGCCTGTCCGCCCGATGTGCATATCTTCACCGCGACGAAACAGCCCTGGGTGGTTTTTCCCGAAGGGGCAAAGGTCTTTGCCGAATATTACAAAAGCGCCGAGGTCTGGTCGCCCGCGGCGTTGGAGCGGCGCCGCGCGGCGCTCTCGCGGGTGGGGTGAGCCCGCCCGCCACGCGGTGCTTTTCAACCGGCCCCCTTTGCGCTAGGGCTTCGCACGACGAATCCGACGGAGACAGCGATGACCGAGCGCAAGACTGGCCTGACCTATGCCGATGCAGGCGTGGATATCGACGCGGGCAATGCGCTCGTCGAACGGATCAAACCGGCGGCGAAACGCACCAACCGCCCCGGCACCGTGTCCGGGCTGGGCGGCTTCGGCGCGCTTTTTGATCTGAAAGCCGCGGGTTACAACGACCCGATCCTTGTGGCCGCGACCGATGGCGTCGGCACGAAGCTGCGCATCGCCATCGACACCGGCGTGGTGGGCACGATCGGCATCGACCTTGTGGCGATGTGCGTGAACGATCTGGTGTGTCAAGGCGCCGAGCCCTTGTTCTTCCTCGATTATTTCGCGACGGGCAAGCTTGAGGTCGCGCAGGCCGCGACGATCATCGAGGGCATCGCCGAGGGCTGCGCGCAATCGGGCTGCGCGCTGATTGGCGGCGAAACCGCCGAGATGCCGGGCATGTATGCGAAGGAAGATTTCGATCTGGCAGGCTTTGCCGTCGGCGCGATGGAGCGCGGCTCGGATCTGCCCGCGGGGGTCGTGGCGGGCGATGTGCTGTTGGGCCTTGGCTCGAACGGCGTGCATTCGAACGGCTACAGCTTCGTGCGCAAGGTGGTGGAACTCTCGGGCCTTGGCTGGGACGCCGCTTCGCCGTTCTCGGACGGCACTTTGGGTGAAGCGCTGCTGGCACCGACCCGGCTTTACGTGAAACAGGCGCTTTCGGCGATCCGCGCGGGGGGCGTGCATGCGCTGGCCCATATCACCGGCGGCGGGCTGACGGAAAACCTGCCGCGCGTGTTGCCGGAAGGCCTGGGCGCGACGATCGATCTGTCCTCCTGGCCGCTGCCGCCGGTCTTCCGCTGGCTGGCCGAGACCGCGAACATGGCAGAGCCGGAGCTGCTCAAGACCTTCAACTGCGGCATCGGCATGATCTGCGTCGTCGATGCGGCGCAGGCCCCGGCGTTGAAAGCGCTTCTGGAAGCCGCGGGCGAAACCGTCACCGTGATCGGCGCCGTGACCGAGGGGCAGGGCGTCGCCTATACGGGCAAGCTCCTGTGACCACCCGCGTCGCGATCCTGATTTCCGGCAGCGGGTCGAACATGATCCGTCTGGTCGAGGACATGCAGGGCCTTGGCTATGCGACGCCGGTTCTGGTCGCCTCGAACGACCCGACGGCGGCGGGGATCGACCGCGCCGCGCGTCTGGGCGTGGCGACGGCGGTGATCGATCACCGCCCCTTCGGCAAGGATCGCGCGGCGTTTGAGGCGGAGCTTTTGAAGCCGATCCTGGCGGCCGAGCCCGATGTTCTGTGCCTTGCGGGCTTCATGCGCGTGCTGACGCCCGATTTCGTGATGCGCTTTGCCGGGCGGATGCTGAACATCCATCCCTCGCTTTTGCCGAAATATCCGGGCCTGCACACGCATCAGCGCGCGCTGGAGGCGGGCGATGCCGAGGCGGGCTGCAGCGTGCATGAGGTGACGCCGGTTCTGGACGATGGTCCGATCCTCGGTCAGGCGCGGGTGCCGGTCGTGGCGGGGGACACCGCCGAAACGCTGGCCGCCCGGGTTCTGGTGCAGGAACACAAGCTTTACCCCGCCGTGCTGCGTCGCTTCGTGACCGGCAACCGCAGCCGTCTGGATCTGTGATCGCAACCGCCTGATCTGACCGAGGCCATCGCCGAGGTCACGCGCGACAGTGGCCCCCTGACCGCCGGGGGCCCAAAGGCCCTCGGCCTGCGCCCGCCCCGCCCATGGCGGGCGCATTCGCGCCGCCGGGGCAGGCGCAGGCCTCTGTTCCGCGTGGGGATGCGGTCTTGTCACCGGCTTGGCCGCGACGGGCGGGGAAAGGCGGCGCCTTTCCTGATCCGCCCGATCAGACCTGTCGCCCGCGGTCCGGCTCACAACCTTTTGTGCATTCCTGCAACGACACGCTTTCCTTTGTGCGGACAAATGCCTAAACCGAAGATATGGGCGGGATGACCCCGCGATCCCCGGGAAAGGCACGATGCAGACGATTACCACCACCGACGCACTGGAGCAGTTCTGCACCCGCGCCAAGGCTGCCCCCTATGTGACGGTCGATACCGAGTTCCTGCGCGAACGCACCTATTGGTCGAAGCTCTGTCTTGTGCAGATGGCGCTTCCCGGCAAGGACGGCGAGGCGGTTCTGCTTGATCCGCTGGTCGAAGGCCTGTCGCTGGAACCGCTTTACGACCTCTTCCGGCATCAGGCGACGGTCAAAGTGTTTCACGCCGCCCGGCAGGATCTGGAGATTTTCTTCACCGAAGCCGGGGTCTTCCCGCTGCCGCTCTTTGACACGCAGGTCGCGGCGATGGTCTGCGGCTTTGGCGAGCAGGTCGGCTATGAAACGCTGGTGAAAAAGATCGCCAAGCAGTCGCTCGACAAGACCTCGCGTTTCACCGACTGGTCGCGCCGTCCGCTGACCGATGCGCAAAAGGCCTATGCGCTGGCCGATGTCACGCATCTGCGGGTGATCTACGAATTCCTCTCGAAAGAGCTGCGCAAATCGGGCCGCGAGCAATGGGTCGAGGAGGAAGAGGCGATCCTTCTGAACCCCGAAACCTATATCACCCGCCCCGAGGATGCCTGGGAACGGGTGAAGACGCGGACGAATTCGGGGCGGTTCATGGCCGTCGTGCGCGAATTGGCTCGCTTCCGCGAGATCTATGCGCAGGGCAAGAACATCCCGCGCTCGCGCGTGTTCAAGGATGATGCGCTGCTGGAACTGGCCTCGACGAAGCCGGTGTCGCTGGATGAGCTGGGCAAGTCGCGGCTGCTTTTGCGCGAGGCGCGGCGGGGCGACATTGCCGATG
Organism: Rhodobacter capsulatus; assembly: GCF_005144475.1. Taxonomy (GTDB): domain Bacteria; phylum Pseudomonadota; class Alphaproteobacteria; order Rhodobacterales; family Rhodobacteraceae; genus Rhodobacter; species Rhodobacter capsulatus_C. Next base: position 73,003 of record NZ_SWJZ01000017.1, on the reverse strand, counting down.
GGATCATCGCGGCGGTGAAGGCCGGGCTTGACACCAAGCCCGAGGATTTCCCGCGTGTGCCGGATGAAGATGCGCAGCTGCAGGTGAACACGGCCTTGGCCGATCTGCTGCGGGTGCTTTTGAAGGCGAAATCCGAGGAGGCCGGGGTGGCGGCGAAGCTGATCGCCACCGCCTCGGATCTGGACCGGATCGCCGCGGGCAAACGCGACGTGGCGGCGCTGAACGGCTGGCGGCTCGATGTCTTCGGCAATGACGCGCTGCGGCTGGCCAAGGGCGAGATCGCGCTGACCGCCTCGGGCGGGGCGGTGCGGGTGGTGCAGGTCTGAAACTGCCACGGTTTTTCGGGCGGAGAAGGAAAGGCATCGCCTTTCCCCGCCCGTTTCATAACGGCTGCATCACGACCGTTTCCCCAAGCACGACAGAGGCCGGCGCCTGACCCGGCGGGCGAGAAGCGCCCGCCGAGGGCGGGGCGGGCGCTGGCCGACGGCCTTTGGGCCGCGGCCGGATACGGGGCTGATGTGTCGCGTGACCTCGGCGATGGCCTCGGCCAGATCAGGCAGGGGGCTCAGAACGGCACGTCGTCAAGCCCGACAGCGGGTTTCAGGAACCCGGCCTTGACGTGTTTCGATCCGGCTTTCTCGAATTCGATCAAGGCGGTATCGCCTTCCAGATCGATCACCTCGCCATAGCCGAACTTGACATGGAACACCCGGTCGCCCACGCCAAAGGCGACGCTGTCCACCGTCGTCACCGTGCGCGCCTTTGGCCGCGGCGGTTCCGTCGCGCGGGTTTCCATCCGCTTCCAGCCCGGGGAATTGTAGACATCGGCCTTGGTCGCGCGGCTCTCAAGACTGCCAAAGCCGGTCTGCGTCGCCGCCCCGAAACCGCCGCCGTAAAGCCCGGGCGGGGTCAGCACCTCGACCCGCGCGGCGGGCAATTCGTCGATGAAGCGCGAGGGCAGTTGCGACTGCCATTGCCCGTAGACGCGGCGGTTGCCCGCAAAGGAAATCGTGCACAAGGCCTCGGCCCGGGTGATGCCCACGTAAGCCAGCCGCCGCTCTTCCTCGAGCGCGCGCAGCCCGCCCTCGTCCAGCGCGCGCTGGCTCGGGAACAGCCCATCTTCCCAGCCGGGCAGGAAGACGGCGGGAAATTCCAGCCCCTTCGCCGCATGCAGCGTCATGATCGAGACCTTGTCCTCGGACTGGTCCTTGTCGTTGTCCATGATCAGCGCGACGTGTTCAAGGAACCCCTGCAGGTTCTCGAACCCCTCCAGTGCCTTGACGAGTTCCTTCAGGTTCTCCAGCCGCCCCGGCGCCTCGGGCGTCTTGTCGGCCAGCCACATGTCGGTATAGCCGCTGTCCTCCAGAATGGTTTCGGCCAGCCGCACATGATCGGCATTCTCCAACACCGCCGCATGCCAGCGCCCGATGCCGTCCAGGAACGCGCGCAAGGCCCCCGCCGCCTTGCCGCTGATCGCGCCCTGCTGCAGCGCGGCTTTCGCGCCCATCACCAGACCCGCCTCGGCCGCGCGCGCGCTGGTCTGGATCACCGCCTGCGCCTTGTCGCCCAAGCCCCGCTTGGGCAGGTTCACCACCCGCTCGAACGCCAGATCGTCGTCGGGCGACACGGCGAGCCGGAAATAGGCCATCGCATCGCGGATTTCCTGCCGTTCATAGAACCGCGGCCCGCCGATGACGCGATAGGGCAGGCCGATGGTCAGGAACCGGTCCTCGAAGGCGCGCATCTGATGGCTGGCGCGGACCAGAATCGCCTGTCCGTTCAACGGGATGGGATCAAGGCCACGGGTGCCGCGCGACAGGCTCTCGACCTCTTCGCCGATCCAGCGTGCCTCTTCGTCACCGTCCCAATGGCCGATCAGCCGGACCTTTTCGCCGCCCGCTTCGGCGGTCCACAGCTCTTTTCCCAGCCGGTCGCGGTTGGCGGCGATCAGGCCGGAGGCCGCCGCCAGAATATGTTCGGTCGAGCGGTAATTCTGTTCCAGACGCACCACCACGGCGCCGGGAAAATCCTTTTCGAACCGCAGGATATTGCCCACCTCGGCGCCGCGCCAGCCGTAGATCGACTGGTCGTCATCACCGACGCAGCAGATGTTGCGATGCGCCTGAGCCAAGAGCCGCAGCCACAGATATTGTGCCGTGTTGGTGTCCTGATATTCGTCGACAAGGATATATTTGAACCAGCGCTGATACTGCTGCAGCACGTCGGGGTGACGCTGAAAGATCGTCACCATGTGCAGCAGCAGATCGCCGAAATCGACGGCGTTCAGCGTGCGCAACCGGTCCTGATAGGCGGCGTAAAGCTCGGAACCGCGGTTGTTGAAATGCGCCGTCTCCTCGCCGCGAACATGGTCGGGCGTCCAGGCGCGGTTCTTCCAGCTGTCGATCAACCCGGCCAACTGCCGCGCGGGCCAGCGCTTTTCGTCCATGTTCGCGGCGATGATCAGCTGTTTCAGCAGCCGGATCTGGTCGTCGGTATCCAGAATCGTGAAGTTCGAGCGCAGCCCGACAAGTTCCGCGTGACGGCGCAGCTGCTTGACGCAGACCGAGTGGAAGGTGCCCAGCCACGGCATCCCTTCCAGCGTCTGGCCCATCAGACGGCCGATGCGGTCTTTCATTTCCCGCGCCGCCTTGTTGGTGAAGGTGACGGCCAGAACCTCGTTCGGCCGGGCGCGGCCGGAATGGATCAGATGCGCGATGCGCGAGGTCAGCGCCTTGGTCTTGCCGGTGCCCGCGCCCGCAAGCATCAGAACGGGGCCATCAAGCGCCTCGACCGCCCGCCGCTGCGCGTCGTTCAAGCCATCCAGCCAGGGCGTGCCGACAGGCCCCCGCGCCGCCATCATGGCGCGTTGCGACAGGCTCAGCCCGCCGAAATCGTCATCATCAAGGATACTGCTCATGGGGCGCCACTATAGCTTGCGTACCGGCAAAGCCAAGGCCTGTTCGGTTTTTGTTCCCGCAAATACGAACCCCCCGGGCGATCCCGCGCGGCAAACCCGATGCCGATGCGGAATATCCCGGGGGGCGCGGGTCACACGGGCGGAAGGGGCGCCTTCCGCACCGCGTTACCCGGCATGCACAAGCGATGCGAACAATTTCGGATCAAGGCTCGCGCTGGCGAAAGTGGGGCCTTCCGTCAGCACGGCCACCGCATCGTGGCTGTGCAGGCTTTCCTGATGGCTGGCGATGACGCGGAAATCGCCCACCCGCGGTTCGGCCATCAGGCCCGCCGCGAAAGAGCGCACCGCATCTTCGACAAAGATCGGATTGGCGGCGTTCAGTTCGGCAAAGGCCTGTTCGTCCTCGCGCTTCACCATCACCTGGGTTTCCGTCGGCACATTCGCCCGGGCGATCTCGATCAGGTCTTCGAACCACAGCGTCTTGCCCGGCTCGATCACCACCGAAATCCGCGCCACCGAGCGTTGCGAATGCGGCGTCGCCAGCCGACCGCGGCGGATCCGGGCATCTTCCGACAGCTCCAGCGAGCAGGGGCAGGTCGAGGAATAGACGTAGTCGAGATGCACGATCTTGGTCCGCACCCCCGCCTGTTCGACCAGCTCCAGCGCGATGTCGTAATATTGCCAGCCGCGCAGACCGGACCGCAGGCTGTCCACCTGCAGCGGCAGCGAAAACCGCATCATCAGCCGCGCGTCGAAGCTTTCCAGATGGTCGATGTAGTCATCCAGCGCCGCCGCCATCACCTCGAAGGAAAATTCGCTTTCCGAATGGGCATAGAAGCTGCGCAGGATGCGCGACATGTTGATGCCCTTCTTTTCGGCTTCAAGGCTGACCGTGCCGGTGACCGAGGTTTCCAGCATCACATCGCCACCGTCCTTGCCGTTTTCGGGGCGCAGCTTGTAGCGGATCGGCAGGCGGAAGTTCGAGATCCCCACATGTTCGATCCGGGTCTTCGCGCCGCGGATCAGCGAGGACGGCCCGTTCTGCAGATCGGGCATCGCAGCCTTGTAGGCGTCATCGGGGCGGAACTCGGCGTCATAGCTGCGGGCCAGCTCCGGATAGGGGCCGGGCACCGGGTTGAAAAGACGGGCAATCGCCGGGTCAAGCGCCGCCACCTCGGCGGGATGCGCCTGTGCCACAAAGGCCCGCAGCAGCTCAAGCGCGGCCTTGGCTTCTGCCGTGTCGGGCGTGTCGATGCGTCCGTGGATATTCATGGCGTCTCCCTTTCGCCTGTCGCGCAAAATTCGATATGGGAGTGAGACGCGGAAAGTCCAACCGAAGTTGCACAAGAAACGACGAAAGCGCCGGGAAAATCTTCTAAACTGCAATGCAATTCGCGTCAGGGTTGAAAGCGGAGGGGCGCATCGCGTCCCCCCGCTTTCAAGACCATAGCTATTTCAAGGCCTTGCGCCTGATCCGCGTTCAGCCCGCCTCGCCGCATTCGCCCAAAGCGACTTCCAGCGCCGAGCGGATGTCCTCGACCAGATCGGCCGTATCCTCGATGCCGAAGGAAATCCGCACCAGACCGGGGGTGATGCCGATCAGGGCCCGGTCCTCATCGGTCAGGTTCTTGTGCGTCGTCGTCGCCGGATGCGTCGCGATCGATTTCGCATCGCCCAGGTTGTTCGAGATCGACACCACATCGAGCGCGTCAAGGAAGCGGAAGGCGACGTCCTTGCCACCCTCGAAATCGATCCCCAGCATCGTGCCGCCCGCGCCCATCTGCGCCATCGCCAGCGCATGTTGCGGGTGGCTGGCCAACCCCGGATAGATCACCCGGTTCACATGCGGATGGCCGTCGATCGCCTCGGCGACCGCCTTGGCCGAAGCCGCCTGCGCGCGCACCCGCAGATCCAGCGTCTGCAGGCCATTGAGCAAAAGCCAGGCATGAAACGGGCTCATCGCGCCGCCGGTGTGCTTGACGTAAGTTTCCAGCGGGCCCCGGATGAAGTCGCGCGTGCCGCAGACGACGCCGCCCAGCACCCGCCCGCCGCCGTCGATGTGTTTCGTTGCCGAATAGACGATGACATCGGCGCCAAGGTCCACGGCGCGCGAAAAGATCGGCGAGGCGAAGGCGTTGTCGACCACCACGATCGCACCGACCGCATGGGCGATCTCAGAGACGCCCGCGATGTCGATCACCTCAAGCCCCGGATTGGACACGCTTTCGAAGAAGCAGATCTTTGTCGTGGCCTTGACCGCCGCGCGCCAGTTTTCAAGATCGGCGCCGTCGATCAGCGTCACCTCGACGCCGAACCCGGCCAGCACCTTCAGCACATGCAGGCAGGACCCGAACATCTGCCGCGCCGCGACGACATGATCGCCCGCCTTGAGGCAGCAGCTCAGCGCGCCGTTGATCGCCGCCATGCCCGAGGCGCAGGCAAAGGCATCCTCGGTGCCCTCGATCGCGGCCATCCGGTCTTCGAACATCCGCGTCGTCGGGTTGCCGTAGCGGGCATAGATGAATTCATCCTCGCCGGCCTCGATGAACCGCGCCTCGGCGGCCCCGGCCGAGGGGTAGATGAACCCCTGTGTCAGAAACAGCGCCTCGGCCATCTCGCCGAACTGGCTGCGCCGGATCCCCTCGTGGACCAGTTTCGTGCGTGTGCGCCACTCGCTCATCGTCGTCTCCCCGGGATCTTGCGGAATTTCTTCGGATAAGCCGCTGTTTGGCATGGGTCAAGGCCGGGGTCGGTTCAAACCTTTAAGAGAATCACATGCGCCCCAAAATGACGGGCGCAACAGACCCGAGGAGGTGCCCAATGAAAGTCGTATCCATCGTAGGCCCATCGCAGGCCGGCAAGACCACGCTTGCCGAGGCGTTGGCCACGCTCGAAGGGGCCAAACCGCGCAAACATGTGCTTTTCGGCGAGACCGCCGTGACGCGCTTCGCTTTCATGGGGGAAGACTGGGCGCTTCTGGACGCGCCCGGGGGGGCCGACCATCTGCCGCAGCTTGGCCCGATGCTTGCAGCCTCGGATGCCGTCGTTTTGTGCATTCCCGCCGAGACCGAGGCCGCGGTGCTCTGCGCGCCCTATCTGCGGCTGGTCGAGGCCGCGGCCCTGCCGACCTTCATCTTCATCAACAAGATCGACATCGCGCAGGATCGCACCAGTGAAATCGTGGCGGCGTTGCAGGCCTTTTGCCCGCATGGAATCGTGCTGCGGCAGATCCCGATCCGCAAGGACGGCCAGGTGATCGGCGCGGTCGATCTGATTTCCGAACGCGCCTGGGAATATCACGATCATGCGCGCTCCTCGCTGATGGAACTGCCCGCCGAAATCCGCGACCGCGAGGCCGAGGCCCGGGCGGAACTGCTCGAACATCTGGCCGATTTCGACGAGGCGCTTTTGACCGAGCTGATCGAGGATCAGGCCCCGATGACCGACGAGGTCTATGAGGTCTCGACCAAGGTCTTGCAACATCACGATCTTCTGCCCGCGCTGCTGGGTTCGGCCGGGCATGGCAACGGCATTATGCGGCTGATGAAGAGCCTGCGCCACGAAGTGCCGGGTGTGGCCGAGACGAAGGAACGCATCGGCGCGCTGGCGGTGGGCGCCTTGGCCGATACCGTCAAGCATCTGGGCAAGACGGTGCTGATCCGCGCGCTGTCCGAGGGTGTGGCGCCCGGGGCGAAGCTGTGCGGCGCGGCCGTGGGCTCGATCGTCGATGTCGATGGCAAGACCCCGCTTGGGGCGCTGAAGCCGGGGGATATCGGGCTGACGGTGAAGACCGATCACCTGAGCCTGACCGGCCCGCTTTACACCGGCGAAGGCATCCTGCCCAATCCCGACTGGATGGCGCCGCATGCGGCGAACCACCGGCTGATTCTGGAACCCGAAAACGAGCGCGACGAGACCCGGCTGGCCGCCGCCTTGCCGAAGCTGCTGGAAATCGACCCCGGGCTGAGCCTTGGCACCGATCCCGCGACCGGCAAGACCGTGCTGGGCACGCAGGGCCCGCTGCATCTGCGCCGGGTGCTGGAAAAGCTCGAGGCCGATTTCGGGCTGAAACTGGCCACGGCACCGCTGGTCGCGGCGCTTTGCGAAACCATCACCGGCACGGCGCAGAAACAATATCGCCACCGCAAGCAATCGGGCGGCGCCGGGCAATTCGCCGATGTGGTGATCGAGGTCAGCCCGCTCGCCCGCGGCGAGGGCTTCCGCTTCACCGAAACCGTCAAGGGCGGGGCCGTGCCGCGCAACTACATCCCCTCGGTCGAGGCGGGCGCGCGCGAGGCCTTGGCGGCGGGTCCGAAGGGGCATCCGGTGGTTGATCTGGCGGTGAACCTGTCGGACGGCAAGCATCATGCGGTCGACAGTTCCGACCATGCCTTCCGCACCGCGGGCAAGATGGCGCTGCGCGAGGCGCTGGCCGAGATCGGCACCGCCGTTCTGCAGCCGGTCAGCAAGGTGGTGATCTCGGTGCCCTCGACCTATGCGGGCGGGCTTTCGCCGCTGGTGTCGGGGCTCAAGGGGCAGGTTCTGGGCTTCGTGGCCGATCCGGCCGCCAAGGGCTGGGATCTGTTCGAGGCGCTGATGCCCGCGTCGTCGCTGCCCGAGCTGTTCCAGTCGCTCGGCGGTGCCACCCGCGGCACGGCCAGCTTCACCGCCACGCTCGATCACTACGAAGAGCAGTATTGAGCGCCTGATCCGACCGAAAAGGGCGGTCCCCCGGGACCGCCCCTTGCGATGGCCCGCCGCGGTCAGCGGCTGATCGCGATTGACCGCCGCGGTCAGCGGCTGATCGAGCGCTGGGTGTCGGCGCCGATCACCACGACCTTCGTCACCTCGGCCAGCACGACGTTGTTGATGAAGGCCGCCGCCGTCACCTCGCGCGATTGCGGGGTGCTGACGCGGGTCGCCGCCGGGCTGCCCGGATCGGGCCAGGCGACGACGAAGCGATAGGTCATCACGCCCTCGACCGGCTTGCCGTCGTTTTCCGCCAGAAGCTTCGCCCCCCACCAGCCCTGGGTCGGCGTCAGGCCGGTGGCGGCGACGATCGCGCCGCCCTGGGTCTGTTTCACCTCGAGCGCGGTGACCTGGGCGATCAGTTCGCGCGGGTCTTTCTTGACGTCCGGGTAGCCGTCCTTCGGCGCGAGCGTCATCACCTCTTCATGCTGGAACCAGTTCCACGGGTTCAGCTTCGACTTGCCGATGCCGCAGCCCGAAAGCGCCAGCGCCAGCGCAAGCGACAGGGCAACGGGGGCAGGGCGGGCACGCAGGAACATGGGGCACCTCGACGGGGCTGGGGCGATCTTTGCCTTGGGTAGCCGATCCGGCCCGGTTTGAAAAGCGGCGTTTGGCCCGGCGCTTGCGCGCGCCGCCGCGCACCTCTTGCCGCGCCGCCGCATGAAGGCTACGCAGGGGAAAACGCAGGAGTTTCCCATGGCCAGCCCCGCCTTTGAAGAGATCGCCGAAACCTTCGATTTCCTTGACGACTGGGAGGATCGCTACCGCCATGTGATCGAACTGGGCAAGGCGCTGCCCGCGCTTGATGACGCGCTGAAAGTGCCCGCGACCAAGGTCGAGGGCTGCGCAAGCCAGGTCTGGCTGATGCCGCGGATTTCGGGCACCGGGCCGGGGGCGGTCTTCGATTTCGAGGGCGCGTCCGATGCGATGATCGTGCAGGGGCTGATCGCGCTTCTGCATGCGCTTTACGCCGGTCTGACCGTGGCCGAGGTGGGGGCCGTCGATGCGAAAGCCGAGATGGGGCGGCTGGGTCTGAACGAGCATCTGTCCAGCCAGCGCTCGAACGGTCTGGCGGCGATGGTCGAGCGCATCCGCAAGCTGGCCGCCGAGGCCGCCGCCGCCTGAGCCCTGACCCTGCAGATCCGCACAGATCCTGCGCGGGCCTTCCCCCTTTGCGCAAGGACGTGGCTTTGCTACGTTTTCGCGAAAGGAGCATGACATGGACAAGAGCGGACATCGCCCGGTCGTGGGGATCATCGGCAACCGCGGGCTGATCAACGACCGCTATCCGATCCACGAGGGCGGGCAGATGAATTCCTGCGCCGTGGCCAGTGTCGCGGGCTGTCTGCCGCTGCTGATCCCCGCCGATCCGACGATGGTCTCGGTCGAGGAGCTGATGCGGGTCTGCGACGGCTTTTTGCTGACCGGCGGGCGGCCGAACATCCATCCTTCGGAATATGGTCACGAGGAAACCGAGAAACATGGGGCCTTCGACCGCGCCCGCGATGCGATCACGCTGCCGCTCGTGCGGGCCTGCGTGGCGGCTGGGCAGCCGTTCTTCGGCATCTGCCGCGGCTTTCAGGAGGTGAACGTGGCGATGGGCGGCACGTTGCACCCCGAAATCCGCGAATTGCCGGGCCGGATGAACCACCGCATGCCGCCCGAGGGCACGTTGGAGGAGCTTTTCGCCCTGCGCCACCGCGTCGCGCTGACCCCGGGCGGGCGCTTTGCCAGCCTTTTCGGCGCCGAGGAGGTGGAGACCAACACCCTGCACGGGCAGGGAATTTTCGAACCCGGGCCGCGCATCGTGATCGAGGGGCGGGCCGAGGATGGCACCCCCGAGGCGATTTTCGTGGATGGCGCGCCGGGCTTTACCCTGGCAGTGCAATGGCACCCGGAATGGAATGCGCAGAACGATCCGGTGTCGCGGCCGTTGTTCGAGGCTTTTGGCGATGCGGTGCGGGACTTTGCCGCCGCGCGCCGGTGACGGGTGGCGAAAGGGCGTATTTGGGCCAAGAAGAAACACCCGTCATTTCAGGTATTTCGAGGCTTCCTTGCGGGCAAAGGGCTTGAGCGTGGCGCCGTGGTCGGCAAGCCATTGGCGCACGGCTTCGGCGTCGTGTTTCGACAGCTCGCGCAACCACCAGCCGATCGCCTTTTGAATGAACCAGTCGCGGTCCGGGGCGAGGCGGACGCACCAGCCCAGCACGCGGGCGCGGGCGGCCTGTTCGGCGGCGTCGGGGTGGTTCGATTTCGTGAAGGGCAGGGTGATCACCAGCGCGGCGCGGCGGGTCCACATGTTTTCGGCGTCCAGCCAGGTCTCGATCTCGTCGAGCCGTTCGGGGGCGCCGACGAGCCGCCGCCCGCCCGCATTGCAGGCGTGATCGGCCGCGGCCCAGGCGTCGAAGCCGGGCACCCAGGAAACGATGGTGCGCCAGACCGCGTCATCGGGGCGGATGCGCGCCTGTGTCAGCAGTTTCGCCGCCGCGATCTTCGCCTCGTGGATGTCGCTGTGCCAGAGCCCGTCGGCCAAGGCGATGCGTTCGTCAAGCGTCGCCTGGGCCCGCCAGAGCCGCGTCATATCCTCGATCAGCGGCACCGACACGCCCAGATACCGCCGCGCCACCTTGTGATACGCCGCGGCGCCCGCAGCCCTTTCCGCATCGCCACAGGAGTCGAGCGCGGCGATCGCCTCGGCCAGACTGGGGGGCGGGCCAAGGTCGTCTGCCGCCGCCGCTTCCTCGTATTGCGTGTAATCGGCATCCGAGGCGGCATAGGCCGCGGCTTCGGCGGCCAGGGCCGCCTCTGCCTCGGTCAGGGGGCGGTCTTCGGCGACGATGACCCGGGGTCCGCGTTTTCTGGCCATCACTCCACCGTCACGGATTTCGCAAGGTTGCGCGGCTGATCGACGTCGGTCCCCTTGGCGATGGCGGTGTGATAGGCGAGCAGCTGCGCGGGCAGCGCGTAAAGGATCGGCGCGAAGGGCTCGGCCACTTCGGGCAGGCGCAGGCTGGCCCAGGTGCCCTCGGCCGCGGTCGCGATCCCCTTGCCGTCGGTGATCAAAAGCACCTTGCCATGCCGCGCCATCACCTCCTGCATGTTCGACACGGTCTTGTCGAACAGCCGGTCATGCGGCGCCAGAACGATCACCGGAACGGTGCGGTCGATCAGCGCGATCGGCCCGTGCTTGAGTTCTCCGCTCGCATAGCCCTCGGCGTGGATGTAGCTGATTTCCTTGAGTTTCAGCGCGCCTTCCAGCGCCAGCGGATACATCGGGCCGCGCCCGAGGAACAAGATGTCCTGCGCCTCGGCGAGCTGGCCTGCCAGTTTCGCGATCTCCTCCGAGGTGGAGAGCGCCGCATTCATCAGCCCCGGCAGCGCGCGCAGCGTATCGAGATGGCCCTGCAGCTGATCGGGGCTCAGATGGCCACGGTCGATCCCCGCCTTCAGCGCCATCACGGCGAGCGCCAGAAGCTGACAGGTGAAGGCCTTGGTCGAGGCGACGCCGACTTCGACCCCCGCAAGGATCGGCAGCGCCAGATCGGCCTCGCGCGCGATCGAGGAGGTGGGCACGTTCACCACGGCGATGGTTTTCGCAACCTTTGCCGCGCAGTAGCGCAAGGCGGCGAGGGTGTCGGCGGTCTCGCCCGATTGGCTGACGAAGATCGCATAGCTGTTGGCGGGCATCGGCGGCTCGCGGTAGCGGAACTCGGAGGCGACGTCGATTTCGCAGGGCAGACCGGCCAGCTGTTCAAACCAGTATTTCGCCACCGAACAGGCGTAGAACGCCGTGCCGCAGGCCACCAGCGTCAGCCGGTCAAGGCTGGAAAAATCCAGCTCCGCAGGCAGGTTGACCCCCTCGGGCCGGAGGTAATGGCGAAGCGCATCGCCCAGAACCACCGGCTGTTCGGCGATTTCCTTGGCCATGAAATGCTTGTAGCCCGCCTTTTCGACGCGGGTCGAGGACAGGTCGATCCGGGTCTCCTCGCGGTTCGCCCGCCGCCCCTCGGCGTCGAAGATCTCGGCCCCCGCGCGGGTGACGAAGGCGTAATCGCCCTCGGCCAGATAGGTGATGCGGTCGGTCATCGGCGACAGCGCGATGGCGTCGGAACCGACGAACATCTCGCCCTCGCCATGGCCGATGGCCAAGGGCGAGCCCTTGCGGGCGGCGATCATCAGATCGTTCTCGCCCTCGAACAGCCACAAGAGCGCAAAGGCGCCTTCCAGCTTTTGCAGCGTCGCCACCGCCGCCGCGCGCGGCGTCAGGCCGCGGTCGATGAAGAGCCGCGTCAGCAGCGCCACGGTCTCGGTGTCGGTCTGCGTTTCGGGCGCGATCCCGGCCTTGGCCAGTTCGGCGCGCAGCTCGCGGAAATTCTCGATGATGCCGTTATGCACCACCGCCACCGGCCCCGAACGATGCGGATGCGCGTTCACCGTGGTCGCCGCCCCATGCGTCGCCCAGCGGGTGTGCCCGATGCCCGCCTTGCCCGCGAGCGGCTCGTGCACCAGAAGATCGGAGAGGTTGACCAGCTTGCCGACCGCGCGCCGCCGATCCAGCCGGCCTTCGTTCACCGTCGCGATGCCCGCCGAGTCATAGCCCCGGTATTCCAGCCGCTTGAGGCTTTCCACAAGCAGCGGCGCCACTTCGTGAAAGCCAAGAACACCAATGATCCCACACATTTACGCGCCTTTCTTCTGCGCTGCCTTCTGCGCGCGCAGCCGCTCGAACAGTTTCACCGCCAGCCCCGGTTTCGTCACCTGCTTCGCCCGTCCCAGCGCGACGGCGCCCGGCGGAACATCCTCGGTGATCGTCGAGCCCGAGCCCGTCAGCGCGCCATCGCCCACCGTCACCGGCGCCACCAGCATCGTATCCGAGCCGATGAAGACATGCGCGCCAATCGTCGTGCGGTGCTTGAACACGCCGTCATAATTGCAGGTCACCGTGCCCGCGCCGATATTGGTGAACTCGCCCACATCGGCATCGCCCAGATAGCTCAGATGCCCGGCCTTGACGCCCTCGCCGAGGATCGAATTCTTCACCTCGACGAAATTGCCGATATGCACGTCTTCGGCCAGTTCCGCCCCGCCGCGCAGCCGCGCAAACGGCCCGACCGTCGCCCCGCGCGAGATGTGGCAATCTTCCAGATGGCAGAAGGCCTCGATCGTGGCGCCGCTTTCGATCGTCACATCGGGGCCGAAAACCACATTCGGGCCCAGCACCACATCGCGGCCGATGCAGGTGTTCAGCGCGAAATAGACCGTGGAGGGATCGACCATCGTCACGCCGGTTTCCAGCGCCTCGGCGCGGGCGCGGGCCTGAAAGGCAGCCTCGGCCGCGGCCAGTTCGGCGCGGGTGTTGATGCCCAGCGTCTCGGCCTCGTCGCAGCGCACGACCTCGGCCATATGGCCCTTGGCGCGGGCATTGGCCACGATGTCGGTCAGGTAATATTCCCCCGCCGCATTGTCATTGGAAAGCTCGCGCACAAGGGCCGCCAAAAGCGTCGCGTCGCAGCAGATCACCCCGGAATTGCAAAGGGTTATCGCGCGTTCTTCCGCGCTTGCATCCTTGTATTCGACGATCCGTTCCAGCCGGTCGCCCGTTGCGATCAGCCGCCCGTAGCGGCCCGGATCGGCGGCCTCGAACCCCAGAACGACGACATCGGCGGGGCTTTCGACCAGCCGTTCCAGCGTTTCCGCCGCGATGAAGGGGGTGTCGCCGTAAAGCACGACCACCTTGCCCTCGAAGGTGGGGATCTGCGCCAGCGCCTGCGCCACCGCATGGCCGGTGCCCAGCTGCTCGGCCTGCAGCGCGATCTCGGCCTCGGGTTCGATCTTGCGCACGGCCTTTTCGACCAGATCGGCGCCGTGACCGACCACGACCACCACCCGCTCGGGATCAAGCCTGCGCCCGGCCGCCAGCGCATGCGCCAGAAGCGGCGCGCTGCCCAGACGGTGCAGCACCTTCGGCAAGTCGGAATTCATCCGGGTTCCTTGCCCGGCGGCAAGGACAATCAGGGCAATGGCCATGGGAACGCCTTTTCTTCTGCTCTCGCCTGTTTTACCGATACCATATCTCGCTGCAAGAGGGCGAGGATCACGCAATCTTTCGCGGGCGTAACAGTATCTTTCGGGGGCGCAACAGTGGCAACGGTGGTTTTCGATCTGGACGGCACGCTGGCCGATACCTCGGCCGATCTGATCGCGGCGGCGAATGCCTGTTTTGTCGCCCGCGGCCTCGAGGCGGTGCTTGACCCGGTGGCGGATGCGCTGACCGCCTTTCAGGGCGGGCGGGCGATGCTGGCGCTGGGGTATGCGCGGCTCGGCACCCCCGATCCCGCGCTGCTGGTGAACGAGGATTACTTCCGCCTGCTTCTGCATTACGGCGAGAATATCTGCGTGCATTCAAGGCTTTATCCGGGGGCTGCCGGGGCGGTGGCGACGCTCAGGGCGGCCGGTTACCGCACCGCGATCTGCACCAACAAGCCCGAGGCGCTGGCGGTGCAGCTGCTGGATGCCTTGGGGGTCGCGTCGCTTTTCGATGCGCTGGTCGGCGCCGACACGCTGCCCACCCGCAAGCCCGACCCCGCGCCCTATCACGCCGCGGTGACGCGGGCGGGGGGCACGGTCGCGCGATCCTTGCTCGTGGGCGACACCGTGACCGATCGCGAGACCGCCCGCGCCGCGGGCGTGCCCTGTCTGCTTGTGGCTTTCGGTCCCGAGGGCCGGGCGATCGAACGCCTTGCCCCCGAGGCGATGCTGGACAGTTTCGCCGATCTGGCCTTGCGCGTGGCGCAATTCCTTCCGCGTCATGGCTGACGTGCCAAACCCCCGCCGCGCGACGATCTTTATCCTGATCGTCGTCTTCTTCGACATGGCCGGGCTCGGGCTGATCCTGCCGGTCCTGCCGCATCTGATCGAGGAGGTGGGCGGGCTGCAGCTGCAGGATGCGGCGCAGGTGGGGGGCTGGCTTTATGCGGTCTATTCGCTGGCGCTGTTTCTGACGGCGCCGCTTCTGGGGGCGCTCTCCGATCGTTTCGGACGGCGGCCGCTGCTGCTGGTGTCGCTGGCCGGGCTGTGCATCGATTATGTGCTTTGCGCGCTGGCGCCCTCGCTGTTGTGGCTTTTCCTCGCGCGGATCGTGGCGGGGATCTGCGGCGCGACGCAGGGCATCGCCAATGCCTATGTCGCCGATTTCACCGCGCCCGAAGACCGCGCCCGGGCCTTTGGCTGGCTTGGCGCGGCTTTGGGGCTTGGTTTCGTGCTCGGCCCGGCGCTTGGCGGGCTTCTGGGCGCCTTTGGGCCGCGGGTGCCGTTCTGGGCCGCCGCCGCGCTGGCGGCGCTCAATTTGCTGTGGGGGCTCAGGGCCTTGCCGGAAACGCTTGCGCCCGAAAATCGCCGCGCCGTGGTCTGGCGCGAGGCGAACCCGTTCGGCATCCTGACCGTCTTTCGCCGTCACAAGGGGGTGCTGCCGCTCGTGGCGATCTATGCGCTCTATTTCTTCGCCTCGGCGGTCTATCCGGCGGTCTGGTCCTATTGGGGGATCGCGAAATTCGGCTGGTCCGAGGTCACGATCGGCGTCTCGCTTGCCGCTTTCGGCATCGTCTGGGCGCTGTTTCAGGGGCTCTTCACCGGCCCCGTGGTTGCGCGCATCGGCGAGCGGCGGGCGGCGCTTGTGGGTCTGGCCATCGCCGGTCTGGCTGCGGCGGGCTATGGCCTTGTGCCCGGGATCGTCGGCGTCGTCGTGCTGTTGATCTTCCACGGCCCCGAGGGCTTCGCGCAACCGGCGCTGACGGCGATGATGTCGGCGCGGGTGCCCGAAAGCGAACAGGGCGCGCTGCAGGGCGGGCTGGGCGCCGTCACCAACCTGATGATGCTGGCCGGAACGCTGTTCTTCGCCCAGGTCTTCGGCTATTTCCTTTCGGATGCGGCGCCGGTGCGAAGCCCCGATGCCGCCTATTTCGCCGCGGCGGCGCTGCTTGCGGTGCCCTTCGTGCTGCTGCTGCGCAGGAAAGAGACATGACGGACACGGTCTTCACCGGCAATTTCACCCAACAGGAACCGATCGACGAGGCGGCCATCGCCGCCGCCGTCGCCGTGCTGCGCTCGGGGCGGCTGCATCGCTACAATGTCGCGCCGGGCGAGATCGGCGCGGCGGCGGCGCTCGAGGTCGAATTCGCCGCCTTCACCGGGGCGAAATATTGCCTCGCCGTCGCCTCGGGCGGCTATGCGATGGGCTGCGCTTTGCGCGCCGCGGGTGTCGGGCCGGGGGACCGGGTGCTGACGAATGCCTTCACGCTGGCGCCGGTGCCCGGGGCGATTGCCGCGCTGGGGGCCGAGCCGGTCTTCGTCGAGGTCACCGAAGATCTGGTGATCGATCTTGAAGACCTTGATCTGAAAGCCAAAACCGCGGGCGCGCGGGTGTTGCTGCTGTCGCATATGCGCGGCCATATCTGCGACATGGACCGGCTGATGGCGATTGCGACGGCCGCCGGGCTGCTGGTGATCGAGGATTGCGCCCATACGATGGGGGCCAGCTGGCGCGGCGTGGCCTCGGGGCGGCATGGGGCGGTGGGCTGCTATTCGACGCAGACCTACAAGCACATGAATTCGGGCGAGGGCGGTCTGATCGTCTCTGATGATCCCGTGCTGATGGCGAAAATGATCCTTTTGTCAGGGTCTTACATGCTTTATCCCCGGCATGCCGCAGCCCCCCCGCCCGAGGTCTTCGAAGGGCTGAAATACGACACGCCCAATGTCTCGGGGCGGATGGACAACCTGCGCGCCGCGATCTTGCGCCCGCAGATCCCGACGCTGCCCGACCGCATCGGGCGCTGGAACGCGCTTTACCGGGCGCTGGAGGCGGGGCTTGTCTCGACGCCGGGGCTGCGGCTGATCGCCCGGCCCCAGGCCGAAGCCTTTGTCGGCTCGTCCTTCCAGTTCCTTCTGCCCGGCTGGGCCGGTGATCGCATCCTGTCCCTCGTGAAGGCTTGCGCTGCGCGGGGGGTGGAGCTGAAATGGTTCGGGGCCGAGGAGCCCGTCGCCTTCACCTCGCGCCATCAAAGCTGGCGCTTTGCCCCCGCGCAGGCGCTGCCGCGCACCGATGCGGTGCTGGCCGGTCTGCTCGATCTGCGGCTGCCGCTGACCTTCTGCGAGGCCGATGCGGCGCTGATTGCCCGTATTGTCGATGACGAAGTCCGCCGTCTTCAGCGCTGATCACCCAGAAGCCGCTCCTGCCAGGCGGCATTGTTGATCGGCGCCTCGGCCAGCGCGAATTCGAAACTGGCGAAAGCGCAGGGCAGGCGCAGCGTGATATCGGCCAGCACCAGCCGCTCGGTGCCGAAATCATGCGTCTCGACCTCTTCGCTCAGCAGCACCACCGCGATGTCGGGGCGGCCCAGCCGCAGCCGCATCAGCGGCTCGGCCATTTCCGACATCCCGCCCAGCGTGTCGAGATCGACGAGCAGCAACGCGCCCTGCGGTGCCGACCAGACCGGCGCGGTCGGGTGCAGCGCGCCGATGCGGCGGAACGGCAGGCCGTGATCGGCCAGCCAGTCGAGGCAGGTCAGCCCCGCGCCGCCGCGATGCGACAGGACATAGACGACCGAGATCGAATCCGCGTCGAGGCCGTAAAAGCGGGCGGCGCCCGCGACCGGCGCGGTGGCGGACCCCGTCGGGGCGGCGCCCGGGGAGAGGGCCGAAGGCGACTCGGGCCGGGGCGGGGCAAGCTCATGCGCCGGCGCGGCGCTGCGACCGATACGCTGAAGGCGGATGCCGGGCGTCGCGCCGCCGCTCCCGTGCGGCTGATCGGCGGCGGCGATCACCACGGCGGGCCAGCCCGAAGCGGTCGGTGCCGGGCTGAACGCGGCGCGCAGCCGGATCAGGATCCGGCCGAGCCAGGGCCCGATAACCGCCGCCGTCGCGACGGGTTGCGCGGATGAATGCGTCCAGACCATGCGGCCCTCCCAGTGCTTAACCTGCGTGCAAGGTTAATTGCCGTTAGGGAATCCGGGCAATGTGTCGGAGGGATGACAGCGCACGCGAAAGGATAGGTCCGTGGCGCCATGCGCTCAGCCCTGGGACGCGGCGGCCGTTTCAAGCCGGGTCCGGGTCTCGGTCCAAAGCGCGCCAAGCGCGTCAAGGGCGGCCAGCGTCGCCGCATCGGGGGCGGTTCCCGGCGCGGCGATCCGCAGCGCCACCTCGATCGCCTTGAGCCGATGATGCAGCCGTTCCGCCCCCAGAAGCGCCGCCGAACCGGCGAATTTATGCGCCAGCGCCGCGGTTTCGGCGGGGCGATCCTGCGCCGCCGCCCGCGTCAGCGCGGCGATCATCTCCGTGCCCTCGGTCAGGAAGCGCCGCAGCGTCTGCGCCATCATCTCGGGGCCCAGCGACTGCGCCAGCTCGTCCAGAGTCTCGGCCTGAACCAGCGCCAGCCCGGCCTCCGCGGCGGGCTCGGGCGGGGTCGACAGCGGGCGCTGACGCAACCGCGGGCACAGCTCCTCGGCCAGCACCTGATCCAGCATCTTGCGGGTGATCGGCTTCGAGATCACCCGGCACACCCCCGCCGCCTCCAGCCGGTTGCGCGCCTCGGGCAGGACATTCGCCGTGACCGCGATGATCGGCGTCTCGTGGTTCGGCCCGGTCCCGGCCCGGATCGCCTCGGTCGCATCGACGCCGTTCATCCGCGGCATGTTCAGATCGATCAGGATCACGTCATAGCGGCGCTCCGCCGCCTTTTCGACCGCCTCGACGCCGTCGCGAGCCTCCGCGATGCTGTGTCCGGCCCGGCGCAACATCTCGCACAGCACGACGCGGTTGATGTCATTGTCCTCGACCACCAGCACCTCGATCGACGTCGACAGACGCGGCGCGGGGCTGCCGTCGGCGGCACAGGGGGCCGCACCGGGGGCGGGGCGCGCGGGCGCCTTCACGACCGGCATCGGCGGCGTCGCGGCGGGCAGGCTCAGCACCACCGGCGCGGGCAGGCTGATCCAGAAGGCCGACCCCTGTCCGAGCTCGCTTTCCACCCCGATCTGGCCGCGCATCGCCCGCATCAGCCGCCGCGCGATCGACAGGCCCAGCCCCGATCCCGTCGCCTCGCGCGACAGTTCGGGGTCGAGGGTGACGAAATCGTCGAAGATCCGCTCGGTCTCGGCCGCGGG
This sequence comes from Rhodobacter capsulatus, assembly GCF_005144475.1. GTDB lineage: Bacteria > Pseudomonadota > Alphaproteobacteria > Rhodobacterales > Rhodobacteraceae > Rhodobacter > Rhodobacter capsulatus_C. The sequence continues at coordinate 54,178 of NZ_SWJZ01000017.1, read as the reverse complement.
AATGCCGATGCCGGTGTCAATGACCCGGTATTCCAGCAGCCCCTGATCGCGGTGATAGTCCGCTTCAAGGGTGATCGTGCCGTCACGGGTGAACTTGATCGCATTGCCGACGAGGTTGAGCAGCACCTGCCGGATCCGCATCGCATCGCCCTCGACCGCCTCGGGCAGGCGTCCCGCGGTGCGCGTCGACAGCCGGTTGCCGCGCGCCGCCGCCGCCCCCGCCTGCATCTGCACGATCTCGTCGAGCACCGACATCGGCGCAAAGGGCTCGCGCGTCAGCGACAGCTTGCCCGCATCGAGCCGTTCGACATCCAGCGTGTCATTCACATGCGCCAAAAGGATTTCGCCCGCCTTCTGCATCGAGGCGAGCAGCGCGGTCTGGCTGGCATCGAGCGGGGTTTCGCGCAAGAGTTCAAGCGTGCCGAGCAGCCCGTTCAGCGGGGTTCGCATCTCGTGGCTCATCACCGCGACGAATTCGGCCTGCGCCTGTTCGCCCGCCATCGCCGCATCGCGCGCGTCGATCAGTTCCTTTTCGGCGGCGACGCGGTCGGTGATGTCGCGCATGTAGCCGACGAAGATTTCCTTGCGGCCGATCCGGGTGGCGGTCACCGAAATTTCGGCCGGGAAGACCGAGCCGTCCTTGCGCTGCGCCTGCAGGCCGATCAGCCCATGCCCCGCGATCCGCGGCACGCCGCCGGTGCGGTAGCGCTTGAACCCCGCCACTTTCGCCGATTTCATCGCCTCGGGCACGATCAGGTCGTTGAGATGCCGCCCCAGCGCCTCGGCGCGGCTGTAGCCGAAGACCCGTTCGGCGGCGCCGTTGAATTCCAGGACCTTGCCCTCGTGATCGACGACGATCACCGCGTCGAAGGAGGTGCCGATCACCGCTTCGAGCCGGGCCTTCGCCGCCGAGAGCGAGCCGGTCTGCCGCATCCCGAAACGCCAGAGCGACCAGGTGATCACCAGCCCCGCGGTGATCGCCGCCAAAAGCGCCGTGGTCAGCGAGGCGAGCAGCATCAGCGAGGAAAACACCCGTTCGCGCTGCGCCATCGCCCGGCTGGCGAATTCGCGCACGCCTTCGAGCGAGATCGTGCGGACATCGCTTTCAAGCGCCCCGGCGCGCTCGCGCAGCGCGGGCAGGGCGGGGGCCAACGTTTCGGGGCCGGCATCGACCAGCTCTGCGGTCTCGTGCAGGAAGGCGTCGATGCGGCCGATCTCGGGCCCGGCGACCTCGGGGGTGACGATCGCCGCAAAGCCGCGCCCCTCCAGGATCGTGTGCACGCGGCTGTAGAAGACATCGAAGCTGCGGCCGAATTCCGCCATCGTCTCGGGCGCGTCGGGGCGGGCGCGCAGCAGCGCCCCGTCCATGTGGAAATATTCCACCTCAAGCTGCGCCAGCGTCCATTGCAGGCTGTCGGAATTGGCGATGGCGAGGTTGTCGATTTCCGACTGCACCATCACGCCGTAGCGGTAAAGCGCCCCCACCGCGCCAAGGAACACCACGACGAGCCCTGCGAACAGGAACGGGCGCAGGCGTCGCCGCGAGTCGAGAAACGAGGGGAAACTGTCCGACATGAAACCGATGCGAAAGGGGGCAGGCACCCCGGGTTAGGGCAGAACCTCGATCCGGTCGACCTGCCAGACGGACCGGGAATAGACGACTTCGTTTCTGAATTCTGGCGCAGAGTCATAGGGATACACAAGCCAGAGCGGGCCCTTGTCGCGCACTTTCATCGGCTTGCCGTCGCGCAGGTCGGCCAGCAGGGCGCCGCCCGCGACCACCTCCGAGACCGGGATCTGCACCGAATAATCGTTGACCGCGGTGATCTTCAGCGTGCCGCCCGTGACCCCCAGATGATCGATCAGGCTGCGCAGATCGACCCCGGAAAAGCGTTGCACGCCCTCGGTCCAGATCGTCGAGGTGGCGAACTCCCGCCGCGGCAGCGCGGCCAGCATCGCCGCGTCGAATCTGGCCATCCCGCTGCCGTCGGTTCCCGCGATCCGGCCGGTGACGGTCAGCATCACGGGCCCTGTGGGTGCGGGCAGCGCGACTGCGGCGGCCGGGGCCGCCGACTCGGCCAGCGCGGCCTGCGCCGGAAGGGCAAGCCCCGCGGCGACAAGCAGGAAGCGGCTCAGGATCAGCACGGCCTTGGCCGTCTTGGTGAAGATAGGCATGTCTTTCCCCCGTTGGATCCTGCACGATCGCGGGATTGTCGCATAGCCCTCCGGTCAAGCCATGCGGAATTTAGTATGTTTCCCTATCCGAAAGGATAGGATTACCCTTCGATAGGGGACTTCTGCAACGCTTAGGGCGAGCACGTCAGAAACTTCCCGTCGCGGTCTTGAAATAGCCCGCTTTCTTTAAGATTACCTTTCCGCAACCCCTGCGGGAGAGGCTCGGGCCGAGATTTTCGGAGGTGAAGGTGAGATTGCTGATTGCCGACGACCATGATCTCGTGCGCGATGCTATTGCGGCGCTGTTGCGCGCGGGTGGCTGCGACGAGGTTGCCGTGGCCGGAACCCTGCCCGCGGCGCTGGCGGCGCTGCGGGCCGCGGTGCAGTCGGGGGGCGGCTACGATCTGGTGCTGCTCGATTACGACATGCCGGGCATGGACGGGCTCGAGGGCCTTGCGCAGATGAAGCGGGCCTTTCCGGCGCAGGCGGTGGCGATCATCTCGGGCGTCGCCCGTCCCGCCGCCGCGCGCGAGGCGCTGGAGGCCGGGGCGATCGGCTTCGTGCCGAAGGCGATGCCCGCGCGCTCGATCATCGGGGCGGTGACCCTGATGGCCTCGGGCTCGGTCTTTGCGCCCTTCGACTTTCTCAAGCAGGAGGAGCCGCCGGTGCAGGGCGGGCTGACGGCGCGCGAAACCGAGGTGTTGCGCGGCCTCTGCGCCGGGCGCACGAACAAGGAAATCGCCCGCGAGATGGACCTGCAGGAGGTCACGGTGAAGCTGCATGTGCGGACGCTGACGCGCAAGATCGGCGCGCGCAACCGCACCCATGCGGCGATGATCGCGCGCGAAAACGGCTGGTTCTAAGGGGCAAGCCCCTGCTTTCAAATGCAAAGGCGGTGCCGAAGCACCGCCTTTCGCCGCCGGATCGAGTGGGTCGGCGGCGCGCCGGTCCGCCGATGGGTCAGGCGCGGACCGGCTTGTCCTGTCAACGGCGGCCGGGGAAGGGCAGCACCTGCGCCGGTTGCACGCGCTCGTCGCGCGAAGAAAAGGGCGAGACCCGGCGCGGCCGTTGCGGCGCGGCGGCCTGCGGAAACACCACCGGCTCCATCCGCTCGATCGCCCGGGCAAGGGCGGCGGACACCTCCGACAGCCCCTCGTTGCGGCAATAAGCGTTCATCTCGATCAGCACGGCATAGATCCAGGCGTGCTGACTGGCAGTGGCGATCGGGCTCATGGCGCGGCTCTCTGTCGTTATCCTTGACAAGATATTTACCAACGCCCGCCGCCCTTGGCGCCTGCGCGGAAGGCCAGCGGCGGCGCGCGAAAGCGTGCGACCTATCCTTTCGGAGAGAGCCCCGCCGAAGTGACGTTGCGGCACGTCGGCTTGACGGAATCATCCCGTCCGGAAATAAATGAACAAGCGTTCAATAACCGGGGAGGGGAAGATGTTCGCAGGCTCGATGCGGTTCGATCTGGGGGAAGACATCGGTGCGCTGCGCGACATGGTGCAGGCCTGGGCGCGCGACCGGCTGGCGCCGATGGCGGCGGCTGTCGATCGCGACAACCTGTTCCCGAACGAGCTTTGGGCAGAGATGGGGGCGCTGGGTCTTCTGGGCATCACCGTGCCCGAGGAGTTCGGCGGGTCCGGCATGGGATATCTGGCCCATGTCGTCGCGACCGAGGAGATCGCCCGGGTTTCGGCCTCGATCGCGCTCTCCTACGGGGCGCATTCGAACCTTTGCGTCAACCAGCTGAAGCTGAACGGCTCGCCCGAGCAGAAACGCAAATACCTGCCCGATCTGGTTTCGGGGGCGAAGATCGGCGCCCTGGCGATGAGTGAAGCGGGCGCGGGCTCGGATGTGGTGGGCATGAAGCTGCGGGCGGAAAAGCGCGGCGACGTCTATGTGCTGAACGGCCACAAATACTGGATCACCAATGGCTGCGATGCCGATACGCTGGTGGTCTATGCGAAAACCGATCCGGCGGCGGGCTCGAAGGGGATCACCGCCTTCCTCATCGAAAAGGGGATGAAGGGGTTCTCGACCTCGGCGCATTTCGACAAGCTCGGCATGCGCGGCTCGAACACGGCGCAGCTGTTCTTTGACGATTGCGAGGTGCCCGCGGAAAACGTGCTGGGCGCCGAGGGGAAAGGCGTGCGGGTGCTGATGTCGGGGCTCGATTACGAACGCGTGGTGCTTTCTGGCATCGGCACGGGGATCCTGATGGCCTGTCTGGACGAGGTCGTGCCCTATGCGCAAACGCGCGAGCAGTTCGGCCAGCCGATCGGGAATTTCCAGCTGATGCAGGCGAAGATTGCCGACATGTATGTCGCTGCGAACACCGCGCGCGCCTATACCTACGAGGTGGCGAAAGCCTGCGACCGCGGCGAGGTCACGCGCCAGGATGCCGCCGCGACGGTGCTTTATGCCTCCGAGCAGGCGATGGTGCAGGCGCATCAGGCGGTTCAGGCGCTGGGGGGCGCGGGGTTCCTGAATGACTCGGTCGTGAGCCGCCTGTTCCGCGATGCGAAGCTGATGGAGATCGGCGCGGGCACCTCGGAAATCCGCCGCATGCTGATCGGCCGCGAATTGCTGGGGGCGAAATGAAGCTCTCTTCCGCCGTCCTGCCCAGCTCCGAAACCTTTCGCGCCAATCGGGCCGCGCATCTGGCGCTGCTGGAAACGGTGCGCGAGGCCGCCGCCCATGCCGCCGCCGGGGGCGGGCTTGAGGCGACGAAACGCCATGTCGCCCGCGGCAAGATGGCGCCACGGGAACGGGTGGCGGCGCTGCTCGACCCCGGCTCGCCCTTCCTCGAGATCGGCGCCACTGCCGCGCATGGGATGTATCACGGTGCCGCGCCCTGCGCCGGGGTGATCGCGGGCATCGGCCGGGTGAGCGGCCAGGAGGTCATGGTGGTGGCGAACGACGCCACCGTGAAGGGCGGCACCTATTACCCGATGACGGTGAAGAAACACCTGCGCGCGCAGGAGATTGCGGAAGATTGCGCGCTGCCCTGCGTCTATCTTGTGGACTCGGGCGGCGCCAACCTGCCCAATCAGGACGAGGTCTTCCCCGACCGCGACCATTTCGGCCGCATCTTCTACAATCAGGCGCGGATGTCGGCCAAGGGCATTGCCCAGATCGCCGTCGTCATGGGCTCCTGCACCGCGGGGGGCGCCTATGTGCCCGCGATGTCGGATGTGACGATCATCGTGAAGGATCAGGGCACGATCTTTCTGGCCGGTCCGCCGCTGGTGAAGGCCGCCACGGGCGAAGTCGTCAGCGCCGAAGACCTTGGCGGCGGCGACGTGCACACGCGGCTGTCGGGCGTGGCCGATTATCTGGCCGAGGATGACGCCCATGCGCTGGCGCTCGCCCGCCGTGCCGTGAGCCACCTCAACCGCGCCAAACCGGCCAGCGTGCAATGGCAGGCCCCCGAAGACCCGGCCTATGACCCCGAGGAGATCCTGGGCGTCGTGCCCGCGGATCTGCGCACGCCCTATGACATCCGCGAGGTGATCGCCCGGGTGGTCGACGGCTCGCGCTTTGACGAATTCAAGCCGCGCTTCGGCGAGACGATCGTCACCGGCTTCGCCCATGTGAAAGGCTGCCCGGTGGGGATCATCGCCAACAACGGGGTGATCTTCTCGGAAGCCGCGCAAAAGGCCGCGCATTTCGTCGAGCTCTGCTCGATGCGCAACATCCCCTTGGTTTTCCTGCAAAATGTGACAGGCTTCATGGTCGGGCGCAAATATGAAAACGAGGGCATCGCCCGGCACGGCGCCAAGATGGTCACCGCCGTCGCCACGACGAACGTGCCAAAGATCACGCTGCTGGTGGGCGGCTCCTTTGGCGCGGGCAATTACGGCATGGCGGGCCGGGCCTATTCGCCGCGGTTCCTCTGGAGCTGGCCGAATGCGCGCATCTCGGTGATGGGCGGCGAACAGGCGGCGGGCGTTCTGGCCACGGTCAAGCGCGAAGGGATCGAGCGCAAGGGCGGGCATTGGTCGGCCGAGGAAGAGGCCGAGTTCAAACGCCCGACCCTCGAGATGTTCGAGCGCCAGAGCCAACCGCTTTATGCCTCGGCGCGGCTTTGGGATGACGGCATCGTCGATCCGCGCAAGACCCGCGAGGTGCTGGCGCTGTCGCTCTCCGCCAGCCTTTGCGCGCCGATCGAGCCCACCCGCTTCGGGATCTTCCGCATGTGACTTTCGATGCCTCCGGCGGGGATATTTGCAGCAAGATGAAACCCATTCCTTTCATCTTGCCACAAATATCCCGGGGGGCCCGGGGGGCAGCGCCCCCCAACCACGCAAGATGCGGGGCAGCGCCCCCCGCCGCAGACCAAGGAGACCGCCATGTTCGCCAAGATCCTGATCGCCAATAGGGCCGAGATCGCCTGTCGGGTGATCGACACCGCCCGTCGTCTGGGCGTCGCCACGGTCGCGGTCTATTCCGACGCCGATGCGGGCGCGCGCCATGTCGCGATGGCCGACGAGGCCGTTCCTATCGGCGGGCCGCGCCCGGCCGACAGCTATCTGCGCGGCGATGCGATCATCGAAGCCGCGCTGCAAACCGGGGCGGAGGCGATCCATCCGGGCTACGGGTTCCTCTCGGAAAACCCCGATTTCGTCGATGCGGTCGCCGCGGCGGGGCTGACCTTCATCGGTCCCTCGGGCGCGGCGATCCGGGCGATGGGGCTCAAGGATGCGGCCAAGGCGCTGATGGCCGAGGCGGGCGTGCCCGTCGTGCCGGGCTATCACGGCGACAATCAGGACCCCGAGCATCTGGCGGGCGCGGCCGAGGCCTTGGGCTTTCCGGTGCTGATCAAGGCGGTGGCGGGCGGCGGCGGCAAGGGCATGCGCCGGGTGGACCGCGCCGCGGATTTCGCCGCAGCCCTGGCCTCGGCGCAGGGCGAGGCGCAGACGGCCTTTGGCAACTCCGCCGTGCTGATCGAGAAATATGTCGAAAAGCCCCGCCATATCGAGGTGCAGGTCTTTGGCGACGGCCGCCGCGCCGTGCATCTTTATGAACGCGATTGCTCGCTGCAACGCCGCCATCAGAAGGTGATCGAGGAAGCCCCGGCGCCGGGCATGACCGCCGAGATGCGCGCCGCGATGGGCCAGGCCGCCGTCCGCGCCGCCGAGGCGATCGGCTACGCGGGCGCGGGCACGGTCGAATTCATCACCGATGCCTCGGACGGGCTGCGCCCCGACCGGTTCTGGTTCATGGAGATGAACACCCGGCTGCAGGTCGAACATCCGGTCACCGAAGCCATCACCGGCGTCGATCTGGTCGAATGGCAGCTGCGCGTCGCCGCCGGAGAGGCCTTGCCCGCGCGGCAGGAAGACCTGATCCTCCGGGGCCATGCGTTTGAGGCCCGCCTTTACGCCGAGGATGTGCCCGCAGGCTTCCTGCCCGCGACCGGCACCTTGAAACACCTGCACTTCCCCCCCGGCGTGCGGGTGGAAACCGGGGTCCGGCCGGGCGATACGATCAGCCCCTGGTATGATCCGATGATCGCCAAGGTGATCACCCACGGCCCGACCCGTGCCGCCGCCCTGAATGCGCTGGCGCGGGCGCTGGAGGCGACGCAGGTCGCGGGCACGGTGACGAACCTCGGCTTCCTCGCCCGGCTTGCCCGGCATCCGGGCTTTGGCGCGGGCGATGTCGACACCGGGCTGATCGCCCGCGATCTGCAGGCGCTCACCACCCCGCCAACCACCCCGCCCGCCGCCCGGGCGCTGGCCGTGATCGCCGCGGCGGGGCTGCATCAGGCCCCCGGCACCGGCTTCGCCCTTTGGGCGCCGCTGCGCCGCCCGGTGCCCTTCGAGGAGCCCGCGCATCTGCAGGTCACCGGCCCGAACCGGATCCGCGTCGAGATCGGCGGGCAGGGGCATGACTGCACCCTGCACCCCGATGGCTGGTGGGTCGATGGCGCCAAGACCGGGGCGCAGATCCATGTCGCGGAAGACGAGATCACCGTCTTCCTGCAGGGCGCGCATCGCTTCGCCCGCCCCGATCCGCTGGCCCGCGAAAGTGGCGCCGTTGCCTCCGGCCTCACGCTTGCGCCGATGCCCGGTCTGGTGAAAGCTGTCTTCGTCGCGCCCGGTGCGCAGGTGGCGGCGGGCGACCGGCTGGCCGTTCTGGAAGCGATGAAAATGGAACATACGCTGTGCGCCGCGCGGGCGGGCCTTGTGGCCGAGGTTCTGGCGGGCGCGGGCGATCAGGTGGAGGCCGGGGCGGCGCTGATCCGTCTGGCCGAGGAGGAGGTGGCATGACGATCCTGCATCACATCCCGGGCTCGCGCTCGCATCGGGTGCTGTGGCTTCTGGAGGAGCTGGGCGAAGAGGCCGATATCCGGGTCTGGTCGCTGACCGATGGCAGCCTGCGCAGCCCCGAATTCCGCGCGCTGTCCCCGGCCGGGCGCATCCCGGCGCTGGAGATCGACGGCCGGGTGATCTTCGAATCCGGCGCCATCACGCAATATCTGACCGAGACCCGCGGGCGCCTGGCGCCGCGCCTTGGCGACCCCGACCGCGGCGCCTTCCTTGAATGGATGCATTTCGCCGAAACCCAGGGCAACATCCTGCAAGCGCTCAACATTCATCACATCTTCCTGCGCCCCGAGAGCGCCCGGTCGGTGCCTTTGATGCGGCTCGACACGAAGCGGCTCGAAATCACCCTGCATGCGCTCGAGGCGCGGCTGAGCGGGCGGGACTGGATCTTGGGGCAGTTCTCGGCCGCGGATTGCATGTTCGGCTTCAACATGGATGCGATGTTCCGCTTCGTTCCGCGCGAAAAATTCCCCGCCATCGCCGGCTGGATCGCCCGGGCGCAGGCGCGGCCCGCGCATCTGCGCGCCGTCGAGCGCGGCGGGGCGACGATCTATGCCCGCGACTTCTACGAGCTGCCCGATGGCTGAGCGCGTCGACATCGTCGAAATGGCGCCCCGCGACGGGTTGCAGAACGAGGCCCGCTTCATCGCCACCGCCGACAAGATCGCGCTGGTCGATGCGCTCTCGGACGCGGGCTTCAGCCGGATCGAGGTGGCGTCCTTTGTCAGCCCGAAATGGGTGCCGCAGATGGCCGATGGCGGCGCGGTGCTGGCGGGGATCGCACGGCGTCCGGGCACGCGCTATGCGGCGCTGACGCCCAATCTGCAGGGCTTTCAGGCGGCCTTCGCGGCCGGGGTCGACGAGGTGGCGATCTTCGCCTCGGCCTCCGAGGGGTTTTCGCGCGCCAATCTGAATTGCACCATCGCCGAAAGCCTGGCCCGCTTCGCGCCGGTGCTGCAGGCGGCGCAGGCGGCGCTTTTGCCGGTGCGGGGCTATGTCTCGATGGTCACCGACTGCCCGTTCGAGGGCGCGATCGCGCCCGAAAAGGTGGCGCAGGTGGTGGCCGCGCTGCGCGATCTGGGCTGTTACGAGGTCAGTTTGGGCGACACGATCGGGCAGGGGCGGCCCGAGACCGTCACGGCGATGTTGCGCGCGGTCTTGAACGAGATGCCGCCCGCGCGGCTGGCCGGGCATTTCCACGACACCGCGGGGCGGGCGCTGGAAAACATCGAGGCGAGCCTGGCGCTGGGTCTGCGGGTCTTTGACGCCGCGGCGGGGGGGCTGGGCGGCTGTCCCTATGCGCCGGGCGCGGCCGGCAATGTGGCGACGGAAAAGGTGGCGGCGCGGCTTTGGGCGCTGGGCTATGACACCGGGCTTGACCCGGTGGCGCTGGCGCGGGCGGCGGCGCTCGCGCGCAAGCTGAAGGGGGGACAGGATGTTTGAGACGATCCGGATCGAGACCGATGCCCGCGGCGTGGCGTGGCTTTGGCTGTCGCGTGCGGCCAAGCACAATGCGCTCGACGCGCAGATGATCGGGGAGCTGACCCGCGCCATCGGGCAGCTGGGCGCCGATCCCGCGGTGCGGGTTGTCGTTCTGGCGGCCGAGGGGGCGAGTTTCTGCGCCGGGGGGGATCTGCGCTGGATGCAGGCCAATATCACCGCCACGCCCGCGGCGCGCGCGGCCAGTGCCCGCAGCCTGGCCGCGATGCTGGCGGCGCTGAACGACTGCCCGAAGCCGGTCATCGGCCGGGTGCAGGGCAATGCCTTTGGCGGCGGCATCGGCATGATCTCGGTCTGCGATGTCGCCATCGCCGCCGAGGGCGCGCGGTTCGGCCTGACCGAAACGAAACTTGGCCTGACCCCGGCGACGATTTCGCCCTATGTCATCGCCCGGATGAGCCCGGCGAAGGCGCGGGCGGTCTTCATGTCCTCGCGGCTGTTTTCGGCCGCCGAGGCGGTGGGGCTGAACCTGCTCGCGCGCACCGTTCCGGCCGCCGATCTGGACGCCGCGATCGAGGCCGAAGTCACCCCCTATCTCGCCTGCGCGCCCGGCGCCGTGGCCGAGGCGAAGGCGCTGGTGCGCGCCTTGACGCCGGGGCTCGACTCGGAGGCGCAGGAGCGCACGATTGCCGCTTTGGTGGCGCGTTGGGAAAGCGCCGAAGCGCAGGAGGGTCTGGCGGCTTTCTTTGACCGGCGGGCGCCTCACTGGCTTGTGAACTGACAGATTCGCAATATTATTTCGCGCATTGGCCGATTCGGCCCGGTTCTTGCCCCGGTCCTGGGGCGAGACATGTTGCCGCATTGCGGCAACTCCTTGTCGCAGCGGCGAAACGTCTCAAATCCGGTGTGCATCGGTATACAAAATGCGTCTCAAACCCAGAATCCGGGCCTCGCGATGTTGACCGGAGGGGGGGAGAGGGCTATTCCTCCCCTTGCCGCCCCCGCGCACGGGAAGGTGCAACCGGGGGCAAAAGGGGTCAAAAGATGCAAGACGCGCTCACGCATGGAATGTTGCGGGAATATCTTCCCATACTCGTCCTTCTGGCCATGGCGATCGGGCTTGGACTGATCCTGATTGCCGCGGCCGCGATCATCGCCCATCGCAATCCCGACCCGGAAAAAGTCTCGGCCTACGAATGCGGCTTCAACGCCTTTGACGACGCGCGGATGAAGTTCGACGTGCGCTTCTATCTGGTGTCGATCCTGTTCATCATCTTCGATCTTGAAGTGGCGTTCCTGTTCCCCTGGGCGGTGGCCTTTGGCGACATGTCGATGACCGCCTTCTGGTCGATGATGGTGTTCCTGTCCGTGCTGACCGTGGGCTTTGCCTATGAATGGAAGAAGGGGGCGCTGGAATGGGCGTGATGACCGGGGCCAACACCGCCGCCGTCGACATGGACGTTGCCGCGGCCGCGCTCAACCGCGACCTGCAGGACAAGGGCTTCCTGCTCACCACCGCCGAGGACATCATCAACTGGGCGCGCAACGGCTCGCTGCACTGGATGACCTTCGGTCTGGCCTGCTGCGCGGTCGAGATGATGCACACCGCGATGCCGCGCTATGACGTCGAACGCTACGGCTTCGCGCCGCGCGCCTCGCCGCGGCAATCCGACGTGATGATCGTCGCGGGCACGCTGACCAACAAGATGGCGCCTGCGCTGCGCAAGGTCTACGACCAGATGCCCGAGCCGCGCTATGTGATCTCGATGGGCAGCTGCGCCAATGGCGGCGGTTATTATCACTACAGCTATTCCGTCGTGCGCGGCTGCGACCGCATCGTGCCGGTCGATATCTATGTGCCCGGCTGTCCGCCCTCGGCAGAGGCGCTGATGTATGGTATCTTGCAGCTGCAGCGCAAGATCCGCCGCACCGGCACGCTGGTGCGCTGAGGAGGATGAGCATGAGCGAAAAGCTGCAAGACCTCGCGGCGCATGTCGCGCGGAAACGTGCCGGGGAGGTGATCTCGGCCGAGGTGATCGGCGGCGAGCTGACGGTGACCGTCAGGCCCGAGGGCATTGTCGGCTTCGTGCAGTTCCTGCGCGATGACGTGGACTGCCGCTTCACCACGCTGGTCGATCTGACCGCCGTCGACTGGCCCGAACGCCCGGCGCGGTTCGAGATGGTCTGGCATTTCCTGTCGATGTGGAAGAACCAGCGCATCCGCGTCAAGGCGGCCCTGACCGAAGACGTGATGTGCCCCTCGATCACCGACGTCTATCCGGCGGCGAACTGGTACGAGCGCGAAGTCTTCGACATGTTCGGCATCCTGTTCTCGGGCCATCCGGACCTGCGCCGGCTGCTGACCGATTACGGCTTCCGCGGCCACCCGCTGCGCAAGGATTTCCCGACCACCGGCTACATCGAGCTGCGTTACGACGAGGTGCAAAAGCGCGTCGTCTACGAACCGGTGAAGCTGGCGCAGGAATACCGGCAATTCGATTTCCTCAGCCCGTGGGAAGGCGCGCAGAGCGTGCTTCCGGGCGACGAGAAGCGCAGCTGATCCGGCAACGGAACGGCTGAGGCAAGCAGCACAAGGGGAAGAGGCATGGACGGCGACATCCGGCACAACAGCTACGACGACGGCTCGGAAGACGTGCTGACCGGCGAGCAGAGCATCCGCAACTTCAACATCAACTTCGGCCCGCAACACCCTGCGGCGCACGGGGTTTTGCGGATGGTGCTGGAACTCGACGGGGAAATCGTCGAACGTGCCGACCCGCATATCGGGCTTTTGCACCGCGGCACCGAAAAGCTGATGGAAAGCCGGACCTATCTGCAGAACACGCCCTATTTCGACCGGCTCGACTATGTGGCGCCGATGAACCAGGAACATGCCTGGTGCCTGGCGATCGAGAAGCTGACCGGGACTGCCGTGCCGCGCCGCGCCTCGCTGATCCGGGTGCTGTTTTCGGAAATCGGCCGGATCCTGAACCATCTTCTGAACGTCACCACGCAGGCGATGGACGTCGGCGCGCTGACGCCGCCGCTCTGGGGCTTCGAGGAACGCGAAAAGCTCATGATCTTCTACGAACGGGCCTGTGGCGCGCGTCTGCACGCGAACTACTTCCGCCCGGGCGGGGTGCATCAGGATCTGCCGCCCGATCTGATCGACGATATCGAGATCTGGGCCAAGGCTTTCCCGCAGGTGCTTGATGACATCGAGGGGCTGCTGACCGAAAACCGGATCTTCAAGCAGCGCAACGCCGATATCTGCATCATCACCGAGGAAGAGATTTCCCGCTGGGGCTATTCCGGCGTGATGGTCCGCGGTTCCGGCTTCGCCTGGGATTTGCGCCGCGCGCAACCCTATGAATGCTATGACGAATTCGACTTCAAAGTGGCCATCGGCAAGAATGGCGACTGCTATGACCGCTACCTGGTCCGCATGGCCGAGATGCGCGAGTCGACCAGCATCATCCTGCAGGCCTGCGCGAAACTGCGCGCGCCGGACGGGCAGGGCGACATCCTTTCGCGCGGCAAGCTGACGCCGCCGAAACGGGCCGAGATGAAGACCTCGATGGAGGCGCTCATCCACCATTTCAAGCTTTACACCGAGGGCTTCAAGGTTCCCGCGGGCGAGGTCTATGCCGCGGTCGAGGCGCCGAAGGGCGAATTCGGCGTCTATCTGGTCGCCGATGGCACCAACAAACCCTATCGCGCCAAGATCCGCGCGCCGGGCTACGCGCATCTGCAATCGATCGATGCCGTCGCCAAGGGACACCAACTGGCCGATGTGTCGGCCATCATCGGCACGATGGATGTCGTGTTCGGGGAGATTGACCGCTGATGCTGCGCCGTTTGCACGCCACCCAACCCGACAGCTTCGCCTTCACGCCCGCGAACCGCGCCTGGGCGGAAGCGCAGATCACCAAATACCCCGCGGGCCGTCAGGCCTCGGCGGTGATCCCGCTGCTTTTCCGCGCGCAGGAACAGGAAGGCTGGCTCTCGAAGCCCGCGATCGAACATGTCGCCGACCTGCTCGACATGCCCTATATCCGCGTGCTCGAAGTGGCGTCCTTCTACTTCATGTTCCAGCTGCAGCCGACGGGTTCGGTCGCGCATATCCAGGTCTGCGGCACCACAAGCTGCATGATCATGGGCTCGGAAAACCTGATGTCGGTCTGCAAGCGCAAGATCTCGGCGCAGCCGCATGCGCTGTCGGCCGATGGCAAGTTCAGCTGGGAAGAGGTCGAATGTCTGGGCGCCTGCGCGAATGCGCCGATGGCGCAGATCGGCAAGGATTACTACGAGGACCTGACCGAGGCGGGGCTGGAGCGGCTGATCGACGATCTGGCCGCGGGCAAGACGCTGGTGCCGGGCTCTCAGATCGGGCGGTTCGGGGCGGAACCCGCGACCGGCCTGACCAGCTGCACGGCGACCCCGGGGGGGCGCGAGGCGCAGAACGGCTCGGTCGCGCGGGCGGTGGCGGTGGGCGATGGCACCCGCCGGATCGACGGGACCGAGGTGCGGCTTTCCGCCCCATGGCAGGTCTCGGGGCAGATGGGCGCGATCGGTCTGATGAGCGCGCGGCCGCGCTCGGCGGTGCAGCAGCAGGCGGCGGCCGAGGCGGCGAAAGCGGCGGCGACGGCGGATCTGGCCGGGGGGACGTCAACCCCGGTGGCACCGGCGGCCGGGGCGGCGGCGAAAGCCGCACAAACGGCTGAAACCGCTGCGCAGAAACCGCTTGCGTTGGCCGCGGCACGCGACGGCAAGGCGGACGACCTGCAGAAGATCGAGAGCATCGGACCGGCGATCGAGGCGCTTCTGCACGATCTGGGCATCTTCCATTTCGACCAGATCGCCGCTTGGGGCGTGGCCGAAATTGCCTGGATGGACGGCAATCTGAAGGGCTTTCCGGGGCGCGCCAGTGGCGACCGCTGGGTGGTTCAGGCGCAGATCATCGTCGAGGAAGGGCTTGACCGTTTCCTCGAACGGGCGAAGACAAACAGTTACTGAAGACGGACGACTGATCTGAAGACTTGAACGACAACCTACAGAGGCCGGGACGGCGTGACGTCCGCCACCCGGCACGGAAAGAGGGAAAGGAAAGGCAAAATGTCGACGAACGACACAGACTGCCAGACGAAAGCCCGCAAGCTGGGTGGTTGGCTCGGTGCCGCGATTTTCTTTGCACTTTGGCTTCTGGGTTCGGTGGGGATCTGGATGGCGGCGATCGCCGGGGTGATCTCTGCGCTGATCCTTGCGCGGCTGATCTGCTGGGCGACCTGCGGTCTGCCTGAACCGAAAGCGCCGATGACGGCCGAAGAGGGCGCCGCGCTGCGCCGGGCGGTTCCGGCCGCGGCGCCTGCGGCGGCGGTGAAGACCGCCGAAGTGCCGAAAGCGCCCGAACCGGTGAAAGCCGCGCCGGTCGCCGCGCCCGCTGTGGCTCCGGTCAAGGCCGCCGAACCGGCGCCCGCGCCGGTCGTCGCACCGACTGCTGCGGCGCCGAAACCGGCTGCCAAACCGGCGCCCGCGCAGAAAGGCAAGCAAAAGCCCCGTCGGGGCTGAGGAAAGACCCCGCCCGGCGCCTGGGGAGAGGCGCTGGCGCGGCAAGACACGATCCCGAGCCCTGCGGGGCTCGGGATTTCCCGGACCGAGGTCCGGAAGCGCCGGGTTGCGGCCCGGACGAGGGAGACCGTGTGCATCGCAGGCCGATGCCGCGCGGGCCGGGGACCGGCCCCCGCCGAAACCGAGGGAATGGACATGCTCAACGATCACGATCGCATCTTCACCAACATCTACGGGATGCACGACCGCTCGCTGAAGGGCGCGATGGCGCGTGGTCACTGGGATGGCACGGCGGCGATCCTGGGCAACGGCCGGGACTGGATCATCGAGCAGGTCAAGACCTCGGGGCTGCGCGGACGCGGCGGCGCGGGCTTTCCGACCGGGCTCAAATGGTCGTTCATGCCGAAGCAATCCGACGGGCGGCCCTCGTTTCTGGTGATCAACGCCGATGAATCCGAGCCCGGGACCTGCAAGGACCGCGAAATCATGCGCCACGATCCGCATACGCTGATCGAAGGCGCGCTGATCGCCGGTTTCGCCATGGGCGCGCGGGCGGCCTATATCTACATCCGCGGCGAATATGTCCGCGAAAAGGAGGCCCTGCAGGCCGCCATCGACGAATGCTACGAAGCCGGGCTGATCGGCAAGAACGCCTGCCGCTCGGACTACGACTTCGACGTCTATCTGCACCACGGCGCGGGCGCCTATATCTGCGGCGAGGAAACCGCGCTTCTGGAAAGCCTTGAGGGCAAGAAGGGGATGCCGCGGATGAAACCGCCGTTCCCGGCGGGCTCGGGGCTGTATGGCTGCCCGACCACGGTGAACAACGTCGAATCCATCGCCGTCGTGCCGACGATCCTGCGCCGCGGTGGCGCCTGGTTCGCGGGCATCGGGCGGCCGAACAACACCGGCGTCAAGCTGTTCGCGATGTCGGGCCATGTGAACACCCCCTGCGTCGTCGAGGAATCGATGTCGATCAGCATGAAGGAGCTGATCGAGAAACACGGCGGCGGCGTGCGCGGCGGCTGGAAAAACCTGAAAGCGGTGATCCCGGGCGGGGCTTCGTGCCCGGTCATTCCGGCGCATCTGTGCGAAGACGCGATCATGGATTACGACGGCATGCGCGAAAAGCAGTCGTCCTTCGGCACCGCCTGCCTGATCGTGATGGATCAGCAGACCGACATCATCAAGGCGATCGCCCGGCTGTCGAAATTCTTCAAGCACGAGAGCTGCGGCCAGTGCACCCCCTGCCGCGAGGGGACCTCGTGGATGTGGCGGGTGATGGACCGTCTGGTGACGGGCGAGGCCGAGATCGAAGAAATCGACATGCTGTTTTCGGTGACGAAACAGGTCGAGGGCCACACGATCTGCGCCCTTGGCGATGCCGCCGCCTGGCCGATCCAGGGGCTGATCCGGCATTACCGCGAGGAGATCGAGGACCGGATCAAGGCGCGCAAGACCGGCCGCATGGGCGCGATGGCGGCGGAGTGATCTGAGATGGCCACCGGGTCGGGCAGCTTTCACAGGATCACGACGGGGGGAACGGCGACGGTTGCGGTGCTGGCCTGCGCCTGTCTGCCTGCGCTGGCCGAGCCCCCGGCGTACAGCCTGCGCGCTTCGGGCTACATCCCCGATCTGTCGCGGCATCTGCGCCTGTCCGAGGGCGTGCGCGGCGCGCAGGTGGACTATTACGGTCAGGTGATGACCGGCGGCCAGCAGTGCGAAAGAAACGCGCAGGGGCTGGAGGAGTGCCTTTCCTGGGACGGCTTCGCCTCGGCCTTCGAGGTCGAATACGAGGGCGTCACGGAAACCGACGAGCGCGCGCTGAAAAAGGGCGTGCTGCTGGTGGTCGATATCGTCTGCCCCTCGTCGCGGGCGATCTCGCGCGATCCCGCCGAGGTGCGGCGGCTGGCGGCGGGCGTCTATCGGCTGGATCTGGCCTGTCCGCGGGTCAACGAGAGGAAGGGCTACTGATGCGGGCGCTGCTGCTTCCCCTTGCGATCGCGGGCTGCGCCGCCGCGGCGCCGATGCCCGATGGCGGCGCCCATGCGCCGCGCCTGGCCGAGGTTGCGGGCTATCAGGGGGCCTTCCTGTCCTCGGGCGAACTGGCGGTGACGCGCAAGGCCGCCCGCTTCGGCTATGACGAGGGCGCCGAGGCGAAACGCGCCGCCAATGCGCTCTGCGGTGGCAAGGTCGCCTCGGGCGACAGGGACAATTTCAGCGAAGGCGCGTGGATCTTTCCGGGGGGCTGTGCATGAGCAAGACCGACAACGGCACGACGGCGGTCGAGGCGACGGCGGCCTCCGACGCGGGCGCGACCCCGGCGAAAAAGGCCAAGCCGAATTTCCGGTTTCAGGGCACCGATGTCGCTGCGGACATTCGCGAGAAATACAAGACGGGCGGCGATCTGGTCGATCTTTACGCCACGACCGAGGGGCGGGAGGTGCACAAGTGGCACCATTATCTGCCGATCTATGAGCGCTATTTCGAGAAGTTCCGCGGCAAGCCGGTGCGGATGCTGGAAATCGGCACTTGGCGCGGCGGCTCGCTCGGGCTCTGGCGGCGCTATTTCGGCCCCGAAGCGGTGATCTTCGGCATCGACATCAACCCCGACTGCGCCCAATACAACGGCGAGGCGGGGCAGGTGCGGATCGGCTCGCAGGCCGACCCGAAGTTTCTGGCCGAGGTCATCGCGGAAATGGGCGGTGTCGACATCATTCTGGATGACGGCAGCCATATGATGAAACACGTCCGCGCCAGCCTGCGCACGCTCTTCCCGCTTCTGTCCGAGGGCGGCCTCTACATGATCGAAGACATGCAATGCGCCTATTGGAAGAACTTTGGCGGCGGTCTTGATACGCCCGACAACATCTTCAATTTCCTGCGCAAACTGACCGACGACATGCACCGCTGGTATCATGGCGGCAAGCAGAAGGTCGGGCCGTTCGGGCATCTGGTCTCGGGCATCCATGTGCATGACGCGATCATCGTGCTGGAGAAAGACCCGGTGCATCCGCCGGTCAATTCGATCCGAGGCGGACGTGCCGCCGAGACCCCCGCCAAGACGGACGACGCCGAAAGCTGAGCGTCCGAACCTACCAACGACCGGGGGCATCTGCCCCGCCACCGACTGCAAGTGGAGAAGAAGCGTGAGCACCCTGCGCAAGATCATCATCGACGGCATCGAGGTCGAGGTCGATCCCAGCCTGACCCTGATCCAGGCCTGCGAACAGGCGGGCATCGAAGTGCCGCGGTTCTGCTATCATGAACGGCTGTCGATCGCGGGCAACTGCCGGATGTGTCTGGTCGAAGTGGTCGGCGGTCCGCCCAAGCCCACCGCCAGCTGTGCCATGCAGATCAAGGACTTGCGCCCCGGCCCGAATGGCGAGCCCTCGGTGATCAGGACGAATTCGCCGATGGTGCGGAAGGCGCGCGAAGGCGTGATGGAATTCCTGCTGATCAACCACCCGCTGGATTGCCCGATCTGCGATCAGGGCGGCGAATGCGATCTGCAGGATCAGGCGATGGCCTATGGCGGCTCGGTCTCGCGCTTCCGCGAGGTCAAGCGCACCTCGGACAACCTCAACCTTGGCCCGCTGGTCAAGACCGAGATGACGCGCTGCATTTCCTGCACCCGCTGCGTGCGCTTCACCACCGAGGTTGCGGGCATCACCCAGATGGGCCAGACCGGGCGCGGCTGCGACAGCGAGATCACCAGCTATCTGGACATGACGCTCGACAGCAACCTGCAGGGCAACATCATCGACCTGTGCCCGGTCGGCGCGCTGACCTCCAAGCCCTATGCCTTCACTGCGCGTCCGTGGGAACTGGTGAAGACCGAAAGCATCGACGTGATGGACGCGCTTGGCTCGAACATCCGCATCGACGCCAAGGGCCGCGAGGTCAAACGCATCGTGCCGCGCAACCATGACGGCGTGAACGAGGAATGGCTGAGCGACAAGGGCCGTTTCATCTGGGACGGGCTGCGCCGCCAACGCCTTGATACGCCTTACATTCGCGAAAACGGCAAGCTGCGCAAGGCCAGCTGGCCCGAGGCGCTCTCTGCCGCCGCCGCGGCGATGACGGGCAAGAAGGTTCTGGGTCTGGTCGGCGATCTTTGCTCGACCGAGGCCGCCTACAGCCTGAAGCACCTGATCGAAGCGCAGGGAGGCTCGGTCGAATGCCGCACCGATGGCGCGCGTCTGCCGATCGGCAACCGGTCTGCCTATGTCGGCAATGTCGCGATTGCGGACATTGACCAGGCCAAGGAAATCATCCTGATCGGCACCGATCCGCGGACCGAGGCGCCGGTGCTGAACGCCCGTATCCGCAAGGCCTGGGCCAGGGGCGCGGTGGTCAAGCTGATCGGCCCGGCGGTCGATCTGACCTATGATTATGACCATGTCGGCACCGACCGCGCGGCCTTGGCCGGGTTGAAAGCGTCGAAAGAGGCCATCGTGATCCTGGGGCAGGGCGCGATTTCCGAGGCCGATGGCGATGCGGTGATCGCGAATGCGATGGCGCTGTCGGGGCGGATGCTGATGCTGCACACCGCGGCCGCCCGCGTCGGTGCGATGGATGTGGGGGCGGTCACCAATGGCGGTCTGCTCGTCGCGCTCGAGGGCGTGCAGGTGATCTACAACATGGGCGCCGACGAGGTGGAAATCACCCCGGCCTCCGAAGGCGGGCCGTTTGTCATCTATCAGGGCTCGCACGGCGATCGCGGGGCTTCGCGCGCCGACATCATCCTGCCGGGCGCGGCCTATACCGAAGAACACGGGCTGTTCGTCAACACCGAGGGGCGTCCGCAGCTGGCTTTCCGCGCCACCTTCGCGCCGGGCGAAGCCAAGGAAAACTGGGCGATCCTGCGCGCGCTGTCGGCGGAACTGGGGGCCACGCTGCCCTGGGACAGCCTTGGCGGGCTGCGCCAGTCGATGCTGGCGAAACACCCGCATCTGGGCGACATCGACGATCTGGCCGACAACGGCTGGACCGTGCCCGAGCGGCGCGACATGGGCAAGGCGAGCTTCCGGCTGGCGCTTGCCGATTATTACTTCACCAACCCGATCGCCCGGGCTTCGGTGGTGATGGCGGAGTGTTCGGCGCAGGCCAAGGGGCGCAAATCCCCGGCCGTGGCGGCGGAGTGACCCCATGACCCTGTCGCCGATCCTTCCCGTGGCGCTTCTGACCGGCCTTGCGGCCGGGCTGAGCGGCTGCGCCGAAGCCGGGGGCGGGGCGGTCTCGGGCGCGACGATCACCTATGAGGGGGTCGAGACGCATCTGCTCGATGACGATCTGGTGGGATTTCAGGTGGCGCTGTCGGGCACCACCAGCAAGGCGGCGGTGACGGCTTATGCCGCCTGCGCCGCGGCACAATATGCGCAGATCCGCGGCTTCGGCTTTGCCCGGCATGTGCGTACCAACGTGACACGCTCGGGCGGCAGCCTGCAGGCGGATGCGGTTTACCTCATCTCGCCGGCGCTGCCGCGGGGCTTGCGCACGATCGATGCGGAAGTGACCGTCGCCGATTGCCACGAGCGCGGCATTCCGACGGTTTGAAACGAATGATGCAGGACGGATCCGAGGGACAACATGGCTGACTTCTGGGCAACATCACTTGGACAGACCCTCATCCTGCTTGCGCAGGGTCTGGGCATCATCGCTTTCGTGATGATCGGCCTTTTGCTGCTGGTCTGGGGCGACCGCAAGATCTGGGCGGCGGTGCAGATGCGCCGGGGTCCGAACGTGGTGGGCGCCTTCGGCCTTTTGCAATCGGTGGCGGATGCGGCGAAATATGTCTTCAAGGAAATCGTCGTGCCCGCGGGCGTCGACAAGCCGGTCTATTTCCTTGCGCCGATGCTCAGCCTTGTTCTGGCGCTTCTGGCCTGGGTCGTCGTGCCGTTCAACGAAGGCTGGGTGATGGCCGACATCAACGTCGCCGTCCTCTTCGTCTTCGCGGCCTCCTCGCTGGAGGTTTACGGCGTGATCATGGGCGGCTGGGCCTCGAACTCGAAATATCCCTTCCTCGGCTCGCTGCGCTCGGCGGCGCAGATGATTTCCTATGAAGTGTCGATGGGTCTGATCATCGTCGGCGTGATCATCTCGACCGGCTCGATGAACCTCTCGGCGATCGTCGAGGCGCAGCGCGGGGATTTCGGCCTGCTGAACTGGTACTGGCTGCCGCATCTGCCGATGGTGGCGCTGTTCTTCATCTCGGCGCTCGCCGAAACCAACCGCCCGCCCTTCGACCTGCCGGAAGCGGAATCCGAACTCGTCGCGGGCTTCATGGTCGAATATTCCTCGACGCCCTATCTGCTGTTCATGGCGGGCGAATATATCGCCGTCTGGCTGATGTGCGCGCTGACCTCGGTCCTGTTCTTCGGCGGCTGGCTCTCGCCCATTCCCGGCGTGCCCGATGGCGTGCTCTGGATGGTGGCGAAGATGGCGGCGGTGTTCTTCGTCTTCGCCATGGTGAAGGCCATCGTGCCGCGCTACCGCTACGACCAGCTGATGCGGATCGGCTGGAAAGTCTTCCTGCCGCTGTCGCTGGCCTGGGTCGTGGTCGTGGCTTTCCTGGCGAAATTCGAAGTTCTGGGCGGCTTCTGGGCCCGTTGGAGCATGGGAGCATGAACGTGAAGGATCCGAACCGCGAGACGCTGACCCTGACCCTTGACGGGCGCGTGGTGAAGCTGGTGCCGGTCATCGTCGAGGGCTACCGGCTGGAAGTGGATGGCAGGAACGTGACCTCGTTCCTGTCGAAGACGCCGCCGATCATGCGGGCGGTGGGGGCGCTGGAAGGGCGCGGAGATTTTGGCGTGGGCGACCTCGAGGTCGCCTCCGACAGCCGGAAATGGACCGTTTCCGGCCCGGCCAAGCAAGGCACTGGCAAGACCGATCCGGCGGAGAACGACTGATGGCTTTCGATTATGTTCGCGCAGCGAAATACTTCGTCCTGTGGGACTTCATCAAAGGCTTCGCGCTGGGGATGAAATACTTCGTCGCGCCGAAGCCGACGCTGAACTACCCGCATGAAAAGGGGCCGCTGTCGCCGCGCTTCCGCGGCGAACATGCGCTGCGCCGCTATCCCTCGGGCGAGGAACGCTGCATCGCCTGCAAGCTGTGCGAGGCGATCTGCCCGGCGCAGGCGATCACCATCGACGCCGAACCGCGCGAGGACGGCTCGCGCCGGACCACGCGTTACGACATCGACATGACCAAGTGCATCTACTGCGGCTATTGCCAGGAGGCCTGCCCGGTCGATGCCATCGTCGAGGGGCCGAATTTCGAATACGCCACCGAGACGCGCGAGGAACTGTTCTACACCAAGGAAAAACTGCTGGAGAACGGCGCTCGTTGGGAGGCCGAAATCGCCCGCAACATCGAGATGGATGCACCCTACAGATGAACGCGGATTTTCAGAAGCTTTTCATGGCGATGATGGAGCAGGGCACGGAAATGGCCCGGATGTTCAACCCGGCTCTGGAGAGCTTCAACCCCAAGGCCTTCGAGAAGATGTTTCCGACCATGCCGGCCGACATGCTGGAAATGTGGTTCGGCAAGACCTTCAACCGCGACGGGCTGGATGCGCGCACCCGGCTTCTAGTGACGCTGGCGGGGCAGGTGACGCTGGGCGCGCAGGCCGAGGCGCCGGTCCGGCTGACCATCCGCCATGCGCTTGAGGCGGGGGCAACCGAGCGGGAGATCGCCGAGGTGATCTTTCAGATGAGCATGTTCGGCGGCGTGCCCGCCATGACCAAGGCGCTGGAACTGGCGCGCGAGGTCTTCGACGAGAAATCGGGGGAAAACACATGACGGTGTTCGTATTCGCCTTTTACCTTTTCGCCGTCGTGGCGGTGGTTGCGGGCCTCATGGTGGTGCTTTCCAAGAACCCGGTGCATGCGGTTTTGTGGCTGATCCTGACCTTCCTGTCGGCGGCGGGGCTTTTCGTGCTGATGGGGGCGGAATTCGTCGCCATGCTGCTGATCATCGTCTATGTCGGCGCGGTGGCGGTGCTGTTCCTGTTTGTCGTGATGATGCTTGACATCGACTTTGCGGCGCTGCGCGGGCAGCTGGTGCGCTATGCGCCGGTGGGCGGGCTGATCGCGCTGGTCATGCTGGCGCAGCTGGCGACCGGGCTGATGGTCTGGAACACGGCGGATGCGGCCAATGGCCTGCGCGCCGCGCCCGCGCCCGAGGGGGTCGAAAACACCGCCGCCCTCGGCATGATCCTTTATGACAAATACCTCTACCTCTTCCAGGGCGCGGGTCTGGTGCTGCTGGTCGCGATGATCGGGGCGATCCTGCTGACGCTGCGCCACCGCACCGACATCAAGCGGCAAAACGTGATCGCGCAGATGCACCGCGACCCGGCCAAGGCGCTGGAGATGGTCGACGTGAAACCGGGGCAGGGGCTGTGATGAGAAAGAACAAGACAACGGGGTCGGGCCCGGAGGGGAAGCGATGACGATCGGATTGGAACATTATCTTGCAGTGGCGGCGATCCTGTTCGTCACCGGCATTTTCGGCATCTTCGTCAACCGCAAGAACGTCATCGTCATTCTGATGTCGATCGAACTGATGCTTCTGGCCGTGAATATCAACTTCGTCGCCTTCTCGACGCATCTTGGCGACCTTGTCGGACAGGTCTTCACCATGTTCGTGCTGACCGTCGCCGCCGCCGAGGCCGCGATCGGTCTGGCGATCCTGGTGGTCTTCTTCCGCAACCGCGGCACCATCGCCGTCGAAGACGTCAACGTGATGAAGGGGTAAGGCCATGGCCACGATCATCCTGCTTGCGCCACTCCTTGGCGCCCTGATCGGCGGCTTCGGCTGGCGGCTGATCACGGAAAAGGGGGCGCTTGTCGTCACCACCGGCCTTTTGTTCCTGTCCTGCGCGCTGAGCTGGTACGTCTTTCTGACGCTTCCGGCCGAGACGCAGCATGTGCATCTGCTCGACTGGATCCGCTCGGGCACGCTCGATACCGCCTGGGGGATCCGGCTCGACCGGCTGACCGCGATCATGCTGATCGTCGTCACCACGGTCTCGGCGCTCGTGCACCTCTATTCCTGGGGCTACATGGCCCATGACGAGAACTGGACCCATCACGAGAGCTACAAGGCGCGGTTCTTCGCCTATCTGTCGTTCTTCACCTTCGCCATGCTGATGCTGGTGACCTCCGACAACCTGGTGCAGATGTTCTTCGGCTGGGAAGGGGTGGGGGTCGCCTCCTATCTGCTGATCGGTTTTTACTACAAGAAACCCTCGGCCAATGCCGCGGCGATCAAGGCCTTTGTCGTCAACCGCGTCGGCGATTTCGGCTTTGCGCTGGGGATCATGGGGCTGTTTTTCCTGACCGACAGCATCGACATGGACGTGATCTTTGCTTCGGCCCCCGAGCTGGCCAAGACGCAACTGCACTTCCTGTCGTGGGAGTTCAACGCCGCCAACCTGATCGCCGTGCTTCTGTTCATCGGCGCGATGGGGAAATCGGCGCAGCTGTTCCTGCACACCTGGCTTCCGGATGCGATGGAAGGCCCGACCCCGGTGTCGGCGCTGATCCACGCCGCGACGATGGTGACCGCCGGGGTGTTCCTGGTGTGCCGGATGTCGCCGCTCTTTGAATATGCGCCGGAAGCCAAGATGATGGTCGTCTATGTCGGCGCCGTCACCGCGTTCTTTGCCGCGACCGTCGGCCTTGTGCAAAACGACATCAAGCGCGTGATCGCCTATTCGACCTGTTCGCAGCTGGGCTACATGTTCGTGGCTGCCGGCTCGGGCGTCTATTCGGTCGCGATGTTCCACCTGCTGACGCATGCCTTCTTCAAGGCGATGCTGTTCCTGGGCGCCGGGTCTGTCATCCATGCGATGCACCACGAACAGGACATGCGCAATTACGGCGGCCTGCGCAAAAAGATCCCCTTCACCTTCGCGATCATGATGATCGGCACCCTCGCCATCACCGGCGTCGGCATCCCGTTCCTCTCGATCGGCGGCGTGCCGGTGGGCTTTGCGGGCTATCTGTCGAAAGACGCGATCATCGAAAGCGCCTTTGCCTCGGGCAACGGTTTCGCCTTCTACGTGCTGGTCGCGGCGGCGGGGATGACCTCGTTCTATTCCTGGCGGCTGATCTTCCTCACCTTCTACGGCGAGGCGCGGGGCGATCATCACAAGCATGACCATGCCCATGAAAGCCCGACGGTGATGCTGGCGCCGCTGGCGGTGCTGGCGGTGGGCTCGGTGCTGGCCGGGATGGTCTGGTATCACAGCTTCTTCGGCGACAAGGTGGCCAGCTTCTTCAACCTGCCTGCCGCGGCGCACGGGGCGGAACATGGCACCGAACACGCGACCGAAGGGCACGCGACCGAGGGCCATGGCTCCGAAGCCGCGATGACGGCCGAGGCGGCGCATGAAGCCGCGATGGCGGGCACGATGGCGATGGCGGAACCCGCGGCGGAGCATGCGGTGGCGAAAGCCCCGCAGGGCGCGATCTTCATGGCCGAGACGAACCATGTGATCCACGATGCCCATGCCGTGCCCGACTGGGTGAAGCTTTCGCCCTTCGGCGCGATGGTCACCGGCTTCTTCTTCGCCTGGCTCTACTACATCGGCGACAAGCCGCTGCCGGGCCGGACGGCACGGGCGCTGCCGGGGCTTTACCGCTTCCTGCTCAACAAGTGGTATTTCGACGAGCTGTTCGATCTGCTCTTCGTGAACCCGGCCAAATCGCTTGGTCGCAAACTGTGGAAGGGCGGCGATGGCGCCGTCATCGACGGGGCGATCAACGGGCTCGCGCTTGGCTGGATCCCGTTCTTCACCCGCGTCGCGGGGCGGATCCAGTCGGGTTATCTCTTCCACTATGCGTTTGCGATGGTGCTGGGCATCGTTGCACTGATGTTCTGGGTCGTGCGGACCGGGGGAATGAACTGATGCAAAACCTCCTCTCCATCATCACCTTCCTGCCGCTGGCCGCGGCGGCGGTGCTTGCCGTGGTCAGCCGCGGCTCAGGTCCGGCGGCCGACCGCAATGCGAAATGGGTGGCGCTGAGCGCGACCGTGGTGACCTTCCTTGTCTCGCTTTTGCTGCTGGCGGGCTTCGATCCGCAAAACCCGGGCATGCAGTTCGTCGAGGACCGGGCCTGGATCATGGGCCTGCATTACAAGCTGGGCGTGGACGGCATCTCGATCCTGTTCGTGATGCTGACCACCTTCCTGATGCCGCTCACCATCGCCAGCGCCTGGCATGTGGAAACGCGCGTCAAGGAATACATGATCGCCTTCCTCGTCCTGGAAGCGCTGATGATCGGCGTCTTCGTGGCGCTGGATCTGGTGCTGTTCTACCTCTTCTTCGAGGCGGGGCTCATTCCGATGTTCCTGATCATCGGGATCTGGGGCGGCAAGGAGCGCATCTACGCGGCCTTCAAGTTCTTCCTGTATACCTTCCTCGGCTCGGTGCTGATGCTGGTCGCGATGGTGGCGATGTATATGATGGCGGGCACCACCGACATCGTGACGCTGATGACCTTCGACTTCCCGCATGCGGATCTGCCGTTCCTGGGGTGGTGGAGCCTGACGGGCGGGGTGCAGACGCTGCTCTTCCTGGCGTTCTTCGCCTCGTTTGCGGTGAAGATGCCGATGTGGCCGGTGCACACCTGGTTGCCCGATGCCCACGTGCAGGCGCCCACTGCGGGCTCGGTCGTGCTGGCCGCGGTTCTGCTGAAGATGGGCGGCTACGGCTTCCTGCGCTTCTCGCTGCCGATGTTCCCGGTGGGGGCAGAGACGATGACCACCTTCGTCTTCATCCTCTCGGCCGTGGCCATCGTCTACACCTCGCTGGTGGCGCTGGCCCAGGAAGACATGAAGAAGCTGATCGCCTATTCGTCGGTCGCCCACATGGGCTATGTGACGATGGGGATTTTCGCGGCGAACCAGCAGGGCGTCGATGGCGCGATCTTCCAGATGCTCAGCCACGGCTTCATCTCGGGGGCCTTGTTCCTGTGCGTCGGCGTGATCTATGACCGCATGCACACAAGGGAAATCGCCGCCTATGGCGGTCTGGTGAACCGGATGCCCGCTTACGCGCTGATCTTCATGTTCTTCACCATGGCGAACGTCGGGCTGCCGGGCACCAGCGGATTCGTCGGCGAATTCCTGACGCTGCTCGGCATCTTCCAGGTCAACACCTGGGTGGCGCTCTTTGCGACCTCGGGGGTGATCCTGTCGGCGGCCTATGCGCTGTGGCTTTACCGCCGCGTGGTCTTTGGCGAGCTGGTCAAGGAAAGCCTGAAGACGATTTCCGACATGACGACCCGCGAAAAGGCGATCTTCGCGCCGCTTGTCGCGATGACGCTGATCCTGGGCGTCTACCCCAGCCTTGTGACCGATCTGATCGGGCCTTCGGTGGCCCATCTTGTCCAGAATTACCACGCCGACCTCGGCACCGTCGCGCATGCGACCGCGGGCAACTGAGGAGAAAGACCCATGACAAAAGCGGAATTCTCTCTCGTCCTGCCCGAGGTGTTGCTGGCCCTTTATGCGATGGGGGTGCTGCTCTTCGGCGTCTGGACCGGCAAGGACAGGGTGGCGAAACCCATCCTCTGGGCCTCGGCCGTCACCATGCTGGCGCTGGCTCTGATCATCGGGATGGGCTCGGGCACGCAAACGGCCTTTGGCGGGCTCTTCATCGCCGATGATTTCGCGCGCTTCGCGAAAGTGGTGATCCTGGTCTCGGCCGCGGCCGTGCTGGCGATGAGTGCGGATTACATGGGCCGTCGCGGATTGCTGCGGTTCGAATATCCGATCCTGATCGTGCTCGCCGTCGTCGGCATGATGATGATGGTTTCGGCGGGCGATCTGATGTCGCTTTACATCGGGCTCGAACTGCAGTCGCTGGCGCTTTACGTCGTCGCGGCGCTGCGCCGGGACTCGGCGGTGTCGTCGGAAGCCGGTCTGAAATACTTCGTGCTGGGGTCGCTGTCGTCCGGTCTGCTGCTCTACGGCGCCTCGCTGGTGTACGGCTTCGCGGGCACCACCACGTTCTCGGGCATCATCACCGTGGTCGAGCAAGGCCACCTGCCGATCGGTCTGCTGTTCGGTCTGGTGTTCCTGCTCGCGGGCCTTGCCTTCAAGGTCTCGGCCGTGCCCTTCCACATGTGGACGCCCGACGTCTATCAAGGCTCGCCGACGCCGGTCACCGCCTTCTTTGCCACTGCGCCGAAACTGGCCGCGATGGCGCTGATCGCGCGGGTCGTGCATGACGCCTTCGGGCAGGTGCCGGGCGAATGGGGGCAGATCCTGGCCGCGCTGGCGCTGGCCTCGATGTATCTGGGCGCCATCGCCGGGATCGGGCAGCGCGACATCAAGCGGCTGATGGCCTATTCCTCGATCTCGCACATGGGCTTTGGCCTGCTGGGGCTGGCGGCGGGCACCGCGGCGGGCGTGGAATCGATGCTGATCTACATGACGATCTACACCGTGATGAACGTCGGCACCTTCGCCTTCATCCTGTCGATGGAGCGTGACGGCAAACCCGTCACCGAAATCGCCGCGCTGAACATGCTGTCGAAAACCGATCCGGTGAAGGCCTTCGCGCTCTTGGTGCTGCTCTTCTCGCTGGCGGGCGTGCCGCCGATGCTGGGCTTCTTCGCCAAATTCGCGGTGATCAAGGCGGCGATCGGGGCGGGGTTCGTCTGGGTGCCGGTGGCGGCGGTCGTGGCCTCGGTGATCGGCGCCTTCTACTACCTACGCATCGTCTATTTCATGTATTTCGGCGAAAAATCCGCGCCGTTGGATGGCCGGATGCCGGTCTTGCAATTCGCCTTCCTGGTGCTGGCGGCGGGGGCGATGCTGGGCGGTGCGATCAACATGGCGGGCGTCGAGGGCGCGGCGCAGGCCGCGGCAGCCTCCCTTGTCAACTGATCCCGACTGGCCGGGAGACTGGCCGGAGGGCGTGGCCCGCCACGTCCTTGCGCAGACCGACACGACGATGGCCGAAGCGGCCCGGCTGGCCCCGCATCTTGCGGGGCCTGCTTGGGTTTTCGCGCATCGGCAAACCGCGGGCCGGGGCAGGCGCGGCCGCGACTGGCTGATGCCCTCGGGCAATTTCGCCGCCACGCTGGTCTTTCGCCCCGCCGTCACCCCCGCCACCGCGGCGCTTTATTCCTTTGTCGCGGCGCTCGCGCTCGAGGCCGCGCTGACCGAGGTCATGGGCCCCGGACCCGTCACCGCGATCAAATGGCCCAATGACGTGCTGCTGAACGGCGGCAAGATCGCCGGGATCTTGCTGGAAAGCGTCGGCACCGGCGGGCAGATCAGCCATCTTGCGGTGGGCATCGGCGTCAATCTGGCCGCCGCCCCGCCCGCCGCGGCGCTGGAACCGGGCGCTGTCGCCCCGGTGTCGCTGGTGGGAGAGACCGGGCTGAAAATCGACCCGCTCGACTTCCTGCCGCCGCTGGCGCGCGGCTTCGCGCATTATGCCGCAACCTTCGAGCGCTACGGTTTCGCCCCCATTCGCGCGGCATGGCTTGCCCGCGCCGCCAGGATCGGGCAAAGGATCACCGCCCGCACCGGCACGGAAACCTTGACGGGCACCTTCGAGACGATCGACGACACCGGCGCGCTGATCCTTGTGACCGGCCCGGAACGGCGGGCGATCTCGGCGGCGGATATCTTCTTTTAGGGGCGCCCATGCTTTTGTGCATCGACTGCGGTAACACCAACACCGTGTTTTCGGTCTGGGACGGGGCGGATTTCGCCGCCACCTGGCGCATCGCCACCGACCACCGCCGCACCGCCGACGAATATTTCGTCTGGCTGAACACGCTGATGCAGCTCAAGGGCCTGCAGGGCAGGATTTCCGCGGCGATCATCTCCTCGACCGCGCCGCGGGTGGTGTTCAACCTGCGCGTTCTGTGCAACCGCTATTTCGACTGCCGCCCGCTGGTCGTCGGCAAGCCGGGCTGCGAGCTGCCGGTCGCGCCGCGGGTCGATCTGGGCACCACGGTCGGGCCGGACCGGCTGGTGAACACGGTGGCGGGCTATGACCGCCATGGCGGCGATCTGATCGTCGTCGATTTCGGCACCGCCACCACCTTTGACGTCGTGGCCCCCGATGGCGCCTATATCGGCGGGGTGATCGCGCCCGGGGTGAACCTCAGCCTCGAGGCGCTGCATATGGCGGCAGCGGCCCTGCCGCATGTCGATGTCACGAAACCGCAAGGCGTGATCGGCACGAATACGGTGGCCTGCATCCAATCCGGGGTGTATTGGGGCTATATCGGCCTTGTCGAAGGCATCGTGCGGCAGATCCGGATGGAACGCGACCGTCCGATGAAGGTGATTGCCACCGGGGGTCTTGCCTCGCTCTTCGATCTGGGCTTCGATCTGTTCGACAAGGTCGAGGATGACCTGACCATGCATGGTCTGCGTCTGATCTTCGATTACAACAAGGGACTTGGGGCGTGAGCGAGCGACTGATCTACCTTCCTTTGGGCGGTGCCGGCGAAGTCGGGATGAATGCCTATGTCTATGGCTACGGACCCGAGGGCAAGGAGCGGCTGATCGTCGTCGATCTGGGCGTGACCTTTCCCGACATGGACGGCTCGCCCGGGGTCGATCTGATCATGGCCGACACGGCCTGGCTCGAGGCCAACGTCAA
This sequence comes from Rhodobacter capsulatus, assembly GCF_005144475.1. Classification (GTDB taxonomy): domain Bacteria; phylum Pseudomonadota; class Alphaproteobacteria; order Rhodobacterales; family Rhodobacteraceae; genus Rhodobacter; species Rhodobacter capsulatus_C. The sequence goes on along the minus strand of NZ_SWJZ01000017.1, from coordinate 23,007 downwards.
CCGCATCGACGCGATCTTCCTGACCCACGGCCATGAAGATCACATCGGCGCCATGCCGCATCTGTGGCCGAAGCTGCGCGCGCCGGTCTTTGCCCGCCGCTTCACCGCCGCGCTGGTCGCGATGAAGATGGAGGAGGCGGGCCTCGCCTCGGACATGATCCGCGTCGTCGAGCCGCGCCCGAAGGCGGTCGATATCGGCCCGTTCCGGGTGCAATTCGTCCCCGTGAGCCATTCGATCCCGGAAAGCTCGGCGCTCATCATCGACACGCCCGCGGGCCGCGTCGTGCATACGGGCGATTTCAAGCTCGACGGCAATCCGGTGGTGGGCGAGCCCTTCGACCCGCTCGAATGGCACGAGATCGCCAACGAGGGCGCGGGCATCAAGGTTCTGTGCTGCGATTCGACGAACGTCTTCACGCATAATCCGGGGCGCTCGGAATCGACGCTGGTGGCGCCGCTGCGCGACTTCATCGCGGCGCAAAAGGGGATGGTGGTCACGACCACCTTCGCCTCGAACGTGGCGCGGCTGAAGACGCTGGCCGAAGCCGGTCGGGCCGCGGGGCGGTCTGTCTGTCTTCTGGGCCGGGCCATGCGCAAGATGGTGCAGGTTGCCGAAGATGCGAATGTTCTCAAGGGTTTCCCCGGCACGATCCAGCCCGAGGAAGCGGTCGATGTGCCGCGCCAGAACCTGATGCTGATCGTCACCGGCTCGCAAGGCGAACGCCGCGCGGCGACGGCGCAGCTGAGCCGCGGCAAATATCTGGGCCTCTCGATGAAAGAGGGGGATACGTTCCTGTTTTCCTCGAAGATCATCCCGGGCAATGAACGCGGCGTGTTCAAGATCATCAACGCCTTTTCCGAAATGGGCGTCGATGTGGTCGATGACCGGGGCGGGCTTTACCACGTCTCGGGGCATGCCAACCGCCCCGATCTGGATGCGGTGCATGACCTTTTGCGGCCGCAGATCCTCATTCCGATGCATGGCGAGCACCGCCACCTGCGCGAACATGCGAAGATCGCGCAGTCGAAGGGCATCGCCACCGAGGTCGCGACGAACGGCACGATGCTGGATCTGACCGGCCCGGCGCCGAAAGTCGTCGAATATATCGAGACCGGGCGGCTTTATCTGGATGGCACGGTGCTGATCGGGGCGCTTGACGGGGTGGTGCGCGAACGCATCCGCATGGCGCTGAACGGCCATGTGCTGATCACCGTGATCATCGACGAGGACGACGTGCCGCTGGGTGATGCCTGGGTCGAACTGATGGGCCTGCCCGAGCGCGGCAAGTCGGGCGGCGACATGATGAAGATCATCGAGGACGAGCTGTCGGCCTTCCTTGAATCCGCCCCGGACAAGGTCGTGCGCGATGATGACAAGCTGGACGAGGCGCTGCGCCGGATCGCCCGGCAGGTCGCCATGGAAGAGATCGGCAAGAAGCCCGAGGTGACGGTCGTCGTCTCGCGGTTGATGGCCGACTGAGGCTTTCCTGCCTCGGATGCACGCGGGCCTCGGCTTTGCCGGGGCCTTTGCATCTGTCGCCTTCGCTGTTGCAGCAATGCCCGTATGCGCCGGTATGCCGCAAAGCTTCGTGAATTCCGCCTCTTCCGTTCTTGCGCCGTCCCCGTGCAGACTTATCTCGACGCCAAAGAACAAGACATCAGCCAAAGGCTTTGCCATGACGCCCATCGACGACCATCCGCTGCGCTATGCGCTGGTGAACGAGCTGCACGCCCGTCCCTTTCCCTCGGTCTGCGCGCCAGCCCATGTCGTCTATCTTGCGATCAAGGAACCCTTCGACGCCGCCAACCGTGATCGCGCCAAGGATCACACGCATCTGTGCGATCTTCTGACCCGCTACGGCGCCGCGATCCCGCCCGAGGATGTCACGCATTATTCGGGCGAGATCGGCCGGCACACGCTGAAATGGGACAGCCACACCGAATTCACCACCTTTCTGGCCTATGCGCCCGGGGTTTCGACGCGGCCCTTCGATCCGGCCGAGGCCGAAGTCTTTCCCTCCGACTGGATACAGTCGGCGCCGGGGCGGCGGCTGGCGGCGGTGTCGATCCGGATCGAGGATCTGCCCGAGGATACCGAAGCGATCCTGCCGCTGATCGACAGCTGGTTCGTGCCCGAAAGCCTTGTCTGCACCTGGGTGCTGGAGGAAACCGCGGTGATCGCCACCGATTTCCGCATCGACTCGGCCGGGCAGATGCGCTTTGCGGTTTTTGCCAAGCCCGGCACGGGGCAGGGGCGCGTGGGCCGGATCGTGCAGCGGATCTGCGAGATGGAGACTTATCGCGCGATGTCGATGCTGGGCCTTGGCCGGGCGCGGGCGCTGACGCAGACGCTGAACGCGCTGGATCCCGAGCTGACCAATCTGGTCGCGCTGATGAACGACGACGCCCATCCGGCCGAGGACACGCTGCACCGTCTGCTCGAGGTCTCGACCGAGCTGGAAAGCCTGGCGGTGACGAACACGTTCCGGTTTTCGGCCACCGCGGCTTACGAGGCGATCGTGAACGAGCGGGTCGAGGTGCTGCGCGAAAGCCGGTTTCACGGGCGGCAGAAGTTTTCGGAATTCATGAACCGCCGCTATGATCCGGCGATGCGGACGGTGAAATCGGCCGAGGTGCGGCTGAATGCGATGGTCGAACGTGCGGCGCGGGCGGGCGAGCTGTTGCGCACCCGGGTCGATGTGGCGCGGCAGGCGCAGAACCAGAAGCTTCTGGAAAGCATGGACCGGCGCTCGGATCTGCAGCTGCGGCTGCAACGCACGGTCGAGGGGCTCTCGGTGGTGGCGATCAGCTATTATGCCGTCAGCCTGGCGGCCTATGCGGTCTATCCGATCGCCAAGGAAATCGGCATCAGCAAGGAAATGGCGGTGGCCGGGCTGACGCCCCTGGTCGTCGCGGTGGTCTGGCTGGCGCTGCGCCGGATCAGGAACGGCGTCGGGCATTGAAAAGGGGGCCCGCAAGGCCCCCTGATCCTGTTCCGGATCGCTTGTTCAGACGCCCCGCGCCAACGCGGCGACGCCCGTGCGCGCCACATCGACCAGACCGAGCGGCCGCATCAGCTCGGCAAAGGCGTCGATCTTTTCCGAGGTGCCGGTGATCTCGAAGATGAAGCTTTCGAGCGTGCTATCGACCACCGAGGCGCGGAAGATATCGGCCAGACGCAAAGATTCCACCCGCTTTTCGCCGGTCGCCGTGACCTTGAACAGCGCCAGTTCCCGCTCCACCGCCTTTGCCTCGGTGGTCAGGTCGTGAACCTCGTGCACCGGCACGATCCGGCCCAGCTGGGCGCGGATCTGCTCGATCACCGCTTCGGTGCCGCGGGTGACGATGGTGATGCGGCTCCGGTGCCCCTTGTGGTCGATTTCCGCCACGGTGAGGCTGTCGATGTTGTAGCCGCGCCCGGAAAACAGCCCGATCACGCGGGCTAGAACCCCCGGTTCGTTCTCGACGATGACGGCCAAGGTGTGGCTGCGTTCGACATCCGAATGAAAGTCGCGCAGGTCATAGGCGGAGTGGCTCGACGAGCCTTTCTTGATGTTCAGAGCGGCCATTGCCCTCTCCCTTCCGAATATCTTTCATCTTGCCGGAAATATCCCGGGGGTCCGGGGGCAGAGCCCCCGGTGCTCTCACACCAGCGCGGCGCCGCCGCGGAAGGCCTCGGCATCGGCCGACAGCAACATCTCGTTGTGCGGCTTGCCCGAGGGGATCATCGGGAAGCAGTTCTCGTGCTTCTCGACCAGGCAATCGAACAGCACCGGGCCGTCATGCTCGATCATTTCCATGATCGCATCGTCCAGCTCCTTCGGATCGCGGCACAGGATGCCCTTCCAGCCGAAGCTCTCGGCCAGTTTCACGAAATCGGGCAGGCTTTCCGACCAGCTTTGCGAATAGCGCCCGCCATGCAGCAGATCCTGCCATTGCCGCACCATCCCCAGTCGCTCGTTGTTCAGGATGAACTGCTTGACCGGCGTGCGGAACTGCGTCGCCGTGCCCATTTCCTGCATGTTCATCAACCAACTGGCCTCACCGGCGATGTTGATGACAAGCGCATCCGGATGCGCGATCTGCACCCCGATCGAGGCCGGGAAACCATAGCCCATCGTCCCCAAACCGCCCGAGGTCATCCAGCGGTTCGGCGCCTCGAAGCCCAGATATTGCGCCGCCCACATCTGATGCTGGCCGACTTCCGTGGTGATGTAGCGGTTGCGCCCCCTGGTCAGGGCTTCCAGCCGCTCCAGCGCATGCTGCGGTTTGATGATCGCGTCGGAATTGGTGTAGTTCAGGCAGCGCACCTTCTTCCAGTCGTCGATCTTGCCCCACCATTTCGCCAGGCCTTCCTTGTTGACCTTGCGCCCGCGCGCCTTCCAGACCTTGAGCAGGTCTTCGAGCACATGGCCGATATCGCCGACGATCGGCAGATCGACGCTGACGATCTTGTTGATCGACGACGCGTCGATATCGACATGCGCCTTGGTCGAATGCGGCGAGAAATCGGCGACGCGCCCGGTGATGCGGTCATCGAACCGAGCCCCGAGGTTGATCATCAGATCGCAGCCGTGCATCGCCAGATTGGCCTCGTAAAGCCCGTGCATGCCGAGCATGCCGAGCCAGCCCTTGCCCGAGGCCGGATAGGCGCCCAGCCCCATCAGCGTCGAGGTGATCGGAAAGCCCGTCGCATCGACCAGCTCGCGCAAGAGCTGCGACGCCCCGGGGCCCGAGTTGATCACCCCGCCGCCGGTGTAAAAGATCGGCCGTTCCGCCTTTTCGATCAGCTCGACCAGCCTGGTGATCGCCTCGATGTCGCCCTTCACCTTGGGCTGATAGTGATCGACGCGGGCGAGCTTCGGTCCGGTATACTGGCCGGTGGCGAATTGCACGTCTTTCGGCAGGTCGATCAGGACCGGGCCGGGCCGCCCCGAGGTGGCGACATGGAAGGCCTGATGGATGGTTTCGCTCAGCTTCGCGGGGTCCTTCACCAGCCAGTTGTGCTTGGTGCAGGGGCGGGTGATGCCGATCGTGTCGGCCTCCTGAAAGCCGTCGGTGCCGATCATGAAGGTGGGCACCTGACCCGAGAAGACGACAAGCGGAATGCTGTCCATCAGCGCGTCGGTCAGCCCGGTCACCGCATTCGTCGCGCCCGGGCCCGAGGTCACCAGCACCACGCCCGGCTTGCCGGTCGAGCGGGCATAGCCCTCGGCCATGTGCACCGCGGCCTGTTCATGCCGCACCAGGATGTGGCGGATGTCGTTTTGCTGAAAGATCGCGTCATAGATCGGAAGGACGGCGCCGCCCGGGTATCCGAAGATCGTATCGACCCCCTGATCCTTCAGCGCCTGCACCACCATCTCCGCGCCGGTCATCTGCCGCGACATCTTTTCCGTCCTTTCCGGGGGCATCCCACCCCGCCCGTTTCTCAACAAAAAGCCCCCGCTGGTCTGGCGAGGGCGCATGGGAACCATCATGGTCGACCGTCACCGGCCCATGCGTCCATCCTTCCCTACGACAAGAAGCGAGAGCATCGCTGATCCTTTCCCAATACTCGGGGCGGACATTAGGGGGCGATCGGAACAGCGTCAACGGCAAATCCGTGAATATAATGTCGCGGTCTGGCCAAAAAGCGTTCCGAAAGTTGCGCAAACCGGCAAGTCGGGCGACATTTCCGGAAAATTGCCTGCGGTTCGGGCCCGGTTCGGGCGGCGCAAGGGCGTATTTGGACCAAGAAGAAACCCCGTGCCGAGTCGGTTCCGGCGCGGTTTCACGTGCCGGTTGCAAAGGCCGCGGGCGGCGCCTTTTCGCTTTTCTTCATTTGGTCAAATCTCTATCCTTGCGCCCATTCGGACCGTCGCCTCGCCGAACTTCCGCGGGATTGGTAAGATAATCGGACCGGAAGGGGCCGTTTTTCTTGATTTTCGCCCCGCAACCCGGCAAGGAAGGCCGCAGCCCCTTCGGGGGCCAAGGGAAATAAGGGAAGGGGAGGAGACGATGGGCGCTTTGCTTGCCCTCGCACGGGTCATAGACCGTATCAACGAATTCATCGGCAAATCGGTGTCCTGGCTCATTCTGGTGGCGGTGCTGGTCTCGGCCACCAATGCGGCCATCCGCAAGATCTTCGACATCTCGTCGAACGCCTGGCTGGAAGCGCAATGGTATCTGTTCGGCGCCGCCTTCCTGCTGGCCGCGGCTTATACGCTGAAACAGAACGAACATATCCGCATCGACATCGTCTATGGCGCCTTCTCGCGCCGGGTGCAGCACTGGATCGACCTGTTCGGCCATGTCTTCTTCCTGATGCCCTTCATCGTGCTGATGATCTGGCTGATGTTCCCTTGGCTGTCGATGTCGATCCGCTCGGGCGAGGTGTCGACGAACTCGGGCGGGCTGATCATCTGGCCGGCGAAATCGCTTTTGATGATCGGCTTTGCGCTGCTCTTCGCGCAGGGCTTGTCCGAGATCATCAAGAAGATCGGCGTGATGATGGGGCTGATCCCGGATCCGCATACCTTCACCGGCCACCATGGCGCGGCCGAGGCCTTTGTTGAAGAGGACGGCATCTGATGCTGATGGAACTCATCGCGCAGAACATGGCGCCGATCATGTTCGTTTCGCTGATCGTCTTTCTGCTGCTGGGCTATCCGGTGGCGTTTTCGCTGGCGGCGAACGGGCTTGTCTTCTTCATCATCGGGGTCGAGCTGGCGCCGCTTTCGGGCGGCTCGATCAACCTGGACTGGCCGCTGCTGAATGCGATGCCCGAAAGGTTCTGGGGGGTCTTGTCGAACGAGACATTGCTCGCCATTCCCTTCTTCACCTTCATGGGGATCTTGCTGGAAAAATCCGGCATGGCCGAGGATCTGCTCGACACGATCGGCCAGCTCTTCGGGCCGATCCGCGGCGGGCTGGCCTATGCGGTGATCCTGGTCGGCGCGCTTTTGGCGGCGACGACCGGCGTCGTCGCGGCCTCGGTGATCGCGATGGGGCTGATCTCGCTGCCGATCATGCTGCGCTACGGCTATGACCGGCGCATCGCCTCGGGCGTCATCGCGGCTTCGGGCACCTTGGCGCAGATCATTCCGCCGTCCCTCGTGCTGATCGTTCTGGCCGACCAGCTCGGCCGGTCGGTGGGCGACATGTACAAGGGCGCGATGATCCCGGGTCTGGTGCTGACCGGGCTTTACATGGTCTATGTGCTGGTGATGTCGATCCTGCGGCCGAATTCCATGCCCGCGCTGCCGAAAGAGGCGCGCACGCTGGGCTCTGGCGTGATGTCGTTCTTTGTCGCCATGGGCCTTGGCATCGCCGTTTTCGTGGCGGCGCAGCACTGGCTGGCGGGCACGGGCGCGGCGAAGAATGCGGGGATCCTTGCGGCCTCGATCGCGGTGATCTTCGTCTATCTGATGGCGCTGATCGACAAGGCCACCGGGCTGAACCGGATGAGCCACCTGACGCAACAGGTGATCATCGTGCTGATCCCGCCCTTGGCGCTGATCTTCCTGGTGCTGGGCACGATCTTCCTTGGCATCGCCACGCCCACCGAGGGCGGCGCGATGGGCGCGGTCGGCGCGCTGATCCTCTCGGCGGTGAAGAAGCGGCTTTCGCTGGAGGTCGTGCGCGAGGCGCTGGCCGCCACGACGCGGCTTTCGGCCTTCGTGATGTTCATCCTTTTGGGCGCGCGGGTGTTCTCGCTCACCTTCTACGGCGTGAACGGGCATATCTGGGTCGAGCATCTTCTGGTGTCGTTGCCGGGCGGCGAGACCGGGTTCCTGATCTTCGTCTCGATGCTGGTGTTCTTCCTCGCCTTCTTCCTCGATTTCTTCGAGCTGGCCTTCATCATCGTGCCGCTTCTGGTGGCGCCCGCCGAGGCGCTTGGCATCGATCTGATCTGGTTCGGGGTGATCCTGGGGGTGAACATGCAGACCTCGTTCATGCACCCGCCCTTCGGCTTTGCGCTGTTCTTCCTGCGCTCGGTGGCGCCGAAGGTGCCGTTCCTCGACAAGGTGACGGGCAAGCTGACCGAGCCGGTGAAGACCTCGCAGATCTATTGGGGGGCGGTGCCGTTTGTCTGCATCCAGATCGTGATGATCGGGGTGGTGATCGCCTTCCCGCAGCTGGTGATGCACTACAAGGGCAAGCCGGTCGATGTCTCGCATGTGACGGTCACCGTGCCGGGCGGCATCGGTGGCGGTCTGGGCGGTGGCTTGGGCGGTGGTCTGGGCCTGCCGCCGATCGGGGCGCAGCCGGGGGCGGTTCCCGCGCCGAGCGGTCTGGGCGGTCTGCCGCCGGGTCTTGGCGCGCCCGCGGGTCAGCCGGTCACGCCGCCTGCCGGGGGCGCAAGCCTTGGCATCCCGGCGCCGCTGGGTCTGGGCGGGGCGCCGATCACCGGCAACTGAGCCGGTTGGAAAGAAAAAACACGGCGGTCCCCCGGGGCCGCCGTTTTCATTTGGCCGAGGCCATCGCCGAGGCCCTGTGCGACATCGGCCCCGTGACGGCCGGGGGCCCAAAGGCCCTCGGCCAGCGCCCGCCTCGCCCTCGGCGGGCGCTTCTCGCCCGCCGGGACGGGCGCTGGCCTCTGTTACGCTTGGGGAAACGGTCCGGGCCAGACCCTGTGCACTTGCGGGCAGGGAAACGCGATGCGTTTCCTTTTCCGCCCGAACCTGCCGCATTGCAGCAAATGCCGTAACGTCAATTCTGCGCTGCGGCCTTTCGCCCGTGCGACCGCTTGACACGACCGTCTTCCGCCGTCGGAATGCACGCGAGGAGTGAAAGACCCGCGCGCAGCCCGGAGGGAGACCGCCGCAGGGTCCGTATCGAGGGAGGAACCGATGCAGAATTCGATGATGCACCTGCCGCTGGTGATCGGCTCGCTGGCCGATCATGTCGAGCGGTTTCACACCGCGACCGAGGTGGTCTCGGTCGAGACCACGGGCGAGGTGACCCACACCAGCTGGGGCGCGGTGATCGGCAATGCCCGGCGTCTGGCCTCGGCGCTGGAGATGCATGGCGTCATGCCGGGCGACCGCTGCGGCACCATCGCCTGGAACACGCGCCGCCATCTGGAGATCTATTTCGGCGTCTCGGGCGGCGGCATGGTCTGCCACACGCTGAACCCGCGCCTTGCGGCCGAGCAGCTGGTCTATATCGTCAACGACGCCCGCGACCGGGTGCTGTTCATCGACCGCGGTTTCGTGCCGACCATCGCCGGGCTGATCGGGCAGATGCCCACCGTGAAGATGGTGGTGATGATGGGCGCGCGCGACGAGGCGCTGGCCGCGCAGCTCGATGGCATGCTGTTTTACGACGAGCTGATCGCGCAGGGCGATACCGCCTTCCAATGGCCGCAGATCGCGGAAACCGAGCCCTCGTCGCTGTGCTACACTTCGGGGACGACGGGGCATCCGAAGGGCGTGCTTTACACCCATCGCTCGACGCTTCTGCACACGCTGGCGGGCAATTCGCCCGACGGGCTGGCGCTGTCGGCGCGCGACACGGTGATGCCCGCGGTACCGATGTTCCATGTCAACGCCTGGGGCGTGCCCTATATCGCCGCGGCGGTGGGGGCGAAGCTGGTGCTGCCCGGCCCGAAGCTTGACGGCGAAAGCCTGGCGCGGCTGATCGCGGCCGAGCGGGTGAGCCTTGCGCTTGGCGTGCCGACGGTCTGGCTGGGCTTGCTGCAGGGGCTTGAAGCCACCGGGGCGGATGTGTCCTGCCTGAAACGCGCGATGGTGGGGGGCACTGCGCTGCCGCCCTCGATGATCGCGGAATTCCGCGACCGGTACGGCGTTGATCTGGTGCATCTGTGGGGGATGACGGAAACGAGCCCCTTGGGCACGGTGAACCAGCTGTTGCAAAAACACCTCGCCCTGCCGCCCGAGGACCAGGCCGAGCGCCGTCTGTCGCAGGGGCGCCCGCCCTATGGCGTGCAGCTGCGGCTGGTGGACAGCGCGGGCCATGTGCTGCCGCATGACGGGGTGACGCAGGGCGAGTTGCAGATCCGCGGCCACTGGATCGTCGATACCTATTACAACAAGGACCGCTCGGCGCTGACCTTTGACGGCTGGTTCGACACCGGCGATATCGCCACGATCGACCCGGATGGCTACATGGTGATCCGGGATCGGTCCAAGGACATCATCAAGTCGGGCGGCGAATGGATTTCCACGGTCGAGCTGGAAAACATCGCGATTGCCCATCCCGCGGTGGCCAATGCCGCCGCCATCGCCGCGCGGCATCCGAAATGGGACGAACGCCCGGTGGTGATCGTGCAGCGCCATCTGCGCATGGAGGTGACGGAGGAGGAGATCCTGGCCTGCTACAAGGGCAAGGTGCCGAACTGGCAGATCCCGGACCGGGTGCTGTTCATCGACAACCTGCCCCTGGGCGCCACCGGCAAGGTGGTCAAGGCGCGGCTGCGCGAGCTTTACGGCGAGGTGCTGATGCCCGAGCTGGCGGAAGCCGAACCGGCCTGAGCGCGGGCGGGCGGGTCTGCGCACCCGCCCCCCTTGCCCGGGACGCGCGGGGATTGTATGACCCGGCCAACCCCGCGAAAGGACAGTGCCATGCGCGCCGAAATGCTCAACATCGTGGAAGCCGTCCGCAAGACGCTCAAGCTGCTTGCGCAGCGCATGGACCTTGAGACCGCGCCGCACCGGCTGGAAGAATTCAACGCCATGATCGAGCATGGCGATCTGTGGTCCGATCCGGCCCGCGCGCAAAAGCTGATGCGCGAGCGGCAGATGCTGATGGACAAGCTGGAAACCTATCGTCGCATCGACCGCGATCTGACCGACAACATCGAGCTGATCGAACTCGGCGAGATGGAGGAAGACCCGGAAATCGTCGAAGAGGCGGAAAAATCCCTGCGCGCGCTGAAGGAACTCGCCGCGGCGAAGGAGCTGGAAGCGCTTCTGGATGGCGAGGCCGACGGCAACGACACTTTCCTTGAGATCAACGCCGGGGCGGGGGGCACGGAAAGCTGCGACTGGGCCTCGATGCTGGCGCGGATGTATACCCGCTGGGCCGAGAAAAAGGGCTACACGGTCGAGCTGCAATCGGAAACCGCGGGCGACGAGGCAGGGATCCGCTCGGTCGCCTACAAGATTTCCGGGCAGAACGCCTATGGCTGGCTGAAGTCGGAATCGGGCGTGCACCGGCTGGTGCGGATCTCGCCCTATGACTCTGCGGCGCGGCGGCATACCTCGTTCAGCTCGGTCTGGGTCTATCCGGTCGTGGACGACAATATCGAGATCGACATTCCGGCCAGTGATATCCGCATCGACACCTATCGCTCCTCGGGCGCGGGCGGGCAGCACGTCAACACCACCGACTCGGCGGTGCGGATCACCCACTTGCCGACGAATATCGTGGTGACCAGCTCGATGAAATCGCAGCACCAGAACCGCGAAGCCGCGATGAACGCGCTGCGGGCGCGGCTTTACCAGCTCGAACTCGACAAGCGCAACGCCGCGATCAACGCCCAGCACGAGGCCAAGGGCGAGGCGGGCTGGGGCAACCAGATCCGCTCCTACGTGCTGCAGCCCTACCAGATGGTCAAGGATCTGCGCACCGGGCATGAAACCTCGGACACGCAGGGGGTGCTTGACGGCGATCTGGATGCCTTCATGGCGGCGACGCTGGCGATGGATGTGGCGGGCAAGTCGCGCGCCGACGCGAATTCGGACGATTGAGCCGGTGGCGGCGCGGGTCTATATCACCGGCGCCGCCGGGTCTGGCACCTCTACCCTTGGCCGCGCCCTGGCGGCCGAACTGGCGCTGCCCTTTCTGGACACCGACGATTTCTACTGGGCGCCGACGGCGCAGCCCTTCACGCAAAAACGCCCGGTGGCCGAGCGGCTGGCGCTGATCTCGGCGGCGCAGCTGGGGCAGGGGCGTGAGGGCGGCTGGGTGTTGGCGGGCTCTTGCGACGGCTGGGGCGACACGGCGATTGCCGGGGCCGGGCTGATCGTCTTTCTGACTGCGCCGACCCCGGTGCGTCTGGCGCGCATCCGCCGCCGCGAGAGCGAGAAATTCGGCGACCGCATCCGGCCGGGCGGCGACATGGACCATGCCCATGCGCAATTCCTGAAATGGGCGGCCAGCTATGACGATCCGTATTTCTCGGGCCGCTCGCTGACGCGGCACCGCAACTGGCTCTCGGGCCGCCCCGAGCCGGTGCTGGAGCTTTCCGGCTCGATGCCGCTGGCGGATTTGCTGGGCAAGGTACTGGAGCGTCTCGAGGCGCTCTGATCGCGTCCTTGAATGTCCCGGGATGAGGACGGGATCGAAAATCCCCGCCGCAGGGCAAGCCCGATCATGCCCTTTCACCTTGGCATAAATATCCCGGGGTGAGACGGGATCGAAAAGCCTTCCAGTGGAAGGCTTTCCCGTCGAACGGGCTGCCCGTGGCAGCCCTGCGGGCGGAGCCCCGGCCTTGCCCGGTCCCCCCAAACGCCAAAGCAAAAGGGCGGCCCGAAAGCCGCCCCGTCGCATCCTGTCCGTCCGCTTACTTGCCGGTATGCGGCGTTTCCGGCGTCGGCGCCATCAGCTTCGGTGCATTCGCGCCCTGCAGCGGATCGTCTTGCCGCTGCACCGAGCCCTCGAAATGCGCGCCCGATTCAATCGCGATCGTCTTGTGGATGATGTCGCCTTCGACCCGCGCGGTCGAGGTCAGGCGCACCTTCAGCCCGCGCACGCGGCCGACGACGCGGCCATGCACGACGACATCATCGGCGACGATCTCGCCCTTGATCGTGGCGCTTTCGCCCACCGTCAGCAGATGCGCGCGGATGTCGCCCTCGACGATCCCTTCGACCTGAACGTCGCCCGTGGTCTTGATGTTGCCCGTCACCGTCAGATCCGCCGACAGCACCGAAGCCGCCGCCTTGGGCCGCGTCGTGGCGGGGACGAATTCGCCCAGGGACCGCGGCGGCACCGCGCTCGTCTCGGGTTTCTTCTCGGGTTCGGAGGCCGTTTTCGGGCCGGGTTCGTGGATCTTGCTTTTAGAAAACATCCTGAGCCGCCTTGATGAAGGTCATCGGGTTGATGGGGGCGCCACCGACCCGGATTTCATAGTGCAGATGCGGTCCCGTGGACCGTCCGGTATTGCCTGTATCACCAATTATCTCCCCGCGCGACACCTTTTGCCCGACCTTCACGCGGATTTTGGACAGATGGCCATAGACCGTCGAGACGCCGAATTTGTGCCGCAGCTTGATCACCTGGCCATAGCCGTTTTCCCAGCCCGCATCGGTCACGACGCCATCGGCGGGGGCATGCACATCCATCCCCACCGGCCCGGCAAGGTCGATGCCCGCATGCAGCCGCCCCCAGCGCCAGCCGAAGGGCGAGGTGAAGCGGTAGCCGCCCTTGATCGGGATCGCGAAGGGCAGCTGATCGACGGCGATGCGATACATGTTCATCTCGTCGAGCTGTTTCAGGATCCCCTTGGCGCGGCCAAGATCGGCGCTGTCGTCGACGATCCCCTTGGTCGAGATCGCCGCCGACAGAAGCGGCCCGCCGGTGCCGGAATAGCCGCGCCGGATCTCGCGCAGGATCGCGTCGGGGTCCATGCCCGACTTGCGGAACATCCGGTCCAGCGGCTCCATCGAGATCGTCACCGCGCCTTCCAGCGTGTCGAAGATCTCGGCGTTGCGTTCCTCGATCAGGCGGCGTTCCTGCAGCGCCTGATCGGCCTCGGCACGGGCATTTTCGGCCTCGCGCGCGGCGCGGTCGCGTTGATGCGCTGTCTGATCCAGCGCCGAGGCGAGCAGATCGACGGTGCCGTCCATCTCGCCGACGCGCTGGCGCAGCGCCGCCGCCGAGCCGCTGCCGCGGCTCTTGTCCAGCTCCGCCCGCGCGCTGTCGCGTTCGGTCATCGTGCGCTTCAGCGTCGCCTGAATCACGTTGATCCCGGTTTCCAGCTCGCGGCGGCGTTCCTCGGACAAAAGCAGCTGCGACTGCATCCGCGACACCTGATCCAGCGCCAGCTGAAAGCGTTTTTGCGCCGCAAGCGCCTCGGCGGCGCGGGCATCGCGTTCCTGCGAGAGACTGTCGAGACGCGCCTCGAACTGCGCCCGCGCGATCGCCGATTGCTCGCGCGCGCCGCCCGAGGAAATCTGGTCGATGAACAGAAGCGAGGTGGCGATGACCGACCACAGGAACAGCACCGAGACCGCCACCAGCGTCATCGCCTGGGTCAGCGGGCGCATCCGCACGAACCGGGTGGCGTCTTCGGATTTCAGGAACAGCCGTTGTTCCGGCAGCCATCGGTCGAGCACCGCATTGGTGCGGTCGAGTATCCGTCTGGGCAAAGCGGTTTTCCTGTCTTGCGGGCAGGGCCCGGTCTTTACGCCCCGGGGGGGCCGGGTCCATGCCGGACTTAGCAAGCGTCCTGCCCGCGGCGCAACCGCTTTCCCCCCCGGCGGGCCATGGCCCGGCGCCGGGGGGCGGTTTTGGGCGAAAATCTGCCGAAACTCGCCCATTGGGTCGGTTCGGCGGGTCAGTTCGGCGGGTCAGTTGCGGCAGGTCAGCCGAGCGCCTGCACCGCGGCCAGAACCGCCTCGGCATGGCCCTTGACCGAGACCTTGGGCCAGACCTGCGCCACCGTGCCCGTCGCGTCGATCAGGAAGGTGGCGCGCTGGATCCCCATCGAGGTGCGGCCATACATGTTCTTCTCGACCCAGGTGCCATAGGCGTCGCAGACCGTGCCCGCGCTGTCCGAAACCAGCGCGACGCCCAGCGCATGTTTGGCGCAGAATTTCGCATGCGATGCGGCGCTGTCCTTGGAAATGCCGAGGACAATCGCCCCCGCGGCATCGAAATCGGCGCCGAGCCGGGTGAAATCCAGCGCCTCGGTGGTGCAGCCGGGGGTGTCGTCCTTGGGGTAGAAATAAAGCACCACCTTGCGCGGGGCGAGGGCGGAGAGGGTCAGCTCCTCCGGTTCGGCGCCCGCACGGGTGACGGGCAGGGTGAAATCGGGCGCCTTTTCGCCGATAGCGATCATTTGCGTTCCTCCTTGTCGGATGCGACATTAGAAGTAGGGCAGAAACTCGCGCGGTCAAAGGGCCGGACGCGGGGCAGGGCCGAGGCAGAGCAAGGGCAGGATGACCGAGCCGGGGGAAAACCAGGAACCGCGCAAGCGGCAGGCGGAGCGGACGCGCCGCAGGCTGGGGATCTGGCTGATCCTCGGGCTGGCGGTGTGCTCCCTGACGCTGGGGGTGGCGGGGCTGGCGCTGACGCATCTGCCGGTGCCGGTGCCGCAGGCGCTGCTGAACCGGATCGAGGCGCGGGCGAATGCGGCGCTGGCCGGGCGGATGCGGGTGCATCTGGGCTCGGCCGCGCTGGTGATCGAGGAGGGCTTCGCCCCCGAGGTGCGGCTGGCGATGGTGCAGATCGCGCAGCCGTCGGGCCTGCCGCTGGCGGTCTTCCCCGAGGTGCGGACCCGGCTGCGCCCCGAGGCGCTGCTGCAGGGGCGGCTCTTGCCGCAAAGGCTGCAGATCGGCGGCGCCTCGGTGGCGCTTTACCGGGCCGCCGACGGGCGGATCGATCTGGATCTGGGCGATGCCGGGGCGGGGGCGATCAAGCTCGATCTGACCGATCCGCTGAAGGTGAGCGACAGTGTCGAGGCGCTGTTCGCCACGCCCGCCCTGCGCGGCGTGACCGAGGTGTCGGCCGAGGATCTGCATATCCGCATCGTCGATGAACGGCTGGAGCGGATCTGGGACGTTTCCGAGGGCCGGTTCCGCCTGAGCCAGAACGCCGAGGCGATCGCGCTGACGCTGGGCTTCGACGTCGGCCAGCAGGACGCGCTGCCCGCGCAGGTGGCGCTGACCGCCTCGACCTCGAAACGCAGCCCGGCGGCCGAATTCGGCGCCGCCGTCACCGGCATGCCCGCCGCCGATCTGGCGGTGCAATCGCCCGCGCTGGCGGTGTTGCGCACGCTGGACGCGCCGATTTCGGGCACGCTGCGCTCGGGCATCACCGAGGCGGGGGCGCTGCGGCGTCTGGATGCCAGCCTGCATATCGGGCCGGGGGCGCTGCGCCCCTCCGAGGCGGTGAAGCCCGTCGCCTTTGACGCCGCCGATCTGAAGCTGGCCTATCGGCCGCACAGCGGCGAGGTCGAGATCACCCGGCTGGATCTGCAAAGCCGCGCGCTGCGGCTGGCGGCCACCGGACAGGTGCGGCTGCGCGATTTCGAAAAGGGCCTGCCGCGCGAGGCCCTGGCGCAGGTGCAGCTTTCGGACATCGCCTCGGACCCCGAGGGGCTGTTCGAAAAACCGGCGCGGTTTTCGCAAGGCGGGCTGGATCTGCGGCTGCGGCTGGATCCGTTCCGCGTCGATCTGGGGCAGCTGCAGCTGGTCGAGGGCAAGCGGCGGATTTCCGCGTCGGGGCAGGTTTCGGCCGGTCCGGCGGGCTGGCGGGTGGCGCTGGATGCGGCGGTGGGGTCGATTTCCAGCGCCGATCTTCTGGCGCTTTGGCCGAAGGCGCTGGTGCCGCCGACCCGCGAATGGCTGGCCGAGAACGTGGCCACGGGCGAATTGCGCAATGTTCGCACGGCCTTGCGGATCGTTCCTGCGACGCCGCCGCGGCTGGAGCTGGGCTATGAATTCCGCGGCGCCGAGGTCAAGGTGCTGCGCACGCTGCCCCCCGTGCGCGAGGGGCGCGGCTTTGCCGGCATCACCGAGAACAAGCACACGCTGATGGTCGAGGAGGGCACGCTTCAGGCGCCCTCGGGCGGGCAGATCGAGGTGGCGGATTCGGTGATGACCGTGCCCGACATCCGCGAAAAACCCGCCCGCGCCGAGGTGAAGCTGGTCACCCGCGCGCCGATCCCGGCAGCGCTGGCGCTGCTCGACGAAGACCCCTTCCACTTCATGTCGAAGGCCGGGCAGGGCACCGACATTGCGACCGGCTGGGCCGAGGCGCGGACCCGGCTGCGCTTTCAGATGAAGAAGCGCATCCTGACCGAGGATGTCGATTTCGAAGTGGCGGCGCGGCTGACCGATGTCGTCTCGGACAAGATCGTGCCCGGACACCGCATCACCGCGCCGCGGCTGACGCTGACCGCCGACCGGGCGGGCATGGTGATTTCGGGGGCGGGGCTGTTCGACATCGTGCCGTTTCAGGGCCGCTGGGCGCAGCGCTTCGGGCCGGAGGCGCGCGGCATCTCGCGCGTCGATGGCTTTGTCGAGGTGACGCCGGCGGGGCTGGACCATCTGAAGATCGCCCTGCCGAAAGGGGCCGTGCGGGGCGAGGGCTGGGGCTCTCTGGTGATCGATCTGCACAAGGGGCAGCCGCCCGCCTATCGCTTCGCCTCCGACCTCAAGGGGCTGGTGCTGTCGGTGCCCGAGCTGGGCTGGTCGAAGGGCGCGGCGGCCGCGGGCCGGATCGAGCTGGCGGGCCATCTGGGGCCGGTGGCCACCGTCGACAGCCTGAAGGCAAGCGCCCCGGGGCTGAACGCCGAGGGGCGGTTGCAGCTTTCGGACAAGGGGTTCGAAAAGGCGATCTTCAAGCGGCTGGCGATCGGCAGCTGGTTTGACGGCGCCGTCGATCTTGTGGGCCGCGGCAGGGGGCGGGTGCCCGATGTGGTGGTGCATTCCGGTCGGCTTGACCTGCGCACGGCGCGGTTTGGCGGCGCGTCAGGGGCGGGCAGCGGCGGGGCGGGCAGTGGCGGGGCGGCCACGGGCGGCGGCAACCGGATCGACGCGCGGTTGGACCGGCTGATCGTCTCGGGCGGGATCGCGCTGGCGCCGATGTCCGGGCAGTTCACCACGCGGGGCGGCTTTTCGGGCGATTTCCGTGGCAAGATCAATGGCGGCCCCGAGGTGACGGGCGCGGTCCTGCCCGCGCAAAACGGGCGCGCGGCGGTGCGGATCACCGGGCCCGATGCGGGCGCGGCGCTGGCGGCGGCGGGGGTGTTTTCCAAGGCCCGCGGCGGCACGCTCGATCTGACGCTGATGCCGGTCGAGACGAAAAGCTATGACGGGCGGCTGGCGATTTCGAACCTGCGGGTGAAGGATGCGCCGGTGCTGGCCTCGATGCTGTCGGCCGCTTCGGTGATCGGGCTGCTCGAGCAGCTCAATGGCGACGGGCTCCTGTTCACCGATGTCGCCGGGCGGTTCCATCTGTCGCCGCAGGGGGTTTCCGTCACCTCGGGGCAGGCGGTCGGCGCCTCGATGGGGGTGACGATGTCGGGCAACTACTACCCCGACACCAAGGCCATCGACATGCAGGGCGTGGTGACGCCGTTCTATCTGGTCAATGCGATCGGGCAGATCTTTGCGCGCAAGGGCGAGGGGCTGTTCGGGTTCAACTACCGGATGCGCGGCACCTCGGATGCGCCGCGCATCACCATCAACCCGCTTTCCATCTTCACCCCCGGCATGTTCCGCGAGATCTTCCGCCGCGCGCCGCCGAAACTGGTCACAGAATGAACCTTTCCGATTTCGACTTCGAGTTGCCCGAGGGGCTGATCGCCACCCGGCCCGCCCGCCCGCGCACGGCGGCGAAGCTGCTGGTGGCCACGCCCGACACGATCCGCGATCTGACCGTGGCCGATCTGCCCGATCTGCTGGGCCCGGGCGACCGGCTGGTGCTGAACACGACCAAGGTCATTCCGGCGCGGCTCTCGGGCACGCGCGCCCGCCAAAGCGCGCAAGGCGAGGTGGTGGCCCGGGTCGAGGTGACGCTTTTGGAGCCCGCGCCCGGCGGCGACTGGATGGCCTTGGCGAAACCCCTGCGCAAGCTGAAGGAGGGCGAGGAGATCGTCTTTTCCGACGCGCTTTCCGCCCGCGTCGAGGCGATCGCCGAGGCGCAGCTGCGGCTGCGCTTCAACCTGACCGGCCCGGATTTCGACGCGGCTTTGGCGAGCGCCGGGGCAATGCCGCTGCCGCCCTATATCGCGGCGCTGCGCGCGCCCGACGAACAGGACAAGACCGATTACCAGACCGTCTTCGCGCAAAAGCCGGGGGCGGTCGCGGCGCCCACGGCCAGCCTGCATTTCACCCCGGACCTGCTTGAAAAGCTGCGCGAAAAGGGCGTTCTCTTCACCGAGGTCACGCTGCATGTCGGCGCCGGAACCTTCCTGCCCGTCAAGGTCGAGGATGTGACGACGCACAGGATGCATGCCGAATGGGGCGAGGTGACGCCGCAGGCCGCCGCCGAGATCAACGCGACGAAAGCCGCGGGCGGGCGGGTGATCCCGGTCGGCACGACGGCGCTGCGGCTGATCGAATCTGCCGCCACCGGGCCGGGGGTGATCGCGCCCTTTGCGGCCACCACCGACATCTTCATCTATCCGGGCTACCGTTTCCGCATCGCCGACGCGCTGATGACGAATTTCCACCTGCCGAAA
Organism: Rhodobacter capsulatus; assembly: GCF_005144475.1. Classification (GTDB taxonomy): domain Bacteria; phylum Pseudomonadota; class Alphaproteobacteria; order Rhodobacterales; family Rhodobacteraceae; genus Rhodobacter; species Rhodobacter capsulatus_C. Next base: position 3,647 of record NZ_SWJZ01000017.1, on the reverse strand, counting down.
TCGACGCTGCTGATGCTGGTCTCGGCCTTGATGGGGCAGGACCGGATCCGGGCGATCTACGATCACGCGCTCACGAAGAATTATCGCTTCTTCTCTTATGGTGACGCCTCGCTTCTGCTACCCGGGTGAAGATCCCCAACTGCGAGTATTGCGATGCTGTCCGTCCTGCGCACCACCTGGCCTTTGCTTCTGGGCGTGATGCTGCTCATGGTCGGCAACGGCATGCAGGGCACGTTGCTGGGCATCCGCGGCGCCTTGGAGGGCATCGGCACCTACAAGATGTCGGTGGTGATGTCGGCCTATTTCGGCGGCTTTCTGCTGGGCTCGCATTTCACTCCGCAGATGATCGCGCGGGTGGGCCATGTCCGGGTCTTCGCGGCGCTCGGCTCGATGATTTCCGCGGTGCTGATCCTTTATCCCGCCGTGCCCGACTGGATCGCCTGGTCGGCGATGCGGGTGGTGATCGGCTTTTCCTTTTCGGGCGTCTATATCACCGCGGAAAGCTGGCTGAATGCCTCGGTCGGCAACCGGATGCGCGGGCAGGCGCTCTCGGCCTACATGATCGTGCAGATGATCGGCATCATCTCGGGGCAGGCGCTGATGAACGTCGGCGATCCGGGGGGCTATCTGCTTTTCGTCATCCCCTCGGTTCTGGTGTCGCTGGCCTTCACGCCGATCCTGCTGTCGGTCGCCCCCGCCCCCGAATTCGCCGAGGTGCGGCGGCTGGATTTCCGCAAGCTCTTCGCCGTCTCGCCGCTCGGCGTCGTCGCCATGTTCCTGATGGGCGGGGTGTTTTCGGCGCTCTTCGGGATGGTCTCGGTCTGGGGCACGCAGGCCGGGCTTTCGGTGCGGCAGATCTCGATCTTCGTCGGGGCGATTTATCTTGGCGGGCTGGTGGCGCAATATCCGATCGGCTGGATCTCGGACCGGATGGATCGGCGCAAGCTGATCTTGCAGGTCGCGGTGATCGGCGCGGGCGCGATGTTCGCGGCGGCGCTGCTCGCGCCCGGCTTCTGGACGCTGGTCGGGCTTGGCGCGGTGATCGGTGGCGTGGCGAACCCGCTTTATGGCCTGCTCATCGCCTATACGAACGACTATCTCGACACGACCGACATGGCCGGGGCCTCGGGCGGGCTGTTGTTCGTCAACGGCGTCGGCGCGATCACCGGCCCGCCGGTCACCGGCTGGCTGATGGAGCGCACGGGCTCGGCGGGCTTCTTTCTTTATGTCGCGATCTTGATGACCCTGATCGCGCTTTATGCGGGCTGGCGCATCCTGCGCGCACCCGGACGGGCAGGGGCTTTCCCCGCCTCTTTCGCCGTCGTCTCGCCCTCGGCGACGGCGCTGGCGGTCGAGGCCGTGCTCGACTCGGGCGAGGCGGGCAAGGCTTCGCGATCTGCCTGAAGCTTGGGCAAGGGGCCTGTCCTTTGGGCAAAATGGGGCAGAGTTGTGGACCAATCCCGGGCCGGGGCGGGTAGCGCTTGCAATTTGCGCGCCAGTTGGCACGCTAACAGGGCTGCTCCTAACCCAAGGGGGACACATGGACGAGATCACCGAAGTGATCGCTTTCTGGCACGACGAGGTCGGTCCGGATCGCTGGTACAATGCAACGCCCGAGCTCGATGCGGAGATCCGCGCCCGCTATCAGGGGCTGTGGGACCGCGCCCGCGCGGGCACCTGTGACGACTGGGCGCAATCGGCCGTGGGCGCGCTGGCGCTGTGCATTCTTTTCGATCAGATGCCGCGCAACATGTTCCGCGGCGAGAAACTGGCCTTTGCCACCGATGCCCAGGCCCGCAAGGTCGCCGATGCCGCGATCGAGCGCGGCTTCGATCTGGAAATCGTCGATCCGCTGCGGCAGTTCTTTTACGTGCCGTTCATGCATTCCGAAAGCCTTGCCGATCAGGAACGCGGCGTGCGTCTGGCGGCGGAACGGATGCCGGACGAACATCTGCTGCATGCGAAAGCCCATCGCGCGGTGATCGCGCGGTTCGGCCGCTTCCCGTGGCGCAACGAACTTGTTGGCCGCTATTCCTCGGACGAGGAGGCGGTCTTCCTGTGGCAGGGCGGCTATGAACGCATGCTGGCCCACGTCGCCCGCTGATCGTGCCGACAGATCCCGGAACGCGCCCTTTTCGGGGCGCGTTTTCCATTTCGGGGTGCGGCTTCTTGAAGCGGGCGCAAAAATAGTTTAATGCCAAACCATCTTGAGATGGAGGGACGGATGGCCGCCAAGAGCTTCGACATGATCGTGATCGGTGCGGGACCGGGGGGCTATGTCGCGGCGATCCGCGGCGCGCAGCTGGGGCTGTCGGTGGCCGTGGTCGAACGCGAGCATCTGGGCGGCATCTGTCTGAACTGGGGCTGCATTCCGACGAAAGCGCTTTTGCGCTCGGCCGAGGTGTTTCACCTGCTGCACCGCGCCAAGGAATTCGGTCTGAAGGCCGAGGGGCTGGGCTATGATCTCGACGCGGTGGTGGCGCGAAGCCGCGCGGTGGCGAAACAGCTGTCGGGCGGCATCGGGCATCTTTTGAAGAAGAACAAGGTCACCGTGCTGATGGGCGAGGCGAGCCTGCCGCGCCCGGGTGTGGTGGCGGTGAAAACCGGCGCGGGCGTCGAGGAGATCAGCGGAAAGGCGATCGTTCTGGCCACCGGCGCACGGGCGCGGACCCTGCCGGGGCTCGAGGCCGATGGCGATCTGGTCTGGACCTACAAGCATGCGCTGGTGCCGAAACGGATGCCGAAGAAGCTTCTGGTCATCGGCTCGGGCGCGATCGGGATCGAATTTGCGTCCTTCTTCAACACCTTGGGCGCCGAGACGACGGTGGTCGAGGTGATGGACCGGGTGCTGCCCGTCGAAGACGCCGAGATCTCGGCCTTTGCGAAGAAGCAATTCGTCAAGCAGGGGATGAAGATCCTGGAAAAGACGACGGTGACGCAGCTTGACCGCAGCCCGGGCAAGGTCGTGGCGCATCTGCAGGACGCCAAGGGCACCACCACCGCGGACTTCGACACGGTGATTTCGGCGGTGGGGATCGTCGGCAATGTGGAGGGGCTGGGGCTGGAAGCTTTGGGCGTGAAGATCGACCGGACGCATGTGGTGGTGGATGAGTTCTGCCGCACCGGCGTGCCGGGGCTTTACGCCATCGGCGACATCGCCGGGGCGCCGTGGCTGGCGCACAAGGCGAGCCACGAGGGCGTGATGGTGGCCGAGCTGATCGCGGGCAAGCACGCCCATCCGATCAAGCCGGGCACCATCGCCGGCTGCACCTATTGCACGCCGCAGGTCGCCTCGGTCGGGCTGACCGAGGAAAAGGCGAAAGCCGCGGGCTACACGGTCAAGGTCGGCCGCTTCCCCTTCATCGGCAACGGCAAGGCGATTGCGCTTGGCGAGCCCGAGGGCATGGTGAAGACCGTCTTCGACGCCAAGACCGGCGAGCTTTTGGGCGCGCATATGGTCGGCGCCGAGGTGACCGAGATGATCCAGGGCTATGTGATCGGCCGCACGCTGGAAACCACCGAGGAAGACCTGATGCACACCGTCTTCCCGCATCCGACGCTGAGCGAGATGATGCATGAATCCGTGCTCGACGCCTATGGGCGCGCTTTGCACATGTGATGGCGGCGGGGGGCTCTGCCCCCCGCAC
>NZ_SWJZ01000146.1 GCF_005144475.1 Rhodobacter capsulatus | reverse complement strand
GGGCCAGCAGACCCGTTCATCCCGCCCCGGCACCAAGACGGCCCCGACCGCGCGCGACCTTGGGCGGCAACCACCAACGCGGCCAGCGCCCACCTCGTCTGTGGCCGCGCCCGGAAGGCCGAGGGGATGGCGAGGAACGGCGGACCCGAGATCCTCATGGACACGGAATGGCACCGCACGACCGGAGACCGGGCGGTCGGTGGCGGGAAAAGCACCCGGGAAGGGGAGGAAGGTGGCGGGCAGGGCGCAACGCCAAAAGCACCGAAAACGGCGGAGATGATCCGCAAGGACGACAGACGAACATCGATAGGCTGGATCTTCGTTCGCGCGATGTGGCCAATCGCGAACCCCGCAGAGGGACCGCACTTACATGTCGGCGATGCGAGACAAAGCGGACATTGTTGAGGTATGGAGATCAAAGTTCCCGAGGAAATCCGATGCACAACATACCGATCCGTTGCAACGCCATCAGCCTTGTTGCTGTCCGTGTTCTGAATGGCGTGAACGAAGTTCTTCTACTTCGCCGCACCCGGAGCCTCCGCGGTGAATGGTGCCAGGTTGCCGGTGCCATCGAGAGTGGAGAGACCGCATGGCAAGCGGCTGTCCGAGAACTTGCCGAGGAAACTGGCCTTGCGCCGACATCGCTCTTCGTCGGCGACATCTGCGAGCAGTTCTACGAGGCGCAACACGATGCAATAAGCGTCCTTCCCGTGTTTGTCGCATACATAGACCCTGCGGCTTCGGTGCGATTGAACCCTGAGCACAGCGAATATCGCTGGGTGTCTTTCGATGAAGCCGAAGGGATGGTTCCGTTCGCGGGTCAACGGAAGGTTCTTCGTCATGTCGAAGCAGAGTTCATGATCCGATTGCCGAGCCAGCACCTGAAACTCGATGTCGCCTGAGGGCTCTTCGCATCAGACCCATCGCCTAAAACCCAATCGCTTCTATCGCTGACAAAATCAGCGATTTTGGCGCAACTATCGGCGTGAGGGGATGCGGTGCGCCCGCGCATCCATTCCCTCTCCTTGCCGACCCCCGAGGGGTCCGTGGGCATTACGCCCACGGATCGACCTCAGCGACCACTTGAACCTCGTCGCCGTCGATTTCATCGGCGGGGACAGCGCCAAAGGTTCCATCCCCTGCCTGAAAGACGACGATCGAGACCATGAGCGTGGCGGCGAGGGAGGCGGCGAAGGCGTAAGCATCTTTGCGGGACATCTGTTTGGCTCCTGTCTGGAGGCGGGGGGCCGTCCCCCGCGCGACAGGACCCCGCAGGCCCGAAGACTGTCTGACATCACCGGGTGCGTTCGGCCCCCTCTTCAAACGGGGCCGAATCCGCCCGGCGGCACGGGCTCGCCCGTAGTCCGACCCCTTGCGGGTTGATCTCGAAGACGGGATTCGGGGCAAGGAAGGGAATGGCGAGCGGGGGATGGTCCCCCAACGACAGGAGCCAGTTCTCCCGCTGATGCTTGATACGCCGCCAGCCTCCCGGCCACGCTGGTAGTTGAAGACCTCCGTCTTTGGGGGATGGAACCTATGGCGCTCCGCGGTATCGCGGGGCGAGGTTGTGGTCGGTGAGGGGTCGGCCCGCGGGCCTGCCCCTCACGCCTTGTCAGGGCTCAGGCGGCCAGGTCCGCGCCCCCCGCCCTATCGCTGTCCGCAGTGCCGACGATTTCGAGACGGGCGTTGCGATAGCCCTCCCGCGCAATCCAGAGCTCGGCCGCGGTGATGGATTCAGCCAGATGCAACAGTTCGGTGTTGCTGCCGAAGTCCAGAAGAACACGCACCTGTCCGGCTTTGGGTTCCTCGGCCACCTCGAAGACCAGCCGACTGTCCGCCGAATGGCTGCGCATGATGGTGACGAGGATGACCCCGTCCGAGGAGAAGTTCCCCTCATGCAGCGTGAAGGAAGCCGGTGCCGTCCAAGTCGGATAGGCACGGGGCGGTTCCTTCTTCACAAGACGGCCGACGCCGTTCGATCTTTCCCAGGCCGCGAGCTTTTTGGTGAAGCGTGCGGGCGGTTTCGGACTGCCGTCGGTGTAGCGGATCAACGCCCCGAGCGGGGCTGTGTCGATGATGGTCGTTGCAGACATGGTTCCTCATCCCGAATGCGAGAATTCGCATTCATCATATTGATATTAATAAGTTTTTCAGATTGAGGGCGGGCTTCCCCGCCCTCGAACGGCCTCGGTCACTCCGCAGCGATCATCGGAGCAACGCTGTCGGGCAGATCGGCGGTCAGGAAGGCCGGAAGATCGACCTCTGCGGGCACAGCCGTGTCGTCCCCCTGCCCTTCCGCGCCCTCTTCGTCGCCACGAACGATCAGATCGGCGCGGCGCAAGATTTCGGGAAGCCAGCCGCTGCCCTTGAGCAGCCGCTCGGCCTCGATGGCCATTTCGCCCTTCTTGAGGTGGTCGAGAAGTTGAGCGGTCCCCTCCC
>NZ_SWJZ01000145.1 GCF_005144475.1 Rhodobacter capsulatus | reverse complement strand
AAGATCTCGGCGCGTTTCAGGATGTCGGGATGCAGTTCGGTCTTGCCCGGACAGTCACCGCCGATCGCGTTGAGATGCACCCCCGCCCCCACCATGTTGTCGGTCAGGATCGTCGCGAATTGCTTGTCGGCGGTGCAGGTGGTGAGGATCTGCGCGCCTTCGACCGCCGCCTGTGCCGAGGCGCAGGCGGTGACCTCGAACCCCTGCGCGCGCAGATTGCGCAGGGCCTTTCCGGTCGCAAGCGGATCGATGTCGTAAAGCCGCAGCCGGTGGATGCCGCACAGCGCCCGGAACGCCAGCGCCTGAAACTCGCATTGCGCGCCATTGCCGATCAGCGCCATCACCTGCGCCCCCTCGGGCGCAAGATAGCGCCCCACCAGCGCCGAGGTGGCCGCCGTGCGCAGCGCCGTCAGCAGCGTCATTTCCGTCA
>NZ_SWJZ01000144.1 GCF_005144475.1 Rhodobacter capsulatus | reverse complement strand
TACGACGTCACCCTGAAGCAGCGCCGCCATGCGATCTTGCGCGAGCATCCCAATTTCACCGCGACCGAGGCGATGCTGGAAGATCACGCCCGCTTCGATGCGCTGGCCGATGACTTCCGCCCCGAGGTGATCGTGCATCTGGCCGCCCAGGCCGGGGTGCGCTACAGCCTTGAAAATCCGCGCGCTTATCTCGATTCGAACGTCATCGGCACCTTCACCGTGATGGAGGCGGCGCGGCGGCTCGGGGTGAAACACCTGCTGATCGCCTCGACCTCCTCGGTTTACGGCGCCAA
>NZ_SWJZ01000143.1 GCF_005144475.1 Rhodobacter capsulatus | reverse complement strand
GTGCGGACCCATTTCACCAGATCCTTGCGCAGCTCCTCGGACGGCGCGATCCCGTTCATCAAGGTCACATAGGCGTAAATCCCCTGACCCTTGATGTCATGCGGATAGCCCACCACCGCCGCCTCGGCCACCTGCGGATGCGCGACCAGCGCGCTTTCGACTTCCGCCGTGCCCATCCGGTGCCCCGAGACGTTGATCACGTCATCGACCCGGCCGGTGATCCAGTAATAGCCGTCCTTGTCGCGCCGACAGCCGTCGCCGGTGAAGTAATAGCCGCGATACTGGCCGAAATAGGTCTCCTGGAAGCGGTCGTGATCGCCCCAGACCGTGCGCATCTGCCCGGGCCAGCTGTCCGAGATACAGAGCACCCCCTCGCATTCGACCTCGCCGATCCGCACCGCGGTCTGCGGGTCCAGCACCACCGGCTTGACGCCAAAGAACGGGTTCGTCGCCGAGCCGGGTTTCGTCGGTGTCGCCCCCGGCAAGGGCGTGATCATGTGCCCGCCGGTCTCGGTCTGCCAGAAGGTGTCGACGATCGGACATTT
>NZ_SWJZ01000142.1 GCF_005144475.1 Rhodobacter capsulatus | reverse complement strand
CCCCCCCCCCCCCCCCCCCCCCCCCCCCCCCCCCCCCCCCCCCCCCCCCCCCCCCCCCCCCCCCCCCCCCCCCCCCCCCCCCCTTCCCTCAGAACTCCACCCCGGCCTGGCCCTTGATGCCCGCCCGGAACGGGTGTTTCACCTGTCCCATCTCGGTCACCAGATCGGCCGCCTCGATCAGCGCCTCGGCGGCGTTGCGGCCGGTCAGCACGACATGGGTCCTCTCGGGCCGCGCGTCGCGCAGGAAGGCCAGCACCTCCTCGACATCCAGATAGCCGTAGCGCAGCGCGATGTTGATCTCGTCGAGCAGCACCATCCGGATCTCCGGGTCGCGGATCAGCTCTTTCGCCTTTTCCCAGCCCGCCTGCGCCGCCGCGATGTCGCGCTCGCGGTCCTGGGTTTCCCAGGTGAAGCCCTCGCCCATCGCATGGAACTGGCACAGATCGCCGAAATGCGTCGTCAGCAAGCGTCGCTCGCCCGTATCCCAGGCGCCCTTGATGAACTGCACCACCGCGCAGGGCATCTCATGCGCGATGCAGCGCAGAATCATCCCGAACCCGGCCGAGGATTTCCCCTTGCCCGAGCCGGTATGCACGATGATCAGCCCCTTTTCCCCCGATTTCCCCGCCATGATCTTGTCGCGGGCGGCTTTCTTCTTCGCCATCTTCGAGGCATGCCGGGCCAGTTCGTCCGGTCCGGTGTCGGGGCTGTCGTTTTCGGGCGTCATCGGGGCGGTCCTCGCGCTTGACAATAGATCGCGTCTTGGCCACTCAGGGCGGGCGCTGGTTTCTGTCCTATGACAGGCGAAGAGGGAATGTGAAGGGAATTGCGACGGCTTTGCCGCGAAACCCGACCGCAGCCGCCCCCGCGACCGTGACCGGAGAGGGCGCCCCAAGCCACTGGCAACAGCCGGGAAGGCGGGGCGACCGTGAGGGGCATCCCTCGCATCCGCAAGCCGGGAGACCTGCCAGCGCATGGATTTCGGGCGGACGGGGTGTTCCGCGACCGGGGGCAGGGCGCATGCGCTCTCACTCTGGCCGTTCCCCCAAACCCATCAGGAGGGGCGATGGCCACCACGCTGCATGTCTGCACCACCTGTCGCGGCACCGCTGCGGCGCCGCTGGCCGAGGAGGCCGCGCCCCGTCCGGGCGCGCTTCTGGCCCATGCGCTGGCCGCGCTGCCCGTGCCCGAGGGGGTGACGGTGGTGCCGGTCGAATGTCTTTCCGCCTGCACGCAAGGCTGCGCCATCGCGCTGTCCGGCCCCGGCAAATGGTCCTATGTCTTCGGCCGCCTCGAGGCCCGCGACGCCGAAACGATCCTGACCGGTGCAGCCCAGTTCGAGGCCGCCGAGAAGGGCCTGATCCCCTGGCGCGAGCGCCCGGAAATCTTTCGCAAGCAATGTCTTGCCCGTATTCCCCCGCAGAATGTCCCGTCTCAGGAGTGAGCCATGTCCGATCTGACCAAAATCCCCGTCACCGTGATCACCGGCTTTCTGGGCGCGGGGAAAACCACGCTGATCCGCCATCTGATGGCCAATCCCGAGGGCCGCAAGCTGGCCGTTCTGGTCAATGAATTCGGCACTGTCGGCGTCGATGGCGAGATCCTGCGCCAATGCGCCGACGAAAACTGCCCCGATGAAAACATCGTCGAGCTGGCGAATGGCTGCATCTGCTGCACCGTCGCTGATGAATTCGTGCCCACGATCGAGGCGCTGCTGGCCCGGCCCGTCCGTCCCGATCATATCCTGATCGAGACCTCGGGGCTGGCGCTGCCGAAACCGCTTCTGAAGGCCTTCGACTGGCCCGCGATCCGCTCGAAGATCACGGTGGATGGCGTCATCGCCGTCGCCGATGCCGAGGCCGTCGCCGCGGGCCGGTTCGCCCCCGATGTCGCCGCCGTCGATGCGCAGCGTCTGGCCGATGAGAGCATCGATCACGAAACCCCGCTGTCCGAGGTCTTCGAGGATCAGATCGCCTGTGCCGATATCATCCTTCTGTCGAAAGCCGATCTGGCCGGGGCGGAGGGTCTGGCCGCCGCCCGCGCGCTGATCGAGGCGGAGCTGCCGCGCAAATTGCCGATCCTGCCGCTGACCGAAGGCGTGATCGATCCGAAGGTGATCCTCGGCCTTGGCGCCGCCGCCGAAGACGATCTGGCCGCCCGGCCCAGCCATCACGACGATCACGGCGAGCATGAGCATGACGATTTCGACACGGTGGTGATCGAGCTGCCCGAAATCGCCGATCCGGCGGCGCTGGTGGCCGCGATCGAGCGGCTGGCGCGCGAGCAAAACATCCTGCGCGTCAAGGGCCATGTCGCCGTTGCGGGCAAGCCGATGCGGCTTTTGGTGCAGGCCGTGGGCGAGCGCGTGCGGCATCAATACGACCGGCCCTGGGGTGCGGACGCCCGCCGTTCCGCGCTGGTGGTGATCGCGGAACATCACGATGTCGACGAGGCCGCGATCCGCGCCGTGCTGCTGGGCGGGGTTTGTGCCTGATGCATGTCGTCTTCCGCGAAAGCCACGGGCTCGAGGAAACCGCGGTGCCGACCGATCTGGGTCAGCGCCCGGCGGATCTTGTGGTGCTGTCGCTCTCTGACAGCGATCTGGGGGCTTTCGCGGCGGGCTGGAAACGCGGGGGCGGGCGGCTGCCCTCGCTGCGGCTGGCCAATCTGGTGGCGCTGAAACATCCGATTTCGGTCGATACCTATGTCGAAAACACGCTTTCCGGCGCCAAGGGGATCCTGATCCGGCTGATCGGCGGCGAGGCTTACTGGCCCTATGGTCTGGCCTCGGTGCAGGATCTGTGCCGCCGCAAGGGGATTGCGCTGGCCGTTCTGCCGGCGGATGGCCGCGCCGATGACCGGCTGGATGCGCTCTCCACGCTGCCGGTCTCGACGCTGCGCAGGCTCAAGGAACTCTGCGATGCGGGCGGCGCGGTGGCGGCGCAGGCGGCCCTGGCGCAGCTCGCCCTTGCCTCCGGCCTTTACGCGCCGCCGGTGCCGGGGGACAAGCGCCTGCCCGACTGGGGCTTTTACGATCCGGCCGAAGGCGTGATCCCCGCGCCCGAGGGCGAGGGCCCCTTGGCGCTGGTCTCGTTCTACCGCTCTTACCTGACCTCGGCCGATACCGCGCCCATTGACGCGCTGATCCATGGCCTGCGCGCGCGCGGCTTTGCGGCTTGCGGCGTCTTCGCGGCCTCGCTCAAATCCGAGGGGCTGGGCGATGCGCTGCAGGCGCGGCTGGACGGCCGCCGCCCGGCGCTGGTCATCAACGCCACCGCCTTTTCGGCGCAGGGCGCCGATGGCACGACGCCCTTTGACCGCTACGATGTGCCGGTCTTCCAGGTCGCGCTTTCGACCGCCCGCAAGCGCGACTGGGCGCTGGCGGACCGTGGCCTCTCGCCTGCCGATCTGGCCATGCATGTCGTCCTGCCCGAGGTCGATGGCCGTCTTTTCGCCGGTGTCGTCTCCTTCAAGGCGCCCGAGCCGCGCGATCCCGATCTGGAATATTCCCGCTTCGCCCATCGCGCCGATCCGGCGCGGATCGCGGCCGCGCTCGATCGCATCACCCTTTGGCACCGGCTGGCCGAAACGCCCGCTGCCGCGCGCAAGCTGGCGGTGGTGCTTTCGACCTATCCCGGCCGGGCGTGGCAGATGGCCCATGCGGTGGGGCTGGATGCGCTCGCCTCGACCGAGGCGCTTTTGTCCCAACTCGCCGCCGAGGGCTATGCCATCGCCCCCGGCGCCGCGCTTGAGACACTGACGACCGGGCGTCTGGCCTGGCCCCTGTCCGATTATCTGACCGCCTTCGCCACCCTGCCCGAAAAGCTGCGCGCCGATCTGACCGCGGCCTGGGGCGCGCCCGAGGCCGATCCCGCCTGCGCCGACGGCGCCTTTCACTTTGCCGCCCTGCGCCGCGGCGCCGCGCTGATCGCGCTGCAACCCGAACGCGGCGATGTGCAAACCCGCGACGGCGAGTATCACGATCTTTCCCGCGTGCCGCGGCATGGCTATGTCGCCTTTTATCTGTGGCTGCGGGCGCAGGGCATCGACGCTTTGGTGCATATGGGCGCGCATGGCACGCTCGAATGGCTGCCGGGCAAGGCTGTCGCGCTGTCGGACACCTGCTGGCCCGAGGCGCTGTGCCCGCTGCCGGTGATTTATCCCTTCATCGTCAACGACCCGGGCGAGGCGGCGCAGGCGAAACGCCGCCTGTCCGCCGTGACTTTGGGCCATCTGCCGCCGCCGCTGTCGGCCTCGGCCGTGCCCGAGGGGATGGTGCGGCTGGAACGGCTTCTGGACGAATATTCCACCGCCGACGGGCTTGACCCCGCGCGGCGTGACCGGCTGATATCTGACATCCGCGACGAGGCCCGGGCCAGCGGCGTCGAGGACGATCTGGGCATTCCCGCCACGGCCTCGGCCGCGGAAGCGATCACCCGCATCGACCGTTTTGTCTGCGATATCAAGGAAAGCCTTTTTGGCGACGGGCTGCATGTGCTGGGGCAGGGCGTTTGCGGCGCCGCCGAACAGGCGGGGCTGTCGGGGGCTTTGGCGGGCAAACGCGTGCCCCCCGGCCCCTCGGGCAGCCCGGCGCGCGGGCGCGCGGACGTGCTGCCGACCGGGCGCAACCTTTTTTCCGTCGATCCCCGCGCCGTGCCCTCGCGTGCCGCTTACGCGCAGGGGGTGAAGCTGGCCGAGGAACTGCTGCGCAAGCACTTGCAGGATCATGGCGACTGGCCGCGCGGTCTTGTCGTCGATCTCTGGGGCTCGGCCACGATGCGGACGGCGGGCGAGGAATTCGCCATGGCGCTGCATCTGGCGGGGCTGAAACCGGTCTGGGACGAGGGCGCGGCCCGCGTTTCGGGCGTCGAGGTGATCGCGCTTGCGCTGCTGGGCCGCCCGCGCATCGACGTGACTTTGCGTGTTTCGGGCCTTTTCCGCGACATCTTCCCGGGCCTTGCGCAGCTGTTCGAGACCGGGGCCGAGGCGCTGGCGCTGCGCGAGGAAACGCCCGAGGACAACCCCTACCGGGCTGCGGCCCCGCGCGTTTTCGGCCCCCGTCCCGGCCAATACGGGCTGAGCATGGGCCCGGCGCTGGACGCCTTTACCCCCGAAGCCCGCGCAAGGGCCGGGGAGGCCTGGCTTGCGGCCTCCTCCTACACGATTGACAAGAAAGGCGAAATCCGCGCGAACCGGGCCGGGCTTGAAGCCCGGCTGCGGGGCGCGGACAGTTTCGTGCATGCGCAGGATCTGCCCGAAAGCGATATCCTGCTCGCCTCCGACTATGCCGCGCATGAGGCCGGTTTCGCCGCCGCGCTGGCCCGGCTGGGGGCCGAGGCGCCAGCGCTTTACCACCTTGACGCCACCGACCCGACCCGGCCCCGCGCCCGTTCGCTGCCCGAGGAAATCGCCCGCGTCGTGCGGGCGCGGGCCGCGAATCCGGCCTGGGCCGATGGCATGATGCGTCATGGCTTCCGCGGCGGCGCCGAAATCGCCGCGACGCTGGACCACATGGCGGCTTTCGCGCATCTGGCGCAAGTCGTGCCCGCGCATCTGTTCGACCTTTACCACGAGGCGACGCTGGGCCGCGACGAGGTTCGCGACTTTCTGGAACGTGAGAACCCCGCGGCACTGGCGGCGATGCGCGATCTGTTCCAACGCCTGGCCGAGGCGGGCCTCTGGCAGACGCGGCGCAATTCGATTGCGGCGAGCCTTGAGGAGAGGCTATGAGCGCGCCAACCCGAAGGATGACCCCCGATGCCCCATGACTATGAAAAGGACGGCGCGAAGATCTACGTGCAATCCTTCGCGACGATCCGCGCCGAGGCCGATCTGGCCCGTTTCACCCCGGAAGAAGAGGTGGTGGTGGTCCGCATGATCCATGCCGCCGGGATGGTCGGGCTGGAAAACCACGTCCGCTTCGCGCCGGGCATGGCGATTGCCGCCCGCGCGGCGTTGGAGGCGGGCGCGCCGATCCTCTGCGATGCACGGATGGTGTCCGAGGGCATCACCCGCGCCCGTCTGCCCGCGCAAAACGAGGTGATCTGCACGCTGCAAGACCCCCGCGTGCCCGCGCTGGCGCAGGAGATGGAGAACACCCGTTCGGCCGCGGCGCTGGAGCTGTGGCGGCCGAAGCTTGCGGGCGCGGTGGTGGCGATCGGCAATGCGCCGACGGCTTTGTTCCATCTGTTGAACATGTTGGAAGACCCGACCTGCCCGCGTCCTGCGGCGATCATCGGTTGCCCGGTGGGCTTCATCGGCGCGGCGGAATCGAAAGCGGCGCTGGCGCTGGCCAATCCGGTGCCCTGGGTCATTGTCGAAGGGCGGCTGGGCGGCTCGGCGATCACCGTGGCCGCGGTGAACGCCTTGGCCTGCCGGAAGGAATAGAGATGGGACGCATCCTTTGCGCGGGGCTTGGGCCGGGCGACCCGGATCTGATCTCGGTGAGATCCGACCGCGCGATTCGCGCCGCCACCGACATCGCGCATTTTCGCAAGGCCGGGCGGGCCGGTCAGACGCGGCGGATCGTCGAGGGGATGCTGCGCCCCGATGTCGTCGAACATGCGATGGAATATCCGGTCACCACCGAACTTCCGTTCGACAGTCCCGAATATATCGAAGCTCTGGCGCGGTTTTATGACGATTGGGCTTCGCGGCTTTCGGAACTTTCGAAAACCCGCGATATTGTGGTGCTCTGCGAAGGCGACCCCTTTCTTTATGGCTCGTTCATGCATCTTTACACCCGCCTGCAGGGCCGCGCCGAGGTCGAGGTGATCCCCGGCATCCCCGGCATGGTCGGCTGCTGGTGGGCGACGGGCACGCCGATCACCTGGGGCGACGATGTGCTGACGGTGATGGCGGGCACTTTGCCCGAGGCGGATCTGGTCGCGCATATGGCAAGGTCGGACGCGATCGTGGTGATGAAGACCGGGCGCAACCTGCCGAAAATCAAGCGTGCGCTTGCGGTTACGGGGCGGCTCGACGCCGCGTGGCTGGTCGAGCGCGGCACGATGCCGACGCAGCGCATCGCGCGTCTGGTCGATGTGGCCGAGGAGGATTGCCCCTATTTCGCCATCGTGCTGGTGCACGGGCAGGGGCGGCGGCCGGAACTGGGGGACGAGGCATGAGCGGTTGGGTCACTGTTGCCGGGCTTGGGCCCGGGCGCGAAGATCTGGTGACGCCCGAAGTCACCGCGGCCCTGGCCGAGGCGACCGATATCGTCGGCTACATCCCTTACGTCGCCCGCATCGCCCCGCGCGAGGGGCTGGTACTGCATCCGACCGACAACCGGGTCGAACTTGACCGCGCGACGCATGCCCTTGAAATGGCGGCAGAAGGTCGGCGTGTCGTGGTGGTGTCTTCGGGCGATCCTGGGGTCTTTGCCATGGCCTCGGCGCTGTTCGAGGCGCTGGAAGCCCATCCCGAATATGCCGGAACGGAAATCCGCATCCTGCCCGGCATCACCGCGATGCTGGCGGCGGCGGCGGCGGCCGGGGCGCCGCTGGGCCATGATTTCTGCGCCATCAATCTTTCGGACAATCTCAAACCTTTCGAAATTCTCGAAAAGCGGCTGCGGCACGCGGCGCGCGGCGATTTCGCCATGGCCTTTTACAATCCGCGCTCGAAATCGCGTCCGCATCAATTCGCCCGCGTGCTGGAGATCCTGCGCGAGGAATGCGAGCCCGGGCGGCTGATCCTGTTCGCCCGCGCCGTGACCACCCCCGAGCAGGCGATCACCGTGGTTGAATTGCGCGACGCGACGCCCGAGATGGCCGACATGCGGACCGTGGTTCTGGTCGGCAATGCCAGCACCCGCCGCGTCGGGCCCTGGGTCTACACGCCGCGCGGCGTCGCGCCGTGATCGGCAAGCCAGCCCATCACCCCCTCGAGCGTGGCGCGGATCGCGCGCGCGGGGACGGCGGGCCGGTCGATCAGGATGACCGGCAGGCCAAGGCTGCGGGCGGCCACCAGCTTCGCCTCGGCCCCCGCGCCCCCGGCGTTCTTCGCAACGATATGGGTGATGGCTTCGCTGCGCAGCAATTCCGTATCCCCTTGAATCGTAAAGGGTCCGCGGGCGATGACGGCCGTCGCATCGGGCAGGGGCAGCGGCCCCTCGGGCGGGTCCACCAGCCGCAGCAAATAGTGATGCTGCGCTGCGGCGGAAAACCCGGCCAGGTGCTGCTTGCCGATCGCCAGAAAGACGCGGGCGGGCGCTTGCGGCAGCGCGGCAACCGCCCCGGCAAGGTCGGCGACATGGGTCCAGCGGTCGCCCGGCTGCGCGGCCCAGGGCGCGCGCTCGAAAGCGCAAAGGGCCACGCCGGTTTGCGCACAGGCCGCCACCGCATGCGCGCTCATCTGCGCGGCAAAGGGGTGCGTCGCGTCGATCACATGGGTCACGCCCTCGCGCGTCAGATAGTCCACCAGCCCCGCGACGCCGCCAAAGCCGCCGATGCGGGTGGGCAGCGGCTGGGCGATTGGCGCATCGGTGCGGCCCGCATAGGAAAAGACCGCGTCAAAGCCCTGATCGGCAAGGGTTTTTGCCAGTCGGCTGGCTTCGGTGGTGCCGCCAAGCACAAGGAGGCGCGTCATGTCTGATCCGTGGTTGAGCATCGTGGGTCTGGGCGAAGATGGCCTTGATGGGCTGCCTTTGGCAAGCCGTCAGGCGCTGGAAAAGGCCGAGATCATCTTTGGCGGGCCGCGGCATCTGGCGCTTGTGGCGGCGGGCGATCGGGGGCGGGCCTGGCCCGTGCCCTTTGAGATCGCACCGGTTTTGGCCTGCCGCGGGCGGACGACGGTGGTTCTGGCCTCGGGCGATCCGTTCTGGTTCGGGGCGGGCTCGATGCTGGCGGAACGGCTTTCGCCCGGGGAATGGCAGGCCTTTCCGGTGCCCGGGGTGGTGTCGCATCTCTGCGCGCGGCTGGGCTGGCGGATCGAGGAGGTCACCGCGCTTGGCCTGCATGCGGCGCCTTTCGGGCGGTTGCTGCCGGTGCTCGCGCGGGGCGTTCGGGCCGTCGTGACGCTGCGGGATGGCGCGGGGGTGGGCGATCTGGCGGGCTGGCTGGTCGAAAACGGGCTTGGCGCGGTGCGGATGGTCTTGGCCGAGCGGTTGGGCGGTCCGGCCGAAATGCTGCGCAACATTGCCGCGCAAGACTATGATTTGACTGATGTTTCCGCTTTGGTCACGGTGGCGCTTGATGGCGCGGGTCTCGCCCCGGGCGCCGGGCTTTCGCAGGTGCCCGGGCGGCCGGAAAGCGCCTTTGCGCATGACGGGCAGATCACCAAATCGCCGATGCGGGCGCTGACCTTGGCCGCGCTGGCGCCGCGCCGGGGCGAGCTTTTGTGGGATATCGGCGGCGGCTCGGGCTCGGTTTCGGTCGAATGGTGTCTGGCGGGCGGTCGCGCGATCACGATCGAGCCGCGCCCCGACCGGATCGAGAATATCCAAAAGAATATCGACACTTACGGGCTTTTCCCGCGGATGCGGGCGGTCCATGGCACGGCCCCCGAGGCGCTGACCGGTCTGCCCCTGCCCGAGGCGGTGTTCATCGGCGGCGGTGGCGCGCAGCCGCTTTACGACCGGCTTTGGGATCTGCTTGCCCCCGGCACGCGGATCGTCGCGAATGCGGTGACGCTTGAGTCCGAAACGCTGCTGACCGACCTGCACGCCCGCCATGGCGGCCAGCTTTTGCGCATCGACCTTGCCGAAGCGCAGCCGCTGGGCCGGATGCGCGGCTGGTCGCCCAGCCGTCCGCAGCTGCAATGGAGCGGGCGGCGATGAGGGTGGCCGGTGTCGGTTTTCGCTCTGGCGCCGGGGCAAAACCGCTGCGCCAGGCCGTCGCGTCCGTGGGACAGGTGGATGCTCTTGCCACGGCGCGCGAAAAAGCCGAAGAGCTTGCCGCCGCTTTGCCCGACTATCGGGTGATCGGCGTCACGGTGGCGGGGGTGGACACGCCCGCGCAATCGGAGCGGGTCCGGGCGCTGAAAGGCACCGGATCGGTGGCGGAGGCCGCGGCGCTGGTCGCGGCGGGCAAGGGGGCGCGGCTGGTGCTGCCCCGACAGGTGATCGGCGGGGTGGTCCTTGCCGTGGCGGAGGGAGAGGACGAATGACGGTGCATTTCATCGGCGCGGGGCCGGGGGCGGCGGATCTGATCACGATCCGGGGCCGCGACCTGATCGCGTCGTGTCCGGTCTGCTTGTATGCCGGAAGCCTTGTGCCCGAGGCGTTGCTGAGCCATTGTCCGCCCGGCGCGAAGATCGTCAACACCGCACCGATGAGCCTCGATGCGATCATCGACACGATCGCCGAGGCCCATGCCGCGGGGCAGGATGTGGCGCGCCTGCATTCGGGGGATCTGTCGATCTGGTCGGCGATGGGCGAGCAGCTGCGCCGCCTGCGCGCGCTGAACATACCTTATGACGTGACGCCCGGCGTGCCGTCCTTTGCCGCTGCCGCCGCGACGCTGGGGGCCGAATTGACGCTTCCGGGCGTGGCGCAATCGGTCATTCTGACCCGCACCTCGGGGCGGGCCTCGGCCATGCCCGCGGGCGAGACGCTGGAGAATTTCGCCCGCACCGGCGCGGTTCTGGCCATTCACCTCTCGGTGCATGTGCTTGAAGATGTTGTGCAAAAGCTGGTGCCGCATTACGGCGAAGATTGCCCGGTTGCGGTCGTGTGGCGCGCGAGCTGGCCCGATCAGCGCGTCGTGCGCGCGACGCTTTCGAGCCTGCAAACCGCCATCGGCGCCGAGATGGAGCGCACGGCGCTGATCCTTGTCGGTCGGTCGCTCGCCACCGAGGATTTCGAGGAAAGCCGTCTTTACGCGGGCGATTACGACCGCCGCTACCGCCCCTTGGGCACCCATCCGCGCTTTCCGGAGGGCACCGAATGAGCGGCTTCGTTTCCTTCGTCTCCTCGGGTCCGGGCGATCCGGAGCTGCTGACGCTGAAGGCCGCCGACCGGCTCGCCAGGGCCGATGTGGTGCTGTTCGATGACCTCTCGGCCGGGCCGATCCTGGGCCATGCGCGCCCGGGGGCGGAACTCATCGCGGTCGGCAAGCGGGCCGGGCGGCCGTCGCCGAAGCAGGATCATGTGAACCGGCTGCTGGTCGATCACGCGCTGACCGGGCTGCGGGTGGTGCGGCTGAAATCGGGGGATTCGGGGCTTTTCGGCCGGCTCGAGGAGGAACTGGACGCGCTGACCGGCGCGGGCATCGCTTACGAGATCATCCCCGGCGTGCCCTCGGCCTGTGCTGCCGCCGCCGCGGCCGGGCTGCCGCTGACCCGCCGTCTGACCGCGCGGCGCGTGCAATTCGTCACCGGCGCCGATGTGACGGGCGATCTGCCCGAGGGGCTGAACTGGGCGGCGCTGTCCGATCCGGGCGCGACGACGGTGGTTTTCATGGGCAAGCGCACCTTTCCGAAACTGGCCGCCGATCTGATCGCGCATGGGCTGGCCCCCGACACGCCCGCGCTTCTGGCCGAGGCGGTGGGCCACCCCGAGCAGACCGTCACCCGCTCGACCGTCGCGGATCTTGCGGCCAGCCTGGACAAGGAACGTTCGGACAGACCCGCGCTCATTCTTTACGGTCCGCTTTACGCGCCGGAGGCCTGAGATGATCGAGCTTTCCCTGATCGGCATCGGCACCGGCAACCCGCGCCATATCACCGGGCAGGCGGTCGATGCGATGAACGCCGCCGATCTGATCCTGATCCCGCTCAAGGGCGCCGACAAATCCGATCTGGCCGGGCTGCGCCGCCAGATCTGCGCCGCGCATCTGACGAACCCGGCAACGCGGGTCATCGACTTCGCGCTGCCCGTCCGCGATGCCGCCAACCCCTCCTATCGCAAGGGCGTGGATGATTGGCACGATGCCATCGCCGAGGCCTGGCTTGCGGAAATCACCGCCCATTGTCCGGGGCTTGACGGTCGGGTGGCGCTGCTGGTCTGGGGCGATCCCTCGCTTTACGACAGCACGCTGCGGATTGCCGAACGGCTGAAATCCCGCCTCGATCTGACCACCAGGGTCATCCCCGGCATCACCGCGATTCAGGCGCTGTGCGCCGCCCATGCGATCCCGCTCAATGATATCGGCGCGCCGGTGATGATCACGACGGGGCGGCAGCTGCGCGACCATGGCTGGCCCGCCGGTGCCGAGACGGTCGTCGCCATGCTTGACGGCGACTGTTCGTTCCAAAGTCTTGATCCGCAAGGGCTGACGATCTTCTGGGGCGCCTGTGTCGCGATGCCCGAGGAGGTGCTGATCGCAGGCCCCGTCGCGAAAGTGACCGGGAACATCCTGCAGGCCCGGGCCGATCTGCGCGCCCGGCACGGCTGGGTGATGGACATTTACCTGCTGCGTCGCAATGTGCCCGCGGCGTGACGCTTCCCGGCCTTGACCTCGCCCCGCCGCGCGGCTACTCCAGCAGGCGATGGTTCCCAACTGGACGGGATTAATAGGGAACACGGTGAGGATTACCCATCAGGGGCCTAATCCGTGGCTGCCCCCGCAACTGTGAGCGGCGAGACGACGGTCGAATGCCACTGGCCCCCCCGATCCACCGGGGAGAACGGCCGGGAAGGTGACCCGAGTTGATCGAACCGCAAGTCAGGAGACCTGCCATCGCTCTGGCGTCGCAAGCCTTCCCGGGGCGGGGTGTCCCCGGTCAATCCGAAAGCGGCGCGTTCGATGTGGAGTTGTTCGCATGCATATCATGGAGGGCTATCTGCCCGTCACCCATGCCATTGGCTGGTCCCTTGCCGCCGTCCCCTTTGTCGTCGCGGGCGCGGTGAAGATCCGCAAGATCGTCGCCGAGCGTCCCGAGGCCCGGATGACCCTTGCCGCCGCGGGGGCCTTTGCCTTCGTGCTGTCGGCGCTGAAAATTCCCTCCGTCACCGGGTCGTGCTCGCATCCGACCGGCACCGGGCTGGGCGCGGTCGTCTTCGGCCCCTCGGTCATGGCGGTGCTGGGGGTGATTGTGCTGCTGTTTCAGGCGCTTCTGCTTGCCCATGGCGGGTTGACGACGCTGGGCGCCAATGCCTTTTCCATGGCGATTGTCGGGCCCTGGGTGGCCTGGGCCGTCTATAAGCTGGCGGGCAAGGCCGGGGCCTCGATGGCCGTCGCAGTGTTTCTGGCCGCCTGTCTTGGCGATCTGGCGACCTATGTGACGACCTCGCTGCAACTCGCGCTGGCCTATCCGGACCCGGTTTCGGGCTTCCTGGGGGCGTCGTTGAAATTCGGCTCGATCTTTGCGGTGACGCAGATCCCGCTCGCCATTGCCGAGGGTTTCCTGACCGTGATCGTCGTCGATGCGCTGGCGGGCAAGGTCGCCGACGAAGACAAACTGCGCGTTCTGGCCGGGGAGGCACGCTGATGAGCAGCAAACGTACACTGTGGTTGCTGGCCGGAACCGTGGCGCTGGTGGTGGTGCCGCTTCTGATGGGCGGTGAATTCGGCGGCGCCGACGGGCAGGCGGCCGAGATGATCGAGACCACCGTTCCGGGCTTCGCCCCCTGGGCCGATCCGCTGTGGGAACCGCCCAGCGGCGAGGTCGAAAGCCTGTTCTTCGCGCTGCAGGCGGCGCTTGGCGCCTTTGTCGTCGGGCTGGTGATCGGGCGCCGTCAGGGCGCGGCCAAGGCCCGCGCCGAAGATGCCCCCGCCGCCCGGGCCGTCCCGGCTGAATGAGCATCGCCTCGATCGATCGGGTCGCGGCGCAGGGCCATTGGCGCAACCGCCCGCTCGCCGAGAAGTGCCTGATCGGTCTGGGGTTTCTTGCCTTGGCCGTGACCGTGCCGCCCTTTCCCGGGGCGGTGCTGGTCGCGGTGGCGATCCTGGCCTTCACCTTTCTGGGCGCCCGGGTGCCGCTTGGTTTCTGGGCCTCGGTCGCGGTGCTGCCGCTTGGGTTTCTTGCCACCGGGGCGGGGGTGCTCTTGATCCAGATCGGACCCGAGGGCATCGGCCTTGCCCCGGACGGCCCCGCCAAGGCCGCCGCGCTGGTGATGCGGGCCACGGCCGCGACCTGCTGCCTGCTCTTTCTGGCCACCACCACGCCGGCCGCCGATCTTCTGTCCGGTCTGCGCCGCTGGCGCGTGCCCGCCGAGCTGATCGAGATCGCGCTTTTGACCTATCGTTTCGTCTTCATTCTGGCCGAGGAGGCCGCCGCCATGACCACCGCGCAACGCGCCCGCCTGGGTCATGCCACCCGCCGTCGCTGGCTGCGCTCCACCGCGCAGGTGATCGCGGCGCTTCTGCCCCGGGCGCTGGCCCGCGCCCGGCGTCTGGAAACCGGGCTCGCCGCGCGCAACTGGCAGGGCGAGATGCGGGTTCTGTCGACGCGGCCCGCGGCCTCGCCGGTCGTGCTGTGCCTGATCGTGACCCTGCAAGCCGCGATCCTTGCCGCGGGAGTGTTGCTGTGACCCCGATCCTTGCCGCCGAGGCGCTGCACTATGCCTTTCCGGGCGGCGTGAAAGCGCTCGACGATCTGTCGCTCTCGGTGTCGAAGGGCGAAAGCCTTGCGATCCTGGGCCCGAACGGCGCCGGGAAATCGACGCTGCTTTTGCATCTGAACGGCACGCTTCGCCCGCAGGCGGGCCGGGTTTTGCTGGGGGGCCTTCCCACCGGCCATGCCCGCAAGGATCTGACCGACTGGCGCCGCCGGGTCGGCCTTGTGCTGCAGGACGCCGACGACCAGCTGTTCGCCGCGACGGTCTTCGAGGATGTCTCCTTCGGGCCGCTGAACCTTGGCCTGTCCGCGCCCGAGGCCCGCGCCCGGGTCGAGGAAGCCCTTGCGGCGCTGTCGATTTCCGATCTGCGCGACCGGCCGACGCACATGCTGTCGGGCGGGCAGAAGCGGCGGGTGGCGATTGCCGGTGCCGTCGCGATGCGCCCCGAGGTGCTGCTTCTGGACGAACCCACCGCGGGTCTGGACGAGGCCGGGTCAGAGCAGTTGCTGAGCCTTTTGCGCGGGCTGATCGCGCGGGGGATGACGCTGGTCTTTTCCACCCATGACGTCAATCTCGCCGCCGCGCTGGCCGACCGGGTGGCGCTGTTTCGCACCGGCCGGGTGCTGGCCGAGGGCGCGACCGAGGCGGTGCTCTCCGATCGGGCGACGCTGGCCGAGGTGGGGCTGCGCCCGCCGCTCTTGATCGATCTTGCGCTTTCGGCGCGCGATCTGGGCCTTTTCGGGGCGGAAACGGCCTTGCCGAAAACCCGCGCCGAATTTGCCGCGCGGATGGCGGGCTGGACCCGGCGCTGATCCGGTTTTCCTTGGCCGCGCCTTGCGTTACTTTGGGATCATGACCCTGACCTCCGCCCCCCCATCGCCCTTGCCCGCCGCGGTCGGCGTTCTCGTCATCGGCGCGGGGCTGGCCGGGCTTTGCGCCGCGATCGCGGCGGCGCAGGCGGGGGCCTCGGTGCTGGTGCTCGATGCCGCGCCGCCCGCACGGCTGGGCGGCAATGCCCGGCACGGGCGCAACATCCGCCTGGCCTCGGACCGCGAGACGCCGTTTCAGCGCGACAGCTACCCGGCCGCGGAATTCGAGCGCGATCTTTTGCGCGTCGGCGCGGGCGATCCGGGTCTGGCCAAGGCGCTGGCGGAAGGCTCGCGCGATCTGGCCGACTGGTTGCGCGCGCAGGGGGTGCGGCTCGAACCCTGGGCCGAGGGCAATCTGCCCTATTCCCGCCGCACGGTCTTTTTGCGTGGCGGCGGTCAGGCGCTGGTGAACGCGCTTTTGGCCCGGGCGCGGCGTCTGGGCGTGCAGATCCGCGCCGGGATCGCCGTTGAGCGTTTGCCGCCCGAGGCCTTCGATCCCGCGTTTCACGGCCCGCTGACCGTCACGATCGGCGCGGAACGGATCACCGCGCAGGCGCTGGTTCTGGCCTGCGGCGGCACCGGCGCCAATCGCGATTTTCTGACCGTCCATCTTGGCGCGCGGGCCGCGGTGATCGCCAATCGCGGCACGCCCGAGCAGCTCGGCGGCCCGCTGCTGGACGCGCTGGCGCAGGGCGCGCAGGCGGCGGGCAAGCCGGGCGATGGCCATGTCGTTGCCGTCGATCCGCGCGCGCCCTTTCACGATGCGGGCATCGTCAGCCGGATCGACGGGATGCAGCATGGCATCGTCGTCGGCGCCGACGGGGGCCGCTTTGCCGATGAAGGCGCGGTCAGGGGCCCCGAGCGCCATTCGGTCTGGGCCCGCAAGCTGCTGTCCCGCCCCGATCCGCGCGCCTGGATCGTGCTGGGCGCCGAGGCCGCGACAAAGCTGCCGCCGATGTTGCACCCGCCCGTGTCGGCCGCCACGCCCGAGGCATTGGCCAGGCTTTGCGGCATCGATCCGGCGGGGCTTGCCGCGACGCTGACCCGCCCGCTTGATCCGCCGCGCACGGGCGAGATGGCGCCGCTGGAGCCGCCCTTTCACGCCCTCCCGATGATCCCCGGCATCGGCTTCACCCGCTACGGTCTGGCCATCGACGCCACCGCGCGGGTGCGCCTGGCCAAAACCGCGGCGCCGCGGCTTTTTGCAGCCGGAACAAATGTTTGCGGCGCGATCCTGGGCGAGGGATATCTGTCGGGCGTCGGTCTGACCATCGCCGCCGTCTTCGGCCGCATCGCCGGACAGGAGGCGGCGGCCCTGGCGCCGAGGTTGCCCCCCGTGCCGCTTCCGCAGCCGCAAGACCCGATCCCGCCCGCGCCCGAAACCGAGCCCTTCGCCGAGGCGAAACGGGCGCTCAACCTGTGCAACAGCTGCGGCTTCTGCACCGGGCTTTGCGCCGTCTTTCCCGCCGCGCAGGGCCGCCCGGATCTGAGCCGGGGCGATCTGCGCCATCTGGCGCATCTGTGTCACGATTGCCGGTCCTGCGTGCATGATTGCCAATATGCCGCGCCGCATGATTTCGCGGTCAACCTGCCCGCGACGCTGGCCGCGCTGCGCCGCGCCGACTACCGCGAGCCGCTTGGCCTCCTGAAAGGCGTCTTCGCGACCTGCTGCCTGCTGCCGCCGCTTCTGCTGCTGATCTTGCAGCCTTTCGAGCGGGTCTTTGGCCTTCACACCGGCCCCGGGGCCTTTTACGCGCTGATCCCGCATCCCGTGATGGCGGGGGCGACGGCGGCGGTGATGGGGCTTGCGGCGCTGCTGCTGCTGCTGCGCCTTGCGCTGTTCTGGCAGGCGGGCCGCGGGCCGGTGCGGGTGGACCTTGCGGCGCTGCGCCGGGGGCTGATCGACGCGCTGACGCTGCGCAACCTTGACGATTGCGAGGATCGTCGCGGCCCGACCGGGCGGCTGCGCCGCCTCGCGCATCATCTGCTGGCGGGCGGCTTCGGGCTGACCTTCCTTGCGACCGTCGCGGGGTATGTCGCCCATGCCAGCGGCCATCTTGCGCCCTATCCGCTTCTCAGCCCGCCGGTGATCCTTGGCACGACCGGGGGCGTGGCGATGCTGGCGGGCCTTGCGCTGATGGCGCTGCGCCCCGATCCGCTGAAGACGCCCGCGATGGCGCGGTCGGACCGCTTCCTGCGGGCGCAACTGGCGATGCTGGCGGGCACGGGGCTGGTGCTGCTGGCCCTGCGCGACACCCCGGCGATGGGGCTTTTGCTGGCGGCGCATCTGGGCACGGTCGCCGGGGCGGTGCTGTGCCTGCCGTTCGGCAAACTCTCGCACGGGGGCTGGCGGCTGATCTCGCTGATCCGCGCCGCGGCCGAGGCGCGGGCGCGGCGGCTTGACAAGGCCCGCCGCCGCGACGCATCAGGGCGCGTCCGGACGGGAGGCGAAAGATGAGCGACTGGCCGAAGGGTCTTGCGATTGCCGCGCCCGCCTCGGGCTCGGGCAAGACGACGCTGACGCTGGGGCTGTTGCGGGCGCTGACCCGGCGCGGTCTGGCGGTTCAGCCCTTCAAGAACGGTCCCGATTACATCGATCCCGCCTTTCATGCCGTCGCCGCGGGGCGGCCCAGTTACAATCTGGACGGCTGGGCGATGGACCCGGCGCAGCTTGATGCGCTGGCCGGTCAGGCGGCGGGCGCCGATCTGGTGATTTTCGAAGGCGCGATGGGGCTTTACGACGGCCCGCCCGATCCGGGCCGCAGCGGCCGCGGCGCCAGTGCCGAGATCGCGCGGATGTTTTCCTGGCCCGTCGTGCTGGTGCTTGACGTCAAGGGGCAGGGGCAGTCGGCGGCGGCGACGGCGCTTGGCTTTGCCCGCCACCCCGAGGCGCCGCCGCTGGCGGGGGTGATCCTGAACCATGTGGCAAGCCCGCGGCACGAGGCGATGATCCGCGCCGAGATGGACCGGCTGGGCCTGTGCGTGCTGGGCGCGCTGCCGCGGCGGGCGGATCTGAGCCTGCCCGAGCGGCATCTGGGTCTGGTGCAGGCCGAGGAACAGGCGGGGCTTGACGCGACGCTTGACGCGCTGGCCGAATTCGTCGCGGCGCATGTGGATCTTGCGGCGCTTCTGGCGGCGGCGGGGGCGGGGGCTGCGCCCGGTCCCGGGGCCTGGCCCGCGGCGCCCGCGGGGCGGATCGCGCTGGCCCGTGATGCCGCCTTTTCCTTCGTCTATCCGCATATGCTGGAGGGCTGGCGGCGGGCGGGGGTGACGGTCTTGCCGTTCTCGCCCCTGGCGGATCAGGCGCCCGATCCGTCGGCCGATCTGGTCTGGTTGCCGGGGGGCTACCCCGAGCTGCACGCCGGTCGGATCGCCGCTGCCGCGCGCTTCAAGGAGGGATTGCGGCGTTTTGCCGAAACCCGTCCCGTGCATGGCGAATGCGGCGGCTACATGGTTCTGGGCGCGGCGCTCGTCGATGCCGAAGGCACGGCGCATCCTATGGCGGGGCTTCTGGGGCTGGTCACCAGCTATGAGAAACGCCGGTTGCATCTGGGCTATCGGTCGGCGGACCTGCTTGCGCCCCTGCCGGGATATGATGCGGGAACAAGGCTTTACGGGCACGAGTTCCATTATTCGACGATCGTGCAGCAACCCGATGCGGCGCTTGCCAAGGTCTGCGATGCGGCGGGCAATCCGGTGCCCGAGACCGGATCCTTGCGCGGCCATGTGACCGGCAGCTTCTTTCATCTGATCGCGGGGTAAGCTGGTTTCGGGCGGGCAAAGGCTCCGCCTTTGCC
>NZ_SWJZ01000141.1 GCF_005144475.1 Rhodobacter capsulatus | reverse complement strand
CCTACGGCAGAGAAGGTCTCGGAAACGATGGACCGGATACCACGTCCGCAGCCGAATCGAGGCGAAGATGCCCTCGCCGGTGCGCTTGCCGAGCTGGCCGGGTTCCGACAGGCGGTTGGTCGCGGTTGACGTCCTGACGCGCCAAGCTGCCAGCCTATAGGTATAGGTGGCAACAACGCTCAGTTTGCCAAACTACGGTGCGGCAAGAACTCCAGATGGCCGCACAGGGCGTCGCCAGCCGGTAGGCTCATGACTTCGGTAACGGGGTCGTCCCAGTCAAGCGGTTTTGCGCATGCGATCTGGGCCGCCGCGGCGCGGTCTTGTTCTTTGAGCAAGTGCTCTGCTTCTCTGTTCGGCGGCCTCCGCCTGAGATCGACCCGGGTGCATGCTTCGGTCCGTGGTCGGCGCGTTGGCCGCCAACATGATGCTGGTTCAATGCAATTCCGGTGTGCCCATCTCATTGGCGTGCTCGATGCAATCGGCATCAGTCCTGAGCACGGCATCACCGGAACCGCGTCCCGTGGGGACCTCGAAGGCCCGCGATCAGGCGGGCAGCAGTCTGGAACCTGTAGCTTTAGTCGGCATGAAGCACCGGAATATCGAGGCGGAAGTCGGCGTCATCCTTCCACATCCGGTGCAGGATCACGGCAATGCGCCGCGCCAGCGCAACCATCGCCCGCTTGGGTCCACGACGGCGCGCAAGTTTCGCGGCCCAGGTTCGCAACCAGCTCGCACGCCCGCGATGCATCATGACGGTGGCAGCCTGGCACAACGCGCGTCGAAGGTTGACGTCGCCCGCCTTGGTGATCCCGCCCGAGATGTCACGCTCGCCTGACTGATTGCGCGAAGGTGTCAGGCCAACCCAAGGCCCGACCTTCTTCGAGGACGTGAACCGGGCGGGGTCATCGATAGCGGATCGATAGGTCAGCGCGACCACCGCACCGATCCCGGGCATCGTCATCAGACGCCGACAGACCGGATCCGCTTGGGATAGTTGACGGACATGGCGCTCAAGGCCCGCAAGCTCCTGACGCAGCGCCGAGCGCGCGCGCAACATGGGTTCGGTTGCAGCCTCCAGCATCGGGTTGCCTGCCGCCAGCTCGCGGATGCGCTGTTCGAAACGGCCTCGCGATATGGCACCGACCTTGAGGCCGAAGTTCCGCAACAGCCCGCGCAGAGACATTTCCAACGTGATGAATCCCTGCTGCACGGCCTTGCGGGCGCTGAGCACCGCTCGAACTTCTTGTGCAGACACCGATTTGCAATAAACCGGTCGGAACCAGCCGAGGTGCAACAGCCGCGCGATACCTTCGGCATCACGGCGGTCCGTCTTGATCGGCATCGCCTTCAGCGCGCCTTTCACCTGCCGGGTTTCCATGAGAACGACAGGCTGTCCAGCTTCGGACAACCCGCGATGCAACCACTGCGACAACGGTCCAGCCTCAAGCCCGACGGCGGCAATTGTGCCGTCCTGCCTGCAAAGCCACCGCAACAGCGCCTCCGGCTCGCTGGCCACCTGCGCCTCCTTCATGATCTTCCCATGCTCGCTGATCATGCAGATCGCGGTCTTCCCCAGCGACACATCCAGCCCGACAAACAGCTTCATCCCGCAGCCCTCCTTCAGGATCCGATCCGGGAATGGCGCCAGCTTGCCCTCGATTTTGCAACGGTAACGGGCGGGTCGCGACGCAGGCCCCGTTACGGCATCTCGTTCGGGATCATAGCCAGATCAGGACGATTGCGGCGAGCATGATGGCACAGAAGAATGTCTTCGCGCATCGGTCGTACCGGGTTGCCACACGCCTCCAATCCTTCAGATGGCCGAACATGATCTCAATTCGGTTGCGCCGTTTATAGCGCGGCTTGTCGTATTTCACGACCCTCTTGCGAGGCTTCCGGCCTGGGATGCAGACCTTTATCCCCTTGTCTTGCAATGCTTCTCTGAACCAGTCGGCATCATAGCCCCGATCGGCGAGCAGCCAGCCGGCTTTCGGCAGGCTGCTCAGCAAAGCGGCCGCGCCGGTGTAATCGCTCACTTGACCGGCAGACATGTAGAACCCGATCGGCCGCCCCTTCGCATCGGTAACTGCGTGCAGCTTGGTATTCAAGCCGCCCCTGGTGCGCCCGATCTGGCGCCCGCGCCCCCCTTTTTAACGCAGAGGCTCGATGCCGTGCGGTCGGACAAGACGGCTTGCCTTTCCCGGGCCAAGCCGTCAGATTTCCACAATCAGCCATGCTGTGCCTTGCCGCAGCCCAGCCAGAGATTGCAGTCATGCAGGAAAAGGCGGGCAGATGGCGGTTTCGGCACAGGCGGGTACAGAGGCACCGGGGGCCGCGGCTGTCCCGGACCGGCGGGCAAGGCGCAAGCCGCTTTCGCCCTGGCGCATCCTGAAACCCGTGCAGGGGCAGATCCGGCTGGCGATGGCGATCTCGGCGGGCTCGGCGCTTTCTGCCCTCGGGGTGATGGTGTCGCTGACGCTGGTGGTCAGCGCGCTGCTGGAACGGCCGGGCACCATGCCCTGGGGCGCGCTTGCTGCGGCGGCGCTTTGCACCGTCGCCTCCTATGCTGCCCGGCTCGGGGCCTTCAACCAGGCGCATTACGCGGCCTTCCGGCTGGAGCGGATCCTGCGCATCGGTCTGGCGAACCGGCTGGCGCGGGTGTCGCTGGGCTATGTCGAGGCGCAGGGCGCGGGCGCGCTGGCCAAGGTCATCCATGACGACGTGAAGGCGCTGCATGTCTTTGTCGCCGACAGCACGCCGCTTTATGCCCGCGCCTATGTCACGCCGGTGGTGACCTTCGCGCTGCTTGTGCTGTTCGACTGGCGGCTGGCGCTGGTGGCACTGGCGGTGCTGGCCCTCGGTTGGGGCATCCTGCGCGGGGCGCAGCGGCGACGGCGCGACATGGTGCGGGCCTATAATGCGGCGCGCGAAAAGGTCAGCGCGGCGGTTGTGGAATATGTGCAGGCGATGCCGGTCGTGCGCAATTTCGACAGCGGCCAAAGCAGTTTCGGCCGCTATCAGGCGGCGCTCGACGGCTATCTTGCGGTGATGCTGGACTGGTATCGTGCCGCGGGCTTTCCGGCGCGGTTCTCCTGGCTGATGCTGGGCCCGATGCCGACGCTGACGCTGGTCCTTGGCGCGGGGCTTTGGTTCAGCGCGATGGGCGATCTGTCGGTGCCGCGCTGGCTTGGGGTGCTTCTGGCCTGCACCGGCATGGCCGAGGCGATGATGCCGATGATGATGCTGCGCCACATGATCGAAAAGGTGGGGCTGAGCGTCGCGCGGATCGAGGAGGTGATGGCCGCCCCCGATCTGGACGAGGCCGGGGCGATGCCCGTGCCGCTCACCTTCGACCCCGCGGCGCCTGCGCTGCGCTTTGACCGGGTGCGGTTTTCCTATGCGCCCGACCTGCCCCCGGCGCTTGACGATGTCAGTTTCGAGGTCGCGCGCGGCAGCGTCACCGCGCTGGTCGGGCCCTCGGGCGCGGGCAAGACCACGGTGGCGCGTCTGGTGCCGCGGTTCTGGGATGTCACCGCGGGCAAGATCGAGATCGGCGGCCATGACATCCGCAAGATCGGCGCCGAGCGGCTTTTGCAGCAGGTCGCCTTCGTGTTTCAGGAAAGCTTTCTTTTTGCCGACAGCATCGCCGCGAATATCCGCCTCGGCCGCCCCGAGGCCACCGAGGCCGAGGTGATCGCCGCGGCGCGGGCGGCGCAGGCGCATGACTTCATCATGGGCCTGCCACAGGGTTACGAGACCCGGGCGGGCGAGCGCGGCGTGTTCCTCTCGGGCGGGCAGCGCCAGCGCATCGCCATTGCCCGGGCGCTGTTGCAAGATCGCCCGGTGCTGGTGCTGGACGAGGCGACGGCCTTTGCCGACCCGGAAAACGAGGCCGAGCTGATCGCGGCGCTGTCAGAGCTGATGCGCGGGCGCACGGTGATCATGGTGGCGCATCGGCTGGCGACGATCCGCGACGCCGACCAGATCCTTGTCTTCGAGCGCGGTCGCATCGTCGAGCGCGGCCGCCACGCGGCGCTGGTGGCGCAGGGCGGGCTTTATGCAAGGCTTTGGCAGAATTACGAAACGGCGCAAAACTGGTCGCTTGGCGCGGCCCGGGAGGGGATCTGATGGCGGTCATCGGCAAACAACCGGCCGGGCGGGCGGGGGCAAGTTCCTTTGCGATGACGTTCCGGCAACTGGCCGAAAGCGTCGGGTCGGAAGATGCGCCGGGGCTGCGGCGCGCGCTTTTCGGGCTGATCGCGGCGGCGGCGCTGCAGGGGCTTGGGCTGGCGGTGATCGCGCCCCTTTTCACCGCCGCAGCGACGCCGGGCGGGCTTGATCGGGCGCTTTCGTGGTTTGTCGCCCTGCTTTTGCTGATGGGCGCGGCCTCGGCGCTGCGCTGGCGCGCGCAGGGTTTCGATTTCGACGGCCGGATGGTGCGGGCGACCTGGCGGCTGCGCCGGCGGCTGGGGGCGAAGCTGCGCGAGATCCCGCTCGAACAGCTACAGGACAAGCGCGCGGGCGAGATGAACGCGGTCGTGCTGGGCAATGTCGACGAGAACCTGCTTTACGCGCTCACCGTGCTCAATCTGGTCTTTGCCGCGGTCGTCACGCCGTTTTGCGCCGCGCTGGGGCTGATGCTGTTTGACTGGCGGTTGGGGCTTTTGCTGCTGGCGGTGTTTCCGGCGATCGTGCCGCTTTACCGCTGGCGGCGTCCGGCGCTGGGGCGGGGCAAGCGCATCCTCGGTCAGGCGCATCAGGAGGCAAGCGCCGATGTGCTGGAATACACGCAAGGCTTGGCGATCCTGCGCGCGGCGGGGCGGGCCGGGGAAAAGGCCGCCCGGCTTTCACAGACCTTCCAGAAACTTGAGGCGATTCAGGTCTTTGGCCATCGCAAGGGGGCGAAGCCCAATATCCTCGTGGCCAGCGTGGTCGAGCTGGGGCTGCTCGCCGTCCTGATGATCGGGGTTTTTCTGGTGACGCGCGGCAGCCTTGATCCGGCGGCGCTGGGGGCGGTCTTCGTGATCGTGGTGCGGCTGTCCGAGCCGCTTTCGACCTTCATCCTTTACACCGCGATGCTTGAGGTGATGGAGGCCGCGCTGGAACGGATCGGCGCGCTGCTGGCGATGGCGCCCCTGCCGCAGCGGGCGCCCGCCGCGATGCCGACCCGCCATGACATCCGCTTCGACGCGGTCAGCTTCACCCATGCCCGGGCCGAGGCGCCGACGATCCGCGCCTTCAGCGCCCGGCTGCCCGAACACTCGCTGACCGCGCTGGTCGGGCCCTCGGGCTGCGGCAAGACCACGCTGACACGGCTTTTGCTGCGCCATTTCGACCCGCAGGAGGGGGCGGTGCAGATCGGCGGCGTCGATCTGCGGCAGATCCCGGCGGAGCGTCTCAACGATCTGATTTCGGTGGTGTTTCAGGACGTCTATCTGTTCAACGACACGGTGCTGGCGAATATCCGCATGGGCCGCCCCGACGCGACCGAGGCTGAGGTGCGGGCGGCGGCGCAGGCGGCGCAGTGCCTTGAATTCATCGAGCGGCTGCCGCAGGGCTGGCAGACGCCTTTGGGCGAGATCGGCGGTAGGCTGTCGGGCGGCGAGCGGCAACGCATCTCGATTGCGCGGGCGCTGCTCAAGGATGCGCCGATCGTCGTTCTGGATGAACCGACGGCGGCGCTCGACACCGAAAGCGAGCTGGCGGTGCAGCGCGCGCTGGATGCGCTGGTGGCGCGCAAGACGGTGATCGTGATCGCGCATCGGCTCTCGACGATTGCCGGGGCGGATCAGATCCTGGTGATCGAGGACGGGCGGCTGGTGCAGGCGGGGCGGCATGCCGATCTTCTGGCCGCGGGCGGGCGTTATGCGCGGATGTGGGCGGCGCAGGGGGCGGTGAAACGCTGGTCGGTGGGGAGTTGAAAGGCGCTCAGCGCGCCACGATCAGCGGCGTGTGGCTGATCGGATCGTCAAGGATCACCGCCTCCAGCCCGAAGACCTGCCGCAGCAGATCGGGGGTCATCAGCTGGGCGGGCGGGCCCTCGGCCACCACCCGGCCCGCCGCCATCACCACCAGATGATCCGCATAGCGGCAGGCCTGGTTGAGATCATGCAGCACGGCAACGATGGTGCGGCCCTGATCGCGGTTGAGCCGTTGCAGCAGCGTCAGCAGCTCCAGCTGATGCGCGATGTCAAGGAAGGTCGTCGGCTCGTCCAGAAGCAGGATCGGCGTCTGCTGCGCCAGCACCAGCGCGATCCAGACCCGTTGCCGCTGCCCGCCCGAGAGCGCATCGACCTCGGTCTGCGCCAGATCGGCCACGCCGGTTGCCGCCATCGCCTCGGCGACGATGCGGGCATCTTCCGCGCTCCACTGCCGGAACGGCCCCTGATGCGGATAGCGGCCGCGCGCCACCAGATCCTCGACTGTGATCCCCGAGGGCGCCTGCGCGCTTTGCGGCAAAAGCCCGATCTGCCGCGCGAGCGCCCGCGCGGGCAGCCGCGCGATGGCTTGACCATCAAGCAGCACCTGCCCGGCCTGCGGTGGCAAAAGATTGCACAGCCCGCGCAGAAGCGTCGATTTCCCGCAGCCATTCGGCCCGAGGATGACGGAAAACCGCCCCTCGGGCAGCGCTAGCGTGACATCGGCGCAGATCTTTCGCCCCGCATAGCCCAGGTGCAGCGCCTGCGTGCGCAACCGGCTTTGCGCCCCGGTCTTGCCGTCGTCCCTCATCCCCTTTGCCCCGCGAGTCCCTGCCGTGTCAAAAGCCAGATCAGATAAAGACCGCCCAGAACGCCGGTGACCTGACCGACCGGCAGCACCGCTCCGACGGGCAGGACCCGGGTCAGCAGATCGGCCCCGGTCAGCAGCAGCGCCCCCATCAGCGCCGCGCCGAAAAGCGGCTGATCGACCGTCCGGCCAAGCCGTTGCGCCAGCTGCGGCGCGGCCAGCGCGACAAAGGCGATCGGGCCCGCCGCACTGGTGGCCAGCGCAACCAGCAGCAGCGCCGCCAGAAGCATCGCCCCCCGCACCCGCTCGACCGCGACGCCCAGCGGCCCGGCCAGATCGTCGCCCATCGCCATCAGGGCAAGCGGCCGCATGCCGAACAGCATCGCTGGCAGCAGCAGCGCAAGCCCCGCCCAAAGCGGCCAGACATGGCCCCAGTCCCGCCCCTCGACCGAGCCCGCCAGCCACAGATTGGCCGAGATCGCGGCGTCCAGATCGCCCTTGACCAGCAACAGCGCGTTCAGCGCGCTCAGCATCGCGCCGACGCCGATCCCGGTCAGCACCAGCCGATAGGCGCCGACGCGGCCGTTTTTGCGCGCCAGAAGATAGACCCCGGCCCCGGTCAGCAGTGCCCCGGCCATCGCCGCGGGCACGACATCGGCCCCCGCGCCGCCAAAGGCGATGATCTGCAACAGCGCCCCCGAGGCCGCCCCGGCGGTGAAGCCGATCACATCGGGCGAGCCCAGCGGGTTGCGCGCGATGCTTTGAAACACCGCCCCCGAGGCGCCAAGCGCCGCCCCCGCGCCCAGCGTGACCAAGAGCCTTGGCAGCCGGATGTCGAAGACCGCATGGGCAACCGCGCGGGGCAGGGCGGCCCCGGTCAGCAGCTGCCAAAGATCAGCCGGGCTGACCGGAATCCGCCCCTGCAGCAGCGCGGCGATCCCGGCGGCCGTCAGCATTCCCATCAGAACGAGGTTCAGCCCCAGTGCGCGCCGAGACAGCCGCAGCGACCAGCGCCGATGCCGCAGCGTGATCCGGGCCGGGCCGCTCACAGCCCGCCCATCCGCAGCCGCCGCGCCAGCGCGATGAAGATCCCGCCGCCGATCAGCCCCGCCATGATGCCAAGGTCGATCTGCCCCGGCGCGCCGATCACCCGCCCGGCCAGATCGGCGAAAGCCACCAGCGCCGCCCCGGTCAGCATCGAGGCCAGCAGCAGCGGCCGATGCGCCGGTCCGGCGATGGGCCGTGCCAGATGCGGCGCCGCCAGACCGACGAAGCTGATCGGCCCCGCCGCCGCCGTCGCCGCGCCCGCCAGCACCACGATCACCGCCGCGGCGGCAAACCAGATCCGGCGCGGATCGGCGCCAAGGCTCTGGCCGAATTCCTGCCCCAGCGCCAGCGCATCGAGCGGCCGCGCCAGCGCCAGCGCCGCGAAAACCCCCGCCGTCCCGACCGCCGCCGTGGGCCCCAGCACCGCCCAGCCGCGCCCCTGCAGCGACCCCACCGCCCAATGACGGAACTGATCGAAGATCGCCGCCTCGGCATTGACGGTGATCACCCGCGTCAGGGTCAAAAGCACGATCGAGAGCGCCGCCCCCGCCAGCACCAGCCGCACCGGATCATGCCCGCGCGCGAGCCCCCCAAGCCCGAAAACCGCCGCGCCCCCCAGCGCCGCCCCGGCAATCCCTGCCCAAAGCGCCGCCGTCACCTCGACATGGCCAAAGACCGCGATCTGACAGACGATCGCCAGCGTCGCCCCGGCGGAAATGCCCAAAAGCCCCGGATCGGCCAGCGGATTGCGCGTCAGCGTCTGCATCAAGGCCCCCGCCGCGCCAAGCGCCGCCCCCACGACCAGCGCCAGCACGGCCCGCGGCAGGCGCTGCTCGCGCACCAGCAGATGCGCGCCGTCGCCCGGATCAAAGGCGCTCAGCGCCGCCAGCGTCACCCGCAGCCCGATCTCGCGCGGGCCGATGAAGGGGCTGGCCAGCGTGGTGCAAAGTAGGAAAAGCAGCGCCGCCCAAAGCAGCAGACGCGGGCGCGCGCGGGGGGCTTGCATGTTCAGGCCCCGCCGAATTGCTGCGCGATGCCCGCCACGATCTCTTGCGCGCTGTAATAATCGACCCGGAACGAATTCGGCCCCAGCCCGTAGACCTGCCCTTTGCGGACCGAGGGCAGGTTGGCCAGGATCGGGTCTGCCAGAAACCGGGCGGCATCGGCCTTGGTGCCCGAAAGCAGAAAGGTGGTCTCGGCCTGCAGCGCGGTCAGATGTTCATAGCTGGCGCGGATGAAATCGGCCGAGGCCGTGGCGCCCGTCTCCTGCCAGCTCTGCGGCGGATCTTCGAGGGTGAAGCCCAGCCTGGCGAGCAGCTGGCCATGCACGCCCGTCGCCGTGGCGATCGGATTGGGGGCGCCTGCGCCGTTGTAACTGATGATGTTGGCGCGGCCCGCGGGCAGGATCAGCCGGGCCCGCGTCGCCTCCAGCTCT
This sequence comes from Rhodobacter capsulatus, assembly GCF_005144475.1. Lineage (GTDB taxonomy): Bacteria > Pseudomonadota > Alphaproteobacteria > Rhodobacterales > Rhodobacteraceae > Rhodobacter > Rhodobacter capsulatus_C. The sequence continues at coordinate 13,218 of NZ_SWJZ01000141.1, read as the reverse complement.
TGCGTGAAGCCTGCAAGAAGCGCCTCGGCCTCGGCCTCGCGGCCGGTGGCGCGGCCGAGCTGGCGCGACAGCTCCTGCCAGTCGAGCGCGCCGTAATCGAGCACCAGAACCGGCGCCACCTCGGCCAAAGCCTGCCGATGCGCCAGCGCGGAATCCGCGCCCCCGGCGGACACCACGATCAGATCCGGGGCAAGCGCCCAGACCGCCTCCAGATCGACCGACCCGGCAGGCCAGAGCTTTTCGACCCCGCGCGTTTCGGCAACCGCCTGCCATTGCGCGAAAAACCCGCCACGCGCGGTGGTGGCGGAGCCGATCAGCGGCGCCCCGATCGCCAGCAGGCTGCCCGAAAGCGTGACCGAGCTTGAAAGCACGCGCGCGGGCGGGGCAGGCAGGACCGTCTCGGAGCCATCGGCATTCGCGAGCCGCCGCGGCCAGCCCTCGGCCACGCTGGCGCGCGCGGCCCAACCGGGCAAGGCGCTGGCGCAGAGACTGGCGATCAGAAAATGGCGACGATTCATGCTTCCTCCGCGCCCGGGGCAGGGCGCCGAAGCCCGCGTCCGGCATCGCTTGCCCTTGGCCTTAATTACCGAGCAAAATACTAAGATAATCGGGCCCGTCAAGCTTTGTCCGAGCTTTGGCCGCGCAACCGGCGCGGGATCGATCTGGCCGGACACACCCGACGCGACCAAATTGCAACAAGCTTAGTATTTCTGTCAGGAATCGCTTTCCGCCGCCGCCGGATCGCGTAAACGTGACGGCCCGGCCCCAGCCTTGCGGTCGGGCCGTTCCATACCGATGCCAGCCGTTTCAAGCCAGCCGTCACCATTTCAAGGAAAGCAGCATGAAACGACTGAAAGGAGCGCGCCTTCTGCGCGGCGCGAGCATTGCGGCCCTGTGTGTCCTCAGCCCGCAAACCGGGTTTGCCGAGGCGGGCGCCGAGGAAACTTTCTCGCTCGGCACGATCGTCATCACCGGGGAAAAACTGGCCCGCAGCCTGCAGCGCACCGCGTCGTCGGTGAGCGCGCTCGACGCCGCCGCCGTGGCAAGGGAAAACGAGGCCGGCAAGGACAGCCTGGCCAAGGCCGCGGAGGGGATGGCGAACGTGACCACTCCCGCCGCGGGCGGTCAGGGCGGGGCGCCGACGATCCGCGGTCAGGACAGCGAGGGGCCGAACTCGGGCGCCACCGCGTTTTTCGGCGGCACCGTGCCGCGCATGGCGGTCAGCGTCGACGGCCATTACCTGACCTATAACGAGCTGGTCTGGAGTTCCGCGGCGATCTGGGACGTGGACGGCATCGAGGTGTTCCGCGGCCCGCAAACGGTGACTCAGGGCGCCAACAGCATTGCCGGGGCGATGATCGTCACCACGAAAGACCCGAGCTTCACCCGCGAGGGCGCGGTGCAGCTGCAATATGGCAGCGACAACCGCCGCCGCGTCTCGGCGGTGGTGTCGGGGCCGGTCGCGACCGATCTGGCGGCGCGGCTTTCGGTCGATTACTCTGCCCGCGACACCTATATTTCCTACACCAACTCCGCCTTTGCGCCGGGCGGCACCGAGCAGGATTTCGACGCGAAGACCCTGCGTTTCAAGCTTTTGTGGCAGCCTGCGGGGCTTTCCGGTTTCGAGGCGAAACTGAGCTTTGCCCATGTCGACACCACCCGTCCGACCTGGGAAGCGGCGATGGCGCCCTATGAGGATCTGGCAAGCACCGTCACCGGCAACCCGAGCTGGGATCTGCGCAGCAATGCCACCGTGCTCGACCTCAGCCATGATTTCGGCAATGGCGTGAAGATCGTCAACAGCTTGCGGGTGGCCGACGTGCACACCTCGCGGATCACCGAGCCGGTGACCTCGGGCAGCGCCGAAAACGACCAGGACATCGTCTCGAACGAGACCCGGCTGACCTTTGGCGACGAGATGTCGACCTTCAGCGGTCTGGCGGGGCTGTTCCTGTCCTCGACGAAGACCGACGAGACGCTGAACCTGCGCGGCTCGACCGTCTATGAGGACGAAAAGCGCAGCACCGGGGTTTTCACCGAGCTGAACTATCGCTTCGCCCCCGACTGGATGGTGACCGGCGGGCTGCGTTATCAGCGCGATGCGGTGGAGCGGCGCGGCACCTCGAGCTTCACGCCCGATGTGCTGGATTACGACCGGACCTTCGATGCCTGGCTGCCGAAGCTCGCGCTCACCCATGACCTGAACGACACCACCAGCATCGGCGCGATGGTCAGCAAGGGCTACAACCCCGGCGGCGTGACGCTTGGCTTCGTGTCGAAGGACTATGTGACCTTCGCGCCGGAAACCGTCTGGAACTACGAGCTTTTCGGCCGCACGAAACTGTTCGACGAGCGGCTCGACCTGACCGGGAACCTGTTTTACAGCCGGATGAAGGATGCGCAGCGCTATGTGACCTCGGTGATCGAGGGCGGCTATACCGATGCGGTGACCGTCAATGCCGACAAGGCGGAATCCTACGGGCTTGAGCTGGGCTTCCGCTTCGCGGCGCGTGACGATCTGACCCTGCGCGGCAATCTTGGCCTCTTGCACACCGAAATCGTCAGCTTCGAGAATGCGCTGGCCGATTACGAGGGGCATGAATTCGGCCGCGCCCCCAGCCGCACGCTCAGCCTCGGCGCGGATTGGGCGATCCGTCCCGATGTGACGCTGGCGGGCACGGTGCGCTATACCGACGCCTATTTCTCGGATGACACCAATGCGACGGCGCTGCTGATCGACGCGCATACGGTGGCGGATGCCCGCGTGACCTGGACCCCGCGCGAGGATCTGTCGCTCTTTGCCTATGTGAACAACATCTTCGATGATCGTTCGGTGACCAACCTGCGCGCGCTGCAGGGCACGTTGCAGGGCACGGTGGTCGATCCGCGCTCGGTCGGCGTCGGTCTCAAGATGACCTTCTGAACGACAGCCCGGCCCCGAGACGGTCTTCGGGGCCGGGCGCTTGCGGGCGCCCGCCGGATCAGGGCAGCAGCGCGTCCAGCGGCCGGTCGGCGGCCCCGGCGCGGGCGAAGGCGGCGAAGCTGCGCCCGACCGCCGCCACCAGCGCCGCGACATCGGCGGCGTCGTAATGGGCGTGGCGATAGCTCATCATCACGCGCAGCCCGCGGTCGCCCTCGATCACGTCCTCGACCACCTCGAACTGCAGGCCAAGCACCGATCCGGCCTTGTCGGGATCGACCTGGCGGAAGCGGATCGGCCCCTGCGGCCCCGGGAGCGCGCCGTTCAGCCGGTTCTGGGCGTGGATCTGGATGAAGACCTCGAACATATGCGCATCAAGGGGTGCGGTGCCGCCCGACAGCGCCGCCTCGACCAGATCGATCGGGATTTCGCTGTGCGGCATCGAGGCGGTGATCTGGTCGCGCACCGCAGTGATCAGCGCGCGCGGGGTCGCATCGCCGGGGGCACGCAGGCAATGCGCGGTGACGGTGGTGAAATAGCCGATCGTGTCGAACCAGGCCGGATCGGTGCGGCCCGCGGCCGAGGTACCGATGGTCAGCGCCTCAAGCCCGGCCAGCCGCTGCAGCGCCACCGAGATCGCGGCATAGACGGTGTGAAACAGCGAGGCCGAGCAGGTCTTTGCCAGCGCATGCAACCCGGCGCAGACCGCGGGCGGCACGGCGATTTCGCACCAGCCGCCCGCAGTCGCATCCTCCGGGGCCGCATCCTCGGGGGCCGCATCCTCCGGGGCAGCAGACCGCGGCGCGGCGCCGGGGGCGCGGATCGGCTGCGGCGGCGGTGCGTCGCGCAGCGCCGTGACCCAATGTTCCAGCGCCCGGGCGTCGATGCCCGCACGGGCCTGGGCGCGGGCGAAGGCGTGAAACGGTGCGACCGGGCCGGCCCAGTCGGGTGCCTGTCCCGCCGCCCGGGCGGCATAGGCCCGGGCCAGCTCGGCCATCATCAGGTTGACCGACCATTCGTCCAGCACGACATGATGGAACAGGAAGGACAGGATCTGCCCCTCAATGGTGCGCAAAAAGCGCAGCCGCAGCGGCAGCTCTTGCGCCAGGTCGAAGACATGCCCGGCTTCGGCGGCCAGAACCGGCGTGGCGTCGATGACCGGGCCCGAGGCGCGGAACCAGTCCAGCCGGTCGACCTCGGCCATCGGCACGGTCTCTTGCAGCACCGTGTCGCCCTCGGGCCGGAACCGGCTGCGCAGCGCCGGATGCCGTTCCAGCAGGTCGCGGACGGCGGCGGCGAAGACCGTCTCGTCGACCGGGTCAAGAAAGCGCAGCACGAAGGGGATGTTGAAGGCCGGGCCGTAGCCAAGCGCGGCATGGATCTTCCACAGCGATTGCTGCGCAAGCGAAAGCGGCGCGCGGTCGACAGGGTCGGGCGCGCTGCGCCGGATCTCGACCGGGGCCGGTTGCGGTGGGGCCGACCGGGCCAGCGGCGCCAGCGCAGCGGCGGTCGGATGGGTGAAAATGTCGGCAAAGCGCAGCTCAAGCCCGTGTTCGGCGGCGAGCTGGCCGATCACCCGGGTCGCCACCAGCGAATGCCCGCCCAGATCGAAGAAATCGCAAGCCGCGGTCATCTGCGGCGCCTCGAGCGCGGCGCGGAAGGTGTTCAGGATGATCGCCTCGATCCGGGCCAGATCGGTTGCGGGCTCTGTCTGCGCCTGCGGGGCGAGCGCCGCCAGCAGCGCCGCGCTTTCCGGCAGGTCGGCGGCGATCGGATGGCGGATCAGCGCGAGCGCCGCGGCCTCGGGCGCCAGCGCCAGCATGAAACGCAGCGGGGCGCCCCGGGCCAGATCCCAGGGCTCGGCGGCCACCGCCGCGATCGCCGCTTCGGCCTCGGGTGCCGTGCGCAGCGCCCGCAGCCAGAGGTCCGGCCCGCGCGGCGCAAGCGCGACCCGCAGCGCGCCGCGGGCGTCGAAATGATAGCGCCGCGTCAGCTCGGGGCGGGCCAGCACGCCCTGCACCAGCGCGGCGATGACGGCACCGGGCTCGCAGCCGGGCAGGGGCAGGGTCGCCGTGCAGATCGCGGGGGCAAGATCCGTAGCGCCCTGCTGCGCGGCAAGCCAGATCCGCGCCTCGTCGGGGCGGGCGGGGCGGCTGTGGGAAAGGCTGTCGGGGGGCGGTCCGGGCTCGGTCATCATCGCTCCTGCGGTGGGGGGAAAGGGCAGGGCTTGCGCGGCCGGAGCCGGGGCTGGCAGGGGGCGGGGGGAAATGTCGGGGCGGCTCATGCCTCCTCCAGCCGCCCGGCGATCGGCCGGACAGAAGGGACGCGCGGCGGCAGGCGCGGGTGGTCCGTGGCGGCGGGGCCTGCCAGCAGCGCCGCAAGCGGGGTTTCGGCCGCGCCCTCGGCGCAAGACCGCGCCAGGAAGGGCACAAGCCCGGTGCAGGCCGCGTCGAAGTTCTCGGCCGAGGCCGGGTCGGCATCGATCCAGAGCGCGAGCCCGCTGCCGTCTGCCGCGGCGGCGCAGGTCAGGTTGAACCCGTCGCCCGGACCCGCGGCCAGCACCTCGCGCCGGGCCCGGCAGCCCGCGAAACGGGGCGGGTCGAACGGCAGCAGATTGACGAGCGGCGAGAAGAAGAAGCGCTCGCCTGCGCCAAGGCCGTGATCCGCGGCCAGCTGCTCGACCCGGTAGCGCCCGTGCCGCCGCAGCTGGCGCAGGCTTGCGGCGCTGCGGCCCAGCCAGGCGGCAAGCGTCTCGTCGGGCTGGCGCGTCACCACAAGCGGCAGGATGTTGACGACCAGCGCCGGGATCGTCGCGGCGACACTGCCAAGGCGGCTCATGTAGGGCAGCCAGATCGCCCGCCCGGTCCCGTCTTCGGGCAGATCGCGCGCAAGCCAGGCGGCGCAGAGCAGCGTCAGCAGGTCGGGCCAGCCCAGATCCGCCGCCGCGGCCGCCCGCGCCAGCGCGGCGGGCAGCTCCGCGGGCAGCGCCGGTTCGGTCGCAAGCGCGCTGCAGCCATAATCTTCGGCCCCCTTGCGCAGCACCGCAAGCTTCGGCCCGTCCGCCAGATGCTGCGCCCACCAGCCGCCGTCGCGGGCATGTTGCGGGCTGGCGCGATAGCGCTCTTCCTCCTCCAGATAGTGCGCGAAGGGGCGCAGCGGCCCCGGTTCGGCCTGTCCCCCGCGGGCCTGCGCATAAAGCGCCGCCGCCCGCCGCTCGATCAGCGCCACGCCATAGCCGTCAAGCCCGATGTGATGGCCGCGCAGATACCACAGCCAGCGTCTGGCCCCGACCCGCAGCAGCCACAGCGCCGCCAGCGGATCCTGCCGCAGATCGATCGGCGCGGCGATGTCGCGTTCCATCATCTTGCGCGCCGTCGCCTCGGGGTCGGATTCGGGATCTGCTTCATAGCGCAGGTCGTGATAGCGCAGCTCCGGGATGCGCCCGGGGTCGATCTGCTGGCGCGGCCCCTCCGGCCCGTCGCGAAAGCGCAGCGCCAGCACCTCGGCCTCCTGCGCCAGCTGGCGCAGCGCCGCGATCAGCGCCGCCTCGTCCAGATCGCCCTCGATCACCGTGCAATGCGCCACGGTCGACAGGGGCCGGTCGGGGTGGAAGCGGAATTCCTCCCAGAAATCGAGTTGCGCCAGCGTCAGGGCGTGCCAGGGGCGCGCGGCCGTCGTCGGATCGGGCATCAGCGGTCCTTCCTTGAGGGTTCAGACGGAGGTTTCAGGCGGAGGTTTCAGGCGGGGGGCAGGGCGGGCGCAGCGGCGATCAGCGCCGCCACCGCACGGGCGCTGCGCGGCGCCAGAAGCTGCATTGGCGTCAGGGCAGACCCGAAACGCGCGTTCAGCGCCGCGGCGATCGGCGCAAGATCGTCGGGCAAAAGCCCGAGATCGAGCAACGGGCTGTCCGCCGTCGCCCCCGCCCCTGTCGCGTTCCGCGGCCCGAGCCGCTCAAGGTAAAGCGCCAGAACCTGCGCCACGAGCGCCGGGTCGGCCTGCGTTTCAGCGACGGGGGCGGCGGCGGGTTCGGGGGCGGGCGTCCTCGGCGGGGTGCAGGCGAGCCGCCGCCCGGCGACGCGGTCCGGTTTGCCGTTGGCGGAAAGCGGCAGGTCTGGCACCGGCACGAAGCGATCGGGCAGATGCGACGGCGGCAGGGTCTGACTCAGAAAGGCGCGCAGCGCGCCGGAGGAAATCTCGGCCCCCGCGCGGCAGGCATAGACCGCGGCCAGCGTCGTCTCGCGCCCGTCGCCCGAGACCAGATCGACCACCATCGCCGCGCGCAGCCCCGGATGCGCGGCCAGCGCGGCCTCGATCTCGGCCAGGCTGACGCGCACGCCCCGCACCTTGACATGACTGCCAAGGCGGCCGGAAAACAGGATCACCCCGTCCGCCCGCCATCTGCCCAGATCGCCGGTGCGAAAGGCCCGCCGCGGTGGGCCCGCATCCCCGGTCAAGGCGATGAAATCGGTCTGCACCAGACGGCCGTCCTCCAGATAGCCAAGCGCAAGACAATCGCCCAGCGTGTGGATGCGGCCGGGCACGCCGGGCGGGCAGAGCTCGCCCAAAGGGTTGCAGATCCGATATTCGGCGCCCGCCAGCGCCCGGCCATAAGGGATCGCGTCCCGCTCGTTTTCGTGCGCGCTTTCGGGCGTGGTGCCGATCTCGTGCCAGATGCTCCAGATCGTCGTCTCGGTCGGCCCGCCCAATGACACCAGCCGCGCCCCGGGCAGCTCCGCGCGCAGCCGGGCGACGACTGCGGGCTTGATGTAATCGCCGCCCTGCGCCACCAGCCGCAGCGTCGCCAGCTGATCGGGCCGGGCACAGGCGAGCAGCATCTCGAGGATCGCCGGCACCGAAACCCAAAGCGTCACCCCCTGCGTCGCGACCAGCCGCGCCCAGTCCATCGCATCCTTTTCCTGCGTGGGCAGAACCAGCGTCGCCCCGGCGCAAAGCGTGCCGAAGACGTCGAATACCGACATGTCGTGATGCAGCGGCGTGACCGAAAGCAGCACATCCGCGTCGCTCACCTGCCAGGCCTGCAGCGATTGCGCCAGCACGTTGGCGGTGGCGCGGTTGTTCAGCACCACGCATTTCGGCGTGCCGGTGCTGCCCGAGGTGAAGAGGTAATAGCCCGGATCGCGGCTCAGGCTGCGCGCGGCGAGCGTCGCAGCGTCGGGCAGGGCGCCGCCGGGTCGGCGCAGCGCCTCGGGCCCGATCGCGGCGAAACCGGCGATCGGGCGCTGCGACACCACCAGCGCCGGGGCCGCGCGGGAAAGCAGCTGATCGCGCCGGGTGGGCGGGGCGGCGGCGTCGATCGGCACCCGGATCACCCCGGCCATCGCGGTGGCAAGCTGCAGCGCGACATGATCGGGGCCGCGCGGCAGCTCGATCGCCACCACGTCGCCGGGGCCGATGCCCTGCGCGGCAAGACCGGCCAGAAACGCTTCGACATCGCGGCGCAGGTCGGCATAGGTCAGACGCCTCTCGCCGCAGATCAGCGCCGTGCCCCGGCCCGCGCGCAGATGCGCGGCAAGGCGCGGCAGATGCGGCAGCGGATCGGGAATTTCGGCGCTTTGCGCGGGCAGCGCGACCGGCACCAGCGGATCGGGCAGCACCAGCGCGCCTGCCGCGCAGAGCGCCGCCAAAGCCGCCGCGATGGCGTCCAGTATCGCCGCCACGGTTTCGGGCGCCAACGCGGTTTCGGCGTGATCGGCGGCAATCTCGATCCCGCCCCCGGCCGTGCGCAGCAGCCGCAGATCCAGCGCGACCTGCGGCGTCTGGGTCAGCCCGGCCACCTCGCGCAGCGGGGCAGAGGGGTCGGGCAGCGGCCAGCTCAGCCCGTTCGTCAGCACGACGGGCAAGGCCAGCGCCGCGCCGGTGCGGGCCAGCAGCGGACGCGCCAGATCGACGCCCGACAGGCTGGCATGGGCCAGCGCCCGCATCGTTTCCGCCTGCAGCGCCGCGGCCCGCGCGGCGGCCGGGCCCGGGCCGACGGCATGGTCGATCACAAGGAAGGAAGAGCGGTTGCCAAGCCCCGTGCGGTCCAGCGCCGGGGCGGTGGGCAGGCCGACGCAAAGCCGCAGATCGGGGGTGAACCGCGCCAGCACCTCCAGCACGGTGAAGCTCAGCAGCGTGTTCAGGAACAGCTTTTCCCGCGCGGCGATGCGGCGCAGCGCCGCCACCTGCGGGGCGTCGATCCGTCTTGCGCTGCGCCGCCGCCGCGCCGGGCCAAGCTGGTCCAGCGGCAGGCGCCAGGGCAGCCGCGGCGGCTCCTCGATCCGCGCCAGCGCCGCGGTCCAATAGGCGGTATCGGCGGGCCGCGGCGCCGCATCGATCGGGTCGGCGCGGGTCGGGTCTGCGGTCGTGGCGATCCCGGGCGGGGTGGGCGCAAGCATCTCGGCGCAGATCTGCGCGATGGCCGGGCCGTCCAGCGCCAGCGCGTCGAATTTCACCGCCAGCGCATCCGGCTGCCCTGCGGGCATCCGCAGGGCAACGACCTGCCAAAGGGTGCCGTCCAGCGGGCAGGGCGCGGGGGCGAATTCCTCCCAGAAGGCGTCAAGCCGCGCCGCGGCATCGGGCGTCTGGGTCAGATCCAGCGTGGTCCAGGGCAGCTCGATCCGGGGCAGGCAGTGCTGACGGCCGGTGGCGGCCTCAATGCGCAGCCGCAGCGCGGGATGGGCCGCGACAAGCTGCGACAGCCGTTCGCGCAGCGCCGCCGGGTCAAGCGTGCCGCGAAACAGCCGCGCCTCCTGCATCGCCACGCCGCCCAGCGGCAGCACCGTCTCGCGCCCCATCAGATAGGCCCGTTGCAGCGGCGCCAATGGCCAGCTGCGCGGCGGCACCGGCGCCTGCGCCAGCGCCCGCAACCGCCCGAGCACCCGGGCGAAAAGCGCCTCGGTCCAGTCGCGGTCCAGCAGGTCAAGCCGGATGTCCCAGTTCAGCAGAATGCCCTCGCCAAGCCGGGCGATCTGCGCATCCAGCGCCACGCCCGGCCCTTGCGAGACGCTCCACACCAGATCGCCCAGCACGCGCCGCGCCCGTTCGCCGAGGATCGAGCCGCGCGGATGGTCAAGCCCGGCGGTGAAGACGACCGGCGCCGCGGGCATCCGGCCAAGCTGCCGGGCAAGATCGCGCAGCAGCTGCGGACCGGGGCAGGCGGCCTGCGCGATGCCCTGCACCAGCCCCGCCTGCACCCGCTGCGCCAGAACGGGCAGATCGTCCTCGAGCCCCGCAAGGCCCAGAAGGGTGAAGTTCGAGGCCTCGCCGATCTCCGGCTCCGCCGCGTCGCGGTGAAAGATCGGCACGGTCAGGCGCAGCGCCGTCTGGCCGCAGGCCCGGCCAAGTTCCTGCGCGAAAACCGCCAGCGCCAGCGCCGAGGGCGTCACTCGCAGCGCCCGGGCCTGGGCGATGACCCCGCGCGCCTGCGCCGGATCAAGCGTCGCCGCCAGCCGTGTGCTGCGCGCGCGGCGGTCAGCTGGCGCGGCATCCGGGGCGGGCAGGCGGGGGGGCTCGGGCAGGGCGGTCAGGCGGTCCCGCCACCAGTCCCGCGCCCGTGCCAGGGCCTGCGCATCGTCTGACCGCCCGGGCCGGTCGACGGGGTCCGGGTCGGGGGCGGGCGGGGCGTCCCCCGGGCCGTCTTCGTAAAGCTGCGCCAGATCCTCCAGCAGCGCGGGCAGGCAGGAGGGATCGGCCGCCACCATGTCAAGATCAAGATGCAGCCGGTGCCCGCCCCCGGGCAGCAGGCTGAGCGTGGCCTCAAGGGGTTGACCCGCCGCCAGCGGCAGGCGCTGGTGGGTCTTGTCCTCGCGCAGCCGCGCCAGCGCCGCCGCGACCGCCTGCGGGTCACGCCCGCGCAGGTCGTGCTGGCGCAGCGCATGGCCGGGGCCGGGGGGCACGATCGCCGCCCGCCCCTCGGCCGAGACCGAGAGCCGCAGCGCCGGATGCCGCGCGATCAGCGCCGCAAAGGCCTGCGCCAGCCGCGCGGGCTGAAGCGGCTGCGCCGCGGTGCGGGTTTCAAGTTCGACATAAAGATGCGCCGAAGGGGCCTGCGGATCGCGCCCCCCGGCATGTCCGTTGATCCAGCACGCGGTCTGCATCGGTGTCAGGTCAGGCATCGGATCTCACCCCGTTGACATTTGTTGATATAAATACTCAACTATAGGCGCCCGTCAACCTGTGGCCTGCGGGCACCGGATCCCGAGGCCGGATCCGGGCGGCACTGACAGCGGCGGCGGGCCCAGGCCGCCCCGAACGGACCGATTTGCAATGACCGATTTCACCCCCTGGCCGGACGACCTCGCGCAGCGCTACCGGCAAAAGGGCTACTGGCTGGATGCGCCGCTGACGCGCGGGCTGGAAACCCAGGCGCGCGCCCGGCCCGAGGCCTGCGCGATCCGTTGCGGCGCGCGCGCGATCAGCTATGGCGCGCTGGACCGGATGGCCACGGCGCTGGCGCGGCGGCTTTTGGCGCGGGGGCTGCGCCCGGGCGACACGGCGCTGGTGCAGCTGCCGAACCGGGCCGAGTTCTTCGTCACCTTCCTCGCGCTGTTGAAGGCCGGGATCACCCCGGTCAATGCGCTTTTCAGCCATCGCGCGCTGGAGCTGCGGTCTTATGCCGAACAGCTGCGCCCAAGGCTGCTGATCGCCGCGCGCAGCCATCCGTTGTTTCACGACGACCGATTCGCCGCCGAGTTGCGCGCGCGCTCGGACCGGCTGGCGCTGTGCCTTTATCTCGACGATCCCGACCCGGCGCAGGATCTTGCCGCCTGGGCCGCGCCCGACGGGGCCGAGGATGGGGGGGCCGAGGATGGGGGGGCCGAGGACGCGGGGCCGCTGCCCCGGATCGATCCCGGCGCGGTCGCCTTTTTCCAGCTTTCGGGCGGCAGCACCGGCACGCCGAAGCTGATCCCGCGCACCCATGCCGATTACGATTATTCGATCCGGGCCAGCGCCGAGATCTGCGCGCTGACGCCGGACACGGTGTTCCTTTGCGCGCTGCCCGCGCCGCATAACTATGTGCTCAGCTCGCCCGGCGCGCTTGGGGTGTTTCATGCCGGCGGCACCGTGGTGATGGCGCCCACCCCCGAGCCGCAGCTGTGCTTCGAGCTGATCGCGCGGCATCGGGTGACGATGGTGGCGCTGGTGCCCTCGGCGGTCGGGCTCTGGCTCGAGGCGGTGCGCGGCGGGCTTGCGGCGCCCGAAAGCCTGGCGCTGCTGCAGGTCGGCGGCGCCAGTTTCGCCGAGGCGCTCGCCCGGCAGGTGCCGGAGCTGCTGGGCTGCGCCTTGCAGCAGGTCTTCGGCATGGCCGAGGGGCTGGTGAACTACACCCGTCTGGACGATCCGCCCGAGCGCATCTTCACCACCCAGGGACGGCCGATCAGCCCCGATGACGAGATCCGGGTGCGCGATGCCACGGGCCGCGACTGCGCGCCGGGCGAGACCGGGCAGCTCTGGGTGCGCGGGCCCTATACGTTCCGCGGCTATTTCCGCAGCCCGGCGCAGAATGCCGCCGCCTTCGACGCCGAGGGCTTCTATCACAGCGGCGATCTGGTGCAGCGCGACGCCGCGGGCTATCTGCGCGTCGTCGGCCGGGTCAAGGACCAGATCAACCGCGGCGGCGAGAAGATCGCGGCCGAGGAGATCGAGGCGCTGTTGCTGCGCCATCCCGAGGTGATGCAGGCCGCGCTCGTCTCTGAACCCGACCCGCGGCTGGGCGAGCGCAGCTGCGCCTGCCTTGTGCTGCGCCAGCCGCTGCGGCCGGTCGTGCTGCGCCGCCATCTGATCGCCGCGGGCGTGGCCGATTACAAGCTGCCCGACCGGTTCGCCTTTCTTGACGCGATGCCGCTGACCCCGGTCGGCAAGATCGACAAGCGGGCCCTGCGCGCCGCGATCCTGCCCGCCGCGGATGCCCCCCAACCGACCCCCTGATCCCCAAGGAGACCCGAATGACCCTGACTGCCCATCCCGACACCGCCGATCGTGACTGGCTTATCGCGCGCCTCGGTACGCTGCTGGAGGACGAAGGGCCGATCGACCCGGCCGAGAGCCTGATTTATTACGGACTTGATTCACTGCGGGTGATGACCTTGGCGGCCGAGCTGAAGGCGCGTGGCATCGCCGTCAGCTTCGAGGATCTGGCCAGCGCGCCGACGCTGCAGGCCTGGGAGGCGCTGATCGCGGCGCGGCGCGGTGGCTGAGCCGCACCCGGGTCTGGCGGGCTGGGAACGGCCGCTGGCGCAGCTGCGGGCGGCGCTGCCCGGCTGCCGGGCCGAGATGCGCCCGGCCGCGCCGGTCCCGCC
>NZ_SWJZ01000016.1 GCF_005144475.1 Rhodobacter capsulatus | reverse complement strand
CGGATGCCTTCCTGCGGCTGCTGCCCGCGCTCAAGGCCCGCGGCCTGACCACCTTCGGCGCCGTCCTGACCGAGATCCGCAAGCACGGCCGCCTCATGCGCGACATGAACGCCTGAAACTCAGCGCGACGCAAGGCCCCGGGCGCGAAACACCGCCCGCGCCGCCTCGGTCGCTTCGGGCGAGGGCGTGGGCGTTTCGGCCAGGGCATAGGGATGGCCAAGCTGCGCCCATTTCGCGGCGCCAAGCTGATGAAAGGGCAGCACCTCGACCAGCTCGACCGAGGGACCAAGCCCGGCGACGTGATCGGCCATGCGGGCGATGTCCTCGGGCGCGTCGGTCCAGCCGGGCACCAGCACGTAGCGGATCCGCATCTTTTTCCCCAGACGCACCAGCCGCGCGGCGCAATCGAGCGTCGGTTGCAAGGGCTGCGCCGTCAGCGCCAGATGCCGCGCCGGGTCGATATGCTTGATGTCGAGCATCACGAGGTCAATCGGCTCGAACCAGTCGTCGGTCACGCGATCATGCAGATGGCCCTGCGTATCCAGCGCGATGTGCAGCCCGAAGCGGTCCTTCAGCGCGCGGGCGGTGGCGTGGACGAAGGCCGCCTGCATCATCGGCTCGCCGCCCGAAAAGGTCACGCCGCCCGCGAATTTGAGGAAACTGGCCAAGGGGGCGACCTCGGCCAGCAGATCCTCGACCACGACCGGGCGGCCTGCGTGCAGCTTCCAGGTGTCGGGGTTGTGGCAATAAAGGCAGCGGAACTGACAGCCTGACAGAAAGAACACGACGCGCATCCCCGGCCCGTCCACCGCCGCCCCGGTGTCGAGCGAATGCAGGAAACCGTGACAGGCGGCCTCGTGCGGATCGCAAAAGGCGTCAAACCCGGGATGCGGCGTCAGGAACGTCATCGTGCCTCACAGGCTGGCGTGAAAGGTGCGGCTGATCACATCGAGCTGCTGCGCCCGCGTCAGCTTGACGAAGTTCACCGCATAGCCCGAGACCCGCACGGTCAGCTGCGGATAGGCCTCGGGGTGCTGCATCGCATCTTCCAGCATCTCGCGCGTCAGCATGTTGACGTTGACGTGAAAGCCCCCTGCCCCGCAAAAGCCGTCAAGGCAATTGGCCAGGTTCGCCACCTGCTCGGCCTCGGTCAGCCCCATCGAGCCGGGGGTGGCCGAAGCGGTCCAGGACACGCCATCCAGCGCGGCATCATAGGGCAGTTTCGCGACCGAGGCCCCCGCCGCGACGAAGCCCTTTTTGTCGCGTCCGTTCATCGGGTTGGCGCCGGGCGCAAAGGGTTCGCCCGCACGGCGGCCATCGGGGGTGTTGCCGGTCTTCTTGCCGTAAACGACATTCGAGGTGATCGTCAGGATCGACTGCGTCGGCATCGCGTTGCGGTAGAAATGCGGCTGCGCGGCGATCTTGGCCATGAAGGCCTCGGTCACGGCGACGGCGATTTCGTCCACCCGGTCATCGTTGTTGCCAAAGGCCGGATACTCGCCCTCGATCGCGTAATCGACGGCAAGGCCCGCCGCGTTGCGAATGACCCGGACCTTGGCATGCTTGATCGCCGAAAGACTGTCGGCGACGATCGAGAGCCCCGCGATCCCCGTCGCCATCGTGCGCAGGATGTCGCGGTCATGCAGCGCCATCTCGATCCGCTCATAGGCGTATTTGTCGTGCATGTAATGGATCGCGTTCAGCGCCTTGACATAGGTCCGCGCCAGCCAGTCCATCGCCAGATCGAATTTCGCCGCGACCTCCTTATAGTCCAGAACATCGGCGGTGATCGGCGTCAGCCCCTTGGCCACCAGCGCCCCGGATTTTTCATCGACGCCGCCGTTGATCGCATAAAGCAGCGCCTTGGCCAGGTTCGCGCGGGCGCCAAAGAACTGCATCTGCTTGCCGATCCGCATTGCGGACACACAGCAGGCGATGCCGTAATCGTCGCCCCATTTCGGCCGCATCAGATCGTCGTTCTCGTATTGGATCGCGGAAGTGTCCTTGGACACCTTGGCGCAGAAGGTCTTGAAGCCGCGCGGCAGGCTGACCGACCAGAGCACGGTCAGGTTCGGCTCGGGCGCGGGGCCAAGGTTGTAAAGCGTCTGCAGCACCCTAAACGAGGTCTTCGTGACCAGCGTCCGGCCATCTTCGCCCATGCCGCCGATGGCTTCGGTGACCCAGGTGGGATCGCCCGAGAACAGCTCGTCATAGTCGGGCGTGCGCAGGAAGCGGATGATCCGCAGCTTGATCACCAGATCGTCGATCAGCTCCTGCGCCGCTTCCTCGGTCAGACGGCCCGCCGCCAGATCGCGTTCGAAATAGACGTCAAGGAAGCTCGACACCCGGCCCAGCGACATCGCCGCGCCGTTTTGTTCCTTCACCGCCGCCAGATAGCCAAGATAGGTCGCCTGCACCGCCGCGCGCGCGGTGAAGGCCGGGGCGGACAGATCGATGCCGTATTTCAGCGCCATCTCGCGCAGCTCTTCCAGCGCGCGGAACTGTTCGGAAAGCTCCTCGCGCAGGCGCAGCGTGTCTTCGTCGAAGACCGCCTCATCCAGCGCATGGAATTCCGCCAGTTTCGCCACCTTCAGCCGGTCGATGCCATAAAGCGCCACGCGCCGGTAATCGCCGATGATCCGGCCGCGGCCATAGGCATCGGGCAGGCCGGTGATCACGCCCGATTTCCGTGCCGCCAGAATGTCGGGGGAATAGGTGTCGAAAATGCCCTGATTGTGGCTCTTGCGGTATTTCGTCCAGATCTCGGCCACGGTCGCATCGGGGGTGAAGCCGTAAGCCTTCAGCCCGGCCTCGACCATGCGCAGCCCGCCGTTCGGCATGATCGCCCGCTTGAGCGGCGCATCGGTCTGCAGGCCCACGATCAGCTCGGCGTCGCGGTCGATATAGCCCGCGTCATGGGCGGTGATCGTCGAGGGCCGGTCGGCCGAGACATCCAGAACCCCCCTTTCGCGTTCCAGTTTCAGCAGCGCCGCGACATCGGCCCAAAGCTTGCGCGTCCGCGCCGTCGGCCCGGTCAGAAAGCCCGCATCGCCGGGAAAGGGGGTGTAGTTTTCCTGAATGAAGCCGCGCAGGTCGATCGTCTCGCGCCAGGCCCCGGCCGAGAACCCGTGCCACGGATCGACGGCGGCGGCAGACATCGGGGTTTCGGTGAAGGCATTCATGGGGCGGTCCTTTCCCGCGGGGCGCGCGCGCGGCGCGATTGGCGGCCTGATCGGTCGGAGAACGGAGGATCGACCCGGACCGGCCCCGGCAACGCGCCGCCGGAAGGGAAGAGGCCGATCCTCCGGTAAGATTATCTGACCGGATTCCGCGGCTCAAAGCAACCGGGATGACCCAGCGTCATTTCAAATTATGCAAGCAATTTCAAAAGCCTGCCGTTCAGGCTGGGGCGGGTTTGCAAATTCGGCATGACAAGAATCTTATCCGGAACCGACCCGTGCCGAAAGAAAAGACCCGGCCGAAACATTGTTGTGCGGGGCGGCGCCGAAACAACGGATCCTGTCGGGTCGAAGCGCTTTGGGCAATCATCGGGACCCGCGCGGGGACCCGTTCAGGGCCGGATGAATTTCGCCCCGCCGATGCGGCGCGTCTCGTTCACCGGGGCGGTGCTGTCGGGCAGGTCAAGTTCCGCCCGGACCGCCTCCACCCGCTCGACCAAAGTGCCGAGCGAAACCTTTTTGCCGCGCAGCTCCGCCTTGGCCGAGACGACCGAGACGATCTTCGGCTCGAAGCTGCGCATGGCGAAGACCGGCGCCCCCGACGATCCGAAATCGGCGGCGCAGTTCATCAGCACGACATCGCTGTCGCGGGTCAGCACGTTGCACATGCTTTGCAGCGCGGGCGCCTCGGCGCGGTCATGGGCATAGGAAACGACACCGACGGTATCCCCCTCGGCGGGCGAGGTGTCGAGCGCGAAGGGCTGCACCTGCGGCAGCCGGATCGGCTGATCCAGCTGCACCAGCGCCAGATCATAGCCCACAAGGTCGAACTGCCGCGGCCCGAGATATTGATAAGACGGATGCGCGACGGCGCGGCGCGCGTTGCGATAGGCGACGGCGCGGCCATTGCGCAGCCCGGCCTGAAACTCGATCGCGCGGGTGTCGATCATCTGCCGCGTCTTCGGATCATAAAGACAATGCGCCGCCGTCAGCACCAGATCGGCGGCGATCAGCGTGCCGGTGCAGAAACTGCCATGGCCGAGATCGAGCCGCCCGACCGCCTCCCAGCCGCGGCTGTCATTGCCGGTCGCCAGCAGCTTGAGCCCGCTTTCGAACGCCACGGCGGGGGCGGCGCAAAGCGCGATCAGGGCAAGGGCAAGGCGCAGGCGCATGGGTCACTCCGGTCCGGTCCCGCAGCCTAGCCCGCGCCTTGGGCAAGATTAAGGCAGGGCCGCCAGCCGCGGCGGTTTCGGCCCGCCCGTGGCCCAGTCGAGCAGCTCGACCGTATGCACGACGGGAAGCCCGGTGCCCGCGCCGATCTGCATCATGCAGCCGATATTGCCGGTGGCGATCAGCTGCGGCGCGGTGGCCTCGAGCGTGGCGACCTTGCGGCGTTTCAGCTCGCCCGAAATCTCGGGTTGCAGCAGGTTGTAGGTGCCCGCCGAGCCGCAGCACAGATGGCTGTCGGCCGGTTCGACCACGGTGAAGCCCGCGGCTTTCAGCAGATCTTTCGGCGCGGTCCTGATCTGCTGGCCGTGCTGCAGCGAACAGGCGGCGTGATAGGCGACGCGCAGCGGTTTCGGCGCCGCCTCGGGCAGGCCGATTTCCGCCAGAAACTCGGTGATGTCGCGGGCCAGCGCCGCCACCTGCGCCGCCTCCTCCTGCAAGGGCGTATCGGCGAAATAGCTGCCGTAATCCTTCACCGTCGTGCCGCAGCCCGAGGTGTTGATGACGATCGCATCGAGCCGCCCCGCCGCCAGATAGGCACGGATATTCGCCGCGGCCTGACCATGCGCCTCGGCCTCGCGGCCCATGTGATGCACAAGCGCGCCGCAACAGCCCAGTTTCTTCGGAATGACCACCTCGCAGCCCAGCCGCCGCAACAGCCGGATCGTCGCGTCGTTGATGTCGGTATCGAGCGCCTTTTGCGCGCAGCCGGTCTGCAGCGCGACACGGAAGCGCCGGGTGCCCAGCGCCGGAAAGACCTGCGGTTTCACATTCGGGCTGGGCTTGGGCAGGCTCTCGGGCGCCATCGCCAGCATCGCGCGCAGCCGCGCATCGGGGAAGGCCCGGGCAAAGGGCTTGGCCCACCGCGCCGCGGTCATCGCCAGCCGGAACCGGGTCGGATGCGGCACGGTCTTCGCCAGCAGGAAGCGCAGCGCCCGGTCGAGCCGCGGGCGTTTGTAGGTGCGGTCCACATGCGCCCGGGCCTGATCGATCAGATGCATGTAATCGACGCCCGAGGGACAGGTGGTCATGCAGGCCAGACAGCCCAGACAACGGTCGATGTGCTTGGCCGTGCGGGCATCGGCGGGGCGGCCGGTTTCCAGCATCTCCTTGATCAGGTAGATGCGCCCGCGCGGGCTGTCGAGCTCGTCGCCCAGCACCTGATAGCTGGGGCAGGTGGCGGTGCAAAAGCCGCAATGCACGCAGCTGCGCAGGATCTGGTTGGCGCGGGCAAGCGCGGGATCGGCCAGCTGGTCGGGCGTGAAATTTGTCTGCATCAGCCCATCTTTCCGGGGTTGAAAAGGCCCTTGGGATCAAAGCGCGCCCGCAGCCCGCGGCTCAGCGCGGCAACCGGGGCTGGCTCGGGTTCAAAGGCCGCAAAGGCGCCGCGCAGGCAGGTGGCATGCCCCGCATAGGGCGCAGCGATCCGGCGCGCATCGGTGCCGGGCGCCACCAGCGCCCAGACCAGCCCGCCGCCCCAGTCGAGCACCGCCCGCCCGCCCAGCCGTGCCGCCACCAGAGGCCCGTCGGAGGGCTTGACCGAAAACCGCCACAGATCGCCCGGCAGCCCCTGCAGGGCCGCCACCCCGGCCAGATCGCGCCAGAGGCCCGCGCCCTCGTCGCGCATCACCTTCGGCGCCCAGGCCGCGAGGACCTCGGCCAGCCGCCCGGCGCGATAGGACACCGATTGCTCCAGCCCCTCGACGCGGACCACCGCCCCCACCCCGGGCAGCCAGCCCGCGCCGGAAACATCGAATTGCGACCCCAGCGCTGCCGCCAGCACCGCCGCCGCCTCGGCCAAAGGCACATCCATGACCAGCGTCGCCTGCGCGGGCGCGGCGGGCAAAAGCTTGAACGCGACCTCGCTCAGCACGCCCAGCGTCCCCCAGGACCCGGCCATCAGCTTCACCAGATCATAGCCGGTGACATTCTTCATCACCCGCCCGCCGTTCTTCACCGCGGCGCCGGTGCCATCGACAAAGCGCACCCCGATCAGACTGTCGCGGCAGGCCCCCGCCTGCACCCGCCGCGGCCCCGAGACATTGGCCGCCACCACCCCGCCGATCGTGCTTTCGCCCGAAGCGCCCAGCAGCGCGCCCCAGCGCGCGGGTTCAAACGGCAGCCGCTGCCCCTCGGCGGCGACCGCCGCCTCGATCTCGGAAAGCGGCGTGCCCGCCCCGGCAATCAGCGTCAGCGCGCCGGGCTCGTAAAGCGAAATCCCCGAAATCGCCACCTGCAGCGGGTCCCCCGCCACAGCCCCCACGGGCCGCGTGCCGCCGCCGACGATCCGCAGCGGCCCCCTGGCCCCGCGCACCGCCTCGACCAGCGCCTTCTCGCTCTCTACTCTCATAAGCCCTGCTTTCACCTTGGCTCAAATATCCCGGGGTCGCCGTTGGTTCGCCATTGGTTCGAGAACCAACCGGCGACGGGCAGAGCCCCGCGACTTACCCCCGCCGCGAGGCGCTGACATCCAGCGGAAACACCTTCGCGGCATTCAGCAACCACTTCGGATCAAACACATCCTTGACCCGCATCTGCGCCTCCAGATCCTCGGGGGCGAATTGCACCCCCATCAGATCGCGCTTTTCGATCCCCACGCCATGCTCGCCGGTCAGACAGCCGCCCACTTCGACGCAAAGCTTGAGGATCTCCGCCCCCATCCGCTCGCACAGCTCCTGCTGCCCGGGCTGATTGGCGTTGTAGATGATCAAGGGATGCATGTTGCCATCGCCCGCGTGAAAGACATTGCCGACCGCAAGCCCGAAGTCGCGCGAGATCTCGCCGATCCGGCGCAGCACCATCGGCAGGGCGGAAACGGGGATCGTCCCGTCCAGACACATGTAATCGCCCTTTTGCCCCATCGCGCCGAAGGCGGATTTGCGGCCGAGCCAGATCCGCTTCGCCTCCTCGGGCGATTGCGCCTCGCGGAACTCGACCGGGTCGTGGGTCATCGCGATCTGCCGGATCAGGTCCAGCTGCTCGGCGATCTCGGCTTGCGACCCCTCGCATTCGACGATCAAGAGCGCCTCGCAGTCGGGGTATCCCGCATGGCAAAAGGCCTCGGTGGCCTCGATGCAGGGGCGGTCCATGAATTCGATCGCAACCGGCAGGATGCCCGCGCGGATGATGTCGGCGACACAGGCGCCCGCGACCTCGTTCGAGGAAAACCCGATCAGAACCGGCCGCGCGCCTTCGGGCTGGCGCAGGATGCGCAAGCTGGCCTCGGTCACCACGCCCAACTGCCCTTCGGAGCCGCAGACGACGCCCAGAAGGTCCAGCCCGCCCGCGTCGCAATAGGGGCCGCCGATCTCGACCACCTCGCCCTGCATGGTGACCAGTGTCACCCCCAGAAGGTTGTTGGTGGTGACCCCGTATTTGAGACAATGCGCGCCGCCCGAATTCATCCCGATATTGCCCGCGATCGCGCAGGCGAGCTGGCTCGACGGGTCGGGGGCGTAAAACCAGCCCTCGCCCTCGATCGCGCCGGTGACGGACAGGTTCGTGCGCCCGGCCTCGACCCGGATGAAGCGGTTCGCGTAATCGACCTCCAGCACCCGGTTCATCCGCGCCAGCCCCAGCACGACGGCATCGGCCGAGGGCATCGAGCCCCCGGCAAGCGAGGTTCCCGCGCCGCGCGGCACCACCGGCACGCCCAGCTCGTAACACAGCTTCAGGCAGGCCGCGACCTCGGCGGTGGTGCGCGGCAGCACGACCGCCAAGGGGGCGCAGCGATAGGCGGACAGCGCGTCGCATTCATAGGCCCGGGTTTCCGCCGGATCGTCGATCACCGAATCGCGCGGCAGGATCGCCCGCAAGCGTTTGACGATCAAAGCCTTTTCAGCCAGCACCCTGGCGCTGGGAAGGGGCATCTGCATGGCGTTCTCCTCCGCTCCGGTCAAAAGTTATGACCAATTTTGCGGATTCGCGCAACCAAAACGATGGGCCGTCTGACCGAGGCCATCGCCGAGGTCACGCGGAACATCGGCCCCGTGACCGCCGAGGGCCCAAAGGCACTCGGTCAGCGCCCGCCCCGCCCATGGCGGGCGCTTCTCGCCCGCCGGGGCTGGGCGCTGGCCTCTCGCGCGCTTGGGGAAACGGTCGTGCCGAACCCAGGGCTCCAGCGGGCGGGGAAAGGCGGTGCCTTTCCTTGTCCGCCCGAACGGCCGCCTCAGCGCAGGATCGGCGGCTTGTCCGGGTCCATGCCGGGGGCGGTCAGCTTCAGCTCCTGCACCTCTTCCACCACCCGCTCGGGCAGGGGCAGCACCAGCCCCTTGTCGAGCAGTTCCAGCGCCGCCGGGTCCTCGGCATCGAGGAAGGTCACGTCCAGTTCCCCGGCCTCGAGGCCCGAAAACAGCAGCGCCTCGCCCATCGCCTTGGCAAGGCCCGCCCGCGCCGGTTCGGGGGCGCCAAGGAAGGCCAGCACATGGCCGCGCCGCCCGTCGTCATAGGTGACGCCGCCCAGCACCGCCTCGGTCGCAAGCCCGGCAAGCTGCTCGAATTTCGCCCCGAAGGCCGGCAGCAGCAGCGCCAGGACCGCGGGCGAGAGCGCGGGCCCGGCAAAGGCGACCGGCCGCGCCGCCGTGGCCTCGGGCGCATGGGTCAGCGTGTGCGAGAGCCAGTCCAGCGCCTCGGGTGGCAGCAGCATCGCGCTTTCGGCCACGCCAAGGTTTACCCCCAGACCGACCCCCTCGCCCGCCAGAACCTGCGCGATCACCCGGCCGGGCAGCGCCACATAGGGCAGGGGTTCGTCGGAAAACGAGGCCAGCCGCTCCTCGGTATCGAAGCAAAGGACGAAATCGCCCTCCTCGGTTTCGAAGACCTGCGGGATGATGTCGTCTTCCGCGTCGGGCTCGCGTTCGAGCAGCACGAACAGCTCGGCATCGGCCAGCCGGTCATAGACGGCCAGCCGCAAGGCCTCGTTCTCGGGCGCGGCCTCCATCGCGGCATGGGCGCGGTCGTAAGCGGTCGGATCGGATGTCATCGCGGGCACTCCTTCCCCCGGGCGCAAAGGGCGGGCCGCCCCGGCACACCCCGGATTGCGTTTCAGCCACGCCCTAGTGCGCCAGCACGGATGGGGCAAGGGAAAGACGCGCGGCACAAGGGATTTCCGCAGCGCCGCCGCGCCCCCATCGTTTCGGTATCCCGGCGCAATGCGCGGGGATTGTAGACGCAATCGCCATTCGGACATATTCTCGCCCCAATGCCTCCTTAGCAGATGGGGGCCTTTGGGGCGCTGTTAACCCCGATCAGGGCACGATGCAGCGACCGGGGCAAGAGGCGGCACGGCAGGCCGGGAAGCGATGCTCGAATTCGACAATGTCAGCAAGTCCTTCTGGACGGGCAAGCGGCGCAAGGTCATCCTTGACCGGGCGTCTTTCCGCGTCGAGCTGGGCAATTCGCTGGGCATCCTTGCGCCGAACGGCACCGGCAAGACGACGATCATCAACATGATGGCGGGGCTGGAAAAACCCGACGAGGGCGAGATCCGCAAAAACTGCCGGGTGTCGTTTCCGCTCGGCTTCATGGGCGGCGTCGTGTCGCGTCATTCCGGACGCGAGAACAGCCGCTTCATCGCCCGCCTTTACGGGCTCGACCCCGATTACGTCGAAGCCTTCTGCCGCTGGCTGTGCGGGCTGGAAGAATATTTCGACATGCCGGTGGGCACTTACAGCCAGGGCATGCGGGCGCGGCTGACCTTTGCTTTGCTTCTGGCGCTTGAATTCGACATCTATCTGATCGACGAGGGGATGCCCTCGACCACCGATGTGGAGTTCAACCGCAAGGCCGGGGCGATCCTGCGCGACCGGCTGAAGGAGGCGACGGTGATCGTCGTCTCGCATCAGGCGAGCACCCTTGAAAAGTTCTGCCGCACCGCCGCCGTGCTGCGCGACGGGCAGCTTTACATGTTCGACACTCTGGAAGAAGCGAAACGGATGTATGACTACCATTCCTAAGGCGACCCGGTATCGCATCCGCCCCGAAACGCCGGTCCCGGCGGGCAGGCCCGGCCCCGCCCCCGATCTGACCCCGGTCGAGGATCTTTTGCGCCGCCGTGCCGAACGGCTGGGCGCCGACCCCGCGCCGCCCTCCGCCGCGCCACCGCGCCGCGCCGAGCCGCCCGCCGCGGCGCGGTCCGAACCGCTTTCGGGCGATGGCAGCGATCTGTTTCAACCGCAGGAAGACGGGTTCGGCGAGGCGCTCTATCCGACCGCCGCCCCCCGCGCCCCGGCGGCAGCGGCGGTTGCGGGGCCGCAGGGGCTGGCGCCGGAAGACAGGACCGCCGATGCCGACATCGCCGCCATCCGCGGCGAGGGGCTGACCGGGCGGCAGCTGCGGCTGGCGCGGCGGACGGCGCAAAAGCACGGCATCGAGGCGACTTCGGATTTCGAGGCGGTGCTGCTGTTGCGCCGCCGCGGCATCGACCCGTTCGACCGCAATGCGCTGATGGCGCTGGAACGCGCCGATGCGGAAACGGCGGCACAGGCGGCCGCGATCCCGGTGCCGGGCACGACCCGGGGCGGGGCGGCGAACGGTTCGGCCATCACCAAGGCGCTGGCGCGGATCGACGGCGCGGGCGCCGATACCCGGGTGCAGCTGCCGCAGACGGTCCCCCCCGCGCAGGTGCCCGCCCCGCCGCGCGGCGCCGCGCCGTTTGACGAAGGCACCCGCGCGCGCGAAATCATCAAGATCCAGCGCGACATCGCCCGGCGCAGACGGCGGCGCATCGCGCTTTTGCTGGCGCGGCTGAGCTTTTTCGTCTTCCTGCCGACGCTGCTTGCGGGCTGGTATTATTTCGTCGTCGCGACGCCGATGTATGCGACGAAGACCGAATTCGTGATCCAGAAGGCCGACAGCATGGGCGGCGGCGGTGGCGGTCTGGGCAGCCTGTTCTCGGGCACGCAGCTGGCGACGAACCAGGATTCGGTGACGGTGCAAAGCTTCCTGCAGTCGCGCGATGCGATGATGCGGCTGGAAGCGGACAAGGGCTTCAAGGCGCATTTCTCGCAGCCCCAGATCGACCCGATCCAGCGGCTCGACCTCGGCGCGACGAACGAGGCCGCCTACAAGCTTTACAAGCGCAACGTGAAGATCGGCTACGACCCGTCCGAAGGGCTGGTCCGCATGGAGGTGATCGCCGCCGATCCGCAGGTCTCGAAGGCCTTTTCCGAGGCGCTGATCTCCTATGCCGAGGAACAGGTGGACAAGCTGACCGGGCGGCTGCGCGAAGACCAGATGCGCGGCGCCCGCGAAAGCTATGAAGACGCCGAGAAGAAGGTCTTTGCCGCCC
This sequence comes from Rhodobacter capsulatus, assembly GCF_005144475.1. Taxonomy (GTDB): domain Bacteria; phylum Pseudomonadota; class Alphaproteobacteria; order Rhodobacterales; family Rhodobacteraceae; genus Rhodobacter; species Rhodobacter capsulatus_C. Next base: position 74,128 of record NZ_SWJZ01000016.1, on the reverse strand, counting down.
AGGCCAAGGTTCTGGACCTGCAGGAAAAGGTGGGCATCCTGGACCCGGCGGCGGAAGGGGCCGGCAAGATGAGCCAGGTCACCGGCTTCGAGACCGAGCTGCAGAAGAAACGTCTGGAACTCGGGCAGTTGCTCGACAACCCGAGCCCGTCGGCGGCGCGGGTGGCGGGGGTGCGGGGCGATATCTCGCGGCTTGAAACGATGATCGCGGAATTGCGCGGGCAGCTGACCGAACGGACCGGCACCACCGAATCGCTGGCCTCGATCACCGGCCAGCTGCGCATCGCCGAGGCGGAGCTGGAAACCCGGCAGGGGCTTCTGGCGGCGGCGGCGCAGCAGATGGAAGTGGCGCGGATCGAGGCGAACAAGCAGGTGCGCTATCTGGAAATGGGGGTGCGGCCGGTGGCGCCGGACGAACCCACCTATCCGCGCGCCTTCGAAGACACGCTGCTGGCCTTCCTCGTGTTTTCGGGTATCTACCTGATGCTGTCGCTGACGGCCTCGATCCTGCGCGAACAGGTCTCGAGCTGATCCCGGAGTTTGCCATGAAGAACGTGACGATCGGCCGCCTGACGGTGGCCAACGACCTGCCCCTGACGGTGATCGCGGGGCCCTGCCAGCTGGAAAGCGTGGCGCATGCGCTGATGATCGCCGAGGTGATGGCCGAGGCCTGCGCGGCCCAGGGCGCGCAATTCGTGTTCAAGGGCAGTTTCGACAAGGCGAACCGCACCAGCCTGAAGGGCAAGCGCGGGGTGGGGCTGGAGGCCGGCCTGGCGATCCTCGACACGGTGCGCGCGAAGCTGGGCTGCCCGGTGCTGACCGACATCCACGACGCCGACCAGGCGCGGATCGCGGCGCAGGTGGTCGATGTGCTGCAGATCCCGGCGTTTCTGTGCCGCCAGACCGATCTTCTGATCGCGGCGGGCGAAACCGGCCGGGTGGTGAACATCAAGAAGGGGCAGTTCCTGGCGCCCTGGGACATGCCGAATGTCGCCGAAAAGGTCGCCTCGACCGGCAATGAAAAGATCCTGCTGACGGAACGCGGCACGTCGTTCGGCTACAACACGCTGGTGGCCGACATGCGAGGCCTGCCGATCATGGCGCAGACCGGCTATCCGGTGATCATGGATGCGACGCATTCGGTGCAGCAGCCGGGCGGGCTTGGCGGCGCCTCGGGCGGGCAGCGCGAAATGGCGCCGGTGATGGCCCGCGCCGCGGTCAGCCTCGGCATCGCCGGGGTCTTCATCGAGACGCACGAGGCCCCCGACACCGCGCCTTCGGACGGGCCGAACATGATCCCGCTTGACCAGATGCCGAAGCTGATCGCATCGCTGATGGCCTTTGACCGGCTGGCCAAGGCCGATCCGATCCGGCTGTAGCAAGAAAGGGGGGCGCTGCCCCCCGTCCGCAAGCGGCCCCCCCCGGGATATTTGCGCCAAGGTGAAAGCAGCGCCCTCGTTCCATTTCACCTTGGCCGAAATATCCCGGGGGGTGAATTGCCGAAGGCAAGAGGGGGGCAGCGCCCCCCGCCCCGCTCACAGAACCTGCGCCGCCGCCCAGGCCGAGGACCAGGCCCACTGGAAGTTGTAACCGCCAAGCCAGCCGGTCACATCGACGACCTCGCCGATGAAATGCAACCCCGGCACGCGCCTGGCTTCCAGCGTCTTCGCGTCAAGATCTTCGGTCGCGACGCCGCCCACCGTCACTTCGGCGGTGCGATAGCCCTCTGATCCCACGGGGCGCACCTGCCAGGCCTGCACCTGCGCGGCCAGCTGTGCCAGCGCGCGGTTGCCGTGATCGGCCAGCCGTCCCGACAGCCCCGATCGCGCCACCGCCAGCGCCGCCAGCTTGTCGGGCAAAAGCCGCCCGAGCGCCGTGTGCAGCGCGATCCGTCCAGTCTCGGCGCGGATCGTGGCCAGCTCGGCGGCGATGTCGCGCCCGGGGGCCAGATCGATCACCAGCGCCTCGCCCTCGCGCCAATAGCTTGAAATCTGCAGGATCGCCGGGCCCGACAGGCCGCGATGGGTGAAAAGCAGGTCTTCCTCCAGGCGGCGCTTGTCCAGGCTCACCCGCACTGGCAGGCCGATCCCCGCCAAGGGCGCGGTATGCACCAGATCCTGTTCGGCAAAGGTCAGCGGCACCAGCCCGGGGCGGGTCTCGGTCAGCCGCAGCCCGAAGCTTTCGGCAAGGCGATAGCCCAGCCCGGAGGCGCCCAGCTTCGGGATCGACTTGCCGCCCGTCGCCACCACCACGCGCGGCGCGCAAAGCATGCCCTCCGAGGTGGCCACCTCGAATCCCCGCGCCCCTTGCCGCACCGTCTCGACCGCGCAGCCCAGCCGGATCTCGCCGCCCGCGCGCAGATCGGCGAGCAGCAGATCGACCAGCTGCCAGGCCTTGCCGTCGAAGAACAGCTGGCCGCGGTGCTTTTCGTGCCAGGCGATGCCCGCGGTCTCGATGCGGGCGATCATGTCGGCGGGGGTGAAGCGGCTGAGCGCCGACAGCGCGAAGCGGGGGTTTTCCGACAGGAACCGCTCGGGCGCGTTTTGCCGGGTCAGCTCGCGGTTGGTGAAGTTGCACCGCCCGCCGCCCGAGATCCGGATCTTTTCGCCGGGGCGCTGCGCATGATCAAGCACGATCACGCGGCGGCCGCGGCGGGTGGCTTCGGCGGCACAGAAGAGCCCGGCGGCCCCCGCACCAAGGATGATGGCATCATATTGGGTCATGCGAGGGCTTTGCCTGCGGCGGAAAAAAAGCGCAACGGATTTCGCGAATTTTCCTCTTGCGCCCCTCCGCAGCCTTGGCTAAACACCGCCGCACAGCGTTGGGGTATCGCCAAGCGGTAAGGCAGCGGTTTTTGGTACCGCCATTCCTAGGTTCGAATCCTAGTACCCCAGCCACTTCCTCCGAATAAGTCTTGAAAGACAGAGAACAAGCCCTCGCGGCTTGGGCGTTCTGGGGCGGGTTGCACACCAGGCCCCACGAGCCCCCGATGCACCCCTGTGGAACCCGGCGCGGCCAAGACCTCGCCAACGACTTTGAAAAGAGGTCGTCATGAGGGTCACGCCCACTCTTTGTCAGCGTCGAGGGCGCTTCCCGATCCTGTTCCCCGAGGCGATCCCCGCCAATAAACGCGCCGCGGTCTTGCGCGGCACGGATGCGCGGCCGAGCTATGATCCAAAATTCGGCCCCGAGACGTCACTGGGCGCTTGATCATGTCTGGCGCGAGTGCCTTGAGCGGAGCCTTCCGGACGCCCCGAAAGACCTGTGCCTGCACAGCCTGGCGGGTATGTCAACGATACGCCGATCAACCTGCGCGAAGCCGATGGGCGCACCCAGATGATGCCCGACATCGACCGTCGCGATCTGATGGGCCATGTGGCGACCGACATCAACGAGGCCAACTATCGCCGCGACGAGAAGCAGCTTGGCCCCCTTTATGAAGCCGTGAAACTCCTGCCGCGGGCATTCTGAGGCGGGGGTGGGTCCAAGTGACTGAAAAACTTACGAAATGACAGGTCGAAACATTTTCTCAACTGCTGCGCCGGAGCCAGGTCGTCGGGTGCAGACAAGGGGCACCGCGCGCGCAGGCGGGGCAACCAGAATTGCGGAGGGTCCACGGGTGGAAACCGTAATTCCGGTTGCCCCGGCGAGCACGTGGGGCACGAAAGATGCAATCGACGATCTGGACTTGACGGCTGCTGCGTGGGTGAAGGCTTGGAGGGGGCGGGGCGGCAAGCCCCGCGAAAGCGAAATCTGGTCGAAAAAAGGGACCGCCAGGACTTTTCCAAGGCATCCTGGCTCCGAGACTTTGGACGATCAAGCCCCATGATGCCGATCATCCGCCCGGAGCCGGGTCTTCCGGATCGCAATCCGGAGGCGCGTGGGTATCTTCGGAACGTGATTGATCTATCTGCAGTGCGCCGAATGCCCAGGGCGGGTCGCAACGGCGCGGGGGGCCAGCAGCATCGAGGGATCGGATTTCACACCGCGCGGACGCCCCGACACGGGCGGTCAGGTCGCGCCAGCCGGCCTGAACATCTGCCCGCATTTCTTCGGGGCGCGCGGACAAAAGCATGCAAGTGGTCACCTGCCCCGCTCGCACGGCCTCGATGATCTTTTCGATATTCACCGCTCTCGTCAAAGTCGCGGCGGGATGGATGGATGCCGCAAGGCCACGGCTGCGCCCCATGATCCGTCCAAACTGCCGCGCCACCGCTTCGGTGTCGGCCAACACCAGCACACGTTCCCTCTGCGCCACAGGGTCGGCACGCGCCGTGGCCTGCTGCTTTTCGTTTGCCCCCCTGTCCAGCCCCAATGGCGGTTGCAATAGCCCGGATGACCCGTCGCAGCAGGGGAAGATTATGAATGCGGGTCGGCGTGATGGCGCAGGGGGAAATGACCATCGCCCCCATGTCCGCAATCTCGACAGCCAGTTGCAGATCATCCTCGGCGGATGTTTGGGGGACCGGTATCGGTTCTTCCATGGCAGCGCCTCGACCGATTTGGCGAATAACAGCGGATTGCCAACGAGCAGTTCGGGCACCGGATCGCGTATCGGCCGTGCCCTTGCCGCGCCCCCCGCCCCGGTTGCGGCGAGAGGAAATAGTCGATCACGCCCGCCGCCCCATCGTCGCCCACGCCATGATGAGCTGAAAACCCGAAGATCATGCCGCATTCCCGGTTCCGGCTCCGCCGCGTCGATCGTATCGCGCTCCGCGACGGACAGCGAAATGGTGATTGTCTCGCTCCGCGGTTCGGATATATTTTTTCAACTAGACGCAATGGGTTAGCCGGATTTTCTGTTAGATTGAGGGATCTTGTTGAACACTATGTCGGGGTAGGAGTTGCCCCAGAAAATCGAAAACCGATCCGAGAAGATTCTTGTGGGCAGTATGCGGTATCACGCATTCGTGAGCGGAAATACGCGATTCACGGCGGTCGGGTCGTCGGTTGGTTGATGGGGCTGACAGGGTCATGCAGGGGCATACCCTCTCAAGGATCAGGATTTTCCGGAATGGGCGCTGCGGACCCGATCACTTGAAGAAAGAGACCGATCCCGCAGGTGTGTCGTCAGATCGGGGTGGCATTAACTCTCGCGAGTTTTCCGGCAAACCTCTGCCCGAACTTTTTCCATTCCGTGATCAACAGCGATTGCGCAGCTCTGGGCTGTGCGCCAGTATCTCTCGCCAGGTGTATCTCCTGCTTTTTCGGGTTCATTCACAAATGCTTTCAGCTTGGGGGAAAACCGATCTGGCGTCGGCATCCAGCCACCATTTGGCGCATCACAGCGCCGATGTCGCAGCCGTTTTTTTGGAATTGCTCGCCCATCCATTGTTTCTTTGCCGCGCCCAACACGCTGCTGGAGAAGAAATTTCGTCGGGCCACGCCCAAGCTCTGGGGGCGCTGACATTCCTGCATGATCTTGGCAAGCTCGCACCCGGATTTCAGGCGAAAGGCTGGGCTTCCGGGCATGGGATCAGGACCATCGGACACCTGGAAGCAGGATGGCACTGGATTGCAACGCCACGAGCCGATGCGCTGGCCGGATCCGCGGGTCTGCTGGGTCGGATCGGGATCGGGCCTTGGCTTCCGGCACTCTTTGCCCATCATGGGCGTCCGGTTCCGCGCCCGGCTCCGGGGGTCTTCGAAGCCGTGTTCTTCGATCTGCCCCACTATGATTGGCGCGCCGAGGAACAGCGGTTGGGGCAGGCCCTGCTGGACTGGTTTCCGGATCTGCCCGAGGTCGTGTTGCCGAACCCGGCCCCAAGGTTGGTCCATTTCTATTGCGGAATGCTCACGCTTGCTGACTGGATTGGCTCTGACCGCCGGGCATTTCCCTTTGTGCCCGAGTTCGACCCCGACTATTGGAAAATTGCCCAAAGCCGTGCCCGGCACCGGCTGCGGGACATTGGTCTCGCGTCGGGTGGCCTGCATCTTGTCGGGCCAGCCGAGTGGGGGATGATCTCCTCCCACCCGGCGCCACGACCGGCGCAACAAGCGGTGCGAGACCTGTCCACGGACGAGAAATTCGTTTTGCTCGAAGCCGAAACCGGGGCGGGCAAGACCGAGGCGGCGCTGTGGCGCTTTGTACGACTGGTCGCGGCGGGCGAGGTGGATGCGCTTTATTTCGCCGTGCCGACACGGGCTGCGGCGCGACAACTGCATCGCCGGGTCAATGAGGCGCTGGCGCGAATGTTCGATCCCGCCCCCGAAGCCGTGCTGGCGATCCCCGGGCAAGTGGTCTCGGGCGCGGCGCGAGGCAAGCGGTTACCGGATTTCTCGGTGCTCTGGGACGATGCGCAAACACGCCCGTCCCGATGGGCCGCCGAACACGCGGCGCGGTTTCTGGCGGCACAGATCGTCGTTGGAACCGTCGATCAAGTGGCCTTGAGCGGACTGCAGGTGAAATTTGCGCATCTGCGTGGCGCGGCATTGTCACGGGCGCTTCTGGTCATCGACGAGGTCCATGCGTCGGATCCCTACATGACCGAAGTTCAGACGGCGGTGATGCGCGATCATCTGACACTTGGCGGGCATGTCATGCTGATGTCTGCAACGCTTGGCGCGGCGGCACGGCGGCGCTGGCGGTCCGAGCCGGTGCATCATCTGGAACAGGACGCGGCACTCCCCTATCCGGCCGTTTGGACCAGGTCCGGAATGACCCCGATCGCATCCGACCCCGAGGCTGGCAAGACTGTCCGCATCGCGGCACACACAGGCTGGTCTGGCGCCGATGCGGCCAATCTTGCGATTGCGGCCGCACGGAAAGGCGCGCGTGTATTGGTGATCCGCAACACCGTTCAGCGCGCGCAGGAAACCTGGTCCGAGGTCTTGGGCACCGCCCCCAACCTGCTGCTCTCGGTCGCCGGGCGGCCAAGCCTGCATCACAGCCGCTTCGCCGTCGAGGATCGCGCCTTGCTTGATCAAGCCGTCGAAGCGGCGCTTGGCAAGGACAGTCCGATGCGCGGGGCAATCGTGATCGGCACGCAAACGCTGGAGCAATCGCTCGACATCTGCGCCGATCTCCTGATCACCGACCTGTGTCCGATGGATGTGCTGCTGCAACGCCTTGGTCGGCTGCATCGGCATCGTCGGCCGCGACCGGCGGGGTTCGAGCTGGCGCAGGCGACGGTCTTGATGCCGGAGGGCGGTCTTGACCCCCTGATGCAACGTGCCGAGAACGGTCTGGGGGCTTTCGCGGGCGGGCCGAGCCTGTCGGGCATCTATGTCGACATCCCCGGACTGGAGGCGACCCGGCTCGAAATCGGAGACGGGCGCGATTGGCAGATCCCGGCGATGAACCGGGCCCTGGTCGAAGCCGCGACACACCCCGAGGCGCTGGATCGGATCGCCGTCGAGCGAGGTTGGCAAGCGTGGCGACAGCGCGTCACCGGCAGGGCGCTCGCGGAAATGCGGGCCGCGGATCTGGTGGTGCTCGACCGCACCGCACGACTGCCGGAGACGTTCCCCGACGACGAAAGGATCCGCACCCGCTTGGGCGAAGAGGGGGCGGTGCTCGAGTTGCCCCCCGGCACGCTTGGCGTCTTCGGATCCCCCGTCTCACGCATCGCCCTTCCCGCGCATTGGTCGCAAGGGCTGGTCGGCGACGAACCCGTTTCGGTCGAGGCGGGGCCGCCGCTAAGGGTGACCATTTCTGACAGGGTGTTCCTTTATGGTCCGGAGGGGGTGCGATGGGAGAAAAGCCAGTGAGCCATGACCTGCTGACCGAACCGATCTTGCAAAGCGATCGCGGCTGGCACAGCCTGCCGGGGGTGATGGCGGCGATGGCGCGCGGCGAGGTGGCGCGGTTTCCGGCGCTGCGCCCGCATCAGCGCCCGGCTTGGCACATGTTTCTGGTGCAGCTTGGCGTTCTGGCGCTGGAAGCGGCGGGTCGGGACGATCTGCCCGAGGACGAGGCGCGTTGGCGCGCGGCGCTTTCGGCGCTGACACCCGATTTCCCGACTGGTGAACCCTGGCATCTGGTGGTCGCGGAGCGGTCAAAGCCCGCTTTCCTGCAGCCGCCGGATCCGGGTGGTCTGAAATGGACCGAGGTGGCCACACCCGATGCGCTCGACATGCTGATCACCGCGCGCAATCATGACGTGAAGCGCGACATCGCCATGAATGCTGCGCCGCAGGATTGGGTCTTCGCGCTGGTCAGCCTGCAGACGATGGAGGGGTTTGGCGGCGCCGGAAACTACGGCATCGCGCGGATGAATGGCGGTTCGTCGTCGCGCGTGCTGATGGGATTGGCGCCTCTGGCCGAAAAGACGGCAGAAGTTTCCGCATCCGACTGGTGGAGGCGCGATCTGGTCAGCTTGATCCAATCCCGAGCGTCAGCGCAAAGCGGCCACAAGCTTCTCTGGATCCTCCCTTGGGCAGGCGACGTCTCGCTTGATCTGGCAAGTCTCGACCCGCTCGCTCTCGAAGTTTGCAGGCGTATCCGGATGCCGACGACGGCGGGCCCGCTGCGAGCAGAGCGCAGCACCTCAGGTGCGGCGCGCGTAGCGGGCAAAGACGCAAAGGGCAATACGGGCGACCCTTGGGCGCCTGTGCAACTCAAAGACAGCAAGAGCCTCACGCTCGGCGACCGCGACTGGACCTATGACCTTCTGGTTTCACTGCTTTATTCAGGGGAGTGGCGCCTGCCACTGCTCGCTCGCGCACAACGCGATGAAGAAACGCGCCCGATGGCGTTGATCGCCGAGGCCTTTGCCCGCGGGAACTCCAAGACTGATGGTTTCAAATCCCGCGTCATCCCGATCCCAAAGGCGATGGTCGCAGAGATGTTCGGCACAAGACCTGTCCCTCTGGCGCGGGACATCCTCGAAGACATCAAGGCGATAGACCAATCCTTGCGGAACGGGTTGGCAACCGTCGCTGCGGGCGGGGACCGCGGCAAACTCAAGGAGGAGCATTACATGCGCAGCAGACCGGCGCGCGCCGAACTGCGTCATCAGGCCGACCGGATGTTCTTTCCGGAACTCTGGTCCCGGCTTGGGGCGACCCGCACCGAGGACATCGCCACCTTCCGCCGCGCCTTTCTTGAGCGCCTCGCCGCCATCGCACGGTCGGAATTCAGCGCTGCACTCTCTGGCATTCCCTGCGCCAGTCTGATGCGGCCGAGGGCCGAACTGCGCGGACGCGAGGCGATGGAACGCGGCATTCGTTTCGCCATGCAGGGACTGATCCCGCAGGAGGGGGCACATGTCTGAAGACACCGACGAGACCGCCCGCAGGGCACTTGCCATCGCCAAGGCACTCGGTCAGGCCGATCCCGGCGACAAGGCCGCCGCGCGGCGGATGGGACCGGAAGGCGCCCCGGTGTTCTGGCGTCAGGTCGCGCGTCTTGAGATTGCCCCCGGGCAGGAGGCGCTCTGGCTGCGCTTTACCCGGTCGGTTGCCTTGCTGACGCCTGCCAGCGAAACCGACACGATCCACGCAGCCGGGCGCAAGCTGGGGGCCGTGCTGGCCGACGGCGGCAATGCCGGGGCGGCGATCAGCGCCGAGACGGCGAAACCCGTCATTTCGGAACAGCGTCTGGCGCGACTTCTGGCGATGCGCGGCGAAGCGCGGGCCGAGGCGCTGGAGCGGATGATCCGGATGATCGCCCGTGCCCGCCCACGCCTCGATGTCGTCAGCCTCGCCCGGGCTTTTCTGAACCCCGCCTCGGACCGGCTGGCCCGCGACTATTACACCCGCCTCGATCATTCCCCGCAACAGGAGCGTCACGATGCCTGATCCGCGTTTTCTGCAAATCCATTTCCTTGCGCCTTACACCGCGGCCCTTCTGAACCGGGACGATGCGGGGCTCGCCAAGCGCCTGCCCTTCGGCGGCGCGCTGCGCACCCGCATCAGTTCGCAATGCCTCAAGCGGCATTGGCGGCTGGCCGAGGATCCGCATGCGCTGAGCCGGATCGACGGCGCCGCAGAGGCGTTCCGGTCGCGCGAAACGATCGATCGGAAAGTTCTGAGCGGCTGGTCCGAAGGCGTTGGGGAGGCCGTGCTGAAACCGATCCGCGAGGCGATGCTCGTGGCGGTTTACGGTGACAAGGGGGCGGACAAGAAGTCCCGCCAGACCTTGCTTCTGGGGGCTCCCGAAGTGGCCTATCTGACCGTTCAGGCGCAGCGACTGGTGGCGGAAGCGGGCACAGATCCGAAACGGGCCGAGGATCTGGCGAAGGAATGGCTCAAGGCGCACAAGGCCAACCTCAAGGCGCTGAGCGAGGGGGCAAAGCTGCCCGGCGGTCTGGTCGGCGCCCTTTTCGGCCGCATGGTCACCTCGGATCCCAAGGCCAATATTGACGCGCCGGTGCATGTCGCCCATGCCTTCACCGTCCACGCCGAAGAAGCCGAGAGCGACTATTTCATCGCCGCCGACGATCTTGCGCGCGACGAGGACACCGGGGCCGACACGATCCAGGAAACCGAACTGACCTCGGGGCTGTTCTACGGCTATGTCGTGGTCGACATCCCCGGCCTGATCGCGAACCTTGGCGGCGATCTCGCGCTGGCAGGTGACGTGCTGCACAACCTGCTTTACCTGATCGCGGAAGTGTCCCCGGGCGCGAAACTCGGCTCGACCGCACCCTATTCGCGGGCCTCCTTCCTGTTGGTCGAGGCCGGTGACCGGCAGCCGCGGTCTCTCGCCGAAGCCTTCCGCAGCCCCTGCGCTGCGACGACGGGCGTGGCGGTGGCGCGGCTTTCCGAACATCTGGCGTCCCTCGATGCGGCCTATGCCACGGGCGAGACCCGGCGGGTGATGTCGCTTGCCAATGCCGAGGTCTCGGGCGCGGACCGCGGCAACCTTGCGGACCTCGCCGCCTTCGTGCGCGATCTGCCCGCCCATCTTGAAAGCGCGAAGGCATGACCGAGCGCTGGCTGCATCTGCGCCTTTGCGCCCCCTTGATGGCCTTTGGCGGGGTGGCCATTGATCAGGTCGGGCCGACGCGCGATTTCCCTTCGGCATCGGCGCTGACCGGGCTTTTCGCCAATGCCCTTGGGCTGCGCCGCGAGAACGGGGCAGCGCATCAGGCGTTGCAGGACCGGCTGATCTTCGGTGCCCTGATCGCGCGGCAGGGGCGTGTTCTGACGGATATGCAAAATGCCAAGCTCGAAGCTTCGGACACCGGCTGGACCACCTCCGGGCGCCCGGAAAAACGTGCGGGCGCCACGTACGACAGTCCGCACCGCCGCCGGCGCGACTATCTGGCCGATCACGATTGTCGCGTCGTGCTGCGCCTCTCGGACGGTGCGGAACCTTCCCTCGACGATCTGGCCAAGGCGCTCGAACGACCCGCGCGTCCGCTCTTCATCGGCCGCAAACCGTGCCTGCCCTCGGCCCCGCTTTTTGCGGGCTGGATCGAGGCTTCGGGCGTCCTGGCCGCCTTGCAGGCGCTGGGGCTGTCAGGCCGGGCGATCTGGCCACAGCAGGAAACCGCGGAGCCCGGCAGCACCGACCTTGCGGATCTGCGCAACTGGCGCACCGGCCTTCATGCCGGAAGCCGGGTCGTGGTAGAGGGGGCCATCGGATGAGCCTGCATCTGATCGAACTGCCGATCGCCCTGCGCGCGCTGCATCTTTGGGCCGGGCATCGCGGCATCGACGCCGCCGACGAGGGCCTTGCCCTGCATCACCTTCTGGGCGAAGCCTTCGGACCGGCCGCGCTGCAGCCCTTTCGCCTGCTGGTCGCCCCTCGGGCACGGTCCGGCACGCTGTACGGCTATGCCCGCGTCGACGCCGAGACCCTGCGTCTCGCCGCCCTGCCTGTCCTTGGCCCGTCCGAGACCGAAGTGATCCGGCTCGACGCCCTGCGCTCGGTGCCACGTCCCCCCGAGACCTGGGTCACGGGTCAGCGCCTGGGCTTCGATCTGCGGTTGCGTCCGGTGGTGCGCCTGGCTTCAGCCCTGCAGGGCGAGACAGAGACCGGGGCAGCCGTGTCGCTTTCCAAGGGGGCCGAAGTCGATGCTTTTCTTGCCGCCGCCCTGCGCGGTTTGCCCGGTTCGCGCGAGGCGATCTACCTCGACTGGCTTGCCGAACGGCTGGCTCCGGCGGCGGAGCTGGAACCGGAGCGGACCGGTCTTGCCAGTTTCCAGCGCAGCCGGATCCGCCGCGGAGGCAGGCGTCTCGAAGGCCCCGATGCGGTGATCCACGGCACCTTGCGGATCACGGATCCTGCCGCCTTCGCGGACTGCCTTGCCCGCGGCGTCGGTCGCCATCGCAGCTATGGTTTCGGAATGCTGCTTCTGCGCCCGCCGCAAAGACCATGCTGAAGGGGCGGCTCGGCCTCGACAGTGCCAAGGTGCCCCACGCCGACCGCGCGGGGTGCCTTTACCTTGCCCGCGGAGCCCTGACCGCGCGCGATGGAACGCTCGCCTTTCTGCAAGGCGATCCGACCGCAGCTGACGCCCTCGCTCCGGGCGAGTACGCCATTCCGCTGCAGGGCGTTTCCATCCTCCTGCTCGGCCCGGGCTCAACCGTCAGCCATGATGCCTTGCGCCTTCTCGCCCATGCGCGCACGGCGCTTGCCGCGGTGGGCGAGGACGGTGTTCGGCTCTACACCGCCCCGCCGCTGATCCCCGACCGCTCCGGCCTTGCCCGGCTGCAGGCGCGGATCTGGGCCGACGACGATCTGCGCATCATGACGGCGCGGCGGATGTATGCGCTGCGTCTGGGCGAGGTGTTTCCGCACGCCGATCTGGATGTCCTGCGCGGCATCGAGGGCGCCCGGATGAAGGAAACCTACGCCTTGACCGCCCAGCGCCACGGCATCCGCTGGCAGGGGCGGCGCTATGACCGCGGTGATCCGCTGTCAGCCGATCTGCCGAACCAGGCCTTGAACCACGCGGCTTCCGCCGTCGAGGCCGCCGCGGCCATTGCCGTCTGCGCCACCGCCACGATCCCGCAACTGGGCTTCATCCACGAGGATCCGGGGCAGAGCTTCGTTCTGGACGTCGCCGATCTTTATCGCGACAGCGTGACCGTACCCTGCGCCTTCAAGGCTGCGAAAATCGCCACCGACCGACCCGCGGAGAACATCGAACGCCTGACGCGCCGCCTGACCGGTGCCGCGCTCGCCAAGCAGGGCATCATTCCCGCAATGATCGAGCGCATTACCGCCCTTATCGAGGGGCGCAATCCCTGATGGCCCTGACCGTGATCATCACCCGCGATGTCGAGGCGCGGTATCGGGGGTTCCTGACCTCGGTCATGCTCGAAGTTGCCCCCGGTGTCTACGTTGCTCCCGAAATGACCGCGGGCGTGCGTGAAAGGGTCTGGTCGGTGATGCAGGACTGGTGGGAAACCCTGGGTAACGGGTCGCTCGTTCTGGTCTGGCGCGACACCAAGGCGGTTGGAAATCTTGGATTGCGGATGCTGGGAGAGCCCCCGAAGGAGATTGTCGACGCTGATGGGATTTTACTCGTTAAGCGAAAGTAATGCCCCGGAAGCTCGCCTCTGCGCTCTTTGACAATTGAATTGAATCATGGCCTTGCTTCGCAGAGGTTCCCCCGCACCCGCGGGGATAGACCCGCAAGCAGGGGGCTTGAATGAAATCGCCCAAAGGTTCCCCCGCACCCGCGGGGATAGACCCCGGATGTAGCCCCGCACGGCGCTGGGGATTGTGGTTCCCCCGCACCCGCGGGGATAGACCCGGTTGCGGCCGGACGGATCGAGGCGGCGAAAAGGTTCCCCCGCACCCGCGGGGATAGACCCTTGGTGACGGCTTGGGGGTCCCACTTGGGCACGGTTCCCCCGCACCCGCGGGGATAGACCCTCGATCAGCTCGCGGCCGTCACCCACCGCCACGGTTCCCCCGCACCCGCGGGGATAGACCCTACGAAGTCCGCGTCGTCGGGGCGCCGGTCGCGGTTCCCCCGCACCCGCGGAGATAGACCCTGTCCGAAAGCACCGCAAAGGTATCCTGAGCAGGTTCCCCCGCACCCGCGGGGATAGACCCATCGGCAATATCGTGGCCGAGGTGCCGATGGCGGTTCCCCCGCACCCGCGGGGATAGACCCTTGTCCGAACGCATGTATTTGTTTGCCAGCGCGGTTCCCCCGCACCCGCGGGGATAGACCCCGATCCGGCCCGTATTCCTGCAATGGGGCTACGGTTCCCCCGCACCCGCGGGGATAGACCCCGCAGGATCTCGCGTCAGAGGCATCGCAAGGCGGTTCCCCCGCACCCGCGGGGATAGACCCCGCGCGAGGTGCTGCTGGCGTGCCAGGAACGGGGTTCCCCCGCACCCGCGGGGATAGACCCTCCCCCGGCCGCGCCACCAGCCGCGACGGCGGGGTTCCCCCGCACCCGCGGGGATAGACCCAAGGCGGTGAAGGAAGTGTTCAATGGTTGACGGGTTCCCCCGCACCCGCGGGGATAGACCCGAGGACAGGCTGACGCAGATCCTGTTTTACTCGGTTCCCCCGCACCCGCGGGGATAGACCCGACGCAGGGGACACCGTCGCCGTCACCCTGTCGGTTCCCCCGCACCCGCGGGGATAGACCCAGAACGGGCTGTCGGCGTCGGCCCACCATTGAGGTTCCCCCGCACCCGCGGGGATAGACCCATTGCCGATGAGCTGGGATTTACCCGGGGGACGGTTCCCCCGCACCCGCGGGGATAGACCCCGCCGTGCCCGCCACGAGATGATCGTCGGGGCGGTTCCCCCGCACCCGCGGGGATAGACCCATTCTCCCGTGGCCCTACTACACAGCCTCAATGGTTCCCCCGCACCCGCGGGGATAGACCCATCACAAAAGCGGAATCGGGATTCATCCGGTCGGTTCCCCCGCACCCGCGGGGATAGACCCGTCAGCCCCCCGCTTGCGTTCCGCCACGCTGTGGTTCCCCCGCACCCGCGGGGATAGACCCGCCCAGAAGATGGACGAGCTGACGCGCGTCATGGTTCCCCCGCACCCGCGGGGATAGACCCCACCAGGGGCGGCGCGTAACCGCCCCGCAGCAGGTTCCCCCGCACCCGCGGGGATAGACCCTCGGAATTGCGATAGCCGCGCGCATAGGTCGAGGTTCCCCCGCACCCGCGGGGATAGACCTGATGCCGATGACGACACGCTTTCCCCCGATTTGGTTCCCCCGCACCCGCGGGGATAGACCCCCCGAGCTGTATCCTGCGGCCACGGCGCGGGCGGTTCCCCCGCACCCGCGGGGATAGACCTCATCTCCGGGCTTTCGCTTTCTTCGTGCACCAGGTTCCCCCGCACCCGCGGGGATAGACCCATGTCACAGGCGAATTGCGCGCCTGCGGAAGGGTTCCCCCGCTCACGCCAATCCGCGCAGGATGTCCGCCGTGACAGGCAGTCTCTTCAGGCTGGCCGCGGGATCTGCACCAGCACGCCCGCACGGTAAAGCGCCACAACAGGGATCGGCGCGGCGATCAGGAAATTCAGATAATTGAGCGCCTGCGCGCTGACCCCCAGCGGCGGAAGCGGTTTGACACGCTCATCGCCAAAGGCCGGGGTAAGGAACGCCACCATCGCCGCGCCCCGGTTCTGCCGCCATTTCCAGACCTGACGATCGGAAAGCCCGGGCACGGGGTCGAATTTCAGAGCCTGAAGAATGTCGCCGCGGGTTTCCTCGACCCGATCGCCCAGAGCGACAGAAAGCCGTTCGAAACGGACAAAGTCGATGTCCCCGGTCTGCGCCCGCGCGTCGATATCGAAACGCCCCCCCAACTCGCCCTGATAGAGCGCGTAGGCGGCCGTGCCGACCAGAGTGCCCCCGAGCCGGAACACCCCGGCGCGGGCGAACGCCAGAAGCAACGAGCCGGTGCGCGGTCCGTTGCGGTGAACGCCTCGGCGCCAGGACGCGGGAAAGCCGCGCCATCGTCTTGCGACGCTCCTTTGCGGCCTTCAACCTTGCGGCCTGTTCCAGCCGGGCGCGCAACTCCGGCGTCCCCTCGCCCAGATCGCGGCTCTTCATCTCGGTCCCGATGCGGAATTTGTCCCAGAGATAGGTGCGGCCATTGCGAAGGCGCTCCTCGACCGAACCGATCAGGTCGGAGGCGGTCTCGTCGAGATGCAGCCGCCGCAGATCCTGACAGGCCACTTGCGCGGCACGGGAATGGGAGGGGATGCTCATCAGGGCCGCTCGGGGTGTGCCGCAAATATGACATCGCTGCACATCGGCGCATGTGTGCAGCAAAGTATTTTTTGTTGCACGGCGCGATCTTCGGGAAAGCGCCCTTCGCATCAAGGGGCCAACGACCGCGCAATCGCAGCAGTCCTCTGATCTCGGGCCTGTCGCCGGGAGGCGGACAAACACCCGGCAGCGGTGCCTGCCGCGCGCTTGCTTGACAGAAAGGCCGTGGCGAAGTTGCATGGGGGGGAGCATCCGTGGTTGCACATATGCTGATGCGGTCTTTGCGGCACTCCCTCAAGGCACTGGTTCAAAAGAGAAATCAGACCATTTGTTTTGGTTTGTGGGCATCCGGGTACCCCAGCCAGTCCACCGAATTCGTGCAGCATCGCAGACCGCTGGCCCGCCCCTCTGCAGGCAGTTTGCGCGTGGGCTGCACAAAGCCCGAGGGCCTTTTTGGGAACCCGAAACGGCCCGGACTTCGGTCCCGACGTCGAGACGAGGCCCTCGGGGGCGGACAAAGGGCCCCGCGCCAGGCAAGGTGGCACCCACCGTCGGCGTCCGGGCAAGCGGCAAGCCTGCGCCGCGGGTGGATTTGGTCATACCCGCCGGATCACGACGATGTTTGTCGCCTCCGACGATTTGCGCAGGCCTTGGCCGGACACCCTTCCCGGGCACGCGAAGCGCGGGAAGAATGACCCTGCCCGCGGGCCCCGGCAGAGCGGATGTCTCCCTTCTGCACCGCGACCGGGTAAAATCCCCATTCCGGTGGCGCAGCGTTGCATGACCGTCATGAAAGCTTCACTGGACGGATTTTTTTATTCCAGTATTCAGGAATAATGGAAACGATGGGCCCCACCCCCGACGCCGCCTCTGCCTTCGCCTGTCTCGGCCATCCCGGCCGGTTGGCCGTGTTCCGGCTCTTGATGCGCTTTGCCCCGCAAGGCGTGCGGCCGACGGAAATCGCAACCGCCTTGGCGCTGAAGCCAAACACGCTCTCGCACCATCTGGCGGATCTGACCGGCTGCGGGCTGGTGCAGATGCGCCGCGACGGGCGCTCGCTGTTTTACGCCGTCGACCTTCGCAAAACCGAATCGCTGATCGGCTATCTCGCCCTCGATCTGGGCCGCGCCCGCCCCGACCTGATGCCGAAAGCCCTCATGCCAAAGGAAAAACCCATGCAGGACGCCATGTTCAACGTGCTCTTCCTCTGCTCGGGAAACTCTGCCCGCTCGATCCTTGCCGAGGCGCTTCTGCGCGATCTGGGCAAGGGGCGGTTCGCGGCCCATTCCGCCGGCACAAGGCCCGGGACCACGATCAACCCCGTCACGCGGGAGGTTCTGGCCCGCAACGACCATGACCTCACCGGCCTGCGCGCCAAGCACCTGTCCGAATTCCAAGGCCCTGCGGCGCCGCCGATGGATTTCGTCTTCACCGTCTGCGACACCGCCGCCGCCGAGGAGTGCCCGCCCTGGCCCGGCCAGCCGATCACCGGCCATTGGGGCCTGCCCGACCCGGTGAAGGCCACGGGCACCGAGGCGGAAAAGGCGCTGATCTTCGCGCAGACCTACGGCGCGTTGCGCCGCCGCATCGCCGCCTTTGTCGCACTGCCCTTCGACACGCTCGACCGCCTTGCCCTGCAGACCCGCGTCGATGCGATCGGCGCCGCGCCCGAAAAGGAATGACCATGCCCAAAATCGCGATCAACGGCCTTGGCCGGATGGGAAAACTGGTGCTGCGGCGGCTGGTCGATCTGGGCCACGGGGCGGAGATCGTGCTTTTGAACGACGCCGTGGGTGACGCCGAGACCCACGCGCTGCTGCTGGAATTCGACACGGTGCATGGCCGCTGGCCGACCCCCGTTGCCGCCACCGATGCCGGGCTGGAGATCGCGGGGCAGCGCATCCCCCTGACGCGCGAAAAGACGCTCGAAGCCCTGCCCTTGGCCGAGAGGAGCGTCGATCTGGTGCTGGACTGCACCGGCCATTTCAAGACCGCGGCCAGGCTGCAGCCCTATTTCGACGCGGGGGTGCGCAAGGTCGTCGTCAGTGCCCCGATCAAGGACGCAGCCGCGCTGAACCTCGTCCATGGTGTCAATCACGCGCTTTATGATGGCAGCCAACGGCTGATCACGGCGGCGTCTTGCACCACGAACTGCCTTGCCCCGGTGGTGAAGGTGATCCACGAAGCCCTCGGGATCAAACACGGATCCATCACCACGCTGCATGACGTGACGAACACGCAAACCATCGTGGACCGCCCCGCGAAAGATCTGCGCCGGGCCCGGTCCGCACTGATGAACCTCATCCCCACCAGCACCGGCTCGGCCACGGCGATCACGCTGATCTATCCCGAACTGACGGGGCGGCTCAACGGCCATGCCGTCCGGGTGCCGCTGCTGAACGCCTCGCTGACCGATTGCGTCTTCGAGCTCGAGCGCCCGACGACGGTGGAGGAGGTGAACAGCCTGTTCAAAACCGCCGCCGAAGGGCCGTTCAAGGGCATTCTCGGCTTCGAGACCCGGCCGCTCGTGTCTTCGGATTTCACCAATGACCCGCGGTCCGCGATCATCGACGGTCCTTCGACGATGGTGGTGAACGGCACGCAGCTGAAGCTTTACGCCTGGTATGACAACGAATGGGGCTATGTCTGCCGGATGGCCGATATCACCCGGATGGTGGCCGCAAGCCTCTGATCTGCTTTCACCTTGGTCAAAATATCCTCGGGGGTCCGGGGGCAGACAGCCCCCGGCGGCCCGGGCAGGAACCCGCCATGTCCGACACTCCGATCCGCGCTTACGCCGCCGTCACCGCCGCCTATTGGGCCTTCATGCTTTCCGATGGCGCGCTGCGCATGCTGGTGCTCTTGCAGTTCAACGGGCTGGGGTTCAGCCCGGTCGCGCTGGCCTGGCTGTTTCTGCTTTATGAAATCGCGGGGATCGGCACCAACCTCGGCGCCGGGTGGCTGGCGGCGCGGTTTGGTCTGGCGGCCACGCTTTACGCCGGGTTGGGGCTGCAGGTGGCGGCGCTGATCGCGCTTTCGCAGCTGGACCCGGGCTGGTCGATCCCGGTTTCGGTCGCCTTCGTGATGACGGTGCAGGGGCTGTCCGGCGTGGCCAAGGATCTGGCCAAGATGTCGTCGAAATCGGCGGTCAAGCTGCTGGCGCCCGGCGGCGAGGCAGGGCTCTTTCGCTGGGTCGCGGCGCTGACCGGGTCAAAGAACGCGGTCAAGGGGCTGGGCTTCTTCCTCGGCGCGGCGCTCTTGGGCGTTGTGGGGTTCACACCGGCGATCTGGGGCATGGCAGGGCTCTTGGCGGCGATCCTGATCGCGGTGGTGCTGTTCCTGCCCGCAGGCCTGCCCGGAAAGATGAAATCCGAGGAGTCTTGGGGCGGCTGGCGATCCCAAGACCCGCGGGTGAACCGGCTCTCCTTGGCGCGGATGTTCCTGTTCGGCGCCCGCGATGTCTGGTTCGTCGTCGGCTTGCCCGTGTATTTCCAGGCGGTTCTGTCGGATGGCACGGCCGAGGGGCGGCGCGAGGCGTTCTTTCTGACCGGCGGTTTCATGGCGCTCTGGATCATCGCCTATGGCGCGGTGCAGGCCTTTGCGCCGCGGCTTTTGGGCGCGAAATCCCAGCCCGAGGCCGCGATCACGGCAAAGGCGATCGCCTGGGCGGGCTATCTCGTGCCGATCCCCTTCGCGCTGGCGGCGGCCGTGCAGATCGCCCCCGCGCCCGCGCCTTGGCTGACCGCCACGATCCTTTTGGGGCTTCTCGCCTTCGGCTTCGTCTTCGCGATCAACTCCTCGGTGCATTCCTATCTGATCCTTGCCTTTGGCGACGCCAGACGGATCACCCGCGACGTGGGCTTTTACTACATGGCCAATGCGGCCGGGCGGCTGGTTGGCACGCTCTTGTCGGGCCTCAGCTACCAGATCGGCGGGCTGCCGCTTTGCCTTGCCACCGCGGGCGCGATGGCGGCGGCAAGCTGGATCGCCGCGCGCAGGCTGGCGCGGGACTGAGGCGCGGAAACAGGCGGGGCTGGTGGTGGACCGCCGCGACGCGCAATGGGTCCGTTATCGGCGGAACCCCGAGATGGCGCCCGAAATCCGCGCCGTGCTGACCGCCGTTCTGGCGGCCGCCGCCGCCCCCCGCAGGAGCGCCGCATGAACGATCCAACCGTCTCGACCGCCCCCCCGGCGTGGGCATGGCATCTTGGGCTTGCCGTTGCGCTTGGGCTTTGGGGTCTGGTCTGCCGCAGGCGCGCGGCGCCCGTCCGACGGCGTCGCAAAAGCTGTTGGGCGAAAGGGCGCTTCCGGTCGATGATGGCGGCAGAACCGGACCCGTTCGCCGGTGCGGGCGAGAGGGTCCCGGCTTGCTCATGTGACCCCTCTGACCGCCCGGGGTCACGATGTGGCTCCGGCAGGGTCAAAGCTGCGCACCGCCGCCGATGGGACCGGGCGCTTCGGGCAGACCCGCGTTGCACATAGGTGCAAGATGTCATCGGCCCGTCACGGAATCGGCCTAGGGATCCGGCAATGGACAAGGATCCCGCGATGCCGATACGCTCTTCTTTCCTTCAGATGCCGGAACGACTGGGGCCGTCCCTTTATCGGGCAAGAACAGCGTTTCAGGACGCCACCCTGGTTCTGGCCCTCGTGCTGCTGGGGCTGTTCCTTTATCTGATCGCCGCGCCCGTGGCGTCGCTGCTGGCGGATCTGGTGGTCGCGCAGATCGGCGACGAGGCGCGCACGCATGTGCAACCTGGCAGCCTCACCAGCTATTATCTTGAGCGCGTTCTGGCCTCGCGCATGTCGCAGCTGCTGTTCTGGCGGCCGCTGCTGAACACGCTGATCGTGGCGCTGTCGGCCACCGCGCTGGCGCTCGCGCTCGGCACGCTGCTGGGCTGGCTTCTGGCGCGCACCGACCTGCCGGGGCGGCGCTGGTTTTCGACCGCGCTGATCGTGCCCTGCATGTTGCCCGCCTCGACCTTCGCGCTGGCCTGGCTGACGCTGTTCAAGAACCGCACCGTCGGCGGCCAGCCCGGCTGGGCCGAGGCGCTGGGCCATGCGCCGCCCAACTGGGTGTCTTACGGGCTCTTTCCGACCGTGCTGATCCTCGCGCTGCATTACACGCCCTATGCGATCCTGCTGACCGGCACCGCGCTGCGCCGCATCGATGGCCAGTTGGAGGAAGCCGCGCGGATGCTGGGCGCCCCGCGCGGCCAGATCCTGCGCAAGATCCTGCTGCCGCTGTTGCGTCCGGCGCTTCTGTCGGCGGCGTTGCTGATCTTTGCCGATGGCGTGGGCGAGTTTTCGGTGGCCTATATCCTTGGCCTGCCGGTGCGGTTCGAGACGCTCTCGACCTCGCTTTACCGCGCCATCGGCACGCAGCAAGATGGCGTCGCGGCGGTGCTGGCGGGGGTGATCCTGCTGATCGGCGTGGCGACGCTGGGCCTGGACGCCTGGATGATGCGGGAAAGCCGCCGCTTCGTCACCATCGGCGGCAAGGGCATGACCGAGCGGCTGCAAGCGCTGGGCCGCTGGCGCTGGCCCGCCTTCACGCTGGCGGCGCTGACCTTTGTTCTGGGCGTGGCGGTGCCGCTTTCGGCGCTGGCGCTCTCGACGGTGATGAAGCTGCCCGGCCGGTTCACCGCAGAGAACTTCACCTTCGATTACTGGATCGGCACCGATCTGCACACGGTCGCCCTGCGCTCGGGCATCCTGCTCGCGCCCGAGTTCTGGCAGGCTTTCGGCAATTCGGTCCGCATCGTCGGCGCGGCGGCGTTGACGGCGGGGGTGCTGGGCATGCTGGTGGGCTATGCGGTGGTGCGCAGCCCGGTGCGCTGGGTCGCCACGGCGCTGCGTCAGATCACCTTCCTGCCCTATCTGGTGCCCGGCATCGCCTTTGCCGCCGCCTTCATGGCGCTGTTTGCGGTTCAACGCGGCCCGATCCCGGCGCTTTACGGCACGCCGGTCATCCTGTTCCTAGCCATGGTCGCCGATCAGATGCCCTTCGCCGCCCGCACCGGCATTGCCGCGATGACGCAGCTGGGCGCCGAGGCCGAGGAGGCCGGGCGGATGATCGGCGCGGGCTGGCTGGCCCGGATGCGCGCCATCGTGCTGCCGATCCAGCGCGGCCCGCTGATCAGCGCGGTGCTGATGCCCTTCATCTCGGGGATCAAGAACGTCTCGCTGTTCATCATTCTTGCGGTTCCGGCAACCGATGTGCTGACCACCTGGGCGCTTCGGCTCGTCGATTACAATTACGAACAGGCCGCCAATGCGGTGGTGCTGATGATCGCGCTGGTCTCCTGGGGCGGCACGATGGCGATCAACCGGCTGACCCGCACGGGACTGGCCGACGGGCTGGGAGCGTGACTGATGCCGCAGATCGAGCTGACAAACCTGAGCAAGAGTTACGGCCGCGATCCCGCGGTGCGCGCGGTCTCCTTGACCGTGGCGAAGGGCGATTTCATGTGCCTGCTGGGGCCTTCGGGCTGCGGCAAGACCACGATCCTGCGGATGATCGCGGGGCTGGAACAGGTCTCGGGCGGGGAAATCGCCATCGGCGGGCAGCTGGTCGACAGCCTGCGCCGCGGCATCTTCGTCCCGCCCGAGCGGCGCGGTCTGGGGCTGGTGTTCCAGTCCTATGCGCTGTGGCCGCACATGACGGTTGCGCGCAACATCGATTTCGGGCTGCGGCTGCGCAATGTTCCCGCGGCCGAGCGGCAGGCGCGGCTGGGCGCGGTGATGGAAAAGCTCTGCATCTCGGCCCTGGCGGACCGGCTGCCCAGCCAGCTTTCGGGCGGGCAACAACAGCGCGTGGCGCTGGCGCGGGCGCTGGTGGTCGATCCGGGGGTGCTGCTGCTCGACGAACCTTTGTCGAACCTTGATGCCGGGTTGCGGCTGACGATGCGGGCGGAACTGGCGCGGCTGCACCGCGAGTTCGGCACCACCATCGTCTTCGTCACCCATGACCAGTGGGAGGCGATGACGCTGGCCACCCGCATCGCGGTGATGCGCCGCGGCGCGGTGCAGCAGGTGGGCAGCCCCGATCAGATCTATGGCCAGCCTGCCACCCGTTTCGTCGCGGAATTCATCGGCAACCCGCCGATCAACATGATCGCGACCGGAACGCCGCTCGCCGAGACGCTGGCGCGGACCGGGGCGCTTGGCCCGCTCGCCCGGCTGTTGCCGCAGGCCGCCGCGCTTGGCCTGCGCCCCGAGGGGATCGCGCTCGACACAAGGCCCGGCCCGGGCAGCCTGCCGCTTGATCTGGGCGCGGTGCTGCCCACCGGCGGCGGCTGGCTTTTGGAACTTCTGCACCGCGCCCCGGCCGAAACCACGGTCCTGACCGCGATCACCCACCGCCCGCCGCCCTGGGCCCCCGGCACCGCGCTGCAGGCGCGGCTCAGCCCCGAGGCGCTGCATCTGTTCGACGCGACCGGGCAGCGGATCACCTTGACCGACCCCGGGCGCCGGACGGCGCCGCAGCCCCCCCTTTCCCTTCCCGCAACCTCCTGAGAGGATCCGAGATGAAACACCTGTCCCTGCTTGCCCTTGCGCTCTGTCTGCCCGCCCTGCCGGGTCTGGCCGAGCCCTTCGACGAAGCCGCGCTGCTCTCTGCCGCCCGCAGCGAACCGCCGCTGGTGATCTACGATTCCACCGGCAAGATCACCGAACAGGCCGAGGCCTTCGCCGCGAAATACGGCCTCAAGGCCAATGGCACGAAATCCAAGGTGACGCAGACGATCAAGATCGTCACCGCGGAACAGGAGGCAGGCAATGTGCAGGCCGGGGTCGTGGTGATCTCGGACGTGCCCGCGGCGCAGGCGCAGCTGATCGGGCCGGGCTTTGTCAAAACCTGGTTCCCCGATGATCTGGCCGATCTGGTTCCCGCCGAGATGCAGGCGCCGCTGGTGCTCAATGTCTCGGCCGATGTGGTGAGCTACAACACCGCGCTGCACCAGACCTGCCCGATCACCAACCTGTGGCAGCTGACCCGGCCCGCCTGGAAGGGCCATGTGGCGATGCAGGACCCCTTGGGCAAGCCCGCCTATACCGACTGGTTCAACCAGCTCGAGGAGCATCACGACGCGGCGATGGCCGCGGCCTATGCGGCCGAGTTCGGCACGCCGATTGACCCGTCGAAGGGCACGGCCACCGCGCAATGGGTGGCGGCTTTGGCGCGCAACCAGCCGCTTTTGACCGACAGCGACAGCGACGCGGCGCAGGCCGTGGGCGCCCCTGACAGCCGCGAGACTTTCGTCGGCCTGATCTCGACCGGCAAATATCGCGAAAACGAGAATGGCGCGAAACTGGGCCTCTGCGCCGGGGTGCAGCCCTTTGCGGGCTTCATGGGGGCGAAGACGGTTTTCATGGTGAAAAACACGCCCAGCCCGAACGCCGCGAAGCTGTTCATCCATTTCATCATGACCGCCGAGGGCGCTGCGCCGCAAACGCAGGACGGCAAGCAATCCTCGAACCGCGCCATCGCGATGCCCGCCGACGAACCCTCGGGCGTGGCGGCGCATTTTGCCGAAATGACGCCCTATGAACCGGCCACGGCGCAAAGCGACTGGACCCGGCGGCAGGACTGGCAGGATCTCTGGGCGGTCGCCCGCGCCGAATGATCCCTTCCCCTTGACGGCGGCGGCGTCACGCCCGCCGCCCCTTTTCCCGGAGTTCCGATGACCTCTCTTCTTGCGGCGCCCCCCGCCGCCCCAACGCCAACCGCCCCCGCGCTGGACGCCCGCTTCGCCGCGCTGCGCGAGATCGCCGCCCGCGCCGGGGCCGCCGCGGCAGCGGCCTTTCGCAGCCGTCCGCGCGGCACCTTCACGCTGAAAGGGCCGCAGGATTATCTGACCGAGGCCGATGCCGCGGTCGAAGCCCTGATCCGGCACGAGATCGCCACCCGGTTTCCCGGCGATGCGATCCTCGGCGAAGAGGGCGGCGGCGCGGTGGGCGCCGTCACCTGGGTCATCGACCCG
Organism: Rhodobacter capsulatus; assembly: GCF_005144475.1. Classification (GTDB taxonomy): domain Bacteria; phylum Pseudomonadota; class Alphaproteobacteria; order Rhodobacterales; family Rhodobacteraceae; genus Rhodobacter; species Rhodobacter capsulatus_C. The sequence goes on along the minus strand of NZ_SWJZ01000016.1, from coordinate 49,046 downwards.
ATCGACGGCACCGCCAATTTCGCCCGCGGCGTCGCGCATTTCTGCGTCTCGATCGCGGTGGCGCTGGAGGGCCGGGCCGAGATGGCGGCGATCGTGCAGCCGATCTCGGGCGAGACCTGGCTGGCCCGGCGCGGCCGCGGGGCGACGTTGAACGGCCGCCCGCTTGCGGTGCGCAAGGGCGCGCAGCCCGAACAGGCGATCTTGGAACTGGGCTGGTCGGGGCGGCTGGCGACGTCGGGCTATCTGCGCGCGCTGGCCTGCCTGCTTTCCGCGGGGGTCAGCGTGCGGCGGGCAGGATCGGGGGCGCTCGCGCTCGCACATGTGGCCGATGGCCGCTCGGACGGCTATGGGGAACCGCTGATGCACAGCTGGGATTGCCTGGCGGGGCTTCTCCTCGTCTCCGAGGCCGGGGGGCAGGTCGGCCCCTGGCCCGCGGGTCTTGCCGATCTGGCCGCGCCGGGGAGGGTGCTGGCCGCCGCCTCCCCCGCCATCGAAACCCTTCTGGATCAAGCCCTTGCGGAGAGCGCCGATGAACGTCACCCCTGAGCTTTGCCCCGAGATGATCGAGGACAAGTCGCTGCGCCGCCCGCTCACGCTGATCGAGCGGAACCTTTCGGGCCTCGGCATCGACCTTTACATCGGCGACAAGCGCGCCGCCTCGGACCCGGCGCTGCTGGCGGAACACGGGATCACCACCGTGCTGAACTGCGCGGTGAACCTTGACATCAACCTGGTCACCGAGCCCAGCCCCGAGGCCGCAGCCCTGCCCTGGGGCACCGGATTCGTGCGCTATTACAAGCTGGGCATCGTCGACGGGCCGGGCAATCCGGTGCCGATGATGCTGGCGGGCTATTACCAGCTCTGCGGGCTTCTGGCGCAGAAGATGCCCGAGAAACCTTCCTATCCGCGGCGCGAACACGGCAATCTGCTGGTCAATTGCCGCGCCGGTCGGTCGCGGTCCGTGACGCTGGTCGCGCTTTACCTGCATCTGCAAGAGCCCGCGCGGTTTCCCACGCTCGAGGCCGCCATCGCCCATATCTGCGCGCTGCGCGGCATCCCCGACGCGCTGCGTTACAAGACGCCCAAGCCCGTGCTGATTGACGCCGCGCTCTGGGCGGCGAAAATGGCGCGGATGATCGAACCGCATCTGCCAGGACCCGCCCCCGCATGACCAGACAGCCCATCGCCCCCGGTTCCCGCCCGCCCTCGGCGGCCGAAGTGGCGCGGCTGGCGGGGGTGTCGCGGTCTGCCGTGTCGCGCACCTTCACCGACGGCGCCAGCGTCTCGCGCGAGACCCGCGACCGGGTTCTGGCCGCGGCCGAGGCGCTGAACTATCACGTCAACCATCTGGCGCGGGGCATTTCGAAACCCGAAAGCCGCCCCGTCTGCCTGATCGGGGCAACGCTTGCAGCGCCGTTTCATGCGGCGCTTTTCGACCGGCTGACGCAGGCCTTGCAGGCGGCGGGGCGGATGGTGATGGTGGTCAACACCGGCAGCGATCCCGCCGACGGGCGCGGCGCGGAGCAGGCACTGGAACAGGCGCTGGGGTATCGGGCGGCGGCGACGGTGGTGCTGTCGGGCACGCCGCCCGCCGATCTGGTGCGCCGCTGCGTGGCGGCGGGGCAGCGGATGATCCTCTTGAACCGCGCCGAAACCCTGCCCGGCGTCTGTCACCTGCAGACCGAGGACGCCCCCGCGATGCGCGATTGCGTGGCGATGCTGCAGCGCGCGGGCGTGCGGCGGGCGGCGCTGGTGACTTCGGCCAGCGGCACCGCAGGGCTGGTGCGCCGGACCGGGCATTTCCTGGCGGAAGCGGCGGCGGCGGGGCTGTCGGTGCGGCTCTGGCAGGAGGGGCCGACCAGCTACGAGACCGGCCAACGCGCCGGACGCGAGTTGTTGGGCGGCGCCGACCGGCCCGAGGGGATCTTTTGCGCCAATGATCTGCTGGCCTTCGGCCTGCTTGATGTAGCGCGGGTCGAGTTCCGGTTGCAGATCCCGCGCGATCTGAACGTGATCGGCTTCGATGATGTGCCGCAGGCGGGCTGGGGCGCCTATGATCTGACGACCTTCGCTCAGCCCTTCGAGGCCCTGGCCGAGCGGATCGTGGCGATCATCGCCTCCGAGGAGCCGCCCCCCGCCCGCCCCGAGACGCTGCCGCCGAAGCTGCGCTGGCGTTCCAGCGTGCGGCCCGGCACGGGCGGGACCTGAGGCACGTCCCCTGCCCGTGCTGTTTCTTTGGCCCAAAGCTGGCCCGGGATCACGGCTGCCCTCAGGCGCGCAGGCGTTCCGCGCGCGGGGTCTCTTCCCAGCCGTGGAAATGCGCGATCAGCTTGCCCAGATCGGCCACCGCCGCCGCAAGCGATGTGGTTGCCGCGGTCGTCTCTTCGAACATCGCGGCGTTTTCCTGCGTGGCGGTGTCGAGTTGACCCAGCGCACGGGTAACTTCCGAGATGCCCTGCTCCTGTTCCGTGGCACTTGCGGCGATCTCGCTGACGCGCCCGGAGATGTCGGAGACCGCGCTCGAGATCGTCTCGAGCGCCGTGCCGCAATCGCGCACCAGCGCCACCCCCTCGCTCACCTGGGCGCCGCTGTCGGCGATCAGCGTGCCGATTTGCGCCGCGGAATCGGCCGCACGCTGCGCCAGCGCCCGCACTTCGGAGGCGACAACGGCAAAGCCGCGACCGGCCTCTCCGGCGCGCGCCGCCTCGACCCCGGCATTCAGCGCCAGAAGATTTGTCTGGAAGGCAATGTCGTCGATGACGTTGATGATCCGGGTGATCGCCTGGGAGGAGGCTTCGATCCGCTGCATCGCCTCGACCGCGGCCTGCATCGTCGCCTGCGACCGGCCCGCCCGATCACAGGCGTCCTGCGCCAGATTGCGCACGCTGTTGATCCCGGAATTGGTCTGGCCGACCGCGGCCAGCATCTGATGCATCGCCGAAGCGGTCTCATCCAGCGCCGAGGCCGAGGATTCCGTCCGCCGCGACAGGCTGACGGCGGCATTCGCGATCTCGTCGCTGTCGGTGCCGATGCTGCGCGCGGCCGTTGAAATCTCGCTCACGATCTGGCGCAGGCTGTCGGCGGCGGCGTTGAAATCGTTGCGCAAGGTCTTGAAGGATTCGCCGGAGAACTGATCGATCGTCACATCGAGCCGCCCCTCGGCCATCGCCCGAAGCGACGCGCTGAGCGATGTCACGACGCGTTGCAGGGCCTCGTCGGCATGGGCGCGCTCGGCATCGATGGCGGCGCGGCGCGCATCTTCCGCGGCGCGCCGGGCATCCTCGGCCTCGCGGGCGCGGCTCAGCTCCTGACGCTCGCGCTCCGCTTCCTGCCGGGTGCGGTCCCGTTCAAGCGCCGCATTTGCTTCGCGCTCGGCGGCAAGGCGGGCTTCGGTTTCATGCGCCTGCACCAGCGCCAGCCGAAACCGCTCCAGCGTGCGCGCCATGCGGCCGATCTCGTCGGACCGGTCGCGATGCGGCACGTCGTTATCCAGACGGCCCTGCCCGACCTCGTCCATCGCAAAGGTGAGCCGGGTCAGCGGCCCGCTGATCGAACTGGAAAGCCGCACCGCCAGCGCCGCCGCCGCCGCGATCACCAACAAACCGATGGCCAGCACCGCAAGGCTCATCCTGAACAGCGGCGACATCAGTTCGGACGCCTCCTGACTGGTCAGCAGGGCCCATCGGGTGCCCAGAAACGACAGCGGCCGGTAAGCGATGAAGCGATCGCCCTGCGCATCTTGCACCCGCATCACCCCGGTTTCGCCCGCCAGAGCGGCGCGGCTTGCAGCGTTTTCCTCGCGCGTCGTCAAGATGTCGTCCGTGGGCGTCGCCGTCAGGTCCGAGCGCAGAAGCCCGTCTGCCCCCACAAGATAGGCCGCCTTGGTGTCGGCGCCGTCGGTGACATTCTGCACGGCGGCATTCATCGCCCCGATCGGCAACTGGATCGCGATCACGCCAAGCCTGTTGCCGGCGTCGTCAAGGACGGGCGCGGCGACGAAGGCGGCGGGCAGATCGGCACTGGGCGCATAACGGGCGAAATCGCGAAACGCGGCCCCGCCCGCGGGAAGCGTCATGGCTTCGCGGAACACCGCGCCAAGGCCAGTCTCCTTCCCCGCGCCCGTCTGCAGATTGGTGGCGAAATCGCGCTCCTTGAAGACGGTGTAAATGACATTGCCCTGCGGATCGATCAGGAAGATGTCGTAAAACCCACGTTCGGCCAGACGCGTCGCGAGGCCGGGATGCAGATCGGCATGAAGCGTGTCATAGGGGGTGCCATCGCCCGCCGAAACCAGCCGGTTCTTCTCGCCCAGCGGGTTCGGATTGTCGTCGATATAGGTCTTTTGCAGCGTCTCGAGGGCAGAGGGAAGCTGGTCATAGGCCGCCGTCATGGCCACGAAGGCGCGCTGGATCGCATGATCCTCCGCCATCGACAGCAGATCGGCCCGGGTTCCGTTGAGCAAAAGCGTCAGCGTCTGCTCCGGTCCGCGGGCAAGCGTGTCGAGCGCGGCCTCGGAACTCTCCAGCAGGGACTGCCGGGTGATCAGATAAGCTGGCACGGCGGCGCAAAGCCCCGCCATCAGCGCGACCAGCGTCATCATCACCGGCAGACGCCGGGAGAGATCCAACGCATTCATCCATGAAAACATGTCAGGCCTTCGAAGTTGACCACAGCGGCAAACCCGGACCCTAAGGCGGAAAGCTTAAGATCCTGCGAACAATTTTCCGCTTCCGGAGCCCCCCTCCAAGGTCTTCCGCCTTCAGACGGCGTGCTACGGTGTCCGGCAAAGCGTCATGTCAAACCGCAATCTGCGCCGCACCCGGCGGACGAGGCGAAAGGTTCGAGGCCGCAAAGTCCCGGTCATGCTGCCCCCTTTGCCCCAAGCCGAGCTGGAAAAAAGGGGGGGGCAGGCATCCGTTGCCGCGATCCTGTTGCCGACCGCAATGCCCTTTTGGGCAATACAATCAAGGGATCGTGGCGGAGATTTTCGAGGCAAGTGGCGGACGGGATGGGATTCGAACCCACGAGACGGTTCCCCGCCTACACACTTTCCAGGCGTGCGCCTTCGACCACTCGGCCACCCGTCCGCGGCCGGGTTTAGCGGCAAATCTCCCCCCTCGCAAGGGGGGAGATCAGCCTTGATACCGTCTCAGCGATCGTCGCCTTCTTCGGCGCCGTCGTTGTCCGAAAGCACCGCGATCCCCTCGCCCGGCTCCGGGCGCGCAGGCGCCGGCGCCGCCGCGATCGTGCCGTGGCCCACCACCATCTTCTCGACCGGCGGCACATAATCCGGGCGCAGCATCTCGGGGTTGCGGATCCAGACATCGCGCTGCGGGAAGGGAATCTCGATCCCCTCGCGGCCGAAACGCTCGGCGATCTGGTGGTTCATTTCCGAATGCACCCGCAGCTTGAAGTTCACATCCGACAAAATCGCGCGGATCTCGAAGTTCAGACTGTCCGCCCCGAAACCGGCGAACACGGCAAAGGGCGGCGGCGTCATCATCACCAGCGGATGCGCCTGGGCGATCTCGTTCAGGATCGCCTCGATCCGGCGGGTGTCATTGCCGTAAGCCACCCCCACCGGCACGATCAGCCGCCCGGTCTTGTTGCCGCGCGTCCAGTTCGTCACCGCGCCCGAAATCAGATCCGCGTTCGGCACGATCACATCGGTGCGGTCGAAGGTCTCGATGATCGTCGCGCGCACCGAGATGTTCTTCACGATGCCCTGACGGCCGCCGACCTCGATCCAGTCGCCCTCGGAAATCGGGCGTTCGACCAGCAGGATGATGCCCGACACGAAGTTCTGCACGATCGTCTGCAGACCGAAACCGATGCCGACCGACAGCGCCCCGGCGACGATCGCCAGCGACGACAGGTCGATCCCCGCGGTCGAAATCGCGATCAGCGCGGCGAGCAGGATGCCGACATAGCCCAGCCCCGAGACGATGGCGTTCTGGCCGCCCTTGTCGATCGTCGTGCGCGGCAGGATCGAGGCTTTCAGAGCCCCCTGGAAGATCCGGGTCAGCGTGTAGCCGATGGTGAAGACGACGGCGAAGGTGATGAAGGAGGTCGGCGAAATCCGCACGCCGCCCACTTCGATCCCGGCCCGGAACGAGGTCCAGAGTTCGACCAGATCCTCGATCCGCGCGCCCCAGATCAGCGCCAGAACCGGGATCGAAGCGAGCGAGAGCAGGAAGCCCCCCAGCACCGGCAACAGCGCGTCGCGGCGGGACTCGGGGCCCGAGACGGTGACGTAAAGCTCGGCCAGGAAGCTTTGCAGCGTGATCACCAGCGCGAACAGACCCAGCGTCAGCACCGCGGGCCAGATCAGCGCATTGGCGGCGCTGACATAGCCGATCACCCCCAGCGCCGGTCCGGCCACCGCGATCATCAGCAGCGCATTGCCCAGCCAGCGCAGCATCCCCAGCCGGAAGGCGCCATCGGCTTCCTCGGCCAGGTTCGCCCCGCTGCCCTGACGGCGCAGAAGCTGCCCCATCCGGAACAGCGCCAGCGCCGCAAAGACCTGCAGCGGCACCTGCAGCACCGAGAGCGCCGCATCGGCCTTGGCCGCCACATCCGCCGCCCGCTCCGAGCCAAGCTCGCCCGCACCGCCCAGAAAATCCTCGGCCCGGGGCGCGACCCACATTTCGATCAGCCGATAGGTCATGAAGGCCAGACCCAGCATCAGCGCATAGACCCGGCCCTCGGCGCCGGGGGTGATCACCCCCTCGCCCGCTTGCGGCGGGAAGACCCGCGTGCCCAGCCAGCGCGCCGACAGCACGACAAACAGCATCCCCGGCGCCAGCAGGTACAGCGAGGACAGGATCGGCCCGAAGAGCGCGGTCTTGTCGAGCGCCGTCGTCGCCATCACCGCCCCCGCCGTGGGCAGAAGCACCTGCCCGAAGCTGACGATGCCGGAAATCAGATTGCGCCCGCGCATCGCGGTTTTCGTCAAAAGCCAGCGCGTCAGCCGCGCCATCCAGGCCCCGCCCCGCGCCAGCAGCAAAAGCGCGCCCAGGATCAGACCGATGATCAGCGGGGCATTGTCGCGGGTGGTTTCGTAATTCACCGGCTGGGTAAAGCGCCAGCGGGTCTCGTCATAGATCCATTCGCCCATCCAGCGCAAAAGCGAGGCCCCCGCGGGCCAGTTCACCGGATTGGCCACCGAGGGCGAAAGCCGCAACAGCTTGTCCGCCTGCCGTTCGCGGATCAGCTTGTCGATGGCCCGGATGATCGCATCCGAACGGCTTGCGGCCTCGGTCGCCGAAATCCCCGGCGCCTGCAGCTTGGACAGCTTGGCGTTCAGGTCTTCCCGCCGCTTGACGATCAGCGGATCTTCCGCCGCGCCCTCGGCGGGGGGCGCTCCGAGCGCCGCGATCTGGCTTTTCAGCGTCTCGATCTGGCTGGCGTTCGTATCCTGCGCCTCGGTGAAGGCGGTACGCCATTTCACCATCTCGGCGCGCATGTCGGAGAGCCGCGCGTCGGAAATCTCGCCCTTGGCGACGGCTTCTTCCACCTGCGAGGAGGCCTTGCCGAAGGCCTTGTAATTCGGTTCGGCATCGTCCTGCGCCGCGACGGGCAGCGCAAGGACCAGCGTCAGCAGCAGGACGCGCAGCAAAAGGCGGGCGATCATCCTTCGAACACCTCCGGCACGGTCTGGCCGCGGCCATCCAGCCAGGCCGGCACCGGCAGGCCCTTGGCATGCAGGAAGTCCGGGTTGAACAATTTCGACATGTAGCGGGTGCCGTAATCGCACAGCACCGTGACGATGGTGTGACCCGGACCCATCGCGCGGGCCATGCGGATCGCCCCCGCGACGTTGACCCCCGCAGAGCCGCCGACGCAGATGCCCTCTTCCGACAAAAGGTCGAAGACCACCGGCAGCGCCTCGGCATCGGGGATGTTGAAGCTCATGTCCGGGGTGAAGCCCTCGAGGTTGGCGGTGATCCGGCCCTGCCCGATGCCCTCGGTGATCGAGCTGCCTTCGGATTTCAGCACGCCCGTGGTGTAGAAACTGTGCAGCGCCGCGCCGTCGGGGTCGGCGAGCGCGATCTTCACGCCCTTCGGCTGCAGCGCCAGCCCCACGCCCGCAAGCGTCCCGCCCGAGCCCACGGCGCAGACGAAGCCATCGACCTTGCCGCCGGTCTGCTCCCAGATTTCCGGGCCGGTGGTTTCCAGATGCGCCTGCCGGTTGGCGGTGTTGTCGAACTGGTTCGCCCAGACGACGCCGTTCGGCTCGGTCCTCGCCAGCGTCTCGGCCAGACGGCCCGAATAGCGGACATAGTTGTTCGGATTGGCATAGGGCGCCGCGGGCACCTGCACCAGCTCGGCCCCGGCCAGCCGCAGCATGTCTTTCTTTTCCTGGCTTTGCGTCTCCGGGATCACGATGACGGTGCGAAAGCCCATCGCCGCGCCGACCAGCGCCAGCCCGATGCCGGTATTGCCCGCCGTGCCCTCGACGATGGTGCCGCCCGGTTTCAGCGCGCCGCGCGCGATCGCGTCACGGATGATGTACAGCGCCGCCCGGTCCTTGACCGACTGGCCCGGGTTCATGAATTCGGCCTTGGCGAGGATCTCGCAGCCGGTCAGTTCGGACGCCTTCTTCAGGCGGATCAGCGGCGTGTTGCCGATGGCGGCGGCCAGGTCCTTGCAGATCATGTCTCTCCCTCGTCCCGGGGCGTTGGGCCCGGTCGGGCAAGACTAAAGGGCAAGCGGGGGCGCCTCAAGCCCCGAGGGCGGTTTTGCGCAGCTCCTCGCGCAGACGTGCCAACCAGAGTGCCAGGATGACAAGCGGCCCGGTCTCGATCTCGCCGCTGTCGATCAGCGCCATCATCGCGTCGAAGGGAATGCGGTGGCTGCGGATATCCTCGCCCTCGGCTTCGAGGCCCCCCAGACCCGGGCCGGTCTCGGGCAGATCGCAAAGCCCGATGAAGCAATAGATATATTCGCTTTTCGCCCCCGGAGAGGGGTAATGCGCGGGCGCCGGGATCAGGCGGCCAAGGGTGATCCCCGCCTCTTCCCCGGCCTCGCGGCGGGCGGCCTGCTCGGGGGTTTCGCCCGCATCGACGCGCCCCGCGACGGTTTCCAGCGCCCAGGGGTTGGCATCGCCGCGCGCCAGGGGCCCGGTGCGGAACTGCTCGACCAGAAGCACGGTGTCGCGCACGGGATCATAGGGCAGCACCACCGTCGCATCGCCCGACACGAAGGCGGCGCGGTCAAGCGTCTGGCTCATCCCCCCGTCGAAGCGGCGATGGCGCAGCCGGTAATCCTCGAGGGCGAAGAATTTCGCATAGGGCGTGGTCAGGCTCTCGATCACCACATCGCCCGCGGCCGGGGTCCGGCGCAGGCTGGCCGGGCGCGGCTGCGCCGCCCGCAGCCGCGAGGCGGCGCGGACCCGGATCATCGGATAGCGGGCGATCGCCGCCTCCGCAGAGACCTGCCCGCGCAGCGCCATCACCTCGGCCACGGCAAGCGTCGCCAGATCGCCCTTTTCCGCCGCCCAGTCGTCCAGCCGCCACAGCCGCCCCGGCGTCCAGCGCCGATCCTCGGGCAGATAGGCCAGCGCCGCGACGACCTGCCCGGCGGCGTCGAGCACGTTCAGCAGCGCCTTGCGGTAGCCGATCTCGTACCAGTCGAGCACCTCTTCCTCGGCCGGGGTGATCTCGGCCAGCACGCCCTCGACCCCGGCGGGGCCGGGCACCAGCAGCGGATAACCCAGTTCCGCGCCCGCCGCGTCGCAGGCGTGGCGGACTTCGTAGCCCGCGGCGCGGGCCGGACGCAGCGCGGCAGAGCGCCCCAGCACGGCGGCAAGCAACGGCGGATGGCCCAAGGTGCCGTAAAAGAAATAGAGTTTGCTCAATGACATGACGCCCCGTCCGCGGTTGGGGCGCGGCCTAGTGCCAGCGTTTCCACGCCCATTCGGCCAGCATAGCGGAAAGCACGGCGCCGCAAAAGAGCGTGCCCAGCACGTCCAGCCGCAGCGCCTCGGCGCCCAGCCGCATCCCCTGCGCCAGCACGTCCAGCAGCGCCTCGCTCGGGCTGTCATAGCGGCCGCGCGCCATTTCGCGCATCATCTGCAGCGCGCCCAGAAACACCAGCGTCCAGAGCAGAAGATAGATCGCCGCATGCAGCCCGCGTTCGACCACCTTGACCCGGCCCCGGCCCGGGTTGCGCCCGATCACCCGCCAGCCCAGCAGCAGCCCGAACGAGGCCGCCATCAGCGCCAGCCCATGAACCGCCGTCCCAGGCGGCAGATTGCCGGGGATCAGCTCTGCGGTGATGAAGCCCGTGGCCGCAAGACCAAGCGCCCCGAACAGCTTCGCCGTCGTGGGCAGGCTCATCTGGGTGTCACGAACGACGACTTTCTGCATCTCGCACCTCCGACCGACAGGCTTGACACTGCCGGTTGATTGGTATCGCAAAGAAATATGGCCAAATCGGGATGCAATCGTGGCAGGGCCGGAGCCGGTTCAACCCGCCTTCGGCCGCGCCGCATAGGCCGCCAGCGCGCGGTCCCGCCCCGCGGCCAGATCGATCAGCGGCGCCGGCAAGGCGGCCCCCGGCGCCAGCGCCCAGGACTTCGGCACGGCGGCAAAGAAATCCAGCGCGGTCTGCGGCGCGTGGCGGTTGCCCTCGGCCAGCCAGGCCCGGCGATAGCGCCCTTCGGGGTCGAATTTCTCGGCCTGAGACGCCGGATTGAAGACGCGGAAATACGGCGCCGCATCCGGCCCGCAGCCCGCAACCCATTGCCAGCCCATCGCATTCGACGCGGGGTCATGATCGATCAGGCACTCCTCGAACCACGCGAGCCCGATGCGCCAATCGGTCAATAGATGCTTGGTCAGGTAAGACGCGACGATCATCCGCGCCCGGTTGTGCATCCGCCCGGTCACATACATCTCGCGCATCGCGGCATCGACGACGGGCTCGCCGGTCTGGCCGCGCCGCCAGCGCTCGGCCGCGGCACTGTCGCCCGCCCAGGGGAAAGCGTCCCAGTCCGGCCGCCAATTCGCCGTGGCCAGCTTTGGGTAATGATACATCAGATGCCAGGCAAATTCGCGCCAGACCAGTTCCTTGAGGAAGGTTTCGGCCCCCGCCCGGCCCTCCGCCAGCGCCCGCGCCCCGGCGTGCCAGATCACCCGGGGCGAGATCTCCCCCCAGGCCAGGTTTTCCGACAGGTCGGACGTGGCGTTCTCGGCCAGAAAATCCCGCCGCGCCTGATAGGTCTCGATGCCGTCGCGCAGGAAACGCTCCAGCCGGACCTGTGCTGCCGCCTCGCCCACCCGGGCATATTTCGCCACAACCGCCGCGCCGCGCCGCATCGCAAGGCCCAGCCCCAGCGCCGACAGGCTTTCGCCGCGCAGGACCGGCCCGGGGCGCAGCGCGGTGACGGCGGGCAGCGGATCGGCCACGGCCAAGCCCCGCACCGCGCGCCAGAACGGCGTGTAGACGCGATAGGGACCGCCCTGCCCGGTCTGCACCGCCCAGGGCGCAAACAGCACCTGCCCGTCGAACGAGCGCGCCTCCAGCCCCTCGGCGCGCAGCGCGGCCTTGATTTCCGTGTCGCGGGTGATCGCCGCCGGGTCCAGATCGCGGCTCCACCAGACCGCCCCGGCCCCGCTTTCGGCCAGAACCGACCGCAGCACCGAAAGCGCCGGGCCGCGGCGCAGCACAAGCGGCACACCACAGGCCGCAAGCGCCGGGGCAAAGGCCGCAAGCGCCTGTTCCAGCCGCCATTTCGGCGCCGCGCCATAGGCTTCGGCCAGCGGGTCGAGGATGAAAAGCGCCAGCACCGGCCGCCCCGAGGCAGCGGCGGCAGAGAGCATCGGATGGTCGCTCAGCCGGAAATCGCGGCGCAACCAGAGCAGGATCGGGGTTTCATCACGCATTCCCCCCAACTGGGGCCGCCAGAGCGGTTCGGCAAGGGGACACCGGGCCGCAAGGGCGGCGAAATATTCACTTGTTCGCACGCGACCCGCGGTCTAGCGTTTCGGCAAATCCAATCTCAACGGGGAACGCCACCATGAAGAAATCATCGCTTCTGCTTGTCTCGGCCGCGGCTGCGCTGGCCTTGTCGCTGCCCGCAAAGGCAGGCGAGTCCGGCCTTCTGGTCTTTGACTGGGCCGGCTTCGAGGTCGAGGGCCTGTATCAGGCCTACAAGGACAAATATGGCGACGCGCCGACCTATTCCTTTTATGGCGATGACGACGAGGCCTATCAGAAGGTCGCTTCGGGCTTCAAGGCGGACGTCGCCCACCCCTGTTCGCAGATGGTGTCGAAATACCGCGATGCCGGGCTGATCGAACCCTGGGATCCGGCGAAGATCCCGGCGCTGGCCGACATCGACCCGAAATATCTCGATTCGCCGATCTTCAAGGATGACAAGGGCGTCTGGTTCATCCCGACCGACTGGGGCGCCGCCGCCATCGCCTACAACCCCGAGGAAGTCCCGGCCGAAGACGTCGCCTCGCTGCAGGTCTTCGTGAACCCGAAATATCAGGGCCGGATCTCGCTGCCGAATTCCTCCGACGACGTCTGGTCGCTGGCCTATCTGGCCACCGGCGTCACCGACTGGACCAAGGTCACCGACGCGCAATTCGCCGCCGCCGCCGCATGGCTGCGCGAGGCGCACAAGAACGTGCTCAGCTACTGGGCCGACCCGGCCGAACAGGCGCAGACCATGGCCTCGGGCGAGGTGCTGATTTCCTGGTCCTGGAACGACGGCGTCACCGCGCTGCGCAACGAAAACTATCCCGTCGCCTTCCAGCGCGAAGCCAAGGAAGGCTCTGCCACCTTCTTCTGCGGCTATGTGAACCTCAAGGACGGCCCCGGCGACGAGGCGAAAGCCTATGATTTCATGAATTCCTGGCTGCGCCCCGAAGCCGCCCGCGCGCTTCTGGACAATATCGGCTACGGCCATTCCAGCCTGAAGGCGATGGAGACGATCCCGCTGGAAGAACAGATCACCGCGGGCATCGGCCCGGTCAAGGCGCCGATCCTGCCGCAGGTGCCGAACGATCCGCAGCAACGCGAAAAACAACTGGCCGAGTTCGAAAAGATCAAGGCCGGGTTCTGAGATCACAGCAGGGGCGCCTTCGGGCGCCCTTCGCTTTTGCCCGCCGCTTGACGGGTGCGCCCCGGGGTTCTATCGGCTGTGGCAAGGGGCCAGCCAAGGGGGAATGCCATGCAGATCGGAACGCGTCAGATCGGACCCGAGCATCCGCCGCTGGTGATCGCGGAAATCGGCATCAACCATGGCGGCTCGCTCGCCGTGGCCAAGGAAATGGTGCGTCTGGCCGCGGCCTCGGGCTGCGAATGCGTCAAGCATCAGACCCATATCCTTGAAGACGAGATGACCGACGAGGCGAAGCAGATCTTTCCGCCCAATGCCGATGTCTCGATCTGGGAGGTGATGGCGCGCTGTGCTTTGTCGCAAGACGACGAGATCGAGCTGAAGCGCTACACCGAAAGCCTGGGCATGATCTATCTTTCGACGCCGTTTTCGCGCGCGGCGGCGGAGTTTCTCGAAAGCATCGGCGTTTTGGCCTACAAGATCGGCTCGGGCGAGGCGGACAACCTGCCGCTGATCCGTCACATCGCGCGGCTGGGCAAGCCGGTGATCCTGTCGACGGGAATGCAGACGATCGAGACGATCCGCGCGAGTGTCAAGATTTTGCAGGCCGCGGGCGTCGAGTTCGCGCTGCTGGAATGCACCAACCTTTACCCGAGCCCGCCCGAAATCGTGTCGCTGCGCGGGGTCCGGGATCTGCAGGATGCCTTCCCGGGCGTGCCGGTCGGTTTTTCCGATCACTCGATCGGGCCGGAAATGGCGCTGGCCTCGGTCGCCTTGGGCGCCTGCATCCTCGAACGGCACTACACCGACACGCGCTATCGCGTGGGGCCTGACATCATCAATTCGATGGACCCGTCGGAGCTGCGCCATCTGATTGATCGCTCGAAGGAAATCTGGATCGCAAGCCGCAACCCCAAGGAACGCACCGCGGCCGAGGAGCCGGTCTATCGCTTCGCGCGGGCCTCGGTGGTGGCGGATCGCGACCTGCCCGCGGGCCATCTGATCACCGAGGCCGACATCTGGGCCCGCCGCCCGGGCTCCGGTGAGATCGCGGGCTATGATTTCGACAAGGTGGTGGGCAAGCGCACCACCCGCGCCCTGCCCCGCAACACCCAGCTGAAATGGAGCGATCTGGCGTGACCGCCCCGCTGCCCGATCTGCCGGTTCAGGTGATCTCGCTGGCCCGCGCCACGGCGCGGCAGGCGCAGGTGGCGCAGGAATTCGCTCGGATCGGGATGCGTTACACGATCTACGAGGGCATCGACGGCGCCGCGCGCGAGGCCGAGCTGCTCGGCCGCACCGATCTGGCCGCCTGGCATCGCAACATGGGGGCGCCGATCTCGGCCGGGCATATGGGCTGCTATGCCTCGCATGTCGAGCTTTGGCGCCAGATTGCGCAAGACGGCCCCGAGATCGTCTTGATCTGCGAAGACGACGTCACCTTCACCGCGGATTTCCGCCAGGCGCTGGCGGCGGGGCTGGCGATGGCCGAGCGCTGGGACATCTTGCGGTTTTCCTGCATCCGCGCCAAGGGGCGGCTGCCGCAGGCGCAGCTTGGCCCCTTCACGCTGATGGCCTATTGGGGGCCCTTCACCGGCAACGGCTGCTATCTGATCAAGCGCGCGGTGGCGGCGCGGCTGGCCGCGCGCTTCTATCCGATCCGCCGCGCCCATGACCACGAGCTGAACCGCTTCTTCGACCATGACATAAGGCTGATGGGGCTTGAGCCCTTCACCGCGCCGCCGCGCGACCGGGGCGAAAGCTTCATCACCGGCACCGCCATGGCCGGGGCGAAGAAATTCCCGAAATACAAACGCCTGCCGCATTATCGGCAGAAGCTGGCGAATTACGCCCGGCGGCTGATCTGGCTGGCGCGGCACGGCTTGCTTTCCTTCCGCGCCTCGGAGGGCTAAAGCGGACAAAGGTCGAATCCGTTTTACGAGGAGTTTTCAGCATGGTCCCCGCCTGGAAGATCAAGCGTGAGCTGAACCGCATCAAGGATCAGTTTCTGCAACTCCCCCAGACCCTTGCGTCGCTGCCCGGACGCCTGCGCGAGCCCGCGCGCCGGGCCGCCTATCTGCGCGATTTCGACCAGCTGACGCAACGCCATGCCGGGCGGCTTCCCCCCTCGGAGCGGATCGCGATTTTCCTGATCTATCAGCCGGATGGCATTTCCGCCTCGGCGATTGCGACCTGCAACTGGCTGATTTCCGAGGGCTATGCGCCCTTCCTCGTGCTGAATTGCCCGGTGTCCGAAACCGACCGGGACCGCCTGCTCGATCTGTGCTGGAGCCTGCTGGAGCGGCCGAATTTCGGCTATGATTTCGGCGGCTATCAGGATGCGATCCGGCTTTTGAACCGCGACGGCGCGCGCCCCGAACGGCTGATCGTGATGAATGACAGCGTCTGGGCGCCGATGCGGGCCGACCTGCTGGCGCTGATCGAGACCGACTTCGCCGAGGCCGACATCTGCGGGCTGCTGCATGACGAAAAGGTGATCCACGACACCAGCGGCGGCATGCCAAGCAAGCGCAGCCATATCGAAAGCTATTTCTACCTGATCCGCCGCAGCGCCTGGGATCATCCGGCCTTTCAGGCGTTCTGGCGCGACTACAAGATGACCGATTACAAGCCGCATACGATCAAGCTGGGCGAGATCGGCTTTTCGCGGCGGATGGCGGCGGCGGGGCTGCGGCTCGATGCCTATTCGCGCCGCGAAGTGTTCCTGCAACGGCTGCGCGAGAAGGACGATGCCTTCCTGCGCCAGACCCTGAAATATGCCGCCTATGCCGATGCCGACCGGATCAAGGCGGCGCGGCGGATTGCGGCGCTGGATCCGGCCAGCCCGGGCTGGCGCGCGGCGGTGCTTGACCACATCCGCCGCACGGTGAACCGCAAGCGCTTCAACGCCTCGTTCCCCTTTGCCAATGACCATATCTTCGGCACGGCCTTTCTGAAGAAAAGCAGCGAGCCGATTTTCGCGAACATGCGCGCCGCCTATCTGCGCGCGCTGGAAGATGGCGCGGTGGCCGAGCCCCCCGCCGAAATCCGCGCCGAGATCGCGGCGATGGTCGCGCAAGCGCGCAGCCGTCGCTGACCGGCTCAGTTTCCGCCGTAACGCAGCCAGTAATCGCGCATCCAGCCCACCGGGCCGCGGCCGATATTGGGCAGCTCGCCCCACCAGCCCTTGCGGATCAGATCGAGCGGCCGCGGCCGACCGTGGAAGGCCAGCACCTTGGCGCTGGCGGGCGGGCGCCGCACCGGCAGCACCGCGCCCAAAAGCGCCGGCGGGCGCAGGTGGCGCTTGAAGCTGATCACCCAGTCGGCGGGCCAGCAGGTGATCGCATTGGCAAAGGCCGCGACGCAATTCTGTTCCAGCCCGAAACGATGGGCGTTGCCGTTGCGATCCTCGTTGAAGCGCTCATAGATCTGCGGCTCGGCGCCCAGCGTGAAGGCGAACAGGCAGGTGCCCGGTTCCTCGGGGCCCTTGCCCGCGCGCGGCTTCCAGTTCGCGCCCATGTCGGTGGCGATGAACGGGGCGGGATGGTCAAAGAAGGGCGTCAGATCCGACAGGATCATCATGTCGAGATCGATGAACAGCGCCCGGCCGCGCAGCCCGTAAAGATCGCGCTGAAACACCCCGATCTTCGGCCAGCCGCCGATCTGCCACAGATCGGGGCGCAGACCGAAGTCGGGCACCGGGAAGCATTCCACCCCCGGATCGATCCCGGTCGCATCATCGGTCAGGCAGACGAAGCGGAACGGCCCGGGCAGATGCGCCCGCACGGCGTTGTGAAGCACGTTCACGTAATCGGGGCCGTAAAGCGTCCCCCATTTCATGCACAGAACGACGCGATCCATCGCGCTCTCTCCCCTCGCAGCCTTTTGCCGCATTATAACCCTTCCGCCGAGGGCACAAGCAATGTAATGGCGACCCGAGCAGCGCAGCAGAGAAAGCCCGGAATGACCCGCGAAATCCTCTTCGTCACCGGCACCCGTGCCGATTTCGGAAAGATCGAACCGCTGGCGCTGGCCGCCCGCGATGCCGGGCTCAAGGTGTCGTTTCTGGTCACCGGCATGCATATGCTAGAGCGCTACGGCCTGACCAAGATCGAGGTGCACCGGGTGCAGGGCGCCACCGTGCATGAATTTCTCAACCAGCGCGAGGGCGACCCGCAGGACACGATCCTCGCAAAGTCGATCATCGGCTTTTCCGACATTTTCGCCGAGCTGCGCCCCGATCTGGTGGTTTTTCACGGCGACCGGATCGAGGCCCTGGCCTGCGCCTTGGTCTGCGCCACGAACTACATCCGCTCGGCCCATATCGAGGGCGGCGAGGTCTCGGGCACGATCGACGAGGTGTTCCGGCATTGCAACACCAAGCTGGCCGCCTGTCATTTCGTATCTTCGGAAGCGGCGGCGAAGCGGGTGATGACGCTGGGCGAGCCGGCCGACAAGATCCATGTCATCGGCTCGCCGGAGCTGGATTTCCACGCCCGGCCCTCGGGGGTCACCCTGCCCGAGGTGCTGAAGCGGTATGACATTCCGTTTGACGATTACGGGGTGACCTTGTTCCATCCGGTCACGTCGGAAGCCGCGACGATGGGGCGGCAGGCGGCGGATCTGTTTGGCGCGCTCGAGGCCTCGGGGCGGAAGTTCGTCGTCATCGCGCCGAACAACGATCCGGGCTCGCGCGAGATCTTTGCCGTGCTGGAACAGCTGCCGCGGGAGCGGTTCCGGCTGATCCCCTCAATGCGGTTTGCGCATTTTTCCGAGCTGATGAAACATGCCGCCTGTCTGGTCGGCAATTCGAGCGCCGGGGTGCGCGAGGCGCCGTTTCTGGGCATCCCCTCGCTCGATATCGGCACGCGGCAGACGAACCGGGCCGAGGCGCCGTCGCTGTTTTCCGCCGATGCGGCGGAGCGGGACAAGATCGGTGCGTTTCTGGCGACCGAATGGGGCAAGCGCTATCCGCCCCACACCGCCTTTGGCGAGGGCCGCGCCGCCGAGCGCTTTCTTGAGGTGCTGGCCGACGAAGGCTTCTGGCAGGGCGGGTTGCAGAAGACCTTCGCCGATCACGGCTGAATTCAGCCCATCTCCATCGCGACCTGTCCGGTGAAATGCCGGGCGGACCAGGCGCTCGCCACCATCTCGTTCACCGGCCGCATCGTGGTGAAACGCGGCGCGAGCGGGGACAGATCGGCCCCCGGGCCTTCGGCGATCAGCCGCAGGAAGTCGCGCATCGCGCCCAGGAACATGTCATTGCGGTCAAAGACATAAGACTGGCTGGTGCGGCGGCCGGGGGTGAGGAACGTGATCTCGGGGGTCAGGAAATCGACCTCGATCAGGCGTTTCAATCCCACCAGCCGGGCGCGGCGGATGAAGACCGGCGAGAGGTAATCCATCGCGACGGTGCCGACCGGCCCGCCCGCAGCCGCAAGCATCAAGGTGGTGGCGAAATCGACGCCGGGGAACGACGGATGGCCCAGGCTTTCCGCCCGGCCGAGCGTCAGGCCGGGGAAGAGGGTCATCGCCAGATCGACCTCGTGCGAGAGATCAAGCAGCACCCCGCCGCCTTCGGGACGGGCGGCGTAGCTGTCGGCGAAGCGCCAGTTCGCCCGCCATTGCCGCACGTCATGGCCGATCTCGAAGGAGAAGCGGTAGATGTCGGAGAGGTCTTCGGCGGCCAGCGCCTGCAGCGCCGGGTTGTAGCGCATCATGAAGCCGATCAGGCTGCGATCGGCCACCGGGGCGGCGGCGGCGTAGATTGCCGCCACCTGTTCGGGCGTATGGGCGAGCGGCTTTTCGACGTAGAAGGGCAGGCCCATCCGGGCGCAGATCTCGATCAGCTCCAGCCGGATCTGCGTTTCGGTGGCAATCACCACCCCGTCCAGATCGGTCCGCGCGGCAAAGGCCGCCGCGTCGAAGCTGCGCCAGGGCAGATGCGAGACGGTGCAATCCAGCGCGGTCAGGTTCGCGGCATGCCGCCGCCCGATCGAGCCCGCGCCGATGACGGCGATCCGTGCGCTTACCACGCCGAGAACCCGCCATCGACATTGACCAGCTGCCCGGTCATGTAGCCCGCCCCGGCCGAGCACAGGAACAGCATCGCATCGGCGATTTCATCCGGTTTTGCCATGCGGTTCAGCATGATCAGCTCGCCCACGCGGCGCTGGAATTCCTCGGAATGGTTGTTGAAGACCGCGCCGGGGGCGATGGTGTTGACGGTGGCGCCGCGCGGCGCCCAGTAGCCCGCCAGCCAGACCGTCAGCCCGTGGATGCCCGCCTTGGTCACGCCGTAGGCCGAGAAATTCTTGAACGGCATGCCGTCATAGATCGGGTGATGCGCGCCGTTCAAAGCATACATCGACGCCACGTTGATCAGCGTTGCCGGCCAGCGACCGACGATGTCGCGATCCATCTGCCGCGCCACCATGAAGGCGCCGGTGAGGTTGGTGCGCAAAGTGCGCTCGAAATCGGCGACCGTCGTATCGGCGAAATCCGGGAAGGGCTTGCCCGCGCCCATCAGCATCTCGCCGGTGATCGCGGCATTGTTCAGCACCACATTCGGCTCCCAGCCATCGGCCAGAACGCGTTTGAAAATCTCGGTCACCTGCGCCTCGTCGCCGACGTCCAGATCGTAGAAGCGGAAGGCCTCGTTGCCCGCATGCGCGGCCTGCAGCGCCTCGGCTCGATGCCCGGGCAGATCGGTCGCGACGACGCGGGCGCCCTGCTCCAGCATCCGGCGCACATAGGTCGAGCCCAGCACGCCGCCCGAGCCGGTGATGAAGATGGTGCGGTTAGACAATTGCCCGGTCATGTCAGTTTCCCTCCGTCAGACGGTCGTTCATCAGCATTTCGACCAGCCGGAAATCGAACGGCGTGTCGATGTCAAGGCAGCGCTCGGGCGGCATCTCGAAGGGGATCACCCGGCCTTCGTAGATCGTCTTCGCCCGGCGCAGATAATCAGCCGACAGAACATAGGTCGAGGCCGCATGTTCCCAGACCTTCGGCGCCGATTGCCGCGACCAGACCCCGCCCGGCAGCGGCTTCGACACATGCAGCGCCCCGGTCTCATCGGCTTCGACCAGGTTGAAATAGGGGTTCTTGCGCGCCTCGCAGACGCTCATCACCATGTCGGGCTGTTCGCGGGCGAACAGGTCAAGCGCGCCCTCCAGATCTTCGGGCAGGCGCAGGGGCGAGGTGCAATCCAGATCGACAAAGGTGGTGACGGGCTGCCCCAGCGCCGCCTGCCCGGCCGCCAGCGCATGTTGCCAGACGCCCCATTTCGGCGCGGCATCGGTGGCCAGATGCGCGGGCCGCAGCCCGATATCGAGCGCGCCCTTCGCCACCGCATGATCATAGATGCGTTCGTCATCGGTCGAGACGACGACGGCATCAATGCGCGGATTGGCGAAAAGCTGGTCGAGCGACCAGTCGATCAGCGGCTTGCCCGCGATCGGACGGAAGTTCTTGCCGGGCACGCCTTTCGAGCCCTTGCGTGCGCCGATATGGCCCAGAATCATGGTTGTTCCCCTTGCCGCAGACGGGCGTTCAGGTCGGTGTAATAAGCGATGATGCGGGCGCGGACCGGCCCCAAAGCGCGGTCCGACCAGATCAGGCGGCGGCCCTTGCGGTCGGTGATCTCGGCGCCCTCGGGCAGGGTCAGAAGTTCGGGGCCCTTCACCTCGTCGCCGGGCAGGGTGATCGCGACCAGCCCCGCCCAGCGGCGCCGCAACCAGGGCAGACGTGCCCGCAGATGAATCAGCCAGCGCCAGGGCCACATGAATTCGGTCGGGAATTTCACCGCCAGCCGCTTCGGGATCGCCCGCAACTGCGCCTGGGCCGACCAGGAGATGAAGCGTTCATCCGCGATCATCGGGCGCAGGCCGTTGTAGCCATGCGCCGCGTGCAGCCGTTCATAGGTCGTGGCGATATGGCTGCAATGCGCCGGATGATAGACGACGATCGAGGAATTGCCGCGCGCGTAATGCCGCCCGCCGCTGAGCCGGTGCAGCGTCCGCCCCAAAGCCCCGAAGGGCAGCACGACGCTTTGCAGCATCGCCATGCGCTCGGGCCGGTCAAGAAGATCCAGAAACCGGGTGACATCGCCCAGAACCAGCGTGTCGATATCAAGATAGATCGCGGGCAGATCCGCGGGCACGACGCCCGGCGCGAACATCGCCAGCTTCGCCTGACAGCCGCCCGCCAGCATCGGCGGCGACAGGTAGAAGTCGGGGAAGCGCCGCAACAGCACCTGCGGCAGCAGGCCGGGCCGGTCGCGGTCGGAAATCAGCACGACGCGCGGCGGGGTGGCGGCCCGCGCCAGCACGGTCTCGATCAGGGCGTTGAGTTCGGCAACCGGATATTTCGTCCCCCACAGGATCACCACGAGCTGCCAGCGGGGGGCATCTTGTTGCACGGGCGGGCCTCATTGGATGGGGAAGTCGCGCGCACCATCGGCGCGGGGGGGCGGAAAGTCAAGCCGGGCGGGGTCAGACCACGTCCCAGTCGTCCTCGTTGCCGCAGCCGCCGATCGCCAGCCAGTCGGCGCGGACGCGGGCGACGCGGGTGTCGCCCCAGGTGCGAAAGACGATCACGAAGCCCTCGGCCGTCACCATGTCGGCGGAAATGTCCATGCGCGGATTGTGCTTCTGGTCGATGTCCCACATCGACAGCGACACCTGCACCGCCGGGATGTCGCGGAAGGCCTCGTCAAAGACCACCACCCGGCGCAACTCGCGCGGGCCCTCGCCCGTCCACATCACGCCGCCGTCCAGATAGTCCGAAAACAGCACCAGCGATCCCTGTGCCACGCCGATCCGGGTCGAGGAAAACTTCTTCATCCGTTCCTGTCGCTCATTCCGGCCTTGTCCGCCGTCACGCTAATATGCGGCGACGAAAGACAAAAGCAAAAAGCAAGGGCCCCGGCGCGAAGACCGGGGCCCGAGATATCCGACGGGATGTCCCGTCAGAGATTGATATGCGTGCCAAGCGCTTCCATGTCGGCCAGCATCTTCGCAGCGGCGTCGGCCACCGTCGGATGCGCGGCGTCCGCGACTTTCTTGGCCTCGGCCAGCATCTCGGCATGCACCGCGGCGGTCAGTTCCGCCTTGGTCAGACCGCGCTCGGCCAGAACGGTCACCTTCTCGCCCGAAACCTCGGCGAAGCCGCCGGTCACGGCGTATTCGGCCGTGCCCGCGGCGCTGACCACGGTCAGGATGCCGGGACGCAGCGAGAGGATGACGGGCGCATGGCCCGGCATCGCCGTCAGATCGCCTTCCACGCCGGGAAGACGGACCTCGCGCGCGGCAACGGAGGCAAGCCTCCGTTCCGGGCTGACGAGGTCGAACTGCATGGTATCGGCCATGGTTCCCCCTTACGCCGCAGCGGCGAGGCGCTGGGCTTTCGCGATCACGTCTTCGATACCGCCGACCATGTAGAAGGCCGCTTCCGGCAGGTGATCGTATTCGCCGGCAACCACCGCCTTGAACGACTTGATGGTGTCTTCCAGCGGAACCTGCACGCCGTCCGAGCCGGTGAAGACTTTCGCCACGTCGAAGGGCTGCGACAGGAAGCGTTGGATCTTCCGGGCGCGGGCCACCGTCAGTTTGTCTTCTTCCGACAGTTCGTCCATGCCGAGGATGGCGATGATGTCCTGCAGCGACTTGTAGCGTTGCAGCATGCCCTGGACGTCACGGGCGACCTGGTAGTGCTCTTCGCCGACGACTTGCGGGTCAAGGATCCGCGAGGTCGAGTCGAGCGGGTCCACCGCCGGGTAGATCCCGAGTTCCGAGATCGCCCGCGACAGAACGGTCGTGGCGTCGAGGTGGGCAAACGACGTGGCCGGGGCCGGGTCGGTGAGGTCGTCGGCCGGCACGTAGATCGCCTGCACCGAGGTGATCGAACCGGCTTTGGTCGAGGTGATGCGTTCCTGCAGCGCACCCATGTCGGTGGCGAGCGTCGGCTGGTAGCCCACGGCCGAGGGGATACGGCCCAGCAGCGCCGACACTTCCGACCCGGCTTGGGTGAAGCGGAAGATGTTGTCGACGAAGAACAGCACGTCGGTGCCCGACTGGTCGCGGAACTGTTCCGCAAGGGTCAGGCCGGTCAGCGCCACTCGGGCACGCGCCCCCGGGGGTTCGTTCATCTGGCCATAAACCAGCGCCACTTTCGACTCTTCGAGCTTGTCGAGGTTGATAACGCCCGATTCGATCATCTCGTGGTAAAGGTCGTTGCCTTCACGGGTCCGTTCGCCAACGCCCGCGAACACCGAGAAGCCCGAGTGCACTTTCGCGATGTTGTTGATCAGTTCCATGATCAGAACGGTCTTGCCCACACCGGCGCCGCCGAACAGGCCGATCTTGCCGCCCTTGGAATAGGGGGCGAGCAGGTCGATCACCTTGATGCCGGTGACGAGGATCTGGCTTTCCGTCGATTGCGCCGCGAAATCGGGCGCGGGCTGGTGGATCGCCCGGGCTTCGACTTTCGACACGTCGCCGCGCTCGTCCACCGGCTCGCCGATGACGTTCAGGATGCGGCCCAGGGTGGCGTTGCCGACCGGAACGGTGATCGGGCCGCCGGTGTCGGACACGGCCGCGCCGCGCACCAGACCCTCGGTGGCGTCCATCGCGATGGTGCGGACGGTGTTTTCGCCCAGGTGCTGCGCAACTTCCAGAACGAGGCGCTTGCCGTTGTTGGTGGTTTCAAGGGCGTTCAGAATCGCCGGAAGACCGCCCTCGAACTGCACGTCGACGACGGCGCCGATGACCTGGGTCACTTTGCCTTTGCTTGCCATTCTATTCTATCTCCGGTTCCGTCAGAGCGCCTCGGCGCCCGAGATGATTTCGATGAGCTCTTTGGTGATGGCGGCCTGACGCGAGCGGTTATACTCGATGGTCAGACGATCGATCATGTCACCCGCGTTGCGGGTGGCGTTGTCCATGGCCGACATCTGCGCCCCGTTGAAGGACGCGTTGTTTTCCAGCAGCGCGGCAAAGATCGCCGTGGCCACCGCACGCGGCAGAAGCGCGGTCAGGATTTCCTGATCGCCCGGTTCGTAGTCGTAGACCGCCGAGGCCGCCGCCCCGTCGGTTTCGAACTGCGCCGGGATCACCTGCTTGGCGGTCGGCACCTGGCTGATCACGCTCTGGAAGGCCGAGAAGAAGATCGTCGCGACATCGTATTCGCCCGCCTCGAAGCGGTCGATGATGTTTTGGGCGATCTTCTGCGCCACCGGGTAGCTCAGCTTCTTCACGTCGCTCAGGTCGATGTGGTCGATGTAGTGCTGGCCCAGATCACGACGCAGCGCGTCGCGACCTTTCTTGCCGACGGTGAGGATCTTCACCGTCTTGCCCTGGGCGAGCAATTCCATCGCCTTCGCCTTCGCGAGTTTCGCGATATTGGCGTTGAAGCCGCCGCAAAGCCCGCGCTCGCCCGTCATGATGACGAGGAGATGGACCTTGTCGGAGCCCGTGCCCGCAAGCAGGCGCGGCGCGCCATCGGTCGAGCCCACCGCACCGGCAAGGCTCGACATCACGGCGTTCATCCGCTCGGCATAGGGCCGGGCAGCTTCAGCGCTTTCCTGGGCGCGGCGAAGTTTCGCCGCCGCGACCATCTGCATCGCTTTCGTGATCTTGCGAGTGTTCTTGACACTCACGATCCGGTTCTTGAGGTCCTTAAGGCTGGGCATCTCCCTGTCCTTTCAGGCCGGTCAAGCGAAGGTCTTGGCGAACTCGGCGATCGCGTCTTTGAGCTTCTTCTCGGCGTCGCCCTTGATCTTGGGGTCTTCCTTGGTGAGCCACTCAAGCACGTCCTTGCGGGTCGAGCGCAGATAGGCCAGCAGGCCTTTCTCGAACCGGCCGACTTCTTTCACCGGCACGGCGTCAAGATAGCCGTTGGTGCCCGCGAAGATCACCGCCACGATTTCGGCGTTGGTCAGCGGCGAATATTGCGGCTGCTTCATCAGCTCGGTCAGACGGGCACCGCGGTTCAGAAGCTTCTGCGTCGCGGCGTCGAGGTCCGAGCCGAACTGCGCGAAGGCGGCCATCTCGCGGTATTGCGCAAGCTCCAGTTTCACCGGACCGGCGACCGACTTCATCGAGTTGGTCTGGGCCGAGGAACCGACGCGCGACACCGACAGACCGGTGTTCACGGCCGGGCGGATGCCCTGGTAGAACAGTTCGGTCTCAAGGAAGATCTGGCCGTCGGTGATCGAGATCACGTTCGTCGGGATGAAGGCCGACACGTCGCCGCCTTGCGTTTCGATGACCGGCAGCGCGGTCAGCGAGCCCGAACCGAAATCCTCGTTCAGTTTCGCCGAACGTTCCAGCAGGCGCGAGTGGAGATAGAACACGTCGCCCGGATAGGCTTCACGCCCCGGCGGACGGCGCAGCAGCAGCGACATCTGACGATAGGCCACGGCTTGCTTCGAGAGGTCATCATAGATGATCAGCGCGTGCATGCCGTTGTCGCGGAAATATTCCGCCATCGCGGTCGCCGAATAGGGCGCCAGGAACTGCATCGGCGCCGGGTCCGAAGCGGTCGCGGCGACGACGGTGGTGTATTCCATCGCCCCGGCTTCTTCGAGCTTCTTCACCAGCTGCGCCACGGTCGAGCGCTTTTGCCCGATGGCGACGTAGAAGCAGTGCAGCTTGTTGCCCGGGTTGGCGTCGTTGTACGACTTCTGGTTCAGGATCGTGTCGAGCGCGATCGCGGTCTTGCCGGTCTGACGGTCGCCGATGATCAGCTCGCGCTGGCCGCGGCCGATCGGGATCATCGCGTCAACCGACTTGAGGCCGGTCGCCATCGGCTCATGCACCGATTTCCGCGGAATGATGCCCGGGGCTTTCACGTCGGCAACGCGACGCTCTTTCGCGGTGATCGGGCCCTTGCCGTCGATCGGGTTGCCAAGGCCGTCCACGACGCGGCCGAGCAGGCCTTCGCCCGCCGGAACGTCCACGATCGAGTTGGTGCGCTTGACGGTGTCGCCTTCCTTGATGTCGCGGTCCGACCCGAAGATCACGATCCCGACGTTGTCGACTTCAAGGTTCAGCGCCATCCCGCGGATGCCGCCGGGGAATTCGACCATCTCGCCCGCCTGGACGTTGTCGAGCCCGTGAACGCGCGCGATACCGTCGCCCACCGAGAGCACGCGGCCCACTTCGGCGACCTGGGCATCCTGCCCGAAGTTCTTGATCTGCTCCTTGAGGATCGCAGAAATCTCAGCTGCTTGGATGCCCATTTATCCGACCTCTTTCATGGCGTTCTGAAGGGAAGCGAGTTTGGCTTTGACCGTGGTGTCGATCATGCGCGAACCCAGCTTGACGATCATGCCACCGATGAGGCTTTCATCGACGGCGACGTTCAGTTTGACGGTCTTGCCCGTCTGTTTGGCCAGCGTCGCCGCCAGCTTGTCGGCCTGCGCCGCGCTCAGCGCGGTGGCCGAGGTGACCTCCGCGGTCATCTCGCCCTTGGCGTCGGCGATCGCGGCGGCAAGGCCCTTGAGCAGCTGCGGCAGCGCGAACAGACGGCGCTTCGTCGCCATCAGTTTCAGACCGTTGGCAAGCGGTGCCGACAGGCCCATCTTCGCAGCCACCGCGGCGATCGCGGCTCCCTGTTCCTCGCGCGAGTAGACCGGCGAGGAAATCAGGTCACGCAGCTCGGCCGAGCCGGCCAGTGCGGCCGTCAGCGCGTCGACGTCGGCCGAGAGCGCGTCGATGCCCTTGGCCTCCTGCGCGAGGTCGAAGATGGCCGTGGCATAGCGCCCGGCAATGGCTGCGGAAATCGAAGCTGGTTCGGACACGTCCACCCTTCCGATGCTTTTGCCTCCGCACGCGGACGACCGGAACCAATCGTTCCGTCACCGATTCAGAGGCCCCCCTCGGCGCCCAAGATGGTCTCACGCGCCGCATTCGGGGTTGCGTCTAGCAGAGCATCAAGACCCTCGCAACCATCTTGGCGGCAGGAATCCACATCAGGCTGGCACATTTTCTGCACCGGCACGGAGTGTTAGCGCAAAGGGTCGAAGCCCGCCCGCGTGCGTTTCCCCGCCGCAGGGCGAAGTGCCGCGGAAACGGGCCTTTCCGGCCCGGCGATTCTTGATGCTGCGGCGCAGCTCAGATCCGCCCGACCACCGGCTTCGGCGCCCCTTCCAGGATCGAAAGCGGCTTGCGCACCGCCGCGCCAAGCCCCGAGCGGCGCACCGAATGCACCTGCTTGATCACTTCCAGCATCACCACCCCGGCCGCCAGATAGCCCGCCGCCCTTGTGCCCAGCCGTTCCCACATCTCGGACGAGCGCAGCCAGAACCGCCGCTGCGAGGGCGGAATGTACAGCGCCGCCGCCTGACGTTCCGGGGCGAACCCCGCCCGTCGTGCCTGCGCCTCGAGCTGGCCCATCGTATAGGGGCGGCCAAAGCCGAACGGCGTGGTTTCGCGCGGCGCCCAAAGCCCGACCCGGTTCGGCACGATGAACAGCGCCCGCCCCCCCGG
Source organism: Rhodobacter capsulatus (assembly GCF_005144475.1). Taxonomy (GTDB): domain Bacteria; phylum Pseudomonadota; class Alphaproteobacteria; order Rhodobacterales; family Rhodobacteraceae; genus Rhodobacter; species Rhodobacter capsulatus_C. Next base: position 21,482 of record NZ_SWJZ01000016.1, on the reverse strand, counting down.
GCCCAGCGTGCGCCAGCATTCGTCCATCAGCGCATCGGGGTCGTCCGAGACCTCCAGCCCGTGCAGCACGACAAGCCGGTCGATCATCCCGGTCTCGATCGGCCAGCTGGTTTCGGCGCAGAGCACCGAGACATTGGGCTCTCCGGCGGGCCAGGGCATCACCCCCTGCTGCGCCGGCATCAGCCCGATCACCCGGCGCGCCCGCCCCAGATAGGGACGCAGAAGCGGCACCGCAAACCCGTAGCCTGCCATCGTCAGCCCGGCCATGCCGGACTGGGTGTCGGGCCACAGCTCGACCACCTTGTCGCGGATCGCCTTTTGCGCCGTGCGCCCCAGCTGGGTGCGGTAGTAAAAATCACGCAGGTCGAGCACGTCGAGATGCATTGCAGGTTGGCCTTCCTTGGGCGAAGCTGGGTCAGGATAGCGAAAGATGCGCAAAAGGCCATGACCCTCGAACTGACCCCGATCCCCTGCCTGACCGACAATTACGCCTGGCTCTGGCACGACACCGCCACCGATACCGTCGTCGTCGTCGATGTCCCCGAGGCGGCGCCGGTGCTGAAGGTGCTGACCGAACGGCGCTGGCAGCTGCACCACATCCTGATCACCCATCACCATGCCGATCACATCGCAGGCGTCGAGGCGCTGGCGCAGGCGACCGGGGCGAAGGTGGCGGGGGCCGCGGCCGATGCCCACCGGCTGCCGCCGCTCGATCATCCGGTGCGCCCGGGCGATGTGCTGCCCCTGGGGATGGAGAGCGCCCATGTGATCGCCGCCGATGGCCATACGCTTGGCCATGTCGCCTGGCATCTGCCCGGGGCGGGGCTGCTCTTTTCCGGCGACAGTCTGATGAGCTGGGGCTGCGGGCGGCTTTTCGAGGGGACGCCCGCGCAGATGTTCGACACGCTCGCCCGTCTGGCCGCGCTGCCGCCCGAAACCCGGGTCTGTTCGGGGCATGAATACACCGCCGCGAACGGCCGTTTCGCGCTCAGCCTGGAGCCGGGGAACGGTCGGCTGCACGACCGGATGGACCGGGTGACGGCGCTGCGGCTGGCGGGGGAGCCCAGTTTGCCGGTGACCTTGGCCGAGGAACGGGCGACGAATCCCTTTTTGCGTGCCGATGACGCTGCGTTGCGCGCCGCGCTCGGCCTGCCCGAGGAGGCCGACGCGCTTGCCGTCTTTACCGCGGCGCGGGCACGCAAGGACCGGTTCTGAAAGCACTTTCGCGCGCCGCCTGCGGACCGCGCGAAAGCCCCCCGCGCTGGTCAGTTTTGCAACAGAGTGGGGCGCGGTGGAAAAAACACGCGTGCGGGCCTTGAAGCGCGGCGAAATCCACCGAAACTTAACCCCATGAGGCCAGTATCGGGAGACCCGAGGAAAGGAGCGCCGCATGCCTTCGTTTTCGACCACGCTCGAGCAAGCAATCCACGCCGCACTGGCGCTGGCAAACACGCGCAAGCATGAACTGGCGACGCTCGAACATCTTCTGCTCGCGCTGATCGACGAGCCCGATGCCAGTCGCGTCATGCGCGCCTGCGGCGTCGATCTTGACGAGCTGCGCACCACCCTGACCGAGTTCATCGACGATGATCTCTCGACGCTGATCACCGAGGTCGAGGGCTCGGAAGCCGTGCCCACCGCCGCCTTCCAGCGGGTGATCCAGCGCGCCGCGATCCATGTGCAAAGCTCGGGCCGGACCGAGGTGACGGGGGCGAATGTCCTTGTCGCGATCTTTGCGGAACGGGAATCGAACGCGGCCTTCTTCCTGCAGGAACAGGACATGACCCGCTACGACGCGGTCAATTTCATCGCCCATGGCGTGGCCAAGGATCCGGCCTTCGGCGAAAGCCGTCCGGTGATCGGCGCCGAGGAAGAGACCGCCAAGGCCGAAGCCGCACAACCGGGCGAGGCGAAGGAATCCGCGCTTGGCAAATACTGCGTGAACCTGAACCAGAAATCGCAAAAGGGCGACATCGACCCGCTGATCGGCCGCGCCGAAGAGGTCGAGCGCTGCATTCAGGTGCTGTGCCGCCGCCGCAAGAACAACCCGCTCTTGGTGGGCGATCCGGGCGTCGGCAAGACCGCCATCGCCGAAGGTCTGGCGCTGAAGATCACCCGCGGCGAGACGCCCGACATTCTGGCGCGCTCGACGATCTATTCGCTCGACATGGGGGCGCTTCTGGCCGGCACCCGCTATCGCGGCGATTTCGAGGAACGGCTGAAAGCGGTGATGAAGGAGCTCGAGGAACATCCCGATGCGATCCTCTTCATCGACGAGATCCATACGGTGATCGGGGCGGGGGCGACCTCGGGCGGGGCGATGGATGCCTCGAACCTGCTCAAGCCCGCGCTGCAGGGCGGCAAGCTGCGCTGCATGGGCTCGACCACCTACAAGGAGTTCCGTCAGCATTTCGAAAAGGATCGCGCGCTGAGCCGCCGGTTCCAGAAGATCGACGTGAACGAACCTTCGGTCGGCGACAGCATCAAGATCCTGATGGGGCTGAAACCCTATTTCGAGGAACATCACGACGTGCGCTACACCAATGACGCGATCAAGTCGGCGGTGGAACTGGCGGCGCGCTACATCCATGACCGCAAGCTGCCCGACAAGGCGATCGACGTGATCGACGAGGCGGGGGCGGCGCAGCACCTCTTGCCCGACAGCAAGAAGCGCAAGACGCTGGGCGCGAAAGAGATCGAGGCCGTGGTGGCGAAGATCGCCCGGATCCCGCCGAAAAGCGTGTCGAAGGACGACGCTGCGATCCTGCGCGATCTGGAAAAGACGCTCAAGCGCGTGGTCTTCGGTCAGGACAAGGCGATCGAGACGCTGGCCTCGGCGATCAAGCTGGCGCGGGCCGGTCTGCGCGAGCCGGAAAAGCCGATCGGCAACTATCTCTTTGCCGGTCCGACCGGCGTCGGCAAGACCGAGGTGGCGAAACAGCTGGCCAATACGCTGGGGGTGGAGCTGCTGCGCTTCGACATGTCGGAATACATGGAGAAACACGCGGTTTCGCGGCTGATCGGCGCGCCTCCGGGCTATGTCGGCTTCGATCAGGGCGGGCTTCTGACCGATGGCGTCGATCAGCATCCGCATTGCGTGCTGCTGCTTGACGAGATCGAAAAGGCGCATTCGGACGTGTTCAACATCCTGCTGCAGGTGATGGACCACGGCAAGCTGACCGATCACAACGGCCGTCAGGTGGATTTCCGCAACGTGATCCTGATCATGACCTCGAATGCCGGGGCGGCCGAACAGGCGAAATCGGCGATCGGCTTTGGCCGCGAACGCCGCGAGGGCGAGGATACGGCGGCGATCGAACGCACCTTCACGCCGGAATTCCGCAACCGTCTGGATGCGGTGGTCAGCTTCGCGCCGCTGCCGCGCGACACGATCCTGCAGGTGGTGGACAAGTTCGTGCTGCAACTGGAAGCGCAGCTGATCGACCGCAACGTCCATATCGAGCTGACCCCCGAAGCCGCCGAATGGCTGGCGATCAAGGGCTACGACGACAAGATGGGCGCGCGTCCGCTGGGCCGGGTCATTCAGGAGCACATCAAGAAACCCTTGGCGGAAGAACTGCTGTTCGGCCGCCTGATCAAGGGCGGTGTGGTCCGGGTGACGGTGCGCGACGATGCGATCGCGCTTGATGTCGAAGAACCCGGCAAACCGCGCCTGCCCGGGGCGAAACCGCGGCTGCTGCCCGCGGGCTGAGCCGCGGTCAGGACAGACGGTCCGGGCCAGACGGTCCGGGCCAGGCGCCGCCGCAGCGCAGGTCGAAGGAACGGGCCCGAAGGGGCGTGACCCGGCCGATATCCCTGTGCTAGGCTTTTCAGGCGCTCCCCCGGGGGCGCCTGATCTTTTGCGGGGACGTTTCGATGCCTCTGTTCCGCCTTCGGCATGCCGACCGCCGCGCCGGTGCTCTGGCGCTTTCGCTTAGCCTTGCCGCCCTGCCCGGCGCAGCCCTGGCGCAAGACATCGTGCTGAAACAGCCGGTCGCCTGCACCCTGGGCGAGAGTTGCTACATCCAGCACTACGTCGATCACGACCCCGGCCCGGAGGTGCGCGATTTCGGCTGCGGAGCCGCCAGCTATCAGGGCCATGACGGCACCGATTTCGCCCTGCCGACCCTGGCCGCGATGGCGGCGGGCGTCGATGTCCTGGCCGCCGCGCCGGGCCGGGTCCGGGCGATCCGCGATGGCGAGGCCGATGGCGCCTTTGCCGCCGGGGCCGATGTCGCGACCAAGGAATGCGGCAATGGCGTCGTGATCGACCATGGCGGCGGCTGGCAGACGCAATATTGCCACCTCAAGCAGGGCTCGGTCGCGGTGCGGCCGGGCACGAAGATCGGCGCGGGCACAAGGCTTGGTCAGGTCGGCATGTCGGGCAAGGCCGAATTCCCGCATCTGCATCTGGCCCTGCGCCATGACGGCGTCGATGTCGATCCGTTCCAACCCGATCCCGGCGCCGCCTGCGATCCCGCGCCCCGCCGCACGCTCTGGCAAGACCCGCCCGCCTATGTCGGCGGCGGCCTGCTGCAGGCGGCCTTGACCGATGCCCCGCCCGGCTTCGCGGCGGTGAAGGCCGGGCTTTCCGCGCAAGACGCGCTGCCCGCCACCGCCGCCGCGCTCGTGCTCTGGGCTTACGGCTATGACAGCCGCAAGGGCGACGTGGTGCGCCTGACGATCACCGGCCCCGGCGGCTTTGCCTTTGCCCATGACGAGATGCTGGAAAAACCGCAGGCGCTGTTCTTTCGTTACGCGGGCAAGCGCGCCCCCGCGGGCGGCTTCGCCCCGGGCCGCTACGAGGCGACGGTCACCCAAAGCCGCGACGGCGCCGAAATCAGCCGCAAGGAAGCTTTCGTGACCCTTGCCGCGCCTTGAGCCACGAAAGCCGCCCCTGGGGCGTTGACTCTGCCCGCGGCCTCTGTATAAGCCCCCCATCCCGGCAGCGGCGACGCTTGCCGGGGCTTTCATTGGTGTTGGTGGACCCCGCAAGGGGAAGCCTGTCGCCCAAGGCCAAAAGCCGCGGGAAAGGACAACGCCCTTCACAGTCAAGAAGGAGATCAGCGATGACCAAACGCACCGCTGCCAAGTACAAGATCGACCGCCGCATGGGCGAAAACATCTGGGGCCGCGCCAAGTCGCCGCTGAACAAGCGTGACTACGGTCCGGGCCAGCACGGCCAGCGCCGCAAGAACAAGCTGTCGGACTTCGGCACCCAGCTGCGCGCCAAGCAAAAGCTGAAGGGCTACTACGGCGATCTGACCGAAAAGCAATTCCGCAAGATCTACGGCGAAGCCGAACGGGTCAAGGGCGACACCGGTGAAAACCTCATCGGCCTGCTCGAGCGCCGTCTCGACGCGATCGTCTACCGCGCCAAATTCGTGCCGACGATCTTCGCCGCGCGTCAGTTCGTGAACCACGGCCACGTCACCGTGAACGGCGCCCGCGTCAACATCGCGTCCTACCGCGTCAAGGAAGGCGACGTGATCGCCGTCCGTGACCGTTCGAAGCAACTCGCCATCGTCCTCGAAGCCGCCCAGTCGGGCGAGCGCGACGTGCCGGATTACCTCGAAGTGGACCATGGCAAGATGACCGCCACCTTCGTGCGCACCCCGGGCCTGAGCGACGTGCCCTATCCGGTGCACATGGAGCCGAACCTGGTCGTCGAATTCTACGCGAAGAACTGATCCGGTTCTTTGCTTTCCAAACGAAAGGCCGCCCTTTTGGGCGGCCTTTTGCGTTTCATGCGTCCGGCTCAGCCGCCCAGCTGGATGCGGCGCCAAAGCGCGCCGCCACCCGAAAAATCGCCGCGGCGCAGATAGGCGGAATAGGACCCCTCGGCCAGCGCCTCCAGATAGCTCTGCATCGCCGGGGTGCTGGTCAGCTGCGGCCGCACCCGCGCCCCGGAATTCAGCGCGATCGCCTCGACAGACCGCAACACGGCCCGTTCGGTCGCGGCGCTCCAGTCGCCATCGGGATCGGCCAGATAGAGATCGACCTCGGCCAGCTCGGCCTGCACCGCAACGCGGGTATCGACCGGCAGGGCATGAAAGGCGGCGCCCAGATCGCCGGCAAAAGCCGCGGATCCGAACGGCAGGCCGGGCAGGCACAGGGCAGCGAGCAACAGGGCACGGAGAGAGGGGTGTTTCATCAGGACCTTCCAGCTTTTCCCAACCCGCCTCGTTTCCGCCAGAAATGTGGCACGGCGCGGCGGCTGAGAGGGCAATATGGGGCTGATGTTCTAAAAATTTCCTAAAATTTGATCGGCCTGCTGCGGTCTGGCGGCCTCACTGCCGCTTTCAGGCGTATTTCCGGTTGAAACAGCGCTTCCCATGCGGCTTTGCCCCGGCTATTGAGGCATCCAGGACAAGGACCTCAGCATGACAGACCCGATCCGCCCCCAGCCCGGCATCCTCGACATCGCCCTTTACGAGGGCGGCGCTTCGCATGTGGCCGGTATCAGCGATGCGATCAAGCTCAGCTCGAACGAGAACCCGCATGGGGCCTCGGACCGCGCCAAGGAGGCGTTCTCGCGCACGGTGCACAAGCTGCACCGCTATCCGTCCACCGACCATGGCGCGCTGCGTCAGGCGATCGGCGACGTGCACGGGCTGGACCCGTCGCGGATCATCTGCGGCGTCGGTTCGGATGAAATCATCCGCATGATCGTCAACGCCTATGCCGGGCCGAAGGACGAGGTGGTGCACAGCGAACACGGCTTCCTGATGTATCGCATCGCGGCGCTGGGGGCGGGGGCGACCCCGGTTTCGGTGCCCGAACGCGAACGCACGCTGGATGTGGACGCGATCCTGAAGGCCTGCGGGAAAAAGACGAAGCTGGTCTTCATCGCCAACCCGAACAACCCGACCGGCACGATGGTCGGTCTGGCGGAACTCGAACGGCTGGCCATGGGCATCCCGAAACAGGCGATGCTGGTGATCGACAGCGCCTATGCGGAATATGTCGAGGGCTATGACGGCGGCGCCGAACTGGCCTCGCGCCTGCCCAACGTGATGATGACGCGCACCTTTTCCAAGATCTACGGTCTGGGCGGGCTGCGCATCGGCTGGGGCTACGGCCCCAAGGACATCATCGACGTGCTCAACCGCATCCGCGATCCGTTCAACCTCTCGACCTCGCAGCTTGAGACCGCCGAGGCCGCGGTGCGCGATCAGGACTGGGTCGCCCAGTCGCGGTCGGAAAACGCCCGTCTGCGGCACTGGCTCTCCGAGGCTTTGGCAGAGCGCGGCGTGCCGAATGACACCTCGATGGCGAATTTCGTGCTGGCGCGGTTCGGCTCCGAGGCCGAGGCCGAGGCCTGCGACGACTTCCTGAAAAAGGACGGGCTGATCGTGCGGCGCGTGGCCAGCTACGGCCTGCCGCATTGCCTGCGCATCACGGTGGGCGACGAGCCCTCGTGCCGGCGCGTGGCGCATATGATCGGCCTGTTCAAGGCGGGCGCCTCGGCATGACCCACTACAAGCGCGTCGCCCTGATCGGGCTGGGGCTGATTGCCTCCTCGATGGCGCATGCGATGCGCGAAAAGGGTCTGGCGGGCGAGATCATCGGCCATGCGAAATCGGCCGAGACCCGGGCGACGGCGCTGGAAATCGGCCTGTGCGACCGGGTTTTCGACACCGCCGCCGCAGCGGTCGAAGGCGCCGATCTGGTGGTGCTTTGCGTGCCGGTGGGCGCGATGGCGGCGATTGCCGCGGAAATCGCCCCGCATCTGGCGCCCGGCGCCACCGTGACCGATGTCGGCTCGGTCAAGCAGGCGGTGGTCGAAGCCGTGGCCCCGCACATGCCCGCGCATGTGCAGTTCATCCCCGGTCACCCGCTGGCCGGGACCGAACATTCCGGGCCGCGCTCGGGCTTTGCGACGCTCTTCGTCAACCGCTGGTGGCTGCTGACGCCGCTGGAAACCAACGCCCCCGCCGCCGTCGCGCGGCTGAAGGCGTTCCTGACCGCGCTCGGCGCCAATGTCGACGAGATGGACGTGGCCCGGCATGATCTGGTGCTGGCCGTCGTCTCGCATACGCCGCACCTGATCGCCTACACGATGGTGGGCGTGGCCGATCACCTGCGCCGGGTGACGCAGGAAGAGGTGATCAAATATTCCGCCTCGGGCTTTCGCGATTTCACCCGCATCGCGGCCTCCGACCCGACGATGTGGCGCGACGTGTTCCTGACCAACAAGGAAGCGACGCTCGACATTCTGGGCCGCTTCACCGAGGAACTGTTCATGCTGCAACGCGCCATCCGCATGGGGGATGGGCAGATGCTGTTCGACTATTTCACCGAGACCCGCGCGATCCGCCGCGGCATCATCGAGGCCGGTCAGGACACCGCCGCCCCCGATTTCGGCCGCGTGCCGCCGCCCAAGGCGGAGACGCGCTGATGCGCGGCCTTCGGAGCCTTGCGCTGGCGCTGATCACGGCGCTGGCGTGCGGGCCCGTTGCGGCCGAAACCCTGACAACCTCGCCGCTGCCGCGGCCCCGTCCGCCCGCCGCCGCGGCTTCCCCCCTGCCCGCACCCCCGCCCGCGGCCCCCAAGGCCACGCCGGGCGGGGTGGCGCTGCCCGCAAGCTCCGGGCAATCGCCGATCGACAGGCCGCAGCCCGCCGGGGCCGAGGCCCCGCCCGGCTCCGATGCCGCCCCGGCAGGCCGCCGCCCGCTGCCGCGCCCCGAGGCGATCGGGACAGGCGCCCGCACCGAAAGCCTGCCCCCGCCCGCCGATCCGCGGCTGGCGACAGCGCATCCGAAACCGCGCCCAAAGGGGCTGGTGACCGCCGCGCCGCCGGACCCCGACACCGCCCCCGCTCCGGTCTCCGATCCGCGGCTTGCGGGCTACCGGCCGAAACCGCGCCCCGCGGCGCTGGCCGTCCTGCCCCCCGCCGCGGCGGAGGAGACCGCCGCACCGTCCGCCGCACCATCCGCCGAAGCGCAGGCCGCGGTGACGCCCGCGGCGCAGAAACCGCCGCCGGGCGGGGTGCTGTCGCGGCTCTTCGGCGCCCCGCGCAAGCGCAACGCCCCCACGCCCGAAGCCCCCGCGGCCCCCGCGCCCGGCCTGCGCGGCTCGGTCTGCGGCGTGCCCGGCCTGATCGGGCAGGAGGTGGCGCCGATCGGCAATGGCGGGCGCGGCTCGGGCTGCGGCATCGCCGCGCCGGTGAAGATCACCGCGGTCTCGGGCATCCGGCTGACGCAGCCGATGACGGTCGATTGCGCCACCGCCACCGCCTTCAAGCGCTGGATCGACCGCGGCATCGTTCCGGCGGTGGGCGGCAAGGGCGGCGGCATCGCGAAACTGGATGTCGGACCCGGCTATGTCTGCCGTCCGCGCAACAACCAGCGCGGCGCGAAACTGTCGGAACACGGCCGCGGCAAGGCGATCGACCTGATGGGGCTGGTGCTGAAGAACGGTCAGAGCCTGGATGTCGAGCGGGGCTGGAAAAGCCAGCCGCGGATCTTCAAGTCGATCCACGCCTCGGCCTGCGGCGTCTTTGGCACGGTGCTGGGGCCAAAGGCCGACCGCTTCCACCTCAACCACATCCATGTGGACACGATGCATTACCGCTCGGGCACCTATTGCCGCTGAGGCAGCCGCGGCGCAGGCCCAAGCGGGATCGCCGCAAGGCTCATCCGGCCCTTGGCAAAGGAAAGCGGCAGCCGCACCGCCCCGTCCGGGCTTTGCCGGCCCAGATATTCGCCCATCGCCGCCAGCATCGCCTTGCGCTCGGGCGGCACCACCCCCGCGGCAAGGCCGAGATCAAGCCAGACCGGAAAATCGGACAGCGCAATCGTCAGCGTGCCCTCGGGCAGGCCGTCGGAGGTGACGGTCAGACGGCCGGACACAGCGATCCGATGACCATCCCAGATCAGCGCGGCGCGGCGCAGATCGACCGCCGTCAACGCGGCCGGGGCATCGGAAAGCAGCGCCAGCGGCTGCGCGACCTCCACCCCGGCCTCCAGCGTCAGCGCGTCCAGCCGGTCGGGCAAGGGCGTTGACAGCCCGGCCTGACGGCTGAGCGCGGCGGCAAGCCCGGGCGGCAGGCCCGGGGCGGCGATCTTGCCCGTCAGCTGCCAGAGTCGTGGATCGTCCGTCGGCTGCAGGGTCAGCGCAAGGCTTTCGGCCGCCAGCGAGGGCGCCTTGGCCGCGGCAAGCCGCAGCGCCGGGGCCTCCATCCGCAGCGCAATCCCGGCCAGCGGCAGATCGCGGCCGGAGGCGGCATCGACGCGCAACGCCGCCCGCGTTCCGGTCGCTTCAAAGGGCAGGCCCTGCCAGGTGATCCGTTGCGGCAGGGGCAGATCGAGCCGCCAGGACAGCGGGTTCCAGACCGGCGCGGTGATCGTCAGCCGTTCAAGCGCGAGGACCGTCCGACCCGCTTCGGTCAGACGCGGCGCGTCAAGCCGCACGCCGACCCGGGCCGGAAAGCCCTCGGCCGAAACCTGCGCCGCGGCGGTCCCGGACCCGGCCAGCGCCGCGCGCAGCCAGGCCGCCATCCCCTGCCCCGCGCCCCAATCGGCCAGCGCCAGCCCCCCCGCCAGAACCGCGCCCCAAACCCAGACCCGCATCGCAGCCTCTTTCCAAACACCGGCCTTCCTTTTATCCCCCGTGAAGAAGGAGGGCCAGCCATGCCCGAGGCGCTTTGGATTTTCGGCTACGGATCGCTGATCTGGGATCCCGGTTTCACCCCGGCCGAGGCCTGCCCGGCGCGGCTTGACGGCTGGCATCGCAGCTTTTGCATGCATTCGATCCATTTCCGCGGCACGCCCGCGGCGCCGGGTCTGGTGCTGGCCCTTGATGCCGCCGCGGGCGCCCAGTGCCGGGGCCTTGCGCTGCGCGCCCCCGAGGCCGAGGCCGCCCGCATCCTGGCCGAGATCCGCGCCCGCGAACTGGTCACCGACGCCTATCTGGAACGCGCGCTTCCGGTGACGCTTTCCGACGGGCGGCAGGTCACGGCGATCGCCTATGTCATCGACCGCGCCGGGCCGCAGTATTGCAGGCTGGATTTCGAGGCGCAGGCGCAGACCATCGCCCATGCCGTCGGCGCGCGCGGCCCGAACCGGGATTACCTGTTCAACACCGCCGCGCATCTGGCCGATCTGGGGCTTGCCGATCCCGATCTGGAGGCGCTGGCCGCAAGGGTGCGTGTGCTGCTGGCTTGAGGCTTGGCAGGGGGGCGAACGCAGCCTATCCTTCCCGCAAAGAGCAGAGAGGCAGAACATGCGCGCACCGGTCCGGGTCCAGGCCCCGCAGTTTTCGCAACCCGTCCGACAGATCGTCTCGATGCTGGTCGTGCTGGCGCTGGTGGGCGCGGGCGGGTTCTTTGCCTATGCCCGCATCTATCCGATCTTCCAGACCAATCCGCTGCTGAACGGGCTCATTGGCGGGGTCTTCGTGCTGGGGGTTCTGGGCTGTTTCTGGCAGGTGGTGCAGCTGGTGAAAGCCGTCAGCTGGATCGAGAGCTTCGCCGCCGACCGCCCCGGCCGGCCGATGTATCGCCCGCCGCAGATGCTGGTGCCGCTCGCAGCCCTTCTGGGCCGCGGTGGCGCCAGCCGCACCATCGCGACAACCGCCGCGCGCTCGATCCTTGAATCGGTGGCGGCGCGGATCGACGAGGCCCGCGACATCACCCGGTATCTGTCGAACCTGTTGATCTTCCTTGGCCTTCTGGGCACGTTCTACGGCCTTGCCACCACCGTTCCGGGCGTCGTCGACACGATCCGCGCGCTGGCCCCGCAACAGGGCGAGGCGGCAACGGCGGTCTTTGCCCGGCTGATGACCGGGCTTGAAGGCCAGCTTGGCGGCATGGGCACGGCGTTTTCCTCGTCGCTGCTGGGGCTTGCCGGATCGCTGGTCGTGGGCTTGCTTGAGCTTTTCGCGACGCATGGGCAGAACCGCTTTTACGGCGAGCTGGAGGACTGGATTTCCTCGATCACCCGGCTGAGTTTCGCCACCGCCGAGGTCGAGGGCGCGGGCGAGGCCTCGGCCGTGGCGGGGGTGCTGGACCACATGGCCGAGCAGATGGACGCGCTGCAGACGCTGTTCATCCGCGCCGAACAGGCCCGCAGCCAGACCGAGACGCGGCTGGCGCAGCTGACCCAGGGCTTTGCCGATCTGGCGCAGAAACTGGGGGCCGAGGTCGAGAGCCGCGCCAGGCAGGCCGAGGCTTTGGCGCAGATGGCCGAGGGGCAGGACCGGCTGATCGCGGCGCTGGACCGGCTGGCCGAACAAAGCGCCGCCGACCGCCATGCCGAGATCGATGTCGATGCGGAAATGCGGATGCGGCTGCGCTCGATCGATCTGCAGATGTCGCGGATGCTGGAGGAAATGTCCGCCGGGCGGCAGGAAAGCATGGCCGATCTGCGCAATGATTTCGCGGCGCTGACGCGGGCGCTGATGGCACGGGCGCGCGGCGGGGAGGGCTGAGATGGCGCTCTCGGGCCGCCGCGGGCAGCGTTTCACCACCACCAATGTCTGGCCCGGCTTCGTCGATGCGATGGGCGCGCTGTTGATGGTGCTGATCTTCGTGCTGTCGATCTTCATGATGGTGCAATCGATGCTGCGCGACACGATCACGACGAAGGATCATGAGCTGGACGCACTGTCGGCGCAGGTGGCGGGGCTGGCGCAGGCGCTGTCGCTGGAACAGGCGCAGACCGAGGCGCTGACCGGGCGGCTGGAGGCGGCGGGGGCGCGGATCACCGCCTTCGAGGCGCAGGTGGCGGGATTGCTGGCCGAGAAGGCGGCGCAATCGGCCGCGATCGCCAGCCTGCAGGGGGATCTGAAAACCTCGGACGCGGCCTTGGCCTCGGCGCGGTTGCAGCTGGAGGACGCGCGCAAAAAGGCCGAGGAAACGCTGACGCTGCTGGCCGCGGCCGAGGCGGCGCAAAAGGATCTGCAGGGCAGGCTGGAGGTGCAGCTGAGCGAGACCGAGAAGCAGGCGGCGTTGCAGGCGCTGGCGGAAAAGACCCTGACCGAGACGCGGGCGGAAAGCGATCGCAAGGCGGAACAGGTGGCGCTGCTCAATCAGCAGGTGGCGGCGCTGCGCGGGCAACTGTCTGATCTGCAAGCGGTTCTGGACGAGGCCAAGGCGAGAGATACCGAAGCCAAGGTGCAGGTCGAGGCGCTGGGCAGCCAGCTGAATTCGGCCTTGGCGCAGGTGGCGGCGGAACAGAAACGCCGCGCCGCGCTTGAGGAAGAGGCGCGCAGGAAGGCCGAGGCCGAAGCCAAGGATCTGGCGCGCTACCGGTCCGAATTCTTTGGCCGGATGTCGCAGCTGCTGGAGGGCCGCGCGGGCGTGCGGGTGGTGGGCGACCGCTTCGTGTTTTCGTCCGAAGTGCTGTTTCAGCCCGGCTCGGCCGATCTTTTGCCCGAGGGGCAGGCGCAGATTTCGCGCGTGGCCGAGACCTTCCGCGAATTGGCATCCGAGATCCCGCCGGAAATCGACTGGGTGCTGGAGGTGGACGGCTTCACCGATGACACGCCGCTGTCGGGTCAGGGCGCGTTCAAGGACAACTGGGAATTGTCGCAGGCGCGGGCGCTCTCGGTGGTGAAATATCTGATCGACGCGCAGGGCTTTGCGCCGAAACGGCTGGCGGCGGCGGGCTTTGGCGAGTTCCGCCCGGTGGCCGCGGGCAAAAGCCCCGAGGCCCGGGCGCAGAACCGCCGCATCGAGCTGAAGCTGACCGAACGATGATCGGGCGGATCAGGAAAGGCACCGCCTTTCCCCGCCCGCCGCGACCACGCTTCATCACGACCGTTTCCCCAAGCACACCATAGGTCGGCGCCCGTCCCGGCGGGCGAGAAGCGCCCGCCATGGGCGGGGCGGGCGCTGACCGAGTGCCTTTGGGCCCTCGGCGGTCAGGGGGCTGAGGTGCCGCATGACCTCGGCAATGGCCTCGGTCAAGACTGTCCGGGGCAGGAAGGCGGGCTCAGGCCGCCAGATCGTGGCGCAGGATCGCCGCTTCCGAAGTACTCAGCACGCGCCGCGCGAAGGGCCCGTAGGCCATCGGATCGGCGTCGATCCCGGGGCACAGCCGCAACAGCGCCTGTCGTTGATCCTCGGCGATGCTGTCGACTTCGGTTGCGGCGGGGTGAAAGCTTTCCGTTTCGACCCCGTTCGCCCGCAAGACCTGATGACGCGCGAACAGCAGATGCAGATAGGTGACCTCGGGCAGCCGGGTCTCCACCCGCACCGCGCCGTCATCGACCAGATCGAGCGCCTGCACAAGCACCTCGGGCTCGTTGAACAGCGCCCGCGCCGCGGGGCCGGTGATCAGCACCCGGTGCTGCGGCGAAACCAGCAGATCGGCTTCGGCGCGCAGCAGGCCAAGGGCTCCCGCCCGCAGCCGCACCGCCCCAAGTCGCACTGGGCGCAGATGCGGCAGCGCGTAAAGCCGGGCCCCGCTCATCCGCCGCGATCCGATCCACAAAAGCTCCTGCGCGCCCTCGTCGCGGGTCCAGACCCGGTCGCCGGGCCGCAGCGTCTCGACCCGGCGCGGCCCGCGCGGCGTGTCGATCAGCGTGCCCGCCGTGAAACAGATCACCCCGGGCTCGGGCAGGCGCAGCCCCGCCGGGCGCGGATCGACGCGGCTTTCGACCAGCCAAAGATCGGTGTCGCGCGGCGGCAGGCCGCCCGCAAACATCAACAGACGCGCCCGCGCCGCGGGCAGTTCGATCAGGGTGATGGCATAGGCCCGGATGCCGTCGGTCACGGTAAAGCTTTGATCGGGAAGGTCGGGCAGATCGGCACGGGCGCGAAAGGCGGCGCTGTCGCCGCCCTCGATCGCGACGCCCAGAAGCCGACGCACCACCCGGGCGGCGCGTTGGCGCAGCGCCTCGCTGCCCTCGGCCCCGCTCAGGATCAGCAGGTCGGTCGGGCCATCGACCCGCACCGCCTCGCCGCTCCAGCGCCAGCATGCCCCCGTCGCAAGGCTGTCGACCGGGGCGCCTGCGGTGCCGTCGATCTCTGTCTGGTCCCACGCGATCACGAAGGTGCCCAGATAGCCCGGCTTCATTGCCTGTATGTCCTGCCTCGTTTTATGGACCCTTCGGTCCTTGATTAAGCAAAACCTAACATGGGTGATTCGGCTTGTGAATCCCCCATTTTGACCCAGATCAAGGAAAGGACGATTTGGCGCGAAAAAGTCAAAATCGCAGCCGCAGCCGGACCGAGCCGACCAGCTGCCCCTCGGGTTGGCCGACGAATTCGCGCGAAAGCCAGGTGAGGCCGTAAAACAGCCCGACCCGTCCCAGCCGCGTCGAGACCCCGGCGCGCAGGCGGGTGCGGGTTTGTTCGGGGGCGACGCCCCAGCCGCCCGGCAGATAGGCGCTGTCGAAGACATGCGCGACATCGGCCCCCAGCACAAAGGCGGTGCCGCCCGCATCGGTGCCGCCGATGCCGACATGACGCTGCCCGGTGATCTCGTCGCGCAGCCAGAGCGCGCCCCGCTCGCGCTGACCGAAGGCCAGATCCGCGCCCAGACGCAGCAGGGTTTCATCGCCCGCCCGCGCCTCGGCGAAGGGGCGCAGCTCGGCGCCGCCAAGCGCGATCGGCCGGGCGATTTCCGCCGTGACGGTCGGATAAAGATGGTTCGGCAGCTGGCTGTCGGCGGCGCGCGGCCGGGGTTCGCCCAGCAGATCATGCAGCTGGCGCTGCACCTCGGACAGGCCGTTCGCGGGCCCGGTCCAGACCACGCCAAGGCCCAGATCGGCCTCGGTCTGCGGCGTGGGCGCGAACTGCGTATGCACCGAAAGCGCGGATTTGCCGACATAGCGCCGATCGCCGCGCAAGCTTTTCAGCCGCGAGGGCGCGATCACCGCCCCGCTCAGCCGGTATTCAAGGATCTCGAAGGGCCGCCCGGGCAGGCGCCCCTGCCAGTCCGGGCCACGCAGCCAGGACAGCGTGTAAGAGCCGGTCTGCCAGCGGTCCTTGCCGTCGCCAAGCGCATCGTTGTTCAGGAAATGGCCAAAGCCGAGCGGCCGGGTCTCGGCCGAGGCGGCGGGGGCAAGGGCCAGCAGGCCAAGAAGGGCGAACGCAAGCGGGATCAGACGCGGCATGGGGCTCCAGAGGGCGGAGGGGAACGGTTAACCTTGGTATCGCGCCGAAATCCGGCGAAACTGCGACGCGGGCGTGACATCCGCGGCGATCAGGGCGCGGCGATCAGATCCCGGGCCAGACCGCCCGAGACCGCCAGCGCCGCGGCAGGCGCCAGCCGCACCATCAGCCCCCGCTTGCCGCCGTTCACGACGATCTGCGCCTGCCCCAGCGCCGAGGCTTCAAAGGCCACCGGCACCCGCTTCTTCTGCCCGAAGGGCGAAATCCCCCCGGTGTGAAAGCCGGTCAGCCGCTCGGCCTTGTCGGGGGGCATCATCGCCGCCGCCTTGGCCCCGAAGGCCGCCGCCACCTTTTTCATCGACAGCGTGCAATCCGACGGGATCACCGCGCAGGCGGGCTTGCCGTCAACCTCGACCATCAGCGTCTTCAGCACCTCGGCCGGATCGGCGCCGATCGCCGCCGCCGCATGCAGGCCGATCTTGTCCTGCCCGGCAACGTAGTCATATTCGATCCGCTCGAACGCCACCCTGGCGGCGTCAAGCGCCCGGGTGGCGGGGGTGGCTGTGCTCATCACGCTCTCCTTTTCCCTGTCTTGCCAAGACCCCTGCCCGCCGTCAACGCCGCCGTCAACGCCGCAAATTCCGTTGCGTCGCGGCCACGGCAGGGCCCGCCTTTGCCGTTGCCAGACCACCCCCGGCCGATAGGATTTGACGTCAGGGAAAGGGAGGAACGGATGCAGATTTCAGAGAGGGTGTTTGTCGTCACCGGCGGCGGCTCCGGGCTGGGCGCGGCAGTCGCGCGGATGGTCGTCGACGCGGGCGGCAAGGTGGTGATCGTCGATCTGAACGCCGAGGCCGGGATGGCGATGGTGTCGGATCTGGGCGCGGCGGCGCGGTTCTGCCGGGCCGATGTCACGCAGGAGGGGGACGGCCGGGCGGCCATCGCGCTGGCGGTCTCGGTCTTTGGCCGCTTGGATGCGCTGGTGAATTGCGCGGGCGTCGCGCCGGGCGAAAAGATCCTCGGCCGCGAGGGGCCGCACCGGCTGGACAGTTTCGCCCGCGCGGTGACAGTGAACCTTGTCGGCACCTTCAACATGCTGCGGCTGGCGGCCGAGGCGATGGCGGGCAATGCCCCCGGCCCGGGCGGCGAGCGCGGGGTGATCGTCAACACGGCCTCGATCGCGGCTTTTGACGGGCAGATCGGACAGGCGGCCTATGCCGCGTCCAAAGGCGGCGTGGCGGCGCTGACCCTGCCTGCGGCGCGCGAACTCGCCCGGCATGGCATCCGCGTCGTCACGGTGGCGCCGGGCATTTTCCGCACGCCGATGATGGCGGGTCTGCCGCAGGAGGTGCAGGACAGTCTGGGCGCCTCGGTCCCCTTCCCGAACCGGCTGGGGGACCCCGCGGAATATGCCGCGCTGGTGCGGCATATCTGCGAAAACCAGATGATGAACGGCGAGGTGCTGCGGCTTGACGGCGCCTTGCGGATGGCGGCGAAATGAGGCGGGCGCAGATGGATCCGGTGGTGATCGCGGGGGCTGCCCGCACGCCGATGGGCGGGTTTCAGGGCGCGTTTTCCGACCTTGCCGCGGCCGATCTGGGCGCGGTGGCGCTTGGCGCGGCGCTGTCGCGGGCGGGCATCCCGGCCGAGGATGTCGACGAGGTGCTGATGGGTTGCGTCCTGCCCGCGGGTCAGGGTCAGGCCCCGGCGCGGCAGGCGGCGCTGAAGGCGGGTCTACCGCTTGCGGCGGGGGCGACAACGATCAACAAGATGTGCGGCTCGGGCATGAAGGCGGCGATGCTGGGCCATGACCTTTTGCTGGCCGGTTCGGCGCGTGTCGTGCTGGCGGGCGGCATGGAGAGCATGACGAACGCCCCTTATCTTTTGCCGAAAGCCCGCGGCGGGCTGCGGCTGGGGCATGGGCAGGTGCTGGATCACATGTTTCTGGACGGGCTTGAAGATGCCTATGACCGCGGCCGGTTGATGGGCACCTTTGCCGAGGATTGCGCCGAGACGATGGGCTTCAGCCGCGCCGCGCAGGACGCCTATGCGATCGCCTCGCTGACCCGGGCGCAGGCGGCGATTGCGGCGGGGCATTTCGCGGCGGAAATCGCGCCGGTGGTGATTTCGGGCAAGACCGAGGTCCGGGTCGACACCGACGAACAGCCCGGCAAGGCGCGGATGGACAAGATCGCGACGCTGAAACCGGCCTTCCGGCAGGGCGGCACGGTGACGGCGGCGAATTCCTCGTCGATTTCCGACGGGGCGGCGGCGCTGGTGCTGATGCGCGCCTCGGAGGCCGAGGCCCGCGGGCTGACGCCGCTCGCCCGGGTGCTGGGCCATGCGACCCATGCCGATGCGCCGAACCTGTTTCCGACGGCGCCGATCGGCGCGCTGACGAAGCTGGCCGGGAAGCTCGATCTGGATCTGCGGGCGGTCGATCTGTTCGAGGTGAACGAGGCGTTTGCGGTGGTCGCCATGGCGGCGATGGCGGCGCTGGATCTGCCGCAGGACCGGGTGAACGTGCATGGCGGCGCCTGCGCGCTGGGGCATCCGATCGGCGCCTCGGGGGCGCGGGTGCTGGTGACGCTGCTGGCGGCGCTGAAGACGCACGGGCTGAAAACCGGCGTCGCGACGCTCTGCATCGGCGGCGGCGAGGCCACGGCGATGGCGGTGGAGCTGATGGCGTAAGGCCGGGTTCGGGCGGCTCGTTGGCCAAGGCCATCGCCTTGGCCATGCGAGACAGAGGCCCCGGGGCCGCCGGGGGCCCAAAGGCCGCCGGCCAGCGCCCGCCCCGCCCATGGCGGGCGCTTCTCGCCCGCCGGGGCTGGCGCCGGCCTCTGTTGCGTCCAGTGGCAGCGGTCGTGGCGCACTGTGGTCGCTGCGGGCGGGGAAAGGCGATGCCTTTCCCCGCCCGAGATCGACGGCAGCGAAAGCGCCCCATGCCGCAAGGCTTCGTGTTCCTGCCGCAAGGCTTCGGGTTGGCATCGCCCCCCGGCCTGCGCTAGAAGGGCCAAGTCCAAGCCAGCCCGGAGACGCCAGATGCCGCACTATCGTTCCCGCAAATCGACCCATGGCCGCAACATGGCGGGGGCGCGTGGCCTCTGGCGCGCGACCGGCATGACGGATGGCGATTTCGGCAAGCCGATCATCGCCGTCGTCAACTCCTTCACCCAGTTCGTGCCGGGGCACGTCCACCTGAAGGACCTTGGCCAGATGGTCGCGCGCGAAATCGAAGCCGCGGGCGGCGTCGCCAAGGAATTCAACACCATCGCCATCGATGACGGCATCGCCATGGGCCATGACGGGATGCTCTATTCCCTCCCCTCGCGCGAGGTGATCGCGGATTCGGTCGAATACATGGTCAACGGCCATTGCGCCGATGCGATGGTCTGCATCTCGAACTGCGACAAGATCACCCCCGGCATGATGATGGCGGCGATGCGGCTGAACATCCCGGTGATCTTCGTTTCCGGCGGGCCGATGGAGGCGGGCAAGATCAGCCCCGACGTGATCGACCATGACCTTGATCTGGTCGATGCGATGGTGGTGGCCGCCGACGACAGCTACACCGATGCCCAGGTCGAGGCGATCGAGAAAGCCGCCTGCCCGACCTGCGGCTCGTGCTCGGGCATGTTCACGGCGAATTCGATGAACTGTCTGGCCGAGGCGCTGGGTCTGGCCCTGCCCGGCAACGGCTCGATGCTGGCGACGCATGCCGACCGCAAGGCGCTGTTCCTGGAGGCCGGGCGGCGCATCGTCGACATCACCAAGCGGCATTACGAGGGCAACGAACCGGGCCTCTTGCCGCGCGACATCGCCACCCATCAGGCCTTCGAGAACGCCATGAGCCTTGATATCGCGATGGGCGGCTCCACCAACACCGTGCTGCACCTGCTGGCCATCGCCTACGAAGGCGAGGTGAATTTCACCATGGACGACATCGACCGGCTGTCGCGCAAGGTGCCCGTGCTGTGCAAGGTCGCGCCCGCCAAGCAGGATGTGCACATGGAAGACGTGCACCGCGCGGGCGGCATCATGGGGATCCTGGGCGAGATGGGCCGGGCGGGTCTTCTGCATCTCGACGCCCGCACCGTGCATTCCGCCTCGATGGGCGAGGCGATCGCGACCTGGGACGTGATGACGGCCAATGATCCCGCCGTCGACAGCTTCTACCGCGCCGCGCCGGGGGGCGTTCGCACCACCGAGGCGTTTTCGACGCAAAACCGCTACAAGGAGGTCGACCGCGACCGCAGCGCAGGCGTGATCCGCGCGGCCGAACATGCGTTTTCGAAAGACGGCGGTCTGGCGGTGCTGTTTGGCAATATCGCGCTGAACGGCTGCATCGTGAAGACCGCAGGCGTCGACGAGTCGATCCTCAAATTCACCGGCACGGCGAAAGTCTTTGAAAGCCAGGACGATGCGGTCTCCGGCATCCTGACCGGCAAGGTCACCGAGGGCGAAGTGGTGGTGATCCGCTACGAAGGCCCGCGTGGCGGCCCGGGGATGCAGGAGATGCTTTACCCGACCAGCTATCTGAAATCGAAGGGGCTGGGCAAGAAATGCGCCCTGCTGACGGATGGCCGCTTCTCGGGCGGGACGTCGGGGCTGTCGATCGGCCATGTCAGCCCCGAGGCCGAGGAAGGCGGGCTGATCGGGCTGGTCGAGACCGGCGACGTGATCGAGATCGACATTCCGAACCGCACCATCCATCTGGCAGTGGCCGAGGAGGTGCTGGAGGCGCGCCGCGCCGCCAAGGGGCCGCTGCCCTGGGCGCCCGCGGCGCCGCGTCCGCGCCAGGTGTCGACCGCGCTCAGGGCTTATGCGTTGTTCGCGTCTTCGGCGG
The DNA here is from genome assembly GCF_005144475.1 of Rhodobacter capsulatus. Taxonomy (GTDB): domain Bacteria; phylum Pseudomonadota; class Alphaproteobacteria; order Rhodobacterales; family Rhodobacteraceae; genus Rhodobacter; species Rhodobacter capsulatus_C. The sequence goes on along the minus strand of NZ_SWJZ01000016.1, from coordinate 573 downwards.
CGAAGGGCGGCGTGCGGATCCTGCCGAAGTGATCGCCCCCCCGCGCAGGGAACAAGGCCCCCGCCGCGGGGGCCTTTTTTCATCGCCGATCCTCAGGACCAGTTTTGCAAGACATGCGCGGCGGCAGCGATCATCGCCCAGATCACCCCATGCACCAGCGCCAGCGCGCCCAGCCCCGCCACCACCCCGGCCATCACCCAAAGCCCGTCGCGCTCGAACAGGCCGATGCCGATCAGCGCCAGCGCAAAGGCCGGGCCGATGTTGCCCAGCGGGATCGGCAGCGTCAGGATGATCGCCAGCACCAGCGCCAGAAGCCCCAGCCCCTGCTCGGCCCAGCGCGTGGACAGAAAGCTCAGCCGCGGTTTCAGCATCTTCTCGGCGCGCAAGAGCCGCGGCACGACCACCGCCGCCAGACGGGCGAAATCCGCCCGCGCGATCGAGCGCGTGGCGATGAAGGCGGGAAACCACGGCGGCCCGCCGATCAGCATCTGAAAGGTCAGGAAAATCAGCGGCAGCCCCAGCACGGCCGAGGTGCCCGGCGGCGTCGGCAGCACGTTCGGCAGCGAAAAGATC
>NZ_SWJZ01000140.1 GCF_005144475.1 Rhodobacter capsulatus | reverse complement strand
TCTTCCATCGCGATCGGCGCGATCAGCTCGACTTCGAACTTCAGGTTGTCGCCCGGCATCACCATCTCGGTGCCTTCCGGCAGCTTCACGGTGCCCGTCACGTCCGTCGTGCGGAAGTAGAATTGCGGACGGTAGTTCGCAAAGAACGGCGTGTGGCGGCCGCCTTCTTCCTTCGTCAGGATGTAGGCTTCGGCTTCGAAGTTCGTGTGCGGCTTCACCGAACCCGGCTTGCACAGAACCTGACCACGCTCGACGCCGTCACGGTCGATGCCGCGCAGCAGCGCGCCGATGTTGTCGCCCGCTTCGCCGCGGTCCAGCAGCTTGCGGAACATCTCGACGCCGGTGCAGACCGACTTCTTGGTGTCGCGGATGCCGACGATCTCGAGTTCGTCGCCCACGTTGATCACACCGCGTTCCACACGGCCGGTCACCACGGTGCCGCGGCCCGAGATCGAGAACACGTCCTCGATCGGCATCAGGAACGGCTGGTCAAC
>NZ_SWJZ01000139.1 GCF_005144475.1 Rhodobacter capsulatus | reverse complement strand
AGCCGCCCGAAGGCTGCCGAGGGCGAAAGCCCCGAGTTCATCGACCGCGACGACGAGATCCCGTTCTGACGAACGGGGCCTCGGCCAAAGCCCGGCAGGGAAATCTGCCGGGCTTTTCGCTTGGTGCACCCGCGGCTCCACGAGAGGAGATGCGGCAGGTCGTTCGAGGCCAGGTCTCGCATGCATCTGCGTTCAACCGGGGTTTCGGTGCGATGGCGCCCGGGGCTCAAGTCTGCCATTTTGACCACTGCGGCGCCGGCGCGCCGGTCTTGGCACTGCGCCCGGTTTGGCTTTGACGAGGTGGAGGGAAGAACCATGGAATGGCACAGCGACGAGGATTTGAGAAAGCTTGAGGAGGCGCTGATGGCGCTGCCCGAGGAAAACGATCCGATGCTGCTGCCCGAGTTCGACGGGTTCTGTGCCGGTTTGATCACCAGCCCTGAGATGATCCCGCCTTCGGTTTGGCTCGCCAAGGTTTGGGGCGAGGGAGGCGCGCCTGAATTCGAGAGTCTGGCTGACATGCAGGCAACACTCGATCTCCTGATGGCGCATTATAACCGCGTTGCGACCGCGCTGATGATGCCGGGCGAGTATTTCCCGGTGATGGATGAAGACCAGCGTAACGGCGACATCTTGTGGGAATTCTGGATGCTCGGGTTCCTGGCTGCGATGCAGCTCAGGCCCGAGGCGTGGGGAAAAATCGCGGCCAGCAGAAATGTGCGCGCGATCAAGGCGCTCAAGAAAAT
>NZ_SWJZ01000138.1 GCF_005144475.1 Rhodobacter capsulatus | reverse complement strand
TGGGCAATGGGGCGTCGGGGCTTCATCTCTGGGGCGCGCAGCTGGAGGTCGGGGCCGCGGCCAGTTCGGTCATTCTGACCGAGGCCTCCGCGGTCACCCGGGCGGCCGATCTGGCCAGCGTGGCGGTGGCGGCGGGAAGCTATGATCTGCGCCGCATCGATGCCACGGGAACGACCGACACCAAAGGGGTCGCACATGCGGGCGGGGCGCTGGCAATCGGTGTCGGGGCCCTTCATCTGCTGAGCGTTTTTCCTGCAGGAGTGCTGTGATGTTGATCTGTCTGAGCTTTGCCACCGCCCCAGAGGCACAGTCCGCCCTGTTCGCAGAAGGCGCCGTGCGGCATGCGGCGCTGGAAATCCTCAACCCCTGTCCGATGCCGATCACCCGCGAGACCGGGCAAACCGACGCCGACGGCGCCCCCGTGCTCGAAATGGTTCCGGGGTATCATGTCAATTGCGTGGCACCGGATGGGCTCGATCTGGCGGCGCTGGCGGCCTGGCGGCAATTCCCGAAAACGCCATTTGCGGTGCTGGCGGAGTGATCGATGCCCCCCCCGCGGGACATCCGAAACACGTTTGTCGAACAGGACAAGGCCCGGTCGAAAGACCGGGTCTTGTGGCTTTGATCCGGCAACGCGGTCCCAAGCTGTTGCGCAGGGGCCGACCCGGATCCCCGCCACCGATACCGGGTCGATATTGCCGGGCCGATTTCGGATCGCCCTCTCCGGCCCGGGTCGCGCATGCGACAGACGGCGCAGCCCCGGAACGCCGTGCACGCCTTTCCTTGTCAAGCGCTTGCGCGATATCGCTGGCAACATCGGAAAGCTCGATGCCGCGCAGGTTCACGTTCTCAAGGGGTCTCCCGAGCGCCCGGCGCAAGAAACCGCACAGCGTAAGTCCGGGCCCCCATCCTTCCGGCCATCTGCACTGTCCGCCCGGGGCGCGGAATTCCAATGACGTTTCGATCTTTGTCATCGCGTCTGGACAGTGCTTCGTCCTTCCCGCGCCCCAAACCCTGTCGAACGCCCTGGCCACAAGCGACCGGCACCTTGGGCGGCCCTCGCCTTCGCGGGCCGAAAGGACCGGGCGTCCCGCCCCGGGGCGGATGCAACCTTGCGGTGTGGAAAGAGCAGCGGTAAGATGCGCCAAGCTCTTGACCTTGAGGCGGCGCGATCGCGCGGTCGTATGTTTTATTCCAGCCTTTGTCGTATGGAGTTTTGCTTTGTCGAAGGTGGTTCTGGTCTGCAACACCGATGGCGCTTTGGCCAATTTTCGCGCACCCCTGATTCGTGCGCTGGTTGCGGCGGGGCATGACGTCGTCACGATCAGCGGATCGGGCGGCTACATCGAAACGCTGCGGGCGATGGGCGCCCGGCCGATCGTGGTTGAATTTTCCCGCCACTCCGCCTCGCCGCTGCGCAATTTTGGGCTGTTTTGCGATCTGCTGCGGATCGTGCGGCAAGAACGCCCCGATGTGGTGCACAGCTTCACCCACAAGGCGGTGATCTTCGGCAGCCTTGCCGCAGGTCTGGCGCGGGTGCCGAAGATCGTGGCGACCGTCACCGGGCTTGGAACGGTGTTCATCCGCTCCGACGTCAAGCATCGGGTGCTGCGTCAGCTTCTGGTCTGGCAGTATCGGTTCTTGCTGCCGTCGCGGGTGGCGGTGCTGTTTCAGAACCCCGACGACAAGCAGGATCTGGAAACGCTGGGCGCCATCGCGCCGGGGCGGGGCATCGTGACGGCGGGCTCGGGCATCGATCTGAACGAGTTCCCCCTGCCCGACGCGACCGCAATCGAAACGGCCCGGGCCCGGCTTGCCGCCGAGATCGGCATGGATCTTGGCGGGCGGATCGTCGCGCTGTTTCCCGCGCGCGGCGTTCCCGAAAAGGGCTTTTCCGAGTTTTACGCGGCGGCGCAAAGCCTGACCCGGGACTTTGCGGATCGCTTTGCCTTCGTCCACATGGGCCTGATCGACACCGCCGCCTCCGGGGCGCTGAGCGCCGCGGAAGTGGCGCAGTACGCAGGCGTGCACGGGGTTCACTTCATCGGCCACAAGACCGACCCCGGCGCCTACATGCAGGCGGCGGATGTGGTGGTGCTGCCCTCTTACCGCGAAGGCGTGCCCCGGTCGCTGATCGAAGCGCTCGCTTTCGGCAAATGTGTGGTCACCACCGACGTGCCCGGATGCCGGGAGACCGTCAAGGACGGCTGGAACGGGTATCTGTGCGCGGTGCGCAGCGCGTCCTCTCTCGCGGCGGCCCTCGCCCGGATCGACACCGATTTTCTGGCCCTTGCGGCCCCCAGATCCCGCCAGTTCTGCGAAGAAAAGTTCGACGTGCGCAAGTTGAATGCCCTGACCTTCGGGCTTTACGGCCTGCCCCCGCCCGCGGATCCCTCTCTCGCACGGGCGCAGGTCTGAGGTGGCGGGCATGGGCACATCGGGCACCAAGGCGCCGCGCCGGTTGCGGCTGTCGATCATCGGATCGGTCGGGGTTCCCGGTCGCTATGGCGGCTTCGAGACGCTGGTCGAAAACCTGGCCGTGCTTGCACCCGGCCTCGCGCCGGACATGGAGCTGACGATCTATTGCAGCGCGCGCAGCTATCCGCAGCGCGCCGCCACCTTTCACGGGGCGAAGCTGCGCTATCTGCCGCTGCAGGCCAACGGCGCCCAAAGCATTCCTTATGACATCCTGTCCTTGGCCGCGGCGGTCCTGTCGCGCGCCGATGTGGTGCTGGTGCTCGGGGTTTCGGGGGCCGTCGCCATTCCGCTCTTTCGCCGCCTTGGCGGGGCAAAGATCGTGACCAATGTCGATGGCATCGAATGGAAGCGCGAAAAATGGCGCGGTGTTTCGCGCTGGATCCTGCGGCTGTCCGAACGGTTGGCCGCACGGCATTCGCATGCGGTGATTGCCGACAACGACCATATCGCGGCGCATATCCGCAACAGCTATGGCGTGGATTGCGAAACGATCGCCTATGGCGGCGATCATGTGCTGGCGCCCGAGGCCGATCCCGCCCGTCTTCACGACCTGCCCGCGCGCTATGCGCTGTCGATTTGCCGGATCGAGCCGGAAAACAATGTCCGCATGATCCTCGAAGCCTTTGCCAGCAGGCCGACGGTGCCGCTGGTGCTGATCGGCAACTGGGCGGCCAGCGACTATGGGCGCGACCTGCGCAAGACCTTCGGGACGCTGCCCCATCTTTGCCTGCTGGACCCGATTTATGATCTGGCCAGGCTCAAGGCGATCCGGCAGCAGGCCCGGTTTTATGTTCACGGCCATTCCGCGGGGGGGACCAATCCCTCGCTGGTCGAGGCGATGCAGGTGCACCAGGACATCGTGGCGTTCGATTGCGGCTTCAACCGGGCGACGACCGAAAACGGGGCGTTGTTTTTCCAAGACCGCGATGCGCTTGGCGCGTTGATCGACGCGCTTTGCACCGGCTCCGTCGGCTGCGCCGCCGGGGCGATGAAGGACGTCGCCGATCGGAGATATACCTGGTCGGTCGTGGCGACCCGGTATTTCCGGCTTGTGCGTCGTCTGCTGGACGAAAAGCGACCCGGGGATCCCCTCGGTTTCGAGGGGAAAGACCCTGCGTCGCGCTGACGGGATCGAAAGGGAATGACAGTGCCGTTTCAGAAGAATGCACTTTTGACAGAACCGAAGGCCGGGGCGGGCCGCAAGGTGTTGCTGACCGGCACCGCCGGGTTCATCGGTTTTCACCTTGCGCGGCAGCTGCTGGCCGAGGGGTTCCGGGTGCAGGGCTATGACGGGATGACCGATTATTACGACGTCACCCTGAAGCAGCGCCGCCATGCGATCTTGCGCGAGCATCCCAATTTCACCGCGACCGAGGCGATGCTGGAAGATCA
>NZ_SWJZ01000137.1 GCF_005144475.1 Rhodobacter capsulatus | reverse complement strand
GCCTCATCCGAGGTGAGGTGCTCGTATTCGGCCTGAAGCTGGCGGTAGAGCCAGCGGGCCAGATCGCGCAGCGCCTCGGTCACGATCTCCTCGGCATCCTCGGTAGGCGGCTGGCAGGTCGGGCTGTCGCGCGTGACATCCACGGACATGGTATATTCGTGGTAGTAGCATCCGCGATGGGTCGCCTCGGCCGCGAGTTGATAGAAGTTCCGGCGCTGGATGGCCTGGAGCCGGTCGGCAATGCCGTGCAGCGTCGCGTC
>NZ_SWJZ01000136.1 GCF_005144475.1 Rhodobacter capsulatus | reverse complement strand
GGGCTGTCGATTGCGGTGGTGGAAAAGGACTTTGCCGGTTTCGGGGCCTCGGGGCGCAATGGCGGCTGGTGCTCGGGGGATTTTTCCTGGAGCCGCGCGAAATATCTGGCCACCGGGACGCGTGCGGGGGTGATCGCCTTTGAACGGCAGCTGCGCGACACCGTGGCCGACGTGATCCGCGTCTGCGCCGCCGAGGGGATTGAGGCGGACATCCTTGAGACCGATTGCCTGACCTATGCCTGCACCCCCGCGCAGCTGCAGCGGCTGCGCGACACCCTTGCCGAGGAACGCGCCTGGAACATCGGCCCGGAGCGGGTCGAGCTGATCGAAGGCGCCGAGGCGGCGGCGCGGGTCCGGGTGCCGGGGGCGCTTGCCGCGCTGGTGACGCATGGTGTGGCGCGGGTGCAGCCTGCGAAACTCGTGCGCGGGCTGGCCGCGGCGGTCGAGCGCAAGGGCGTGCGGATCTACGAGCAGACCTGCGTCACCCGCATCGCGCCGGGCCGGGTGACGACCGACCGCGGCACCGTCACGGCGCATCGGATCTTGCGGGCGACCGAGGGTTTTACCCACGGCATCGCGGGCAATGAACGCGAATGGATCCCGCTCAACAGCGCCATCGTGGTGACCGAACCGCTGCCCGCGGCGCTCTGGGACGAGATCGGCTGGCAGGGCGCGGAATTGCTGGCCGATGCCTCGCATGCCTATTGCTACGCGCAGCGCACCCGCGAGGGCCGGATCGCGATGGGGGGACGGGGTGTGCCGTACCGCTTCGGCTCGCGCACCGATCTGCGCGGCCAGACCCAGCCCGAGACGATCGAAAAGCTGAAGGCGATCCTTTACCGCATGCTACCGCAGACGCGCGGGCTGCGGCTTGACCATGCCTGGTGCGGGGTTCTGGGCGTGCCGCGGGACTGGTGCGCCACCGCCGGGCTGGACCGGCAGACCGGCATCGGCTGGGCGGGCGGCTA
>NZ_SWJZ01000135.1 GCF_005144475.1 Rhodobacter capsulatus | reverse complement strand
CCGTCTATCCGCGCGAGGTGATCAAGCGGGCGCTGATGCTGAACGCGAGCGCGCTGATCCTGATCCACAACCACCCTTCGGGGGATGCGACCCCATCGGAAGCCGATCTCAGCATGACCAAGGAGATCCAGAAGGGCTGCCGTTATCTCGGCCTGACGCTGCATGACCACATCATCGTCGGGGCTGGCTATGAGCTGAGCTTGAGGGCTCTCGGCAAGCTTTGACGATCAAGCCAGCCCCTGAACCGTCGCCCTTCGTGGAAGAGGGCGGCGGTTTTGGGGTGACGGTGATGGCGGGGAGAGAGGCTTCCCGCCCCTGTCGCAGGAGAATTTGAGATGCTCGATCAAGGGTTCCATGCGCGAAAGGCGACACCGACGACGCGGTTTGACGCCGATGCGTTCCCGTCGCCCAATCCCGATCTGCCCTTCGTTCTGAAACTTGTCGCCCCGGATCTTGGGGCTGCAATGTCCGGCCAGGACCGCCCGGTCGAGCTCGATCGCTATGCGACGCTCGCTGACGCGATGTTTGCTGCGGTCGTGCTGGCGCAGGAAGTCGGCGCCGATGTTGCCCCGCATATGATGGTGATCCTCGATCGAGAAGAGCGGCTCGTGCTCGCGGGCGAGTTGGCGGACGGCGCGATTGCCTGGTGCAACCCGGTCCTCTCCACGCCCGAGGCCCGTTCGGTGTTGCGCGAGGCGAGCGGCTTGCGCGCGCGGGCGAGCCAGGCGGCCGGATGGCGCGAGCATGGGTTCGTGGCACATCTGCGCCGTCGCGCCGATCAACTTGAGGGGCGTCTTGTCGATCCGCTCTGGCGTGCCATCGCCGTCCGCGCGCTGCAGTTTGCGGCGTGAGAGCCGAGAGACCGAGAAGGGCAGGGGGGATTTGGAGCGCCGCCGGGGGAGAGATCGCACGGTCCGGCGTTCCCCCTTTTCCCGAACCGGAGTTGACCCGATGACCATGACCGAAGTCCCCCTGCGCGCCGCAGATGGCGCCCTCGGCCGTCGATCT
>NZ_SWJZ01000134.1 GCF_005144475.1 Rhodobacter capsulatus | reverse complement strand
TGCGTCGATGGAGCCAAAACCAAACGCAGCAGGTTGCGCCGAAAGAAAACTGTTCCGAGACGACGACTTCTTCAGCAGCCTGGTAAATCGCGGTTGGTTCTACCGTGTCAGCGAGGATGGCGTCTGGCAGCGGGAACAACGTGACGACGACTGCCCATGTGGGACTGACTGGCCGCATGAGCGGCATATGGCTTCATTGTACATTATCGAAGACTTCTTAGCCGATGCATCCCAGTTCGACGAATGATTGAAAATGGAACATCCTGCTGAAAGGTCTTTTTCCGATTTCAGCGCCTCGCGATCATTTATGCGCTGCGCAGCGGACGACCATTCCTTGCCCCTAGTGTTGCAATCGAAGCCCTCCGGCCCAACGCCGACCTTGGTAAGACCACCTTTCGCTGCACCACAGAAAAGAAATGTATAGCCACAGGCCAATATTTTGCATGGTATAGCCCGGGGCAATAATTGTTGCATGACCAACAAACATGGGGCAAGGCCTATCAGGAGTTAAATTATCTATGGATCAAGATCAAGGCCCGCCCATTTCACCCACACTTGCGAAGGTATTGAAGAAGTTTCTTGAGGTGATGAAGGCGGACGAGGCCATCGAAGACGATGCGGCAGACCGACTGGATGCACTACTGCGGAGCGGCAAGGCCCTTAAACCGGACGAGATCAGTGCCGCGCTATTTCCGCCGCCCGAGGATGAGGAGAATGGTGCGATAGGAGACGGCGCATGATCCGGCTTAAGACAGTCCATATTGAAGAGTTTCGGGGGATCAAAGACCTCACCCTTGATCTGGGCGGTAAGAATTTCGGAATATGTGGACCGAACGGCACGGGCAAGAGCGGTGTTGTCGATGCTATAGAATTCTGCCTCACCGGCAGTTTGACCCGCCTGTCGGGGCAGGGTCAGGGAGAACTCAGCGTCGCCAAACATGGCCCGCATGTCGACAGCCGAACCGCACCTGAGAAGGCCAAGGTCGAGATCACGGCGCATATTCCCTCGCTCGGCAAGGACGTGATCATCGCGCGGTCGGTCAAGTCTCCGAAGCAGGTGAGCGTCACGCCCTCCGGCGGAGCCGAGGAGGAGATCGTCTACAGCCTGCAGGCCCATCCCGAGTTTGCGCTTTCGCGGCGCGAGATCGCCAAATACATCATCACGCCGCCGTCGCAGCGCTCGACCGATGTGCAGAATCTCTTGCGCCTTGATCGCATCGGCGATCTGCGTAAAGCTCTGAATACGTTCAAAAACAACGCCGCCAAGGAGGCGAGAGACGCAACGGGCGCGAAGAGCAAAGCGGAACAAGACCTCAAAACCGCTATTGGCGTTGACACGCTCAAACGTGAAAACGTGATGGAGAAGGCCAATGAACACCGCAAGGTGCTCGGACTCCCCGACCTCACGGAACTGACACCCGAAACCATCTTCATAGGCGCAGTGGATGATGAGAAGGAGGAGGAAGGGGCCAAGCAGTCCGCTCTGGTCAAATCCGTCGCGCTGGCTGACCTCAAGGCTCTGACCGAGAGTGCCGCGCAAGACGAGCCCGATGCACTGTCCGGCGCACGCGGTGATGCGCTTGCCGCGCTGAACAAGCTAAAAGAGGATAGCGCTGCACTGACACTGGCGCGGCAGCATGGCTTTATCACTAAGGGGCTGGAATTCGTAAGTGACGAGAGCGAAGCGTGTCCGCTTTGCGATTCGCCATGGGATGCCGAGGCGCTGCGCGCCCATCTTGAAGAAAAGCTAATCAGCAGCGATGCCATCGGCAAGATATTGAAGAAGCTGGACACGAATTTCCAGACTATCGAGCAAGCCGTCGAAGACCGCATCGCCGATCTGCGCACAGTAGCGAGCTATGCCAAGGCTCTAGAACCTGCCGTCGCGATCGCGACGCTGGCCACATACGCGGTGCGGCTGAAACAGATTCTGACCACGATCAAGGACTTTCGCGAGGATCACGCGCAGCTCGACCCCGCGATTACCGCCATACAGGACGCTTGGTGGGCCTTGCCCGGCGACGTTCAGGCCCTGCTTGGGGAGTTACGCAAGGTCATCGCGGCGCTGCCCGACAGTTCCGCCAAAGAAAAGGCAATCCAGTCCCTGACGGTGCTACAGGAACGCTATGCCCGCCTAATCGAAGCGAACCGCTCCGCAAAGGAAAGCGCGCAGCGCAGCACCGTCGCCGAGAAGGTCTATGATCATTATGTACAGACCTCGAACGACGTGCTGGAAGATATTTATGACGCTGTCGCGAAGGAGTTCACAGCGCTTTACAAGGCCATCAACGACGATGACGGCAAATTCGTCGGAGAACTCAAGGCCGAACCCGCAAAACTAAGCTTCAATGTGGACTTCTACGGCAGGGGCACGTTTCCGCCTGGCGCATATCACAGTGAGGGACACCAAGACGGGATGGGGCTGTGCCTCTATCTTGCGCTAATGCAGTACACGCTCGGGGACAAGTTTACCTTCGCCGTGCTCGACGATGTGATGATGTCCGTCGATACGGGCCATCGACGTGAGGTGTGTCGCCTGCTTAAGACGAGGTTTCCAAACACGCAGTTCGTCCTCACGACCCATGATCGGGTCTGGCTGCAGTATATGAAGACCGAGAAGCTGATAGCAAAGAGCCAGCTATTCGGCGGCTGGAGCGTGGAGTTCGGGCCGCGCATCTGGGATGATCAGGAGATTTGGACGGAGATCGACCAACAGCTCGACAAGAACGATGTGCCGCGCGCAGCCTGGCTCCTGCGCCGCTACCTAGAGTACATCGCCACTGTCCTTGCCGACAATCTCCGCGCTCAAGTGGAATTTCGCGGAGACGGCCATTACGATCTTGGCGATCTCCTGCCGCCCGTCCTGAAACGCTGGCAAGATCGCCTCGATAAAGGGATCAAAGCCGCCGCCCACTGGGGCAACGACGAAGAGAAGAGCATACTCGAAGGAAAACGTGACAAATCGAATGCGTTGATTGCGGCAACATACGTTGAGCAATGGGCTATAAATCCATCGGTTCACTTCAACGAATGGGAGAACTTTGAGAGCGGCGAATTCGCGAAAGTCGTTGCTGCATACAAACTTCTACTCGAGAGCATGCGTTGCTCGAACGAGAAATGTGGAACTTTACCCTACGTCGTCCCTAGAAAAGGAAGCTCAGTGCAGCTGAGGTGCGATTGCCAGTCAATAAACATTAATCTTAAGGGAAAATAGGTTTCGAAGACAACTGAGGCTATTTGGACAAGTGCGGCTCGCTTACGTTTTTTTGCGCCTGCTGCGAAGGTCGGCTCCCCCCCCCCTTGGGGCGGAAGCGACTGTGATTTCGCTGCGGTCGGCCCGAACGGCTGCTCTGGCAAGGTTTCTGCGTCTGCCATGCCGCACCGCCGTTAGACCGGTTTCCGCCCCTCACGTTGGTCTTGGCCTCGTGACCTGTTCGCCCTTGGACGAACCCGCCCCGTGGCACCGCCGCCCTTAGCTGGTGTTCGGCAATAATATTCGGACAGAATGATGCGGCGGTAGTCGCTGCGTTCAGGCGACACGTCGAACCGAACTGGAACGGGTCGCCGGTCGCCGGTCGCCATTGGCGTGAGCTCGCGTTTCAATATTTCCACGAGAACATCTGGACTACGGGGCGCGGTTAGGCGAGGTTGATTCAGCCACAGGGTAATTTGAGCTTCGCTATGTTTTTGAATGACCAAGAAACCGCGACCGATCTTCTTTACTTCGAAGCCATCTCGAGGACCGTTGTCCGTCTGATCGACGCTTCCAAAAATGATCCTCTGACCATCGGGATTCATGGCGACTGGGGGGCCGGGAAGTCCAGCATCCTGAAAATGATCCAGTCCTCTTGGGAGGACGACGACGGGACACTCTGCGTCTGGTTCAATGGCTGGGCGTTCGAGGGCTTTGACGACGCGAAAACGGTGGTCATTGAAACCGTTGTGGAAGAACTCACCCGGGCGCGGCCGAAGATGGCAGGCGTCAAGGAAGCGGCCACTAAGCTGCGAAAACGCATCGACTGGCTGAAGCTCGCCCGCAAAACGGGCGGGCTTGCATTGACCGCCTTCTCCGGGGTCCCGACGCCGGACCTTGTCTCGGATGCAGTAGGCCTGATCAAGGGCCTTGTGGACAATCCCGGCGAGGCTATCTCGATCGAGAAACTCGTTGACTGGGCGAGCACAGCCAGCGAATTTGTAAAGGATGCTCCCGAAGAGGCGGGCGGGTCCCCCGCGCATATGCATGCCTTCAGGGAAGAATTCGTAGCATTGCTCGATGCAGCGAAAATCAAACGGCTGGTCGTCATGGTGGATGACCTGGATCGCTGCCTGCCGAGCACCGCCATCGCCACCCTGGAGGCGATCAGGCTCTTTCTGTTCGTCGAGCGCACCGCCTTCATCATCGGTGCCGACGAGGCGATGATCGAGTATGCCGTGAAGGACCACTTCCCGGACCTCCCACCATCCTCGGGTCCGGTGACCTACTCTAGAAACTACCTCGAGAAGTTGATCCAGGTCCCGTTCCGCATTCCCGCACTGGGTGCGGCGGAGACGCGCATCTACGTGTCGCTGCTTCTAGCCGAGAACGCCCTCGGAAGCGACGATCCGACATTTGCCCGGCTGATCTCCGCGGCGCGGGACCAGTTGAAGAAGCCGTGGCTCATCCAGGGGCTCGACCGCTCGGCAATTGAAGAGAAGCTCGGCAAGTTACCGGCTCCCATTGAGAATGCCCTGGCCATAAGCGCCCAAGTCAGTGCGGTGTTGAGCGAGGGCGCGCACGGGAACCCACGGCAGATCAAGCGCTTCCTCAATACGATGATGCTGCGCGAGGCGATCGCAGAAGAACGTGGATTCGCTGACGACATCGAGCGGTCTACCCTCGCGAAAATCATGCTCGCAGAGCGTTTCGCGCCTTCGTTTTATGGGGAACTGGCGAAGCTCGCGGCCGGTGATATCAACGGATCTCCAAAAGCGATCAAGGCGCTTGAGGGTCATGCGAAAGTCAGTGGTTCGGCACAATCCGTGTCGGCCGCGGACGAAGAGCCAGTCGAACCTCCATCCGAGGTCGGTGAATGGTTGACTAGCGAGTGGATCATTCGCTGGGCGAAGACTGAGCCGAAGCTGGCAGGCAAGGACTTGCGGCCGTATGTCTTCGTTACCCGGGACAAACGCAGCGCATTGTCCGGCGTTGCCGCCCATCAGCACCTCGAGGCTATCATCGAAAAGTTGATGGCCGGTCGCATTGCGGTCGCCCAAAGCGCCGAAGACGTAAGCAAGCTGACGGGGATGGAGCCCGAGACGGTATTCAATGCGCTGCGTGACAACATCCTCGCCTCAGACAAACCCTCCAAGAAGCCGGACGGCGTCGATGGGTTGGCACTGCTAGTGGAAATTCACCCCGCATTGCAGGGGCGCCTCGTAGAGCTTCTCGAGGCACTGCCGACCGGGCGCATCGGAACTTGGGCCGTATCCAGCTGGTCTAAGGCACTGCAGTCGGACAACTGGATTGATCGCTTTGACCTCGTGAAAGAACAGTGGGCGAAGCAATCCGAGAACAAGACCCTGCAATCTGCCGCGAAAGCTTCAAAGTCGTTGCCACGCGTGAGGAGCGTCTGACATGGGAACCTCGACACGTTTCGGCGGACCCAGTGGTGGACTGGTGCCAAGCTGGGCGGATGACCCGTCACCGGCAACAGCTCCAGCACCGGGGCAGCCGCCGTCGGGGGCTCCCTCTGCTCCTGATGGATCGGCACAGCCGAGCGCGCCCCAGGTCGTGCCAGCAGATTCAGGCAACTTCCGAAGTGCGAGGAGAAGCTTCAACAAATTCGCCCAGACCGGAGATCGCGGCGACTTGGGCAAATCTTTGTCCAGCTATGTGCGTTCTGGGACGGGCGGGGCACGCGGCGCCGCTCGGCGCATGGGCGCTTCGCGGTCGGCGGGCGCTCGCCTCTTGGGCCTCGTGCGAAATGTGGAGAGCTTCGGAGCGGCTACCGCTCTTCAGCAATTCAACCTCGGGTCTCTGGCATCCCGGCCGGCTGCGGAAGTCTTCACAGCGCTCTTGGATTTCATCTGTCCGCCCGGCGGAGCCTTGGATGAGGCAATCGCGCGGCAGGCGATGCTGGACGCGATCTCCGATTTTGCCGATGCAGGGATGAACGACTTCGGCGCCATGTCGGACGCCGAACGTCGGGAGTTCTTCTTGGATTTCATCATCCGTTCCATCGAAGGTCGGATCATCACCGACATGGCAACGCGCGGGATGGCACGCTCTGCCAGCGTCGAAGCTATGGAGGACATGCAGGAACAGCTCCACGATTTCGTCGCGGGTCACACCAGAGGGGCTTTGGCACCCCTTCTGGATGGGCCGGTCCACTCGGACGCGGAGATGATGAACACGATCGACAACATTTACGAAGCTGGGTTCGAGCTGATTAGCCTCATGGGAGAAGCTGAATGAAGGGGCGCCAGGTTATCACCCTCAAGCTCGGCCCAGAAGACAAACCGTCTTCCACTTTGGCCGACAATACGTCCTATCCGTTCGATATGCTCGACGCAGATGCTCGACTTGATTTTGGACTAGGCCAGGCGATGGACGACTTGGCCGATCTGGGCATCGTCCCATCGGAGACGGCGATAGATTTGTCACTCATCTCTGTAGCATTGACCGCTGCGGACACTCGGATTTCACGAGACGCCCATGCGCAGGATGGATGGAGCCGTGAACTAGGTCTTGATGTCCCGGTGTCCGATCCCGTTCTCTGGAGAAGAGTCGAGCCATTGCTGGCGAAAATGCTGAATTTTCTCACCGGTGATCGATGGACGCTGCAATTCCGCGCCAGACCGAGTGCTTACTCGAAGTTATCCGCCCCGGCGTCGAAGCTCCGCCTAGGTTCCGCGCTGGAGGTTTGCTTGTTCTCCGGTGGACTGGACAGCTTTATCGGCGCCATAGATCTTTGTGCGGTTGGCAAAGCGCCGTTGCTAATCAGCCATTACTGGGACGGCGAAACGAGCAAATCGCAGACACATTGCAGGGAAGCCCTCGAGGGACAATACAGCACTCTCGGCATAAGGCACGTCCGCGCTCGAATTGGTTTCGGCCATGACGTTTTGGGCACTGGCAGCTCCGAAAACACGCTGCGGGGCAGATCCTTCCTCTTTTTCTCCCTCGCTGTCTTGGCGGCTGACGCATTGGGCGGCGACCAGATCGTGCATGTCCCGGAGAACGGTCTCATTTCTCTGAACGTGCCCTTGGATCCATTGCGTCTCGGTGCTCTCAGCACTCGGACGACACACCCCTACTATATGGCGCGTTTCAATGAGCTGCTGGTTGCGCTCGGTCTCAAAGTGAAGCTGGTTAATCCTTACGCATTCAAGACAAAGGGTGAGATGATCCGCGAATGTCGCGCCCAATCTTTCATCGCCAAGGAGGCGGCGAACACCATGTCCTGCTCTTCGCCTTCGAAGGCCCGCTGGCAGGGCGAAGCGCCCAAGCATTGCGGATACTGTGTGCCGTGTCTCATTCGCCGAGCTTCCATGCTCGCGGGCCTCGGGAATGACTCAACCGACTACTCAATCCCGGATCTGAAGGCGCGCGACCTCGATAGCAGCGAGGCGGAAGGAATGCATATTCGATCCTTCCAGCGTGCCATTGCTCGACTCCGTAAGCGCCCCGCGAAGGCGAGGCTCGATATCTACCTCCCAGGCCCACTGATCGATCACCCCGATCGGTTGGCTGATTACGAGAAGGTCTATCGCACGGGCATTGCTGAAGTGGAGGCGCTGCTCTGCGGGGTTCGAGCGCGACCTCTATGACAAAGGAGACGGGGCCGCGTTGGGTCGATTTCCACTGCCATCTCGATCTCTACCCGGATCATGCTGCCCTCATTCAGCAGTGTGACCAAGCTGAAGTCGCGACATTGGCAGTGACGACCACTCCGAAGGCATGGCCACGGAACAAGGAGATGGCAGCGCAGTCTCGGCTGGTACGGGTTGCCCTTGGTCTTCATCCACAGCTCGTTGCGGAACGGGCTGAAGAGGTAGCACTTTTCGAGCGATACTTGCCGGAGGCTCGTTACATCGGAGAGATCGGCCTCGACGCGGGGCCGCGGTTCTATCGGAATCTGAAAGAGCAAGAGCAGGTCCTTGACCGGATGCTGCGGGCCAGCGCCGAGCAGGGGCGCAAGGTGGCGTCACTTCACAGTGTCCGCAGCGTCGCCAAGGTGCTCACGGCGCTCGAGGCCACCAAGTTTATCGATACTTCGAAGGCAGTCTTGCACTGGTTCACAGGAACCAAGGCGGAGGCGCGGCGGGCCGTCGAAATGGGGTGCTATTTCTCGATCAATACCGCGATGCTGCGAACCGAGCGGCATCGGATATTGGTCGCCTCATTGCCACGTGACAGATTGCTGACGGAAACGGACGGCCCTTTCGTGGAAACTCCGCGCGGAACGGTGCGTCCGCGCGATGTCGAAGAGACCGTCTTTCAACTTGCCGAGGTCTTCGGTTTTACCGCAGAGAATATGCGGTCGGTGCTGCTATCGAACCTGAGAGAACTGTTGAGCTAGTTTACATCGACTTCGCCGCTGGTGGGGGCGCTCCTATCTGGACCGCCCATCCTTTAGCTTTACCACCCTGTCCCGGGACTCGGATTGGGTGTAACCGACCGTTCTGTACCGCCTTTCTGGGGCGGTTTTCAGATCTTATCAGCGCAAACGACCCTTGATAAATGTCGCCATTGGATGAACAGTCAGTGGCAAGTCACGCGGAACCTCTCAAATGATTGATGGATAAGAAATCATATATGAAAATCGATCTATTTCTCAGGGATGTAACATGAGCCAAGCAGCTATACGGCATGTGTCAGTTCGCGTTCCTTGGCATGACAGCAAGTGGAATGGCCGTGTCTGTACAGATCCGAAGGGGAATTCAGCTTGCCTTGCTGTGCGCAGAACCGCGCAGAACCGGGATGATGAATTCGAGACTCACGCTGCAGGTGACTCGTTCGCTAACCTAGATCAGATGCCGCCCTGTCTCGCGGAACGCGCGACTTTCCTGTCTCCAGAGGCTTTCATTTACAAAAGCAAGCTGGATTATTCAAACTATAGCAAAGACCACGAGCACATCCTGACCGCGCAAGTACATGTGCCGGCGTATGGTGGCGTACTCACGCCATTCAAATGGATGCTACGCGAGCACGCGTGGCAGCTGTCAAAGGATCTCGGGCTTGATGCAGAAGTTTCGCGTGAGCCCCAGGAGGGCAAAGCACCCAAGCTGATCGTTGATACACCTTGGGTTCAGGAATGCGATAATCAAAGGAGCTTGCTCGAAGGATTTAACTCGCTTCTGGAAGACGGAGAATCGCTGGTCTTTTTCTATGCACGTCAAACGCCCATGGCCGAAAGCCAGGCCCGCCAGATTGTCGCCGTTGCGCGGCTGAGCGCGACCGGGAAAGTCGATGAGTATCCATATGAGGGCGGCAAGGCGGCAGGTCGGATCCGGTCCATGGTGTGGGAAAGACCGTTTCAACATTCCTTGCGCCCAGACCCTCAAAATCCAGGCTTTTGGACCGGAGGTGTCGTTCTCCCGTATCACGAACTGATCGAAGCGGCTGCCAAAACAGATAACCTCGACCTTTCGGAGTTTGTTGCTGAGGTTCCGAGCGAGGGCTATGAGCAATTCCTCTATGCTAGCGAACATGTGACGCATGGCAGTGCAATAACCGCGCTGCTGGCTGTACGGGCGGCAATTGACGCTGCATCAAAGGTGTTGACTGGACCTTGGGCTAATTATCTCTCTTGGATCGATAGCGAGCTCAGCCGCTTGTGGACCATGCAGGGCTCGGCACCAGGGCTGGGCAGCGCGCTCTCCTGTTTTGATCAGACGTTCAATGGCACATTGTTTGCGCTGGCGCTCGCCTCCGAACTTAAGGAGGGCGAAGACCCGTGGCCCGTAGTCGAAGCCATTTTTGATGGAGGGCGCATCTCGCCAGCCGGCGCGCCGAAGATCTCGTCGATGCAGTCTAAGCGCTTCAAGCGTCTCAGGGAGAAGGAACCGGATCGCTATGATATGATGCGCCTCCTCTCTTGCTTTGAGTTGACAAAACAGCAAGCTCAAGAGGCATTTGAGCGACCGAATGCATTGGCCGTGTTGGCCAACCCCTATTTGATTTTTGAAGACACGCGCCTTTCCTCCAATCCGGTCAGCCTGACGACCATTGATCGCGGTCTTTTCCCGTCTCAGAAATCCGCTGCAACGCCAGCACTGCCTCGCGAATGCGAAATCGATCTGGACGAACCCGATCAACCGCTGCGGCTCAGGGCCATCGTCATTGAGGCGCTGGAGCAGGCTGCGCTGCAGGGACACACGTTGCTCAGCGCCGAAATTCTCTCGACTGCGGTGGCCAAA
Source organism: Rhodobacter capsulatus (assembly GCF_005144475.1). GTDB lineage: Bacteria > Pseudomonadota > Alphaproteobacteria > Rhodobacterales > Rhodobacteraceae > Rhodobacter > Rhodobacter capsulatus_C. The sequence continues at coordinate 25,407 of NZ_SWJZ01000134.1, read as the reverse complement.
CTGCCCTTGTCCCGAACCGTCACGATTGATGGACCGACGCTTGATCTGTGCAGGGAGGAGTTCGAGGGCGCGATCTGCGTGCTTGACTATGAAGGCACGCTATTCGCGCAGCTCGGCCGCTATGATAAGGCGCGCGACGTCATCGCATCTCATGTCCAAGCCCGCCTCAAGGCCGGAACGACTGCCAGCGTCGACTGGCCAAGTCTAGTCACCGCCAAGTTCGGTGACCCGGTGGCCGGAGATGAGGATGAGCAAGCCGCACAGAACGAGAAAGTCCTGGCGCTCGAAATTCTGGAGCGGTCGAAAATCGCGGTCCTTACCGGGCCTGCTGGCACCGGCAAGACGACGCTGCTCAAGATCTTTCTCGATCAGGAGAAGGTGGTGGGCCGGGATATTTTGCTCCTAGCTCCAACCGGCAAAGCCCGCGTGAGGCTGGGACAACAGACTGGCAGGCCGGAACAGGCGCGAACGCTCGCACAATTCCTCCACGAATTCGGACGCTACGACGGCGAGACCGCGCGCTATCTGGTGCGAACCGATGGAGCGACGGCTGATGTAACGACATGCATTGTCGATGAGTCATCGATGCTGACGGAAGATCAGCTCGCCTCGCTTTGCAGCGCACTTCCTAAGGCCGCGCGCCTTATTCTGGTCGGCGATCCGCAACAGCTCCCGCCCATCGGGGCCGGGCGGCCTTTCGTCGATATCATCAATCATCTCGATGCGCACGAGGGCGTGGGCCTAGCGCGGCTAACCGTCAGCCGTCGCCAGTCCGAAGGCGGACTTGTGCCCGCCCTGTCTCTGCCCGATGTCCAGCTGGCCAATCTCTTCTCCGGCAAACCGCTACCGCCAGGCGAGGATGCGGTGATTTCCGCAGGCCAGACTCCAGCGGACTCCACACGCCTGAAATTCCGTTCTTGGGACACGCCTGGCGATCTGCGCGAAACGATCATCGACGTCCTCGCGAAGGAACTGGGTTCAACCGGTGATGATCTGGAACGACAGGTTGAGCTGTCGTTAGGCGGCACCGGAAGCGGCGATTTCATATATTTCAACGAAGGGTGCGGCGAAAAGGCCGAAGCTTGGCAAATCCTCTCTGCCCATAGGAACATGGCTAGCGGATCGGCCGAGATTAATCGCCTGATCAAACAGACTGTGCGTGCCGAGCGACTGGCCTCCGCCCAGCGCTGGGGAAGAGGTTGGAGGATGATCCCGCCGCGAGGCGCCGATCAAATCACCTATGGCGACAAGGTCATGTGCTTGCGCAACCATTCGCGTAAGCGATGGAACATAGAGGCTGGTCAGCGTGCCGGCTATCTCGCAAATGGGGAGGTTGGCATCGTCAATGGCGATGCCGGCAAGCACAAGCTCTATTGGACGAAAGTCGAGTTTGCCTCGCAGAGCGGCGAAAGCTTCAGCTTCAAGCCGGGCGATTTCTCAGAAGAAGGCAGCCCCTACCTCGAGCTCGCATATGCCGTCACCGTGCATAAGGCACAGGGATCGGAATTCGGCGCGGTGATCCTCGTCCTGCCGCGCAGCAGCAATCTGCTAACCCGCGAGATGCTATATACCGCGCTCACCCGCCAACGAAACCGTGTCTGGATTCTGCATCAGGGGGCCTTCAGCCACTACAGTAAGCTGAGATCGGAATTCTTCTCCGAGACCGCGAGGCGGTCCACCAATCTGTTCGGCGCGCCTGATATGCGTCACCTGTCGGTTCAGGATATTAGCGGTATCCGCTGGGGCTGGCTGGCCGCCAAGCTCATTCACGCCACACGTCGCGGGGATCTCGTCAGCTCCAAATCGGAGATATTGATCGCCGATACGCTCTACGCACTCGAGCAGGCAGGCAAGATCCGATACAGCTTCGAGAAGCCGCTCACCGACGGTGCTGGTGCCTACCGTCTCCCGGACTTCACTATCGAGCACAAGCAGGACACTTGGTACTGGGAGCATTGCGGCATGATGGATAAGGCCGACTATGTCAAACGGTGGGGCGAGAAATTAAGCTGGTACGCAGAACGGGGTATCAGCGTTTGGAACAAGAGCAATCCATCCGGCCGGCTCATCGTGACTGAAGAGACCAAGGATTCTGGCTTTGATAGTAAGACAATCCATAATCTTGCCGAGCACCTCTTCGGTATGTGATGGCGCCGTAATTTTTGGGTGCTGAACCCTTTTGTAACGTCGAGTATCCCAATCTCTGCGCCTATGAGATGGCTCCCGGACCCAAGGTAAGGTCCGCTTCCTGCTGCACTGGTGCGGGCACCAGTGCCATGATGGGCCTTGCCTTTGGGTAGGTGAACCCAAACGATCCCGGGAGTTCAGATGCTTCAAGCTGCATCGACAGCTCGCGCAAAGTCGCTGCATGTTCTACGGATAGTTCGGTTGGTGCCGCTTCCTGAGCGGTGCAGTGATTGAGCAAAGTCAACAGCTCACCATCCCTCAGTATGTTGGACTGCCCATGTCGCAGTCCGATGACGATACGATGGACGGTCGCCTTCGTTCCCGTCAGTTCGTCCTCCACCCGTGCCAGCAGGATCGGGCTTTCGAGACCTTTGAGGTACGCGGCAAAGACCGGCTGGTTGACTGCATGCTCCAGAAGCTTGTCGACAAGGGAATGCCCGATCCCCATCATTCGGTTCATCTGTTCCTGTGGCGCGAGTTCGCGGTCGAACGTCAGGCCATCGTATCGGGATTTCAGATCCAGATCGTTGCGCCAGATCTCGGGCGTCGCGATCGAGAGACCCGCCTCAGAGGTCGTGACCCTGCGCCCGTGTGTCTTGGCGGCGTTCCGGAAGAACGGCTCAAGTTCCGGTAAGTCAAGTTGGGGAATTTCCTTGGCCATGCTTGCGGAATCGAATTTCGATGCAGAGCCGAAAATGCTTCGAGCCGTCGCGAGCGCATTGTCGCCGCCGAAGCGGTTGCTGTTGGCTGTCCACCAGCTTCTCAGGGTTTCCCGGCCTTGTTTCGAATAACCCTCGGAATAAAGCTCGTCGAAAACCGAGGATCCAGCCATGCCGATCACGAGCTGGGCAATGTCTTCGGCTTCCTCCATCGAGGCGCTGAGCGTGGCCTGGATCCGCGCGAGTTTTTCTTCGAGAAGGGACCAAATACGCGCCTCGACGGTTTCGGGGTTTCGCAGCAGGTAGACAGATACCGCACGGTTCTGCCCATAGCGGTTGAGGCGACCAACCCTCTGGTGCAACCGCATCGGGTTCCAAGGAAGATCGACATGCACCAGCGTGGCGCAGCGGTGCTGAAGGTCGATACCCTCGCCGCCAGCCTCAGTCGAGATCAGGAAGCGGGTGCGTCCGGCATTAAAATCTTCGGCCGCCGTGTCGCGAGCTAGGTTGCGCGTCTGGGCGATACCGCTGGCATCGGGAAGCGTGAGGCGTTCGTCACCATTGATAAAACCGGTGCTCCCTTCGCCGAAATGTGCTTCCAGCGCGTTCAGGACGAGGGCCTGGGTGGCCTTGTATTCGGTGAAGAGCAAGACGGGCTCTCCGGCGGGGAGCTCGGTCACGATCAAGTCGATCAGTCTCTGGATCTTCGTCTCTTGGGTGATTTCGTCGGCGCGAGCGAGGATCTCGTCGAGGCGGGCAATCTCGTCACTCATGAGCGTCGGGGAAGTCTCGCCCACGGAGGTTTCCTCGCGCTGGGATCGTTCGTCGTCATCTTCATCCTCTGGCGGCTCGACAATCTGGGCGGCACCGCTTCGACCTTGCGCAATTGTCGTCGCCAGCATGCCTCGGCGCTTCGACAGGGCGCTGCGGATCGCCGCGATGGAACTGGCGGCAAGCTTCTGTAGCGCGATAAGCAGGAGCATGCGCGAGGTGCGCTCACGGCCGGCAAGGTCGCTCGCATAGGCCCGACCGTCGAGGATGAACTCGCTCATGACGTTGTAGAAATCCGCCTCCGCCTCGGTATAGCCGTAGTCGACGGTCTGGGTCATCACCGGCTTGAACAGCGGCTTGCCTTCGAGGTCGGTCACCGTGGCCTTGTTGTTGCGGATCATCGCTTCGGGCAGGTGCGCAAGCTGCTCCTCGATGTCGCGCTGTGGGTCGAAAAGATCGGGCCGCAGGAGGTGCATCAGGGCGAGGAAACCGAAGTCTTTGCCCCTATGTGGCGTGCCGGTGAACAGGACCAGCGAGCCGATCTTGCCCGCGGCCTGCATGTCCTTCAGCAGGTTATATGTCAGGGTTGCGCTGCGTTCGACCGCCTGGAAGTGGTGCGCTTCGTCGACCAGAACCAGATCCCACGGCTCGGACTTCAACAGGCGCTCGCGCGCCTTGTCCATGCGGAGCGTATGGAACGAGGCGACCACTTTGTCGGCCGTCTCCCAGTAGCTGACCCTATCGCGATCAAGGTCAGCAGTATAGAGGTTGAGACGGATGTCGAACATCGTCTTCATCCGGTCTCGCCACTGCGGCGCAAGCCGGGCCGGGGTCAGGACGAGGACGCGCTTCACACGGTCTGAGGAGAGCAGCGGATCGAGGATCAGGCCCGCTTCGATGGTCTTGCCGAGGCCGACGTCATCGGCAACCAACCAGCGGGCGGGCCAGTTGCGCGTCACCTGGCGGCAGACCCAGAGCTGGTGGGGCAGAAGCTTGACCCGGGTGCGCGTGAAGACGCCCCATTGGTCGTTGATCGACCTGATCAGGAACGCCTGCGCCTTTGCCAACGTGGCTGTCGGGTCGTCCGTAGTGAGATCGGCAAGGCGATCCTCCAGCGACTCGATGCGCATCAACTGGGCTGTCTCCACCCTGTGGATATCCGTGCCGAACTGGACGAGGCTGAAGACCCCCTGATCGACCACGATGCGGCCTTCACCATGATCAGGATGCCGAACGGATTGCTCAGGGGCGAAGGTCGTCATTTAATGGGGTCCTTTTCTTCGTCGTCGGATTGCGGCCCAGTCGAGGGTCCTGGGCTGAAGATGTCTTCCTGCGCGCCCTCGTGCATCTGGGTCATCAAAAGCTGGATGGGAAGGTCAAGGGCGCCACCAAAAGACGCGCGATCCTCAAGGCATGCCTCGAACTCGGAGTAGATTTCACGTGAGTCATCCATCCCGCCAAGGCCCGAGAGATGTCGCCAGCCTATCCGATCCGCGAAACGCCCCATGGCAGCGGAGTTCGCCCAGCCGTATCCGTACATGTAGCCGCCGAGATCACCCCAGATGCCGGCCCGCACGCCCTCGCGGATCATCCAGTTCGCGCCGGTTCCGAGTGCGCGGATCAAAGAGGCCCCTTCGGTGCCGCGCCGCTGATGCGACGGCGAGGCACTCGGCCACCAGTGATCGACGAGGCTGATCGCTCCGTCGCGTTGCACGAATCTTGGCAGGTTCTGGTAGACGTCGATGTAGTCTGGAAACCAGCGCGCGACGACGTAAAGCTCTCCCAGCGCACGGCGCCATGGTCGATAGTTCTCGGCCTTGCCATCAATGCTCGCAAGCTCTTCCAGTCGATCTGTCCATGGTTTGTAGCTGTGGACCTGCGAGATACGGGCCATATCTCCCCACCATCCGGCGCGTTTGGCATTGTTGATGAAGTTACGGCTGGCGGTCTCGTTGCCCCACTCGATGGTTCGGAAGACGCCCTGGGCGAAGAAGGTGAACCATCCTTCGGGATCATCGTCATAATGCTTGTCGCGGAGCCGTTCTGGCTTCGAGTTCGCCGGGTAGGTGTCAAAGTTGTATTTGCTGCCAAGCTCTTGGGATTTTCGCGACCACCATGCATGCAGCCGTTCGAGCACAAGCGCAGGATCTGGCTGATCTTCAGACTGCTCAACCGCGGGATAACCCAAGTCAGGGGCAGGGTACTGGGTCCCATCAAGGCGGTCCTCGTGTTCGCCGGCGTAGAGATGCGGGAGAACGTTCCGCACCAGATCCTTGCGGTTCAGTCCCTGTGCGAAGTCACTGGCGCAAAGCGCTTCGAAATCACGGGGGAGCCAGCTACACGGCCGGATGCTCAACTCTTCGGCCAGCTTTCGGCCTTTTTCGCCGCGCATCATGTATGTCACCAGCGCGCGCTTCGCTTCGATCGTTTTGCATTCGCGGGCGAACTGGGCGAGCCTTGCCGGTGCAAGAAAGCGGCCGAGATGACCGCTACCGCGTGCGAGTTCGTAAAGACTGATCGCGTCGCCGGTGTAATCCCCGGACAGGATGTATTCCGATGACGCGAACTCGGAAATTAACCGCTCGTCCGGATCGGTGCGTTCGCAGCCATGTGGCATGAATGCTGCCGGCCCCCATTTGCCATCCGCCATGCGGAATATAGCAGTGCGCAAATGGTCCAAGGCCTGTTCTCTCTCGCCTTGTTCCATGCGCGCGGATGACAGGATGCCGCCAAGCCAGGTCGCCAGATCGGGCTCGATCCGGCAGGACTCTCGTAGGACCTCCGCCAGAAGGCCACCACCATGCAGCGGACTCGGTACCCGGAGGCCGATCTGTTCGAGCGTGCGGGCTGCCTTGCTCGACACGCTGCGCGACAGCAATCGATGGGCTGCCGGATGGCCCGCAAGCCGCTCTGCGGCATCCGGCAAGTCCATGACGCCGGCCACTTGCCAGAGGACTTCCGTGGCTTGCAACAGGGGCTCAAAGGGGGCGGTGAGACCTGTTGGGAATACGGGCGCATCGCAGACCAGGCTCGCCCAACCAAGCCTGGCGGCGTCGGGGGCCTGATTGGTGATGTCACGCGGTCGGGTGTCGTCCACGTGGAGCGACCCCAGCAGGTCATGACGCAGATCCGGTGTAAAGCTGTCAGCGAGGGCGGTCCAGAACAGGCTTCTTCCTGCGTTCGGGTCCGGGTTGGATAGTCCTGCCTTGAGGGCAAACGCAGGCCAGTCGTTCTCAAGCAGTGCTGCCAAAGCCTTGAGCCTGCGCGCGAGACTGGTGCCGTGCTTGCGGAAGAGGGCCTTGCGTTCGTCCAACGTGCCCCGCAGGTGCCCCCGGCCCGGGTTAACTGCAAAGCTGCGGCTGTTCATCAGCCAGCGCGGGCGCGCGTCGACATCCAGCGGTGCCAGCAACCACAGGCCGGGTGTTCCATTGGCGGGGGGGATCGGCCCGTTGGGACCGAGAGGCAGGAACAGCGTGGTATCGTCGTCCAGGTCCAAGACAAGCGCCTTGCCGGCTTCGGTTCCGGTCAAGGTCAGAATGCGGACGTTCTCGGCTCCCGTGTCTTCGAAGGAAGCGCCGAAGGTCTCGACGAGAGCCTCCTTGCGGATATCGACCTGCCGTATGCCGCGCGCCATGGCGGGCAACCAGCGCGCCGACCGGCGGAAGGCGTCCCAAGCCGTGTCGTAGTCCTGTCCCGCGTTTTGATCGAATTCGATGATCGTGGCGGGGCGGCCTTGCTTTGTCGCATCAAATGAACGCTCCTTTCCTTGATCCCAAGGATCGGGTAGCAGCCCACCGCGAACGTGGCAGGCGACGTGTCGGCTGGCAATGCGGACCTGATCTGCCAGCAGATGTACTGCCTTGAAGCCGAGGCCGAACTTCCCGGTCACGGCCTCCGCGCGATCCTTGTCACTGAGGTTGAGCAGGAGCATGTGGTACAGGTCGCGGTGCCATCCCATGCGTTCGCCGTGACTGCCTGCACCGACGACGTTGATGAGCCTTCCCCAGTGAGTCATGGTTGTGGTTCCGCGATCTCGTGACAGCTCGAACTGTCCGGGAGCATCGCTCCAGGCTGGATCTTGCTGCCAGGCGTCGTCCGCGTTCTGGAAAAGCTCGAAAAAGATTCGTGCCGGGGCGTATCCGTCCTCTGTAATCCGCGCCCGCACGCGTTCCAGCAATTCCGTGTGACCCTCGGGTTGATCGACTTTCGTCCAGAGCCGGTCCTTGAGCCCCTGGCGGATGGCATCGACACCGTCTCCAGCGCCGCGCACGGCATCCTCGTAGTCCTTGCGCGCGCGTTCCAGAGTGCCGCTTGGCCTCGGCTTCATCTCGCCAAGGATCTTCGGCATCTGGTCACGGATTTCGGCCCTGACCGCACTCGCGACATGTTCGGCAAACCGCGCACGACCCGCAAGTAGCGCGTCCAGAGCTGAGCGTGCTTCGGGTTGATCATTTACACTGCCGACATATTCTTCGGCGAGGGTTCGACAGAATTCAGTGACATGTCGGTCCGTCAGCCGCACATCGTCCGGCAACACGACGTCGAGAGCGCGTCGCCTTGTCAGGTTATGCAGGTCCTTGGTTTGCTCGTTTTTCCAGTTCTGGCGGATTGTTCCGACGATCTCCAATGGCTGCGCGTCCCCGAGCGGGAGCATCACGGGTGTTCCCGCGATGCTGATGAACTCGTCCTCACCTTGCAGATCGCGTCGCGGACGGAACTGGATTCGCATTCGGGCGGATCGGGCCATGAGGCTCTGGTCGCTGCCTTTTCGATACGCCGTGTCTACCTGGTTCTCGAAATCGCGCTCGATCCCCTCGATCACCGGGGTGGCCAGCCCAAGCTCTTCACGCATCAGCGCGCGCCAGCAATCCGACCGACCGAGCATGAACACCAGAACGGCGAGCATCTCGGCGGGAACGGCAACTTTCGCACGGGCGAGGATCGGCCTCAGGCTATCGGCGGACTGCTTTTCCGTCAGTTCAGCGGGCGCGTCACTTGGGCGAAGCTTTCGCGGGTCGTCACCCGAACCCTGTGCCGATTGCGGGAGCAGCCGCGACAATTCGGGGTCAAGACGATGCGCGAAGGCGACGGCACCGCCATGCGCGACCACCTCGTCTGCGGCACGCCAGGTTCCGTCGCGCGTTGGCACCCGTGTTCCGGAAAGGATTTTCCCGATCTGATCGTTCGACGTTCTCGCCAGAAAGCGGAAACCCGAGTCATAGACGGCACGGGCAGACGGGTTCCCTGAAGCGGCGATGCGTGAGAGAGCATCCATCCAACCATGGAAATGGTCAGGCTCAGGAGCCCCGTGCTGCTGCACCTCGCGCACGATGGTCTGTGCCTCGGCGCCTGGCGCCGACAACAGCCAGGCCAGAAGGGGCCATCCCGGCAAGGTTAGGTCCGCGCCATCTCTTGCGAGGGATTGAAGGTAAGCGGCGATGTCACCGGGCCGCTCGCCGATCCAGCACGGGAGGCTTCCCTCAGAGAGACGCTCCAGCAGGGTACTTTTGCTTGCGGCGGTGTCCTTCAGCACACCGTCCTTCATCAGCAGACGCAGGGTGTCCGCGTCGAGCAGGCCGACTGGTACATCCTCGCGTGTTGCCATGTCTGAGGGGAGCAGGCCCGAATTCAAGCCAGGTAGATCCATGACGGCTGCGGGCGCGACTGTGCGCCCGTCGATCAGGGTGAGCCATTGCGTCTCAGCAAGCAGGGGCAGCGTTTCCGCTGTCCTGCCATCCCGAACGGCTGCAATGATTTGCGCAGCATGTTTCTCAGGCTCGGGTTGGTCGAGCAGGAAGGCAAGTTGCCGCTCCGCAGACCAGATGCGCGCCGAGGTGATCCGGCGAAACTGTTCCTGCGCCGCGATGCCGAACGGGGCGTGCAATATCGGCACGTCAATGCCGTCCGGAAAGGATAGGTCCGGGTTCTGGCGAAAGCCATGCACGGCAGCAACGCGCCCCTGCTTTGTCTCGAAGATCGGCAGAAGTTCGAGATCTTCGTCCGGAATATTCGCCGTGAAGAAGGCCGAGAATAGTTCGGGCGAAATCGGAGTGGCTGCGATATGCCTCTGATTGGCCAGGAACTTTTCGCCGAGTGTCGCGCCATCGAACTTCCGGACGCCAAGATGCCCCTGTTTTTCGGCATCAATGCGCATCAGCAGGGTTGAAGTCAGCAGGATGGTCTTTTCGTCTCCACCGACAAGGGTGCGGGCGAAGGCGTCGAGTTGGCCGTTCCCTCCTTCGATCCACAGCAGGTCTCGGTCGTCGAAGCGGGCTTCGCGGCGTCCGGCAAGGATCGCGCGCAGGTACGGGCGGTACCTGCTCTCGGTGCTCCAGAGCTTGTGCATCAGGTCGAGACGCGCTTCATCTGGTCCCGAAGCATCTGCCTCGGCGGCAAGACGCGCTGTTTCGTAGGAAGGATCTTTCGCATAGGTCAGACCAGCTCCGACCTCGGTCAGGAGCTGGGCAGCCTCGGCGTAGTTGATCATCATGGCGCCGGCACCCGGGGCCGCACCTTCGAGCAGCTCGACAAGTTTCCGATTCTCGTTGTTATGCGCGAAAAGGCGCCCGCTGCTTGCTGCTTTCGACAGGTCGTCGAGGCTGGCACTGCGCGGGAAGCCAAGCCCCTTGTCGACACGGACGATGTGCAGTGTCCGGAACTCCGGATCGCGCTGCGCCGCGGCCAAATTGTCTCCCATCGCCTTCAGGATGGCAATTGCGGCGGTTGCGGCCGCGTCCTCGGTCGCGGTGTCCTTCAGCAGCGGTTGCAGGGCCGTCAACAGGGCCTTCGCTTCGATCAGCGACAGGTTTCGGGCTCCGAAGCTTGTCGGACGCCAGTCCTGGTGAATACACAGCGGTGCGGCCTCGACCGAGGCCAGCGTCCGGCGCATCTGGCTATTGCGCATCACGCTGGGTGGCATGGACACCACGCAACCGTCCGGAAGATGGTGGAGGACCATCCGGATGTGTTCGCCCTGCGCCATATCGACATCACGCTTTGTCATCGCCTGGCGAAGCAGGCTCAGGACAGGCGCGGCAAGCGCTGCCGACTTGTCCAGACGCTCGCGGCGGGCAAAATCAAGGAATTCGCCGAAACGTGCGAGCTTTCCCCCTTGACCAAATGCGGCGGCGGTCAGGAGCCCGGCTATTTGTGCAAGTTCCTCGTCCTGCCAGGCCGCAGCAACTGGCGCCAGGACTGCGTTGGACCCGACTGTTGGAACAAGGTTCCACTCAGCCATACGTTGCTCGAGGTCGGGAATCAGTTCCAGGATCCGGGGAAGCCGGGTGTTTTCCGGCGCGGGCAGTGCGCGGAATTGAAGACTCGGCGCGTTCAGTGTCCAGCCGATCTTTCGGTCGTTCAAGGTCCGCGCCAGAACCTGCCGCGACGAGATTGCATTGCGATGGTTCCCTATGAGCCCGGACGCATTCAAGCCGGATACGACTGCCTGTAGCCTCATCTCGGTCAAGGCGTCTGACTTGAGCGCATCCATCAACAAACTCGGCAGCAGAGGCAGCACAAGTTCGTCGCGCACCCGCGCGTTCCATGCGGCGCTGACGTCGTCCGGCGTGTCCTTGTCATGACCGAGGATAGCATCCCGTCCGCTGGTTACGAAGAAGTAGCCATGCAGGAACAGCCGCACCTGTCCGGTCCCGACGACGCGGGGCGCGCTTTCGCTCGCGACCGGCAGGAATACGGACCACGTGATGTCGAGTTCATCTTGCCCATCGGGATCAACGAGAAGCACCACGGCAGCATGCGGCAACGCCTTCTGTGGAACCATGGCATCGTCCTGCCGGTCGAGGATATCCGGCCAAGCTCCCGAGGCGGTCAGATCGGTGCCGAAATCCGTCGGCGCCATCATTTCCTTGCCGACGCTGCGGATTCCGGCGCACAGCGGACCACCGAAATCCGTCTGCCCCGGCGTTGCAGGATCAAAGCGCAAGCGCGGGGAAGCGGCCCGGTCAATGACACTGGACGTGCCATCGGTCACGATAACTTCGAGTTTCCGGACGTTACGCAACAGCGAAACGATGCCAGACAGCCAGAACGGGTCGCTGGCATCATCCAGCAAGCTTGTGTCGTAGAACTTGGGTAGGAAGCCGCTGGTGGTCGTCTTCGGTTTGAGGGTTGGGCTCCGGAGGGGATACCATTGGACCATCTGACGGGCGGAGCCCGCGAGGCCACTGGACAGAAGCAGATCACGGTCCCGCGTGGTCAGCGCGGCTTTCCATTCGACGCATGCATCACCGGGTTTACCGATGACGATATAGGGATTGACCACGAGGGAAGGCACCTCGGTTTCGTGCCCATCAGAGACAACGAGGAAGGCATCGCAGACGTGGAACGCTGTCTTCTGTCCCATTCCGAACCGCCCGATGGCAGCGGTGTCGGTGGCCTTGATGCTGCCGCCGAAGCGCGCAATGCCTTGCGCTGATGCCGCGTCATATCGGCCATCGTTCGCGACCATCAGCCCCGGAACCCTCAGGAGCGGGTGATCTGCCTCGGGCCAGCCGGGCTGGACTGCGATCATGACTTGCTCTGAACCGGAATCATCCGCGTTTTGCAGCAGTTCTCGCAGGAGCGTCCGTCCGCCCTCGAAATGGTAGCGTTCCTTCAGGTTGGTCCGAAGGTCCTCGATAATCGACTTTTCGTCGCGGAGCATCGTCATAGGCGGGAAACTCTTCTAAGTAGGAGAAGCGGCGGAAATAGATTATGGAAACCCGCACTTTCCGGAGTGGAACGGATAAGCAGGCAAAGCGCAAGATCGTCTCGGCTTCGAAGTTCTCTCGCATCGAGGATCCCGATGGGCGGGGATGCCGCCCATCGGTGAAGCGGGTCACCGGGCGCGTAAGAAGATTACTTTCGGGAGCTAAGTCCGTTTTTTCTGCCCGTCGCTTAGCCCTCTGAGCGGGATGCGAAGGTCCGCTGTCGCTGATTGCCGCGGCCGCGACGCCGCGACATCAAGGTCTGCTCACCGCCCGTCACGTCGGTGCCAAGAGTCTAGCTGCGCTCCACACGATTGGGGATGAAGGGCCGCTCTCTCACTTGCTGTGTCGCGCTTGTGTGGCCGCGTTGGAAGATTGCGTCGAGAGAGCCTGGAAGGTGGCTGGAGACACACCGTCACCTCGTATCGAGCCGTTTCACCCGCCCAATCGAAGCATTTCCGCCCGTTTTCCGTGAAAGGCCAGACGCTGCCTGTCGAAAGGAAAAATATGGGGTATAAAAAGGAAATATTTGGGCTGACAGGACACTAGAGGATTGCGTCGAGAGAGACTGAAAAGTGGCTCGAAACACACCGCCACCTCATATCAAGCCGTTTCACCCGCCCAATCGAAGCATTTCCGCCCGTTTTCCGTGAAAGGCCAGACGCTGCCTGTCGAAAGGAAAAATATGGGGTGTAAAAAGGAAATATTTGGGCTGACAGGACACTGCTCTACCCGCCGTTGCCCTCAGCCGCACTTGCTGTGGCCGCAATCCGCGCAGGTCATGCATCCCTCCACCTTGCGCATCGCGTAGCTGCCGCAGGACGGACAGGCCTCGCCTCTGGGCGCGTCGCCGACCGCCAGGGTCTCGGCACGCGGGTCGCTTTTCAGCCCCATGCCCTCGCCCGCGATGAACCCCGTCGCCACCAGATGCCGTTCGATCACGCCGCCGATCGCCGCAAGGATCGAGGGGATGTATTGCCCCCCCATCCAGGCCCCGCCGCGCGGATCAAAGACCGCCTTGAGCTCGCCCACCACGAAACTGACATCGCCGCCACGCCGGAACACCGCCGAGATCATCCGCGTCAGCGCCACCGTCCAGGCGTAGTGTTCCATATTCTTGGAATTTATGAAAACCTCGAAAGGACGCCGGTGCCCGCCCTGCACGATATCGTTCACGGTGATGTAGATCGCATGTTCCGACCCGGGCCATTTCAGCTTGTAGGTCGCCCCCTCCAGTGACGGGGGCCGATCCAGCGGTTCGGTCAGATAGACCACCTCGGCGCCGCTGTCGGTCTCGGGCGTCTTTTCCGAAGTTTCGGAAACTGTCAAAACCGATCCCGTCACCTCGTTCGGGCGATAGGTGGTGCAGCCCTTGCAGCCGCTTTCAAAGGCCGCCATGTAGACGTCCTTGAAATCGTCGAAGCTGATATCCACCGGGCAGTTGATCGTTTTCGAGATCGACGAGTCGATCCATTTCTGCGCCGCCGCCTGCATCTTGACGTGATCCATCGGCGCCAGCGTCTGGGCGTTGACGAAATAATCGGGCAGGGCAACGTCGCCCTTCATGTCGCGCCACAGCTTCACCGCGTAATCGACGACCTCTTCCTCGGTCCGCGAGCCGTCCTTTTGCAGCACCTTGCGCGTATAGGCATAGGCAAAGACCGGCTCGATGCCCGACGACACGTTGCCCGCATAAAGCGAGATCGTCCCGGTGGGCGCGATCGAGGTCAAAAGCGCATTGCGGATCCCATGCGTGGCGATCGCCTGACGGACATCCTCGTCCATCTGCACCATGTTGCCGCTGCTCAGATATTTCTGCGCATCAAAGAGCGGGAAAGCGCCCTTTTCCTTGGCCAGATCGACCGAGGCCAGATAGGCCGCCCGGGCGATCGCCTTCATCCAGGCTTCGGTCTGCGCCGCCGCCCGGTCGTCGCCATAGCGCAGCCCGAGCATCAGAAGCGCATCGGCCAGACCCGTCACCCCAAGCCCGATCCGGCGCTTGTTCGTCGCCTCTGCTTCCTGCTGCGGCAGCGGGAAACGGCTGGCATCGACGACATTGTCCATCATCCGCACCGAGGTCCGCACCAGTTCGTCCAGCGCCGCCAGATCCAGCCGGGCCTGATCGGTGAAGGGCGCCGTGACCAGCCGCGCCAGGTTGACCGAGCCGAGCAGACAGGCGCCATAGGGCGGCAGGGGCTGCTCGCCACAGGGGTTCGTCGCCGCGATCTGCTCAAGGTAAGCGAGGTTGTTCATCGCGTTGATCCGGTCGATGAAGATCACCCCCGGCTCAGCGAAATCATAGGTCGCGCGCATGATCTTGTTCCACAGATCGCGGGCGTTCAGCGTGTGATAGACCTTGCCTTCAAAGACCAGCTCCCACGGCCCGTCGGCCTTCACCGCCGCCATGAAGGCATCGGTGATCAGCACCGACAGGTTGAACATCCGCAGCCGGGCGGAATCCTGTTTCGCGGTGATGAAGGCCTCGATATCGGGGTGGTCGCAGCGCATCGTCGCCATCATCGCGCCCCTGCGCGAGCCGGCCGACATGATCGTGCGGCACATCGCATCCCAGACATCCATGAACGAGAGCGGCCCCGAGGCATCGGCCGCCACCCCCTTCACCGCCGCGCCGCGCGGCCGGATCGTCGAGAAATCATAGCCGATGCCGCCGCCTTGCTGCATCGTCAGCGCGGCTTCCTTGAGCATGTCGAAGATGCCGCCCATCGAATCGGGGATCGTCCCCATGACGAAGCAGTTGAACAGCGTCACCGCCCGGCCGGTGCCCGCGCCCGCCAGAATCCGCCCCGCGGGCAGGAATTTGAAATCTTCCAGCGCGGCGTAGAATTTCGGCTCCCAAGCTGCCGGATCGGCCTCGACCGCGGCCAGATCGCGAGCCACCCGGCGCCAGCTGTCTTCGACCGAAGCATCCAGCGGCAGGCCATCGGCATCTTTCAGCCGGTATTTCATGTCCCAGATCTGTTCGGCGATGGGGGCGGCAAAACGGGTCATGAGGCATCCTTTGGCAGCGACCGGCGGGCGGAAAGAGGGTTAAAGATACGTTGACGAGGGCAGGGGGTCAACGTCGGGGTGAACCGCGTTGCCCTCGGGCGACGCACTCTATATTGTGGTGTGACGGGAAACGGAAGACCACTTGTAGCGTTTTTGACCGAATGGTCGAGGCGCTTGGGACAGGAAAGAAGGCAATGACACAACCGCTGCATATCCTCAAGCTTTGTGTTGGCGCAGAGGGCGTCGAGGATCTGATCGACTGGCAGCGCGCGCATTTCGGCACCGGCCCGGCGCGGCACGTGACGCGGATGTGGCCGAAGCGCGCCGAGGAAGTTCTGGCGGGCGGTTCGCTTTACTGGGTGATCAAGGGGCAGATCCTGGCGCGGCAGCCGATTCTCGATCTGCAGCCGGTGACCGGCGCCGATGGCATCGCCCGCTGCGCGCTGGTGCTCGACCCGGCGGTGATCCGCACCGATGCCGTGCCGCGGCGGCCGTTTCAGGGCTGGCGCTATTTTCCCGCGACCGAGGCGCCGCGCGATCTTGCGGTGGGGCGCGGGCAGGAAGAGCCCTTGCCCGGCGATCTGCAGGCGGCTTTGGCCGAGATCGGGTTGCGCTGATGCAGACGCGGCTGAGCAAGTCCGACGTGATCGACCTGACCGCCTGGCGCCACGCGCTGCACCGCGCCCCCGAGGTCTCGGGCGAGGAGGCCGGGACCGCGCGGGCGGTGGTGGCGGAACTGGCGAAATCCCGGCCCGACCGGCTTCTGACCGGGCTGGGCGGCCATGGCGTCGCGGCGATCTGGGACGGCCCTGACCCCGGGCCGACGGTGCTGATCCGCTGCGAACTGGATGCCTTGCCGATCCTTGAGACCGGGACCGTGGCGCATCGTTCGCAGGTTCCCGGCAAGGCGCATCTGTGCGGCCACGATGGCCATATGGCGATTCTGGCAGGCGTCGCCCGGGGGCTGGCGCGGCAAAGACCGAAACGCGGCCGCGCCGTGCTGCTGTTTCAACCCGCCGAGGAAGACGGCTCGGGCGCGGCGGCGGTGATCGCCGATCCGCGCTTTGCCGAGATCCGCCCCGATCTGGCCTTGTCCTTGCACAATTACCCCGGGCTGGCGCTGGGGCAGGGCGTCGTGCGCCCCGGGCCCGCCAATTGCGCCTCGCGCGGGGTGAAGATCCGGCTCACCGGCCGCACCGCGCATGCGGCGCAGCCCGAGACGGGGCTTTCGCCGGGCCCGGCGCTGGCGCGGCTGATCGACCGGCTGCCCGCGCTGGGCCGGGGCGGTCCGGTCACCGATCCGGCGTTTTCGCTGGTCACCGTGACCCATGCCCGGATGGGCGAGCCCGCCTTCGGCATCGCCCCCGCCGAGGCCGAGCTTTGGGCCACCCTGCGCAGCCAGACCGATGCCGGGATGGCGGCGCTGATCGACGCGGCCGAGGCCGAGGTGGCGCAGGCCGCGGGCGATCTGCAGGCAAGCCTCTCCTGGCACGACATTTTCACCGCCTGCACCAATGCGCCCGAGGCGGTGGCGGTGCTGCGCGCGGCGCTGGCGGCCGAGGCGATCCCCGAGGGCGAGACCGAGGTGCCGATGCGCGCCTCGGAGGATTTCGGCCGCTTCGGCGCGCTTGCGCCCGCGGCGATGCTGCTTCTGGGCGCGGGAGAAGACAGCCCCCGGCTGCACAATTCCGATTATGATTTCCCCGACAGCCTGATCCCGGTGGGGGCGGCGCTTTTTCTGCGCTGTCTGGCCGATCAGCTGGGCTGAGACGTCCGCCGCCGCCCCTCGATCAGCCAGGCGGCGACGGCCAGCGCCGCGACAAGGGCCAGCCAGGCCCAGCCCGGCAAAAGCGCCCTCAGCCGGATGTCGGTCGTCGCCGTCACCTCGCGCGGGGTGACGCCGATCCAGCCGCGCCCGGCGGCGACGCGGCCCGGCCGCACCTGCCGCAGATCGGGGATACCGTCTTCCAAAGCCACCTCGGCCCCGCCCGAGGCGGCGATTGCAGGCGCCAGCGCCGCGCCGGAAGCCACCGGGGTTTCATATTCGCGCGGGCTGGCCGGACCCAGCGCCATCACGCGGTCCAGATCGTCCTGCTTCAGCCGGTAAAGCCCCTCGGCGGGCGCGGTCCAGCCCTGCGCGAACCGTCCCGGCTCGACCTGCGGCAGGGTCAGACTTTCGACCGTGCCATCGGGCCTTGTGATCTGCACCGGGCTTGCCCCGTCCTGCATCGTGCGGCGGGTGATCGTGACCGACAGGCTGCCCGGCTCGACTTCGGCCTGCAGCGCCTCTTCTTCCAGATCGGGTTCCTTCATCGCCCAATGCGCGATGCGGCGCAGAAGTTCCAGTTGCGGCCCGCCGCCCTCGTAGCCGCGATCCCAAAGCCAGGCGTGATCAGAGGCCAGAAGCGCCACCCGCCCCTTGCCCGCCCGGTCCAGCACCAAGAGCGGCGCCTGATCCGCGCCCTGCATCACCACCTCGCCGCGCGCGCCGGTCAGCTCGATCTGCCGCAGCCAGCGGCCCCAATGGCGGGCGCCCGGATCGCCCGCAGGCGGCGGCGCCCCCGTCAGCCCCGCCGTCACCGGATGGCGCAGGCCAAGCTCGGTCGGGCGCGGCAGGAAGGCCGTTGAGAGCACCCGCCCGGTCGGCCGCGCGGGCAGGATATCGCCCAAGGGCGTCTGCCACAGGCTTTCCACCGTGGCGAATTCCGGCCCGGCCGAGACCAGCACCGCACCGCCGCGTTCGACATAGGCGCGGATATTCTCGAAATAGGCGGCGGGCAGGATGCCGCGTTCGGCATAGCGGTCGAAGATGATCAGATCGAATTCGTCGATCTTGTCGAGGAACAGCTCCTGCGTCGGAAAGGCGATCAGCGAAAGCTCGGAAACCGGCGTGCCATCCTGCTTTTCCGGCGGCCGCAGGATGGTGAAATGCACCAGATCCACCCCGGCATCGGATTTCAGCAGGTTGCGCCAGGTCCGCTCGCCCGCATGCGGCTGGCCCGAGACCAGAAGCACCCGCAGCCGGTCGCGCACGCCGTTGATGCTGACCACGGCGCTGTCGTTGCGGGCGGTCAGCTGCCCCGGCGCCGGGTCCAGACTGAACTGCACCACATTCTGCCCGGCATGGTCCAGCTTCAAGGGCAGCTCCAGATCCTGCCCCACCGTCACCGGATACTCCTGCGGCGCGGCGCCATCGATCGAGATCGTCAGCCGCGTCCTCGACCCTGCCGCGGGCGGCACGGCGCCGCTGTCTTCAACCTTCAGACGGATCACCGTTTCCTCGCCGATGATGCCGAAAGCCGGGGCGGTCTCGATCAGAAGCCGCCGGTCCCAGTCGCTTGCGCGGCCGGTGCGCAACAAATGCAGCGGCGCGGGCAGATCGGGCAGGGCTTCGGGGTCATGCAGCCGCCCGTCGGACAGCAGGATCACCCCGGCCACCCGCCCGCGCGGCTCGGCCGCCAAGGCGTCGGAGAGCACCGCGCCAAGCTGCGTGCCCGCGTTCTTCGCCCCATCCGGCACCGTCGCGCGGCGCAGTTCCGTGTTCGGCAGCGCGGTGATGGCGGCCGAGAGCCGGGCCAGCGCCGCATCGGTCTGCGCCCCGCGGTCGGACAGCGCCTGCGAGGCCGAACGGTCATCGACCAGAAGCACGATGTCCGAAAGCGCCGTCTTGTCCTCGTGCTGGACCGAGGGCTGCGCCAGCCCGCCCAGAAGCGCCAAGGCCGCCAGACCGCGCAAGGCCCAGCCCTTCAGCCCGCGCCAGAGCGCGATGGCCAGCAACAGCACGGCCAAGGCCGAAAGCGCGGCCAGCACCGGCCAGGGCAAAAGCGGTGCGAAAACGACCGAGACCCCGTTCATTGCCCCAGCCTTTCCAAAAGCGCAGGCACATGCACCTGATCGGATTTGTAATTCCCGGTCAGCACATGCATGACCAGATTGACCCCGAAGCGATCGGCGATCTCGCGCTGGCGCTCGCCCGCCGCGCCGCGGCCGATCGGGAACATCGGCTGGCCGACCTCGTCCACCGCCCAGGCCGAAGCCCAGTCGTTGCCGCCGATCACCACCGGGGTCACGCCGTCGTTGAGATTGCGAAACGGCATCCCCTCAGCCTGTTCGGCATCGGCGGGGGCGGCCTCGACCCAGATCGGGCCGTCATGGCGGCCGGGCATCGTCTGCAAAAGATAAAAGCTGCGCGTCAGCACGTGATCGGCGGGCAAGGGTTCGAGCGGCGGAATGTCCAGCGGCGCGGCCAAAGCCTGCAGCCGCCGCCCGGCCCCGGTCGCCGCCCCCATCCCCGCCAGATCGGCATCGCGGGTGTCGAACAGGATCATCCCGCCGCCGCGCAGATAGCGGTTGAGTTTCGCATAGGCGGCGGGCGAGGGCGTCGGCGCGATCTCGGTCACCGGCCAGTAGATCAGCGTGAACAGCGCCAGATCGTCGGTTTCAAGATCGAGCTGCATCGGCGCCGAGGGCTCGACGGTGGTGCGCCGCGTCAGCGTCTGGCCAAGCCCGCGCAGACCGGCCATCGAGACCGCATCGATCGCCCGATCCCCCGTCGGCACATAGGCGAAAACGACATTTGACGCCGCTTCGATGGCCCGGGACTCGGACATGGCCCCGGACTCGGACATGGCCTCGGGCAGCGTCTGCGCTTGCGGCGGCGAGGGCAGCAGCAGCACGGCCAACCCGATCAGGGCCGCCGCGCGCGGGCCGCGCAGCCGCCCCGAAAGCGCCAGCGTCGCCAGAATGTCGAGCAAAAGCGCGATCAGCGCGAGGGCCAGCGCCAGCCCGGCCAGCGGTCTCTGTTTCGGCGCGGCCTCGCCCTCGATCGTCACGCCCGCGGGCCAGAGCGCCGGGGCCAGCTGGCGCCCGCGCGGCAGGGCGTTCAGCGCCAGAACCTGATCCGCGGTCGCGTAAAGCCCGGGCGGCAGATCGGGGCCGGGGGGGCCCTCGGCCAGATCCTCGCCCCTCACCCCCGCCTCGGCTTCGGTTGCGGTCAGCCGCCCGAACCCGTCCAGCCGCTTGCGCGGCGTGAAGCTTTGCCCGGCCAGATCCTCGGCCGAGGGCGCGGCAGGCCGGGCGGAAACCGAGAGCCGTTCCAGCATCTGCGGAAACAGCCCCGAAAGCGGCAGGTTCGACCATTCCGCCTGCGCCGTGACGTGGAACAGCACCACCGCCCCCTGACCCAGCGTCTTGCGGGTGACAAGCGGCGTGCCATCGGCGAGCGCGGCGATGCTGCGCGCGCCCAGATCGGGGTCGGGCTCGGCCAGAACCTGTTCGCGCACCGTGACCTCGTCGGGGACGATCAGCCCGGCAAAGGGCGAGGTTTCGGCAAAGGGGGCAAGCTTGCGCGGCGCGCCCCAGCTCATCGTGCCGCCGACCGAGCGCCCGCCCTGGCGCAACCGCACCGGCAACAGCGGATCGGCCGCGGTATCGGCCGCCGCCAGCCGCGGCCCGGCGAACCGGATCAGCATGCCGCCCTTTTCGACCCAGGCCTGAAGATCGGCGGTTTCCGTGACCTCGCCGACATCGGCCAGAATGATCACATCGGGCTTGACCGGCAGCGCATCGGCCAGCGTCGCCTCGATCAGATCGGCCGAGGGGGCCAGCGCCTGACGCAGGTAATGCGTGGGGGCCAGCAGTTCGAGCCCCTCGCGCGCGGAGCCGGGCGAGATCAGCGCCACCTTGCGCCGCTTCAGCGCATCGTCGGTCAGGCTGACGGCCCCGGCCGAGCGCAGGCCGGAAATTTCGAAGCGGGTGATGCGGTTGCGCAATTCGGGCGGCAGATCGAAAACCGCCTCGGCCTGCGGCGCCTCGGCAAAGGTCACCGGCTGGCGGGCCAGTTCCCGTTCGAGGCCGGAGGGATCGGCCCCCAGCGCCGCCACCTCGACCGTGCGGCGGAGGGGGGCCGAGGCGTGAAGCGGCAGGCGCAGTTTCGCGCCCGCGACCGTCGCCGCGCCCAGCGCCAGCACCGGGCCTGCGGGCTGCCAGACCTTCAACGTGCCATGCGCCTGCACCGCCCGCAGCAGCGGCGCGCGGCTGGCGCGGTCGAGCCCGTCCGACAGCCAGAGCGTGTCATAGCGGCCCGCAGGCAGCAGCCGCGCCGGATCAAGGTCGATCGAGGGCTCCCAGGGCTGCGGCTGCACCCCGGGCAGGCTGTCGCGCAGATCGCGGGCATCGGTAAAGGGCGGCGGGGCAGGGGGCGGATCGGCGAGCGAGATCAGCGCCACCGGGCGGCCCGCTGCGGCGGCCTCGGTCAGGGCGCGGGTCAGCCGCTCGACCCGGCGCGGCCAGTCGGCGGCCGAGGCCCAGCTGCCATCTTCGACAATCAGCAGCGGCCCGCGGGCGGGATCAGGCTTTGCGGGATGCAGCACCGGCCCGGCAAAGCCGACAATCGCGGCGGCCAGCGCCAGCATCCGCAGCGCCAGAAGCCACCAGGGCGTGCGCTCGGCCTGCACCGTCGCATCGGTCAGGCCGAGCAGCAGCGCCACGCCCGGAAAGCGGCGCCGGATCGGCGCGGGGGGTGTGGCGCGCAGAAGCCACCACAACAGCGGCAGCGCGATCAGCCCGGCCAGAAGCCAGGGCGCGGTGAAGCCAAGCGGACCCAGCACCGTCATCGCCAGCCCCCGCCCAGCGCGCCATGCAGCCACAAGAGCGCCGTCTGCGCCGGGGCGCCGGTGTGATGGCTGGCAAAGGCCCAGCCCGCCTGTCGGGCGATGCCGGCGACGCGGTCGCGCCGTTCGGCCAGCCGGGCCCGGTAGCGCGCGCGCAGATCGCCCGCCTCGCGGGTTTCAAAGCGCAGCCCGCCTGCCATCGAGGTGAAGACGGTGCGGCCGTCATAGGGGAAGTCTTCCTCGGCCGGGTCGAGCACCTGCAAGAGAACGCCGGTCACGCCGCGCCCGGCCGCGCCCGAGAGCGCGGTTTCAAGCCCCGCCGGATCGGCGAAGAAATCCGACAGCACTACCACCCGCGCCTGCGGCGCGACGGCCGACAGATCGGGGGCGGCGTAATCCAGTGCCGAGGTCTCGGCCAGAAGCGCCTGCGCCAGCGTCAGAAGCTGCGCCTTGCCCGGGCGCGGCGGGGCGAGCGGGCTGGTCAGCCCCACCCGTTCCCCCGCCCGCAGCGCGGAAATGGCCAGCGACAGGGCCAGCAGCCGGGCGCGGGACAGTTTCTCGGGCCGGGCCTTGCGGCCGGTCTCGGCGCCGGTAAAGCGCATCGAGGCGGCCGGATCGACCCAAAGGCACAAGGATTGTGCCAGCTGCGCCTCGCGCTCGCGGACGAATTGCGTGTCCGACCGCGCCGAGCGGCGCCAATCGACGAAGCGGGCCGCGTCGCCGGAATGGGCCGGGCGGTATTGCCAGAATTCCTCGCCCGCGCCCGCCCGGCGACGGCCATGGCCGCCCATCTGCACGGTATTGGCCAGATGTTCGGCGGCGATCAGCAGCGCGGGCAGGGCCGCGGCTTCCGCCTCGGCCGCCCGGCGCAGATCGCGTGCCGCCTCGTCGGGAAGGGCATCGCTCACGCGGCGGCCTCGGCACCGGTGCCCAGAACCTCGGTCACGGCGCGGGCGATGATCGCCGAAAGCGTCTCGCCGCGGGCGCGGGCGGCGAAGGTCAGCGCCATGCGGTGACTGAGCACCGGACGGGCCAGCGCCGCCACATCGTCGATGCCGGGCGCCAGCCGCCCGTTGAGCAGCGCGCGCGCCCGCACCGTCAGCATCAGCGCCTGCGCGGCGCGCGGGCCGGGGCCCCAGGCCAGGCTGTCGCGGATGACGGGCAGCGCCTCGGGCTCGCCGGGGCGGCAGGCGCGGACCAGATCGAGGATCGCCTCGACGACGCGATCGCCGACCGGCATGCGGCGGACAAGCTGCTGCGCCGCGATCAGCTCGGCGGGGGTGAAGACGGCGATGGCCGTGGCGGCCTCCGCGCCGGTCGTGGCCAGAAGAATGTCGCGTTCGGTGGCGCGGGTCGGATAGTCGACATCGACCTGGACAAGGAAGCGGTCCAGCTGCGCCTCGGGCAGGGGGTAGGTGCCTTCCTGCTCGATCGGGTTTTGCGTGGCGAGAACGTGAAAGGGCGGCCCGAGCGGCCGATGCACGCCCGCCACCGTCACCTCGCGCTCCTGCATCGCCTGCAAAAGCGCCGATTGCGTGCGCGGGCTGGCACGGTTGATTTCATCCGCCATCAGAAGCTGGCAGAAGATCGGCCCTTCGAGGAAGCGAAACGCCCGGCTGCCATCGGCGGCGGTTTCCAGCACCTCGGATCCGAGGATATCGGCGGGCATCAGATCGGGGGTGAACTGGATGCGGGCAGGCGCAAGGCCCATCACCGTGGCCAGCGTATCGACCAGCATCGTCTTGCCCAGCCCCGGCAGGCCGACCAGCAGCGCATGCCCGCCCGACAAAAGCGCGGCAAGCGTCAGCTCCACCACGCGTTCCTGGCCGATGAAGCGGCGGTTCACCGAGGCGCGGGCGGCGCCCAGTTTGCTGCCCAGAAGCTCGATCTCGGCCAGAAGGGTGTCGGTCTCGGTCATGACAGGGCTCCGGTTGCGCGTTATACGGGTAGAGAAACAGATAAACCGCCGCAGCCCAACCGCAAAGAGAAGATGACCGAGAAAGCCGCGCCACAATTCGCCGTGAAGCCGCCCAAGGCCGATGTCACTGCCGATGGCATCGCCGCGGCGGTGCGGCAGGCCGGGGCCAAGGGGCCGCCGCCGGTGCATCTGTGGGATCCGCCGTTTTGCGGCGATCTGGACATCGAGATCCGCCGCGACGGCACCTGGTTCTATCTGGGCACGCCGATCGGGCGCGAGGCTCTGGTGCGGCTTTTCGCATCGGTGCTGAAGCTGGAGGACGGCAAGTTCTATCTGGTCACGCCGGTCGAAAAGGTCGGCATCCGCGTGCAGGACGCGCCCTTCATCGCCGTCGATTGCACCGCCGAGGCGGGGGATCTGCGCTTTGTGACCAATGTGGGCGATACCGTGGTGGCGGGGCCCGCGCATCCGATCCGGGTCGCGATCGCGGCCGATGGCGAACCGCGGCCCTATCTGCATGTGCGCCGGGGGCTTGAGGCGCGGATCGACCGCAAGACCTTTTACCGGCTGATCGATCTGGCCGCGCCCGGGGCGCATGACGGCGAGGACTGGCTCGGGCTGATCTCGGGCGGGGTGTTCTTTCCGATCCAGCGGATGGCGGAGATTTCGGGATGAAGCTGGCCGCCGATCTGACCACGCTGTTTCAGGAACTGCCCTTTGCGGCACGGTTCCCGGCGGCGCAGGCGGCGGGTTTTGCGGGGGTGAGCCTGGCTTCGCCCTATGACGGGCCGGTGCAGGAGCTGCGCGACCGGCTGGTGATGTCGGGGCTGATCTTCGCGGCGATGGTGGCGCCGCCGCCGAATTACACCGGCGCGGCGCAGGGCTTTGCCGCGACGCCGGGGGGCGAAGAGCGGTTTCAGCGCGATTTCAAGCGGATGCTGCGTTACGCCGAGGTTCTCAAGCCGGGGGCCATCGAGATCCTGCCCGGCCCCGAGGGCGAGACCGGGACGCTTTTGCGCAATCTGCGCTGGGCGACGGAGGCGGCGCCGAAGCGCGTCTTCACCCTGGCGCCGCGGCCCGGGGGCAGTTTTCTGCAAGGCTACGATCAGCTGGCCGAGGTGCTGGAGGCGGTCGGCGCGGACAATCTGGGCCTGTGTCTGGAGACGGCGACGGCGGTCGCTTTGGGCGCGGCGCCCGAGGCGGTGGCCGAGCGGTTCGGCGTCGCTCTGCGCCATGTCTCGCTGGCCTCGGCGCCGGACCGGGCCGAACCGGGGGCGGATGGCTGGGACGTGACCGGGTTCCTGAACCGCCTTGAGGCGGCGGGCTACAAGGGCTGGGTGAGCGCGGATTACACGCCGAAGCTGACGACCGCGGCGGGGCTGGGCTGGATGCCGTCCGCGCCGGTGGCGGCGCCGAAGAAGCGCAAGAAACAGGCCGGGTGAGGATTTCGCCTCGGCTGAGGCCGAGGCGACCCGGGGGGGGGGGGGGGGGGGGGGGGGGGGGGGGGGGGGGGGGGGGGGGGGGGGGGGGGGGGGGGGGGGGGGGGG
>NZ_SWJZ01000015.1 GCF_005144475.1 Rhodobacter capsulatus | reverse complement strand
GCCGAGACCTCCGCCGCCCCGCCCGCCGCCGCCGCGGCGCCTGCGGCCCCGCCGCGCTCCGCGCCCCGGGCGCAGACGATGGCGGGACAGGACACCGTGCGCGTGCCCTCGGCCAAGCTCGATTCGATCCTTGATCAGCTCGGCGAGCTGGTGATCGCCCAGGCCCGGCTGAATCAGACCGCGGCACGGCTGGGCGATGCGACGCTTGAGGGTCTGGTCGAAGAGGTGCACCGTCTGGTCACCGGCCTGCGTGACACCACGCTGTCGGTGCGGATGCTGCCGATCGAGACGGTCTTCGGCAAGTTCCGCCGCGTGGTGCGCGATCTGTCGACCGAACTGGGCAAGGACGTCGTCCTTGTTACCGACGGCGGCGAGACCGAGATCGACAAGAACGTGCTCGACCGGCTCAGCGAACCGCTCGTGCACATGATTCGCAACTCGGCCGATCACGGCATCGAAGCTGCCGCAGATCGTCTGGCCGCGGGCAAACCGGCGCAGGGCCGGGTGCGGCTGTCCGCGTCGCAGGACGCGGGCGAGATCGTCATCGTGATCGAGGATGACGGCCGCGGGCTTGATCACGAACGGATCCGGCTCAAGGCGATCGAACGCGGTCTTCTGACCGCCGAGGCCCGCCCGAGCGAGGCGGCCTTGGCGCAGATGATCTTCGCGCCCGGCTTTTCCACCGCCGAAAAAGTCTCCTCGGTCTCCGGCCGCGGCGTCGGCATGGATGCGGTCCTGTCGGCCATCACCGGGCTGCGCGGCACCGTCGAGGTGACCTCGCGCAGGGGCGAGGGCACGCGGCTGACGCTGCGCCTGCCGCTCAGCCTGGCGATCATCGACGGTCTGCTGGTGCGGCTTGGCCCCGATGTCTTCGTGCTGCCGCTGATCGCGGTCGAGGAATGCGTCGAATTCGACGTCACCGAACTGACGCGCAACAGCGGGCGGCGGATGCTGCGGATCCGCGACCATCTGGTGCCCTTCGTCGATCTGGCCGATGCGCTGGAGGGCACGGTCGAAAACGACGGCCGCCGTCGCGTGGTGATCGTGCGTGCCGAGGGCGAGCGGATGGGGCTCGTGGTCGATGACATCCTCGGCCAGCACCAGACCGTGATCAAACCGATGAGTGCCTATCACGCCGATCTCGACGATTTCGCCGGCGCGACGATCCTTGCCGACGGCACGGTGGCGCTGATCCTCGATGTGGCGATGCTGCTGCGCCGTCTGGGCGGCACCGGCATCAGCCTTGCGGCCTGAGGAGGCGCCCATGACACAATCTTCCGCCGCCACCGTCCTTGCCGAGGAGGACAGCAATTCGATCGCGCTGATCATCCGCGTCTGCGGCGAGGCCCTGGCGATCCCGGTCACCCATGTGCACGAGGTCATCGACCCGATCCCGCGCACCCGGGTGCCCCGCGCCTCGAGCTTCGCGCCCTGGCTGATCAACGTGCGCGGCGCCGTCGTGCCGCTGGTCGATGTCCGGCAACGGCTGCGGATGCCGGTCCACGCCGCCAACGAAGGCCGGGTGGTGGTGCTCGACATCACCCTTGGCGCCGAGTCGTTCCGCCTCGCGATGCTGGCCGACGAGGTGCAGGAGGTGATCGACATCGACCCGGGCGCGATCGAATCGCTGCCGGAAAACGGCTCTCCCTGGCCTTCGAATTATGTCACCGGCGCGCTTCGGCGCGGCGACGATCTCATCCTCCTCCTCGATCCCGAAAACCTCTTCCGTCCCGAACAGGCGGCTTGAACCGAACAAAGTGAGACGATCATGAAGCTGACAATCAAGGCCAAGCTGATGGCCACCTTCGGGTTGGTGCTGATCCTGCTGGCAGCCATATCCTGGATAGGGCTGTCCTCGTTGAAATCCTCCAACACCGATGCGAACCGGATGGCGAATGTTCAGGCGCGCATCCAGACGCTTTCGGTGATGCTGAAGGACAGCTACGCCAATTCCGACATCAAGACCCTGCAGCATATCGCCACGGAGACCGAGGCCGACATGCAGGCGCTGGAAGATGGCATTGCCGCCGACCGGGGCGAGCGGACGAAGATCGTCGAGGAGATGCGCGCGCTGGACGAAGGGGCTCTCGGAGCGGAGCTGACCGCGCTTGATGCGCAGGTGAAGCTGGTGGCCGAGACCCGCAATGAACTGCTGACGCTGTCGCGCCAGGCCACGGTTGCCAAGGCCAAGGTGCTCTTCCAGGGGCCGTCCTATGACGATCTGAAGAAAATGGACATCGCGATCGACGCGCTGCACGACGCCCTGGCCCGGGCCCCGGTTCTGCCGGTTCCCGCCGATGTGGCGAAAATGCAGGTCATGCAGGTCGAACGCGCGATCATGGAAATCGCGACGATGAATGCGCTTGCGATCATGGACAGCAGCGACGCGGGCACGGCGACCAAGCTGGGCGAGGTCGAGAAGCTGCGCGCCGCCCTCACGGAGGTTGTGGACGAGCTTGACACGATGATGGGCACGCGGTTCCCGACCGAGGTGACTGCGATCAAGGTCATCGTGGCGGATTACCTCTCGATCAACGATGAACTCGAGAAGCTGACCCTCGCCAATACCGAAGGCAAGGCCGCGGTGCTCATGCGGGGCAAGTTGAAGGATGAACTTGCGCAGCTCTATGGTCTGCTCGACAAGGTCTCGCAGGTTGCCAGCACCGCGATGCGCCAGTCGCAAGACCAGCTGAACGCCAGCTATGCCAACAGCAAGACCCTGATCCTGACGATTTCCGGCATCGCGGTTCTGGGGTCGCTGATCGCCTCGACGCTGATCCTGATCGGCATCAGCCGCGGCATGAGCCGCGCCGTGAGCGTGGCCCGCAAGGTCGCCGAAGGGGATCTGAAGGTCGATACCCGCGTCACCTCGAAGGACGAGATCGGCGAGCTGATGCAGGCGCTGGGCGAGATGACGGTGGCGCTTGACGGCATGGCCACCGTGGCCGATGCGATCGCGCGCGGCGATCTGACGGTGAACATCAAGCGCCGCTCGGAGGCCGACTCGCTCGGCATCGCGCTCGAAACCATGATCGGCAAGCTGCAGGAGATCGTGATCGACATGCATGTCTCGTCGCAAAGCGTCTCGGCCGGGGCCCATGCGATGAGCGCGACTGCCGAGGATCTGTCCTCGGGCGCCACCGAACAGGCGGCGGCGGCGGAACAGGCCAGCTCGGCGATGGAAGAGATGACGGCGAACATCCGTCAATCGGCCGACAATGCCGCGCAGACCGAAAAGATTGCCACCCAGGCCTCGAGCCGGGCGATCGACACCGGCAAGGCGGTGGACGAGGCGGTCGGCGCGATGAAGACGATCGCCGACAAGATCACCATCATCCAGGAAATCGCCCGTCAGACCGACCTTCTGGCGCTGAACGCGGCGGTGGAAGCGGCGCGGGCGGGTCAGCATGGCCGCGGCTTCGCGGTGGTGGCCTCGGAGGTGCGCAAGCTCGCCGAACGCAGCCAGCAGGCGGCGCGCGAGATCAACGAACTGTCGAGCCGGTCGGTCGAAGTCAGCCGCAATGCCGGCGACATGCTGGGCGAACTGGTTCCGGCGATCCAGCGCACCGCCGATCTGGTGCAGGAGATCTCGGCCGCGATGCGCGAGCAGAACACCGGCGCCGATCAGATCAACCTGGCGATCCGCCAGCTCGACACGGTGATCCAGCGCAACGCCTCGGCCTCGACCGAAGCCGCCTCGGTCTCCGAGGAACTGGCGAGCCAGTCCGAGCAGCTGCATGACGTGATCGGCTTCTTCAAGGTGCAGGGGCAGCCCGGCCGTTCCGATCGCTCCGATCGGGCCGAACGCGCCAAGGATGCCGCCTGGGCCCGCACCGCGCGGCACGAAACCCCCGCCGCGGCTCCGGCCAGCCGTCGCAAGACGCGCGTGGCGGCGGGCACCCGCAACGGCGGCTTTGCCCTTGATCTGTCGGAAGATGATATCGACGACTCCGACTTCGAGAAGATCTGACACGATGGGCTTTGCCCGACGCGCTGCCCGGCCCGCCATGGTCCGGGCAGGTTTCCTCCGGGCGGTCCGGCCGCCGGGGAATTTTCCAGAAACGAAAGGGATCTCCGGATGACTGCCGCCCCGCTTCTCAAGGAACCGTCACAGTTTCGCCCCCCGGTCGAAGCCGAAGTGGTCGAAACGCGGCGGGCTTATGTGACCTTCGACATCGGCAACCAGGTTCTGGCGGCCGATGTGGCGGATGTCCGCGAGATCCTCGACCATCAGGTGATCGCCCCGTTGCCGAATGCCACGGCGGCGCTTCTGGGGATGATCGACCTGCGCGGCGAGGGGATCGCGGTGATGGACATCGCGCAGTCGCTGGGCCTGTCGCGGCAGGCCGATGATCGCAGCGGCCGGATCATCGTCCTGGACCTGCAGACCGACCGCGAGGCGGCGATCGCGATCGTCGTCGACCGGGTGCGGACCGTGGTCGAGGTCGACGAGGCCGAGGTCGATCCGGTGCCGTCGGTGCCGGGGGGGTGGAATTCCGGGGCGATGTTCGGGCTGACCCGGGTCGAGGGCGACCTCGTTTACATGATCGACCTGCGCGCGGCGCTTGGCCAGTCGGGATCGGCGGCCTTGCCCGGGCCGTTCGATTTCGAGTGACGGAGATCGCCTTGCGCCCGACCTCTCAGGACTATGCCGACATGCTGACACAACCCTCCGTGCCGATGAGCACGGTGGCGGCGCGTGAACTCGTGAGGATCCTGAAGGCGGAAGCCGGGATCCGGATCGACCCTTCGAACACGCAGTTCATCTCCTACCGGCTCGACCGGCGGGTGACGGAACTGGGGCTGGAAGATTACGATCAGTATCTGGCGCATCTGCAAAGCCCCGAGGGGCCCGCCGAGATCCAGCGCCTGGTCGAGAGCCTTGCGACCCACACCACCAGCTTCTTCCGGGAAAAGGCGCATTACGACTGGCTTGACACGGTCGGTCTGCCAAAGCTGGTCGAGGCCGGTGCCGGGCGGGCGCATCCGCTTGTCGTCTGGAGCGCCGCCTGTTCTTCGGGGCTCGAACTCTGGTCGGCGGGCATCGTGCTGGATCGCTACAGCCACAAGGTGCAGGGCGGCCTGCGCTGGGGGCTTGTCGGCACCGACATTTCCGCCGCCATCCTGCGCAAGGCGCGACTGGGCATCTATTCCTCGTCGGAGCTGTCGGGGCTCTCGATCGACCTGCGCTCGGATTATCTGCTGCGCTCGAAACCCGGGGCGCGGATTTCGCCGAAACAGCGCGTCTACCGGATCGCCCCGGCGCTGCGCAGCCGCGCGCATTTCAGCGCGGCCAACCTGCTCGGGAAGCTCGAAGGGCAGGTGCCGCTTGCCGATGTGATCTTCCTGCGCAACGTGCTGATCTACTTCACCGCCGAGGACCGGATCCGGGCGATCCGCAACGTCATGCAATGCTTGCGGCCGGGGGGCTACCTGCTTCTGGGCCATTCCGACAATCTGCGCAGCCTGCCCGAGGGGTTGACCCCCGCGGGCACGGCGGTTTTCCGAAAGGACTAGGTGATGACCGTGATGCCCGATCCGCATTCCACCCGCCGCCCGCCGGGCGACCGCCCGGTCCGGGTCTTCATCGTCGACGACAGCGCGGTGGTGCGGCAAGCCCTGACCGATATCATCGGCTCCGATCCGCGGCTCGAGGTGATGGCGACGGCCTCCGATCCCTTTGCCGCGGCGGAGCGGCTGAAATCCATGGTGCCCGATGTCATCATCCTCGATGTCGAGATGCCGCGGATGGACGGGCTGACCTTCCTGCGCAAGCTGATGGCGCAGCATCCGCTGCCGGTGGTGATCTGCTCCTCGCTGGTCTCCGACCGCTCCGAGACCTATCTGGCCGCGATGTCGGCGGGGGCGGTCGACGTGATCGCCAAGCCCGAGATCGGGGTGAAGCAATATATCTCCGAAAGCGCGCAGCGGATTCGCGACGTTCTGGTGCAGGCCGCCTCGGCCAAGGTGCAGCCGATGCGCGAACGCGCGGTGCAGCCGAAGCTCAGCGCCGATGCGATGCTGGCGCCGCCGCGCGAAAGCGGGGCGATGCTGCACACCACCGAAAAGATCGTGGCGATCGGCGCCTCGACCGGCGGCACCGAGGCCCTGCGCGAATTGCTGCAGGCGATGCCGCCCGACTGCCCGCCGATCGTGATCGTGCAGCACATGCCGGAGCTGTTCACCGGCGCTTTCGCCAAGCGCCTTGACGGGCTTTGCGCGATCACCGTGAGCGAGGCGAAACCGGGCGACCGGCTCTTGCGCGGCCATGCGCTGATCGCGCCGGGCAACAAGCACACGCTGCTGGCCCGCAGCGGCGCGCAATATCATGTCGAGATCCGCGAAGGGCCGCTGGTGTCGCGGCACCGGCCCTCGGTCGATGTGCTGTTCCGCTCGGTCGCGCGCTTTGCCGGGCGCAATGCGGTCGGCGTGATCATGACCGGCATGGGTGATGACGGCGCCCGCGGCCTGCGCGAGATGCGCGACACCGGCGCCACCACGCTTGGCCAGGACGAGGAAAGCTGCGTCGTCTACGGCATGCCGAAGGAGGCGATGGCCCGCGGCGCCGTCGGGCAGGAAATGGCGCTGGGCCAATTGCCCGCGGCGATCCTGCGCGCGGCGCGCTGATCCGGACGGCGCAAGACCCGGCGCTTGATCCGCGGCGGTTTCGCGTCATACTCGACGCGGGGCACTTCGGAACATCCGAGCAAAGGGGGCGGCACCGCGTCATCGCGCGCGGCACCGGCCGGGGGCCCGCAGGGAACCAACCGAACGGGTGTCACATGGCGATGAGCCGACGTCTTCTGCTGTCTTTGCCCGCGGCGCTTGCCCTGGCGCCCCGCGGCGCCTTCGCGCAACCCGCGATCGGCACCACCCGGGCGCTGACCGGGCAGGCCAGCCTGACCCGCGCCGGTCTGCGTGCCGATCTGCATGCCCGCGATCCGCTGATGGAGGGGGACGAGATCGCGACCATGGCCGCCTCGACCGCGGCGCTGGAGCTTTTCACCGCGACGCAGATCACCCTTGGCCCCGAAACGCGCTTCACCCTCGATCGCTTCACCGCCGATCTGGGCGGGGTGGTCAGCATCGGCGGCGCGATGGTCTTCGACCGGCCCGAGGCTCTGCCGAAACTCGATCTGACCGTGCAAAGCGCCTTTGCCCGCATCGGCGTGCGCGGCACGCGGTTCTTCTGCGGCCCGTCGAAAGGCGTTTACGGCATCTTCGTCGCGCGCGGCAGCGTCGAGGTGGTGGCGGGCGGCGAGACCCGGCGTCTGGGACCGGGCGAGGGCATCGACATCGCCCGCCCGGGGGCCGCGCCCGGCGCCGTCGCGCAGTGGAAAGCGCCGCGGATCGCCGCCGCCTTCGCCTCGGTCGGGCTCACGCCCTGAGCGTGTAAAGCGGCAGTCGCCCGAAGCTGCGCAGCTCGATCTCGCCGAGCGCCACAAGGCCCGGCTCCCGCGCCCCCAGCGTCGGGCCGATGCAGATCCTTGTGCCCAGCGCCTTGTTCGCCTCTTGCAGCCGCGCGGCGAGGTTCACCGCAGGTCCATGCGCGGTGTAGTCGATCCGGGTGCCGAACCCGACATCGCCCAAGACCGCGGGGCCGCATTCGACGCCGATCCGCGTCTTGCCGAAGCCGTTGTTTTCGCGTGCGAAAGCTTCGGTCGCCGTCACGATCTCGGCGGCACAGGCCAGCGCCGCCGCCTCGTGGCCGGGTTGATCCAGCGGCGCGTTGAACAGCGCATGCAGGCTGTCGCCGACGAGCTTGTCGATCATCCCGCCGTGGCGCAGCACGATGGCGCAGGTGAGCGCGAAATAGGCATCAAGCCGCGCCACCATCTCCACCGCGCCCATCGCCGAGGTGGCGGTGGAAAAGCCCTCGATATCGGTGAAAAGCGCCGTGATTTCGCGGGTTTCGCCCTCAAGCCGCATCAACCGCGGCTGCGCGGCCAGGCGGCTGACAAGCGCGGGGGGCAGCACTTGCCCCATGCGGTCGCGCAGCACCCGTTCGGCCCGGGCCAGCGCGGCGGCGCGGCCCAAAAGCGCGGCCAGCAGGATCAGCGCCAGCGCGACAACCGGCAGGACGGGGTCGAGCAGCAGCCCGCCGCGGCCGAAAAGCACCGCCGCCCCGGCCCAGAGCGCGGCCAAAGTCGCGGCCATCGCCGCCGCGCGGGCAGGGCGCAGGCGCAACAGCCCCAGCAGCGTCAAAAGCCCCGTCAGCGCGACGAAGCCGCCTTCAAGCGCCGGGGCCCAGCCCGGGCGGTGCGGCAGCTGCCCCGAACGCAGCCCTGCCACCGCATCGGCAAGGATCTGCACCGAGGGCATCACCGGGCTGGTTGCGCTCGGGCGCAGCCCGCCGCGCTCGGGCAGGCTTGAGCCGATCAGGAGCACCGCGTCTGCGGGCGGCCTCGCCTGTCCGGCCAGCACCGCGGCGGCGGGCAGGGTGCGGCGGGCCCAGCTTTCGGGGCGGGAGGCGGCAAAGCGCAGGCTGCCCGCCTCCAGCGGGAAGGTCGTCGCCCCCAGCCGCAGGCCCGTCGGGCCGATCAGCGGCAGGAGGCCCTCGGCCCGGGCGGCGATGGCGACGGCAAGACCGGGCAGGGTCTGGTGCCCCACCGCCACCGCGACCGGCAGATGGCGCACCGTGGCATCCGCATCGCCCATCAGCGCCATCACCGCCCAATCCTGCGCGGAAAACTGCGGGCAGGGCGTCTCGGCCCCCGCGGCCTGCCAAAGCGGCAGCGGCCCGGTCTGGCCCAGCCGGGCGGGCGGCAGGGGCGGGCCGGGCGTGTCGGAGAGCAAAAGCCCCAGCACCGCGGGCTGGCCCCGCAAGGCCGCCGCCAGATCACCGGCGGGGGCGCCGTCGCACTCCCCCGCGATCAGCATGTCGAGGCCGATCACCCGCGGCTTGGCCTCGGCCAGCCGGGCCACCAGCCGCGCCGTCGCCGCCCGGGTCCAGAGGGCGCCGGTCTCGTCCCGCGCGCCGATGTCGAGCACGACGATGCCGCCCGTGTCCGGCGGCCGGGGCAGGGGGGCGAAGACCCGCTCCTGCAGCGCGACGAGCGGCGCGGGCGGCCGCGCCAGCAGCAGGCCAAGCGCCGCCGCGATTGCAAGGACCGCGCCGCGCCAGGCCATCACGCCTCCGGCTCGGCGGCGGCGGAAAGGGCGGCCATGTCGAGCGTCCAGGCCCCGTCCTTGCGCCCGATCGCCCCCGCGGCTTCCAGCGCCTGCAGCGCCCGGTTGACCTTGGGACGGCTCGCGCCCAGCACCGCCGCAAGATCGCCTTGCGAGATTTCCAGCCGCAAGACCGCCGTCGGCGGCAGATCGGCGCCATTCAGCTGGCGCAGGGTGAACAGCAGAAACCGCGCCAGACGCGCCTCGAGCTGGTAAAGCGCGATGCCCTCGAGCTGCTCGGTCGTCTCGCGCAGGCGGCGGCAGAAATAGCGCGCGACCGACAAGCCCAGATCCGGATGCGCCCCGGCCAGTGCGGTGAACTGCGCCCGGTGCAGCACGAAGCCGGTCGTCGCCTGCACCGCCGTCGCATCGGCCGAACGCGGCCCGCCATCGACGAGCGCGAATTCGCCGAGCGTGTCGCCCGCCTCGGCATGGCGCAAGATCAGCTCGCGCCCGCCCGGCGCCAGAAGCGTCAGCTTCACCCGCCCCGCCGCCAGCGCCACCATCCAGTCGCCCGGATCGCCGCGCTGAAACAGCATCTCGCCCGGCTGCCACTGCTGCTGTCGCGCCAACCCCGCAAGCGCCGCCAACGCCGCCGCCTCCAGCGCTTCGAAAAGCGCGAAAGAGCGCCAGAACGCCGGTTTTTCCGCCAGTTTCCGCATGTTTGGCCCCCATCCCGTGCCCCATGCTGGCCGGGTCGGGGCCGTCTGGCAAGCCTGTTCCCTGCGGAACAGCGCGACCGGCCGCAACCGGGCAGGGTGAGCCCACGCAACCCCCAACCGAAAGGTTCCTTCCATGTCGGACATCATCGGCACCAACGGCTCCAACAGCCTCGACGACGCCTTCTCCTTCGGCATCCCCGGCTTCCGCAACGACCGCGTCGCGGCGCTGGGCGGCAACGACACGATCACCATCAACGACGGCAATGACACGGTCTTTGGCGGCACCGGCCATGACCGCATCGTCGATGCGGCGCTGGCGGGCTTCGTCTCGGGCGATGACCAGATCTTCGGCGAGGCGGGCAATGACACGATCGTGGCGGGCGCGGGCCGCGACACGATCAACGGCGGCGCCGACAGCGACACCGTCGATTACAGCCGCTCGGGCGCGGCGATCACCGTCAACCTGGGCTCCAGCGCGGCGCAATCGGGCGGTCTGGCCGCGGGCGACCGGCTGATCAGCATCGAGAGCGTGACCGGCAGCACTTTCAGCGACAACCTGACCGGGTCGGGCGTGGCCAACCGCCTTTTGGGCCTTGGCGGCAACGACCGGATCTTCGGCCTTGGCGGCAACGACCTGATCGATGGCGGCAGCGGCAATGACACGATCCTGGGCGGCACCGAGAATGACGGTCTGTCCGGGGGGAGCGGCAATGACCGCCTGCTGGGGGAAAGCGGCGCCGACACGCTGTCGGGCGGTGACGGGACCGACACGCTGTCGGGCGGCACCGGCAACGACCAGTTGGCGGGCGGCACGGGCAACGATCAGCTGGACGGCGGCGAACATGACGACCGGCTGGCGGGCGATGCGGGCAATGACGCGCTCTCGGGCGGCGCGGGCCATGACGTGCTGACCGGCGGCGCCGATGCCGACACGCTTGCGGGCGGGGCGGGCAATGACACGGTTGACGGCGGCAGCGGCAACGATGTCGTGCAGGTCGAAAGCCGCGCGGAGGCCGACCGTCTGGAGGGCGGCGCCGGGATCGACACGCTCAGCTTCGCCTCGCTGCCCGCGGTCTTGCTGCCGCCCGGCGTCTTCAACGGCATCGATCTGGTCGCCGGGCGCAGCTTTGCCACCACCTATCACGGCTTTGAAAATGTCATCGGCTCCTCGGGGGCGGATGCGATTTCGGGCGATGCGCTGGGCAACCGGCTGGAAGGCGGCGCGGGCGGCGACCGGATTGACGGCCGCGACGGGGTCGACACGCTGATCGGCGGCAGTGGCGCCGATACGGTGGCGGGCGGCCGCGGGGCGGATGCGCTGTTTGGCGGCACCGAGGGCGATCAGCTGTCGGGCGGCGATGACGCGGACCGGCTGGAGGGCGAGGCCGGGGCCGACCGGCTCGCGGGCGATGCGGGCAATGACACGCTTTCGGGCGGGTTCGACGCCGACACGCTCTCGGGCGGGACCGGGAATGATCTGGTCTCGGGCGGGGCGGGGGACGATCTGGCGCAGGGCGATGCGGGCGATGACCGGGTGTTCGGCGACGGCGGGGCGGATGCGCTGTTCGGTGACGCGGGCGCGGATCAGCTTTCGGGCGGCAGCGACGCCGACCGGCTGGACGGCGGCAGCGAGAATGACCTGCTGCGCGGCGGAGACGGCGCCGATGTGCTGATCGGCGGCACCGGGGCCGACACGCTGGAGGGCGGCGCGGGGGCGGACACCTTCGTCTTCCTGACCACCCTCGACTCGCTCAACTCGGTCGGCGGCAGCGACCATATCACCCGTTTCGAGCTGGGCGTGGACAGGATCGACCTGTCGGCGCTGGCGCCCGGGGCCGAATTCCATCTGGCGCTGGTGGCCGATGGCGCCGGGGCGGTGGTGACGAATGTGGTCAATGGCGCGACCGTGGTCAGCGTCTTCACCGATGCCGACGCCGCCCCCGATCTGGTGTTTCAGATCGACGCGCTGGTCGGCACCGGCGGGCTGACCGAGGCCGACTTCCTGTTCTGAGCCCGAAAGAAAATGCCCCCGGGCCGCAAGGTCCGGGGGCTTTCGTGGTTGGACGGATTACAGCTTGTAGCTGATCGATTTCACATCGGCATCGGGCGCGGTCTTCTGGCTGCGCACGCGCAGACGGTTCAGCGCGCCGACATAGGCCTTGACCGAGGCGAGGATCGTGTCGGTGTCGGCGGCCGAGCCGGTGACGATGCGGCCATCCTCGGCCAGACGCACCGAGACGGTGGCCTGCGCATCCGTCCCTTCGGTCACGGCATGGACCTGATAGATCTTCAGCTCGGCCGTGGTCGGATAGATCGCCTGCACCGCCTTGAAACAGGCGTCCACCGGGCCGTCGCCCGCACATTTCGCCGTCTTTTCAACGCCATCGACCAGCATCTTCAGTTCCGCTTCCTGCCCGTCGCTGCCGCAGATCACGCGCAGCCATTTCACCTGCAGGAAGTCGTGGTCGGTGTTCGCGGTGCTGTCGGTCAAAAGCGCGATCAGGTCGTCGTCATAGACTTCCTTCTTGCGGTCGGCGAGCGCCTTGAAGCGCACGAAGACGTCGTTCAACTGGTTGTCGGCGAGTTCAAACCCCAGATCGCGCATCTTGGTGCGCAAGGCGGCGCGGCCCGAATGCTTGCCCATCGCGATGTTGGTCTCGGTCAGGCCGATGTCGGCGGGGCGCATGATCTCGAAGGTTTCGACGTTTTTCAGCACGCCGTCCTGATGGATGCCGGATTCGTGCAGGAAGGCGTTCTTGCCGACGACGGCCTTGTTGAACTGCACCGGGAAGCCCGAGACCTGCGCGACGCGGCGGCTCAGATTCATGATCTTCGTCGTGTCGATGCCGGTGGTGAAGGGCATCAGATCCTTGCGGACCTTGATCGCCATCACGACTTCCTCAAGCGCGGTGTTGCCCGCGCGCTCGCCCAGACCGTTGATCGTGCATTCGATCTGCCGCGCCCCCGCCGAAACCGCGGCCAGGGCATTCGCCGTCGCCATGCCAAGGTCGTTGTGGCAATGCGTGGCAAAGATCACCTCGTCGGCGCCCGGCACCTTTTCGAGCAGCATCGCGATGATGTCCGAGGATTCCGAGGGCAGGGTGTAGCCCACGGTGTCGGGGATGTTGATCGTGGTGGCGCCCGCCTTGATCGCGCATTCGACGACGCGGCACAGATAGTCGCGCTCGGTGCGGATCGCGTCCATCGCCGACCATTGCACATCGGCGCAGAGGTTGCGCGCATGGGTCACGGTGTCGTGGATGCGTTCCAGCATCTCCTCGGTGCCGAGGTTGGTGATGCCCCGGTGCAAGGGCGAGGTGCCGATGAAGGTGTGGATGCGCGGCCGGGCGGCGTGTTTCACCGCCTCCCAGCAGCGGTCGATGTCCTTGTAATTGGCGCGCGACAGCCCGGCGATGACGGAATTTTTCGAGGCTTTGGCGATCGCGGACACGGCTTCGAAATCGCCTTCCGAGGCGATCGGGAAGCCGGCTTCGATGATGTCGACGCCCATTTCGTCGAGCAACATGGCGATTTCGAGCTTTTCGTCATGGGTCATGGTGGCGCCGGGCGATTGTTCGCCGTCGCGCAGCGTGGTGTCAAAAATCAGAACGCGGGATTTGTCGGTCATGGTCTGGGCCTGAGAATGTTCAATGTCGGTGTCTTAGCCTTGCGGTCTCCCGAATGCCAGCGTCTCGCCTGGGGTTCGGGGGGTGGGCGCTGATACATCTGAGCGGTCGCGCCCGGGGGCACGCTCAGAGCAGGCTCAGAAGAAGGAGGCCGCGCACGGACAACAGGGGGGCGAAAGCCCCGCGCTTGCCGATAAAACTGATCGTGTTCCGTGCCATGGCGGGACTATGGCGGGGCGGCGGGAAAATGAAAAGACCGAAAATGCGCGGTTTCGAAAATGTACTGTCCCGAAAAGGGGGGGCGAAAAGGGGGCAGGCTCAGGCCCGCGAGGTGCGCAGCCCGGGTGCCGGGCCGCGCCCGCCCGGCTGCGCCCGGCTCGACGCTGGCGGGCTCGGCGTCTGCGGCGGTGTTTCCGGGGGCGATTCCGGCGGCGGCATATCCTCTGCGGTATCCGGCCGGGGCTCCTCGGCGGGGGCGATCGGCAGCAGAAGATGCATCGCCGTGCCCTCGGGCGAGCTGTCGATGGTCAGCAGGCCGCCCGATTGCCGGGCGAATCCGTCCACCATGCTCAGCCCCAGCCCCGAGCCCTGACCCACGGCCTTGGTGGTGAAGAAGGGTTCGGTGACGCGGCGGATGATCTCGGGCGGGATGCCGGTGCCGGTATCGGCCACCGTCACCTCGGCATAATCGCCCGCGGGCAGGACCGTGCCGTCGGGCTGCACGTCGTCGGTAAACAGATGCACCGGCCGCGCCGAGACCGTCAGCGTGCCGCCCCCGGGCATGGCATCGCGGGCGTTGACGACCAGATTGACCAGCGCGGTGATGAACTGGTTTTCATCCAGCGCGACCCAGAGCGGCGCCTGCGGCGCCTCGAAATCCTGGGTGATCGAGGCGGGCAGAAGCCGCCGCGTCAGCAGTTGCAGCTGTTCGAGCAGCGCGCCGACATCGCGCCGCGCGATCCGCATCTGCGTGCGCCGGGCATAGGCGAGCAGCTGCTTGACCAGCTCTGCCGCGCGCAAGGCCGCCGTCTTCGCCTCGGTCACCGCATTGAGCCGTTCGGCCTCGGTGTCCATGGCGTCGTAAAGATCGAGATTGCCGATCACCGCGGTCAGGATGTTGTTGAAATCATGGGCAACTCCGCCCGCAAGCTGGCCGATCGCCTCCATCTTCTGCGCCTGGACCGAGCGCAGCGCGGCCCGTTCGGCCTCGATCCGGATGCGGCGATGCGCGAGCAGCGTCAGCGAGAAATAGACATGCAGCCCCACCGCCGCCAGCACCGTGCCAAGGATCGCGCCCGGATGGTCAAGCTGCTGGATGGTGCGAAAGACCACCCAGGCGATGGCCGCGCCGATCACCGCGATCTCGCCCAGCATGACCGCCAGCACCCGATCCGAGCGGTAGATCAGGAAGACGAGCATCGCCCCCATCCCCGCCGCGCCGCCGATCCGCAAGGCCGGGTCCGCGGTGGTGATCATCTCGGCGGGCAGCCAGATGAAGGCGGCGACCAGATACCAGAACACCGCCCCCGCAATCAGCACCTCGCGGCGCGAGCAGGTCTCGCCGCGGCTGCGCAGGAACAGGAAATGGGCGATGTGCCCGACGATTTGCGCCGCGATCCACCAGACAGCCATCAGGTTGTCGAGATAGAAATACAGCACCACGCCCACGGACAGGATGACCCCGAAGCGGAACGCCGTATCAAGGCGCCGCCCGTATTCCAGATCAAACAGCCGGTCGATTTCCTTGCGGCCGTCGATGCCATCAATCTCGGACTGCTGACTTGCCAACACACCCACCTGCCCGATCGCTGCGGGCTGTTCCGCGCGGACTGCCCACACAGGCCGAATCCCGCCTGTCTCAGCAATACCCCGGTTTCCCCTACCGATTTCTTACGATCCTAGCGCATTCGCGGGGCAGATGCCAATAACGGCAGTTCCGGCGCGAAAAATCGCGGCAGGATTGCGCTGCGCCGCCGGGCGGGCGCCTCAATCGGGACTGCCCGGCGGCTGCGGTTGCGGTTGCGGCGGGGGCGGCGCCGGGGGCAGCGGCTGGGCCGGTTCGGCCAGACGGTCGTCGGCCCAGGTGCCGCCCGCGACCTTGCCCGAGGCATAGCGCATCACCCCCTTGCCCTGACGGCGGCCCTGCACGAAATTGCCCTCGTAGACATCGCCATTGGCATAGGTGGCCTTGCCCGGCCCGTCGATCTCGCCGTCGCGCCACATGCCCTCGTAGGTGAAGCCGTCGGGCATGATCAGCTTGCCCTGGCCCGAGCGCTGCCCGGCCTCGAACCCGCCCTCGTAGATCGTGCCGTCGGGATGGGTGGCCCGGCCGCGCCCCTGCCTTGTGCCGTCGGCCCAGTCGCCGTCGTAGACATAGCCGTCAAGATAGGTCATCCGGCCCTTGCCATGCTGCCGGGCTTCCAGGAAGTCGCCTTCATAAACAAGGCCGTTGGCGTAACGGGCGACGCCCCGGCCGGCGATGTTTCCGGCCAGCCAGCCGCCCTCGTAGCTGGCGCCGTCGGGATAGGTGATCTTGCCCTGGCCTTCGGGCATGTCGTTGCGAAAGGCGCCCTCGTAGACCGAGCCGTCGGGAAATTGTGCCCGGCCCAGGCCTTCGATCCGGCCCTCGACCCAGCCGCCGGTATACTCATAGCCGTCGGCGCCGCGGAAATGGCCCTGACCCTGCGGCTTGTCGGCCAGAAACTCGCCCTCGTAAAGATCGCCGTTGGCATAGACCACCCGGCCCTTGCCCTGCCGCTTGCCCGCCACCATCGCGCCCTCGTAGCGATCGCCATTGGGCTGGATCAGCACGCCCTGACCCTCCATCTGGCCAGCCTTCCAGTCGCCTTCATAGGTGACGCCGGTCTTCAGGATCAGCGTGCCGCGGCCCGCGCGCTGGCCGCCCGCCATCTCGCCTTCGTAGCGGGCGCCGTCGGGGTAGGTGATCTTGCCGCGGCCCTGTTTCACGCCCTGCACCCAGTCGCCCTCGTAGCGGTAGCCGTCGGGGCCGGTCAGCACGCCCGCGCCATCATGCAGCGCATTGGCGAACCGGCCCTCGTAGCGGGTGCCGTTGGCATAAAGCGCGACGCCGGTGCCGGTGATCTGCCCCGCGACCCAGTCGCCCTCGTAGGTGCCGCCATCGGGATAGGTGATCTTGCCGCGGCCCTCGGGCTTGCCATGGGCGAACTGGCCCGCGTAGAGCGACCCGTCGGGAAAGCGGGCGCGGCCCTGACCGACGATTTCGCCCGCGCGCCAGTCGCCCTCGTATTCATAGCCCGAGGGCAGGCGGTATTTGCCATGGCCATCCTGCTTGCCGTCCTTGAACGTGCCCTCGTAAATGCCGCCGTCCTGATATTGCTTGGTCTGCACCTCCTCGGCCTGCGCCGCCGCGGCGAAAACCAGCGCCGCCGCCAGCATCAGCCCCCGCTTGCCCGCTTGCCCCATGCTTTTCCCCTGACTGTTGGCCGATCGGGGCAAACCTAATGGCGTGCCAAAAGCGTGACAAGCGCCCGGCGGCCGCGGATTTCGCGCCCGGGTGCTTTTCCCCGCCCGCCCTTGGCGTTACATCAGGGGCAACAGACAGGATCCAGCATGACCGATCGTTTCCGCATCACCCTTGCGCAACTGAACCCGACGGTGGGGGCGCTGGCCGCCAATACTGAGCAGGCGCTGGCGGCCTGGCAGGCGGGCCGCGCCGCGGGGGCCGATCTGGTGGCGCTGCCCGAGATGTTCCTGACCGGCTATCAGACCCAGGATCTGGTGCTGAAACCGGCCTTCCTGCGCGATGCGATGGCGGCGATGCGGGCGCTGGCGGCGCAGGTGGTGGACGGTCCGGCGCTGGGCATCGGCGGGCCTTATGTCGATGAAACAGGCAGTTACAATGCCTGGTGGGTGCTGAAGGACGGGCATGTGATCGCCCGCGCGCTGAAGCATCATCTGCCGCATGACGATGTCTTCGACGAGATGCGGCTTTTCGATCAGGGACCGGTCAGCGACCCCTTGCGGCTTGGCCCGGTGGCGCTTGGCATGCCGGTCTGCGAGGATGCCTGGCACCCGGATGTGGCGGGGGCGCTGGCGGCGGCGGGGGCCGAAGTGCTGATGGTGCCCAATGGCTCGCCCTATCGGCGCGGCAAGCTGGATCTGCGGCGGCAGGTGGCGGCGGCGCGGGTTGCGGAAACCGGCCTGCCGCTTTTGTATCTGAACATGGTCGGCGGGCAGGATGATCAGCTCTTCGACGGCGCCAGTTTCGTTTTGAACCCCGATGGATCGGTGGCCGTGCAGCTGCCCGCCTTCGAGGAAGCGGTGGTGCATGTCGATCTGCAGCGCACCGCGGCGGGCTGGCGGGCGGTGCCGGGCGAGATCGTGCCGCAG
The DNA here is from genome assembly GCF_005144475.1 of Rhodobacter capsulatus. GTDB lineage: Bacteria > Pseudomonadota > Alphaproteobacteria > Rhodobacterales > Rhodobacteraceae > Rhodobacter > Rhodobacter capsulatus_C. The sequence continues at coordinate 64,406 of NZ_SWJZ01000015.1, read as the reverse complement.
CCCGGCGACATCGAGCAGGATTACCGCGCCATGGTGCTGGGCCTGCAGGATTATCTGCGCAAATCCGGGTTTTCCAAGGTGGTTCTGGGGCTTTCGGGCGGGATCGATTCCGCGCTGGTGGCGGTGATTGCCGCCGATGCCCTGGGGGCCGGGAACGTGCAGTGCGTGATGCTGCCCTCGCGCTACACTTCGCAGGGCTCGCTTGACGATGCCGCCGATCTGGCGCGGCGGCTGGGGGCGCGGCTTGATACGGTCGCCATCGAAGGCCCGCGCGCGGCGGTCGAGGGCGCTTTGGCGCCTGTGCTGGCGGGCACCGCGCCCGACGTGACCGAGGAGAACATCCAGTCGCGTCTGCGCGGCGTGATCCTGATGGCGATCTCGAACAAGTTCGGCGCGATGCTGCTGACCACCGGCAACAAATCCGAGGTGGCGGTGGGCTACTGCACCATCTACGGCGACATGGCGGGGGGCTACAACCCGCTGAAAGACCTGTATAAAACCCGCGTCTTCGAGACTTGCCGCTGGCGCAACGCCACGCATCGGCCCTGGATGCAGGCGCCCGCGGGTGAGATCATTCCGGTCGCGATCATCGACAAGCCGCCCTCGGCCGAGCTGCGCGAGAACCAGACGGATCAGGACAGCCTGCCGCCCTATGAGGTGCTGGATGCGATTCTGGAGCGTCTGGTCGAGGGCGATCAATCGGTCGAGGAGATCGTCGCGGCCGGGTTTGAGCGCGCCACGGTGAAGCGGATCGAGCATCTGCTTTATGTTTCGGAATGGAAGCGCTTCCAGTCCGCGCCCGGGCCGCGGCTGACGACACGGGCGTTCTGGCTCGATCGGCGCTATCCGATGGTGAACCGCTGGCGGGACACCGTCTGAGTCTGGGCCCCGGCCGCGGTCGCCCTGACCGAGGCCATTGCCGAGGTCATGCGAAACAGCCGTCCCCGGACTGCCGGGGCGCCAAAGCGTCCCGGCCAGCGCCCGCCCCGACCTGGCGGGCGCTTCTCGCCCGCGAGGTCGGGGCGGGCCTCTGTCAGGCTTGGGGAAACGGTCCTGTGACCCCGTGGCGATGCGGGCGGGGAAAGGCAGTGCCTTTCCTGATCCGCCCGAAACCGGGGGGAAGGGCAGGGGGCCTAGACCCCCAACCGCCGCCTTGCGGCAATCCGCAGATCGCGGTGCAGCGAGGAATAGGGCCAGTCCTCGGGATGCGTCGCCAGACCCAGCCGCACCGGCGCCTCCCAGCAGAAGGCCAGGGCGCGGTTCACCGCGGTCGCATCCGGCAGTGGCTCGATCAGGATCTCGGGCTGCCAGACCGTCTCGGGCGCCTCGGGCGCCACACGGCCCGCGAAATCGCGGCGCAATTGCGACCAGCGCACCGACACCGCCCGCGGCCCCGGCGGCAGTGTCAGCACCGCATGCAGGTGATCGGGCAGAACCACCATCGCGCCGCAGACCGTGGGGTGATCCGCCACCATCGCGGCCCAGGCGGCCCGCAGGTCTTCGATGTGATCGACAAGCAGACAGCTTCCGGCCCGCGCCAGGCGGAGCGTGAAGAACCGGGTCTGCCCCGGAAGCGGGAATCGGTCCATGATGCTCATGCAACGATCCTGCGCCCACAGGGTTAACGAAATCTGAATCGGGCCGGAATCAGGGCCGGTTCGGACCTAGAAATCGGCCGCGACCTCATACATCACCGGCTCGAAGCTGCGGCAGAGCGTGGCGATGTGGCGATTGCGGGTGATCATCTCGGGGCTGCGCAGCATCGCCTGATAATCGCCGCGCTTTTCCCATTTCGAATAGGTGGCGATGCGGGTGTGGGCATCGTTCATGTGCAGCCCCGCACCGATGAAGCCCGCCGATTTGCTGATGCAGTCGGCATAGGCCGATTGCAGCGCCTCCATCAGCTCGATCGCCGTCGCGGGCGTCATCTCGAAGGTGCAGATCACCGTCTGCCCGGTGAAATCCTTGGTAATCTCGGCCATTTCATCCTCCCATTCGGTTTGCTCAAGTTCAAGAATGACGCAGTTGCCCGAAAAATCCACCCCCCGCAGCAGGGCTTGCGCGACCTGCCGCAGCGGCAAGCTCGCGTTCCGGCTGAATGTGACGGATCGATAACAGAAATGTTGCAAGCGGCTGGTTTTCGGGCAAGTCTTTCGCTGTCGGCCACGACCGACCGCCGGGGGCCTGGCTGTCAACAGACTGTCACAGAACGCGCCTAGGTGCTGGCTGGTGCCCATAGTGGGCCCAACCTTCCGATAACGGGGAGAGAGACAGATGAAACCGATGCACGTCCTTGCCGGTGCGGCTTTGCTGATGGCCACGACGGCGCTTGTTCACGCCGAGGATCTGGCCGCGATCGAAGCTGCCGCCAAGGCCGAGGGTCAGCTGACGACGATCGCGCTGCCGCATGACTGGTGTGGTTACGGGGCGGTGATCGAGGGCTTCAAGGCCAAGTATCCCGACATCAAGGTGAACGAGTTGAACCCCGACGCCGGTTCGGCCGACGAGCTGGAGGCGATTCGCGCCAACAAGGGCAACACCGGCCCGCAGGCCCCCGACGTGATCGACGTCGGCCTGTCGTTCGGCCCGCAGGCCAAGGAAGAGGGGCTGATCCAGCCCTACAAGGTCTCGACCTGGGACGAGATCCCGGCCGAAATCAAGGATGCCGACGGCTACTGGTATGGCGATTACTATGGCGTCATGTCCTTCATGGTGAACAAGGATCTGGTGCCGACCCCGCCCGCCGACTGGGCCGATCTGCTGAAATCGGATTACGCCGGACAGGTGGCGCTGGCGGGCGATCCGCGCGCCTCGAACCAGGCGATCCTCGCGGTTCTGGCCGCGGGTCTGGCCAATGGCGGCAAGGCCGGGGCCGAAGCCGGGGCCAAGGGGCTCGATTACTTCAAGGCGATGAACGACGCGGGCAATTTCGTGCCGGTCATCGGCAAGGCGGGCACGCTGGCGCAAGGTGCCACGCCGATCGTCGTGATGTGGGACTATAACGCGCTGTCGGCGCGTGACACGCTCAAGGGCAACCCGCCGGTCGAGGTGGTCGTGCCGCAGACCGGCGTTCTGGCGGGCGTCTATGTGCAGGCGATCTCGGCCCATGCGCCGCATCCGAATGCCGCGAAACTCTGGATGGAATACCTTTATTCGGATGAAGGTCAGAACCTCTGGCTGAAGGGCTACTGCCACCCGGCGCGCTTCAACGCGATGTCGGCGGCGGGCAAGGTTCCGGCTGACCTGCTGGCGGCGCTGCCCCCGGCCGACGCCTATGCCAAGGCCTATTTCCCGAGCCTTGACGAGCAGGCCGCCAACAAGGCCGCCGTCACCGAGGGCTGGGACAAGGTCGTGGGCGCCAACGTCCAATAATCGGCTTGAAAGATCTGCGCCGCCTCCGGGGATCCCGGGGGCGGTTTTCCCGCTCTCGACCAAGGGCCGCCGTGACCGACACATCCCCCTCTGCCGCCCCCCCGGCCGCCCCGTCTCGCCGACGGTTGAGCCTTGCCTGGCTGGGCCTCGTTCCCTTCGCGCTGTTCGTCGGGCTTTTCCTGATCGCGCCGACGATGAAGATCGTGATCGGCGCCTTTCAACGCGCCGATGGCAGTTTCACCTTTGAAAACCTGATCGGGCTCTTCACCCCCTCGATCCTGGCGAGCTACTGGATCTCGATCAAGATTTCCGTGGCCTCGGCGGCGCTGGGCGCGCTGATCGGCTTTCTGATGGCCGCCGCGATGGTGCTGGGCGGGCTGCCGCGGGTCATCCGCGCGCCGCTGCTGACCTTTTCCGGCGTCGCCTCGAACTTCGCGGGGGTGCCGCTCGCCTTCGCCTTTCTGGCGACGCTCGGGCCGCTTGGCCTTGTAACCGTTTGGCTGCGCACCGAATTCGGCATCAACCTGCGCGCCTATGGCTTCAACATCCTGTCGTTCTGGGGCCTGACGATCACCTATATCTTCTTTCAGATCCCGCTGATGATCCTGATCATCACCCCCGCGCTTGACGGGCTGAAGCGCGAATGGCGCGAGGCGGCGCAAAGCTTGGGCGCCACCGCGACGCAATACTGGACCTCGGTCGCCTTGCCGATCCTGTTTCCGTCGCTTCTGGGCACCTTCGCGCTTTTGTTCGCCAATGCCTTTGGCGCGGTCGCCACCGCCATCGCGCTGACGGGATCGAGCCTGAACATCGTGCCGATCATGCTGTTTGCGCAGATCCGCGGCGACGTGCTGGGCAATCCGCATCTGGGCTATGCGATGGCCTTTGGCATGATCCTGATCACCGCGCTGGCCAACATCCTGTACATCTGGCTGCGGATGCGGTCGGAAAGGTGGCTGAAATGAAGACCGCCGCCGCTTGGGCCATCTTTTTGCTGGGCATGGCCTATTTCATCCTGCCGCTGGTGGGGCTTGTCGAATTCTCGCTCTCGATGACGCGCGGCGAATACAGTCTTGAGGCCTACCGTGTCGTCTTCGCCGATCCGCGCTTTCGCGACACCTTCAGCTATTCGGTGCTGATGGCGGTCTTGACCATCGTCTTCGGCGTCGTGCTGGTGGTGCCGACGGCGTTCTGGGTGCGCCTCAAGCTGCCGCATTGGCGCCCGGTGATCGAATTCGTCACGCTGTTGCCGCTGGTGATCCCGGCCATCGTCATCGTCTTCGGCTATATCCGGCTTTACAACACCTCAAGCTGGCTGCCGCTGACCGGCTCCACATCGGGCACCAACCTGCTGCTTTTGTTCGGCTATGCGACGTTGAGCCTGCCCTACATGTATCGCGCCATCGACACCGGGCTGCGCACCATCGACGTGGCGACCCTGACGGAAGCCGCGCAATCCTTGGGCGCGGGCTGGGGCACGATCCTGGCGCGGGTGATCCTGCCCAATGTGCTGGTCTCGGTGCTCTCGGGCGCCTTCGTCACCTTTGCCATCGTCATGGGCGAATTCACCCTTGCGGCGCTTCTGGACCGCCCGGCCTTCGGGCCCTATCTGCAACTGATGGGGGCCAACCGCGCCTATGAGCCCTTCGCGCTCGCCACCATCGCCTTCATCATCACCTGGGCCTGCATGGGGCTGATCCAGCTCGTCACCCGGTTCACCAAACACGACAAGGCCCCGCGATGAGCTATCTTGCGCTGACCCATCTGGAGAAACGCTTCGGCACGCTGCGCGTGGTGAAGGACTTCAACCTGACCGTCGAAAAGGGCGAGTTCATCTCACTGCTCGGCCCCTCGGGCTGCGGGAAAACCACGGTGCTGCGGATGGTGGCGGGGTTCGAGACGCCGACCACCGGGACGATCTCGATCGCGGGCAAGGAGGTGACGGACCTGAAGCCGAACCAGCGCAATATCGGCATGGTGTTTCAGGCTTACGCGCTGTTCCCGAACCTGACCGTGGCGCAGAACGTCGGCTTCGGGCTCAAGGTCAAGGGCACGCCCAAGGCGCAGATCGCCAAACGGGTCGAGGAGATGCTGGCGCTGATCGGCCTGCCCGAGCTTGGCAACCGCTATCCGTTCCAGCTTTCGGGCGGGCAGCAGCAGCGCGTGGCGCTGGCCCGGGCGCTGGCGCCGAAACCCTCGGTGCTGCTCTTGGATGAGCCGCTGTCGGCGCTCGATGCCAAGGTGCGGGTCAGTTTGCGCAATGAAATCCGGGCGATCCAGCGCGAATTGGGCATCACCACGATCTTCGTGACGCATGACCAGGAAGAGGCGCTCTCGATGTCGGACCGGGTCGTGGTGATGCACGAGGGCATCGCCGATCAGGTCGGCACGCCCTTTGACATCTACAACCGCCCCGCCACCCGCTTTGTCGCGGGCTTCGTCGGCACGCTGAACACGCTCGATGTGCAGGTGCTGGACGCCGCGCGGGGCCGGGTGCGGCTGGGCGCGACCGAGATCGACCTGGCCCGGCCGCTGCCCGCGGGCGCGGTGACGCTGGGCCTGCGCCCCGAGGCGGTGACGCTGGGGCAGGGGACGCACGACACGCGGCTGACCGCGACGATCCGCGAGGTCGATTTCCTCGGCTCGGTGATCCGGCTGCGCGCCGATCTGGCGGGCCAGCCGATCGCCTTTGACACGTTCAACAACAGCCATGCCGCGCCGCCGCAGGTGGGGACCGAGGTCACGCTCGGCCTCAATGCGGCCGATCTGCTGGTGATCGGCGCCTGAGGGCGGGGGCGCTGCCCCCGCACCCCCGGGATATTTGGGGCAAGATAAAAGCACGATCTGCGGCTTTCATTTATCTTGCTTCAAATATCCCGGGGGGTGAATTGGCCGAGAGGCCAAGAGGGGGGCAGCGCCCCCCCCCTTTTCTTACTTGCGGCCGCGAAAGAACCGCGCGCGTTCGTAAAGTGCTTCCAGCCGCGCCATCCGCTCTGCGGTGCTTTGCCAGGTCAGATCCTGCACCGCCGCCATCAGCGTCTCGACCAGAAGCTGGATCGCCACCGTGCTGTCCCAGGCCGAGGGCACCTCGACCTGAACCGAGAACCGATAGCGCGCATGCGCCGCCGCGGGGCTGATCCAGGGGTCGGTGACCAGCACCACCTCGGCCCCTTGTTCGGAAGCCATTTCAACCAGTTGCAGCACGTTGTTCTCATAGCGGCGGATGTCGAAGACCAACAGCACATCGCCCGGCCGCATCTCCAGCAGCGCGGGCGGCCAGGCGTTCGAGACCGGCATCAGCAGTTCCACCTCGGGGCGGATCACCTTCATGTGGGTGACGAAATATTCCGCCATAGCGAGCGTGATCCGGCCCCCCGTCGCAAAGACCTTGCGCGCCGGATCCGCCATCAGATGCGCCGCCGCGTCGAAATCCTGCTGGTCGATCTGGGCCAGCGTCGCCTGCAGATTGCCCAGCACCGCATCGGCGAAGCGATTGAGCACATGGGCTTTCGGCGCCTGCGCCGACCAGCGGTCGTGCTTCGAGATCGGACCTTCCAGCCGCGCTTCCAGCTCGTCGCGCACCGCCCCCTGCAGCCCCGGATAGCCGCCATAGCCCATCTTCTGCGCCAGCCGGACCACCGTGGGCGAGCTGACCTGCGCCGCCCGCGCCAGCTGCGTGACCGAGCCGAGCAGCGCCACCGGATAATGCCGCAGCACATGGCCCGCCAATTGCCGTTCCGCGCGCGTCATCGTGTCGATCGCCTGGCGCAATTGCTCCTCGATCGTGGCCTTGCCTGCCGCCAAAACGGGCACCTCGCTGCGGCACGGGCGGTTCGCCCTTGCCGAACAGATTGTAACAGAATTGCTTCCCCTGAAATGAAGTTGACAGTTTCTTGCGTCCGGTCAAGCCTGCACGACAGGAGATCGCAGAATCGCCGTCAAGACCAGGGAGCCAGGGTGAAAGAACCGACAAAAGGCGCGGTCGTCATCACGGGATGCGCGGCGGCGGACCGCAGCGCCCGGATCCGGCCTGCTGCGGCGCCGATGCAACCGCGTGCAACGAAGGAGGCCGCCTGATGCCCCGTGTGCTTGTCGCCTATGTGCATTTCATTGACGGGGTGAACCGGCGCGTCGGCCGGTTCGCCATGTATCTGCTCTATCTCATCATGGCGATCATGATCGTCTCGATGGTGACGAAGGCCGTGCATGTCCCGGCGCTCTGGACGCTCGAGATGGCGCAGTTCACGCTGGTCGCCTATTACATGCTGGGCGCGCCCTTTGCGTTGCAGACCGATGTGAACGTGCGGATGGACCTGATCTATGGTCGCTTCTCGCGCAAGGGACAGGCGCTGACCGATGTCTTCACCGTCTTCTGTCTGATGTTCTATCTGGGCGTGATGCTGTATGGCGCCTTTGACAGCACCGTCTATTCCTTTGAAATGTCGGAACGAAATCCGACCGCCTGGCGCCCGGTGCTGTGGCCGATCAAGTCGATCATCACGCTGAGCTTCGGGCTGATGCTGTTGCAGGCCGTTTCGCTGCTGATCCGCGATGTGGCCACCCTGCGCGGAGTGAAACTCTGATGGATTACAACACGATTGCCGCGCTGATGTTCTCGTCGATGCTGTTGATGATGCTGACCGGGCAGCGCGTCTTTGGCGCCATCGGCATCGTCGCCGTGGTCGCGGCGCTGACGCTTTGGGGCGATGGCGGCGCCGACATGGGCTTTTCGGCGGTGATGAAGCTGATGAAATGGACCGCGCTTTTGACGCTGCCGATGTTCGTCTTCATGGGCTATGTGATGTCGGAAACCCGGCTGGCCGAGGATCTCTACCGGATGTTTCACGTCTGGTTCGGGCCGCTGCCGGGGGGGCTGGCCATCGGCACCGTGCTGTTGATGGTGCTGATTTCCGCGATGAACGGGCTTTCGGTGGCGGGCATGGCGATCGGCGCCACCATCGCCTTGCCCGAGTTGCAGCGGCGCGGCTACGACAAGCTGATGATTTCCGGCGTGATTCAGGCGGGCTCCAGCCTTGGCATCCTGATCCCGCCCTCGGTCGTGCTGGTGCTTTATGCGATGATCGCGCGCCAGCCGGTGTCGAACCTCTGGCTGGCCGGGATCATGCCGGGGCTTTTGATGGCGGCGCTGTTCATCGTCTATATCGTCATCCGGACCTGGGCCAACCCGTCGCTGGCGCCGCGGATGTCGGCCGAGGAACGCGCCGCGATCACCCGGGCCGAGAAGTTCAGCCTGCTGCGGGCGGGTCTGCTGCCCGTCTTCATCTTCGTCGCGATGATGGTGCCCTTTGTCAACGGCTGGGCCAGCCTGACCGAGACCTCGGTGATCGGCGTCGCGGCCACCGTGCTGGTCGCCTGGGCGAAGGGCCGGATGAGCTGGCCTGTGCTGGAAACCGCGACGAAACAGACGCTGCTGATCACCGTGATGTTCATGATGATCATCACCGCGGCGCTGAGTTTCGGCGCGGTCTTCGATGGCCTGGGCGCCGGGCGCTCGATCCAGACCTTCTTCACCAAGGATCTGGCGCTGGAGCCCTGGCAGATCCTCGTGCTGATGCAGGTCAGCTTCCTGATCATGGGGATGTTTCTGGACGATACCGCGATGCTGGTCATCGTCGCGCCGGTTTATGTCAGCCTTGCCAAGGCGCTCGGCTTCGATCTGATCTGGTATGGCGTGCTTTATACCATCACCTGTCAGATCGCTTACCTCACGCCGCCCTTTGGCTATAACCTGTTCCTGATGAAGGCGCTGGCGCCGCCCGAATATACGCTGCCGGTGATCTACCGCTCGGTCTGGCCCTTCGTTCTGGTGATGCTGCTGACGCTTGTGCTGATCATGGTGTTTCCGCAAATCGCGCTCTGGCTGCCGCAGGCGATGCTGGGGCGCTGACACGAACGACCCCGAAAATGGGGCATCAACGCAACAAGGAGAGAGAAATGACGACCAGACGGACGTTCCTCACCACCGGCGCGATGGGTGTTGCGGCGGGTCTTGCGACCCCGGCGCTGGCGCAATCGGCGCCGATCAAGTGGCGGTTGCAGACCTATGCCGGCACGGTGCTGGCCGAGCAGGTGGTGAAACCGGCGATCGACGCCTTCAACACCATCGCCAATGGCCAGATGGAGATCGAGCTTTACACCTCGGACCAGCTGGTGCCGACGGGCGAGCTGTTCCGCGCGATGCAGAACGGCACCATCGATGCGGTGCAGTCGGATGATGACAGCATGGCCAGCCCGACCGAGGTGACGGTCTTTGGCGGCTATTTCCCGCTTGCGCTGCGCTATTCGCTCGATGTGCCCGCGCTGTTCAACGAATGGGGGCTCGATCAGATCTGGAAGGAAGAATACGCCAAGGTCGGCATCAAGCATATCTCGGCGGGGTCCTGGGATCCGTGCAACTTCAACATGAAGGAGCCGGTGAAGTCGCTCGCTGACCTTTCGGGCAAGCGCGTCTTCACCTTCCCGACGGCGGGGCGCTTCCTGGCGCAATTCGGCGTCATCCCGGTGACGCTGCCCTGGGAGGATGTCGAAGTGGCGCTGCAGACGGGCGAGCTCGATGGTCTGGCCTGGTCGGGCATCACCGAGGATTACACCTCGGGCTGGTCGAAGGTCGCGCCCTATTTCCTGACCAACAACATCTCGGGCGCCTGGATCGGGCATTTCTTCGCCAATATGGAGCGCTGGAATGCCCTGCCGCCGCATCTGCAGGCGTTGATGCAGACCTGTTTCGACCAGTCGCATTACCGCCGCCAATGGTGGTATTGGGCGGGCGAAGCCAAGCTGCGCGTCGAGGGCGCCGACATGACGCTGACCTCGCTTCCGCCCGAGGATTACGCGAAGATCGAGGAGGCCGCGACGAAGTTCTGGGACGAGATCGCCGCGGAAAGCCCGCTCAAGGCAAAGGTGGTCGAGATCATCAAGAAATACAACGACACGATGGTCAAGGCCGGCGTGCCCTATCGCTACTGATCGGTGGGGCCGGGGGCAGCCCCGGCCTTTCCCCGCCCGAGGAGGAGAGAGAGATGCCCGCAAACCTGACCTTTGCCGCGCTGAAGAAAGCCGTTGCCAGCGGCGAGATCGACACCGTCATCACCTGCCTCTGCGACATGCAGGGCCGATTGCAGGGCAAGCGCTTCCATGCCGCGCATTTCCTCGAAAGCGCGCATGAGGAAACGCATTGCTGCAACTATCTGCTGGCCACCGACATGGAGATGATCACCGTGCCGGGCTACAAGGCGTCAAGCTGGTCGCGCGGCTATGGCGACTATGTGATGAAGCCCGACATGGCGACCTTGCGCACCATTCCCTGGGCCCCGGGCACGGCTTTGGTGATGTGCGATCTGCTTGACCATCACACCCATGCGCCGGTCGCCCATGCGCCGCGCACGGTCTTGAAGCGGCAGATCGAGCGGGCGAAAGCCATGGGCTTTGACGTGATGATGGCGACGGAACTGGAATTCTTCCTGTTCGAGGAAAGCTTCCCGGCGCTGTTCGATGCGGGCTATCCGCTGCCCACGCCGATGGCGCGCTACAATGTCGATTACAACCTGATGGGCTCGGCGCGGGATGAAAAGATCATGCGCGACATCCGCAACAAGCTTTACGGCGCGGGGATCCCGATCGAATGCTCGAAGGGCGAGGCCGAGGCCGGTCAGGAAGAGATCAACGCGAAATATTCCGACGCGCTTGACACCGCCGACATGCACAGCCTGATCAAGCTTGGGGTGAAGGAAATCGCGCAACAACACGGCGCCAGCGTGACCTTCATGGCGAAATACGATCACCGCAAGGCGGGGTCGTCGAGCCACATTCACCAGTCGCTCTGGAAGGATGGCCAAAACGCCTTTCACGATCCTGCCGCCGAACATGGCATGAGCGCGGTGATGCGGCATTTCCTCGCCGGGCAGCTGGCGTTTTCGCGCGAGATTTCGGTCTTTCTGGCGCCCTATGTCAACAGTTACAAGCGCTTCTGCGTCGGCATGTTCGCGCCGACAAAGGCGGTCTGGTCGCTGGACAACCGCACCGCGGGCTATCGCATCTGTGGCGAGAACACCAAATCCGTCCGCGTCGAATGCCGCATCGGCGGCGCCGATCTGAACCCCTATCTGGCCTGTGCGGCGCTTCTGGCGGCGGGGCTTGAAGGGATCGAACAGATGCTCGATCCGGGCAACCCGGTGAACGGCGATCTCTATCAGTCCGAGACCGCGCCCGAGGTGCCGCGCTCGCTGATCGAGGCGGCCGAGGCGCTGAAGGATTCCGCTTTCCTCGCGCAGGCGCTGGGGGCAGATGTGGTGGAACACTATTATCACGCCGCGCGCTGGGAGATCGAGGAAAGCCTGCGCGTCGTGACCGATTGGGAACGGCACCGCGGCTTCGAGCGGGCGTAACGGGTTCACGGGGGCGACGGCGCCCCAAAGGAAGGTCGACATGACGAAGATGATCCAATGTATCTCGCCGGTGGATGGGCGGGTTTATGCAGAGCGCCCGGCGCTGTCGCTGGCCGAGGCCGAGGCGGTTGCCGCGCGCGCCCGGGCGGCGCAGGCCGATTGGGCGGCGCGTCCGCTTGAAGACCGCATCGCGCTGGTCAAGGCCGGGGTGGCGCGGCTCAATGACATGAAAGACCGCGTGGTCGAGGAGCTGGCCTGGCAGATGGGCCGCCCGACGCGCTTTGGCGGCGAATTCGGCGGCGTGAACGAGCGCACGAATTACATGGCCGAGATCGCGGGCAAGACGCTGGCGCCGACGCTGGTCGAAGACAGTGACCGCTTCCGCCGCATGCTTGCGCGTGAACCCGTGGGCGTCGTCTTCATCATCGCGCCGTGGAACTATCCCTATCTGACCACGATCAACACGTTGGTTCCGGCGCTGATCGCGGGCAACACGGTCGTTCTGAAACACGCCACGCAAACCATGCTGGTGGGCGAGCGTCTGGTCGAGGCCTTCACCGAAGCGGGCATTCCCGAGGACGTGTTCCAGAACGTCTATCTGACGCATGATGTGACGGAATCCCTGCTGCAGAACCGCGCCTTCAACTTCGTCAACTTCACCGGCTCGGTGGGCGGTGGTGCTGCGATCGAACGCGCGGCGGCGGGCACCTTTACCGGGCTGGGCCTTGAACTCGGTGGCAAGGATCCGGGCTATGTGATGGACGACGCCGATCTGGACGCGGCGGTCGACAGCCTGATGGATGGGGCGATGTTCAACGCCGGGCAATGCTGCTGCGGCATCGAGCGGATCTATGTGCATGAAAGCCTGTATGACGCTTTCGTCGAAAAGGCGGTGGCCTGGGTCAAGGCCTTGAAACTGGGCAATCCTTTCGATCAGGCGACGACGCTGGGCCCGATGGCGCACAAGCGCTTTGCCCATGTGGTGCGCGAGCAGGTGGCCGAAGCCATCGCCGAGGGGGCGACGGCGCTGATCGACCCCGCGCTGTTTCCGGAAGACGACGGCGGCGCTTATCTGGCCCCGCAGATCCTGGTGAATGTGAACCACGAAATGCGGGTGATGCGCGAGGAAAGCTTCGGCCCGGTCGTCGGCATCATGCCGGTTGCCAATGACGAAGAAGCCATCGCCGCGATGAATGACAGCCCTTACGGTCTGACCTGCTCGCTCTGGACGCAGGATGTGGAGCGCGCCGCCGCCATCGGCGCGCGGATCGAGACCGGCACCGTCTTCCTGAACCGCTGCGACTATCTGGACCCGGCCTTGTGCTGGACCGGCTGCAAGGACACCGGCCGCGGCGCGGCGCTGTCGGCCCTTGGCTACCATTCGGTCACCCGGCCGAAATCCTACCATCTGAAGAAGGTGACGAAATGAGCGTTCCGAACAGAAACTGGAACTACCCGACGCCGATCAAATTCGGTTGCGGCCGGATCGCGGAGCTGGCCGAGCATTGCAAGGCGGTGGGCATCCAGAAGCCGCTGCTGGTCACCGACAAGGCGCTGGCCAGCCTGCCGATCACCGCGCAAGCCCTTGATGTGATGGACAAGGGCGGGCTTGGCCGGGCGGTGTTCTCGGAGGTCGATCCGAACCCTAACGAGGGCAACATGGCCGCGGGCATCGCCGTCTACAAGGCGGGCGGCCATGACGGGGTGATCTGTTTCGGCGGCGGCTCGGCGCTGGATCTGGGCAAGATGATCGCGCTGATGGCCGATCAACGGCCGGATCTGTCGGTCTGGGATCTGGAGGATGTGGACGACTGGTACACCCGGGCGGACGCGACGAAGATCGCACCGATCGTCGCCGTGCCGACGACGGCGGGGACGGGGTCCGAAGTCGGCCGCGCAGGCGTTTTGACGAATTCCGTCACCCACAAGAAGAAGATCATCTTCCACCCGAAGCTGATGCCCGCGGTCACCATCTGCGATCCGGAGCTGACGGTGGGCATGCCCGCCTTCATCACCGCGGGCACCGGCATGGACGCGCTGGCGCATTGCCTCGAGGCCTATTGCAGCCCCTTCTACCACCCGATGTCGCAGGGCATCGCGCTGGAAGGGATGCGGCTTGTCTTTGAAAACCTGCCCAAGGTCTACAAGGACCCGCAGGATATCGAGGCCCGCGCCCATATGATGTCGGCCGCCGCGATGGGGGCGGTGGCGTTCCAGAAGGGCCTTGGCGCGATCCATTCGCTGAGCCACCCCGTGGGCGCGGTTTACGGCACCCATCACGGCACGACGAATGCCTGCGTGATGCCGATGGTGCTGGATTACAACCGCGCCGCCATCGAAGAGCGGATCGAGAAAGCCGCCGCCTATATCGGCATCCCGGGCGGGTTTGACGGCTTCCGCGCCGCCGTGGTGGCCTTGAATGCGGAGCTCAAGATCCCGGAAACGCTGACGAAAATGGGTGTGAAACCGGAAGATCTGGAGATGCTGACCGAGATGGCGCTGGAAGATCCCTCCTGCGGCGGCAACCCGATCCCGATGACGCGCGAAAACACCCGCGCGCTGTTCGACGCCTGCATGTAAGCGCGGCGCCCGGCGGCTTCGATGCCGCCGGGCCACCACCCTTGGCGGCATCCCCCACAGGTTGCGGCTTTCCTGCCATTCCCCCACATTCCTGCCACAATCGCTGCGTTTCGCTCTCGTCTCGAAACGGAAAACGGGTATAACGGGGAAAAGATTTGGGAGATCCTCGTGCAGACTGCGATTGCGCCCATGCCGCAACCGGGAAAATCCGGCCTTGGCCGCTGGTTGTCGGCCACAAGCCTTGTCGTTCTTGCCGCGGCCCTGGGGGCGGCGCCCGCGCTGGCCGATCCGCTGGTCGGCAAGACGCGCAACACCTTCGGCATGCCCGGCGTGCTCGACATGCCCACGGCCGAGATGTTCCCCGATGGCGAATTGGGCATCGGTCTGACGGTGCTTGATGACGGCACCTCGCGCGCGACGCTGACCTTTCAGATCGCCCCCTCGCTGGTCGGCGCCTTCCGCTATTCGCGCGTGCCCGGGCTGATGCCGGTCAAGGACGACGACGACAAGGAAACCGGCGCCTATACCGCGCTTTACGACCGGTCCTTCGACATCCGCTGGCAGATGCTGGAGGAGGGGCGCTATCGTCCCGCCGTCGCGGTGGGGATGAACGATTTCGTCGGCACCGGGGTCTATTCCTCGGAATATATCGTCGCCACGAAAAGCTTTGGCGACCGGCTGCGGGTCTCGGGCGGTCTGGGCTGGGGGCGGCTTGGCTCGCATGGCTCGATCGCCTCGATGGGGACGCGGCCCGAGTATGACTACGGCTCGACCGGCGGGCAGTTCAACGGCAAGAACTGGTTCCGCGGCGATATCGCGCCCTTCTTCGGCCTGTCTTACGCGATGACCGACCGGCTGACGCTGAAGGCGGAATATTCCTCGGACGCCTATGAAAAGGAAACCGCCGACAGCCCGCCCAATGGCGAGTGGGAGCGGCGCACCTCGGTCAACATCGGTGCCGATTACCAGCTTGGCGCCTTTACCCACATGCAGTTCTTCTACATGCATGGCGACAAGTTCGGCTTCCAGATCACCCGCGCCATCAGCCCGCAAGAGCCGCCCTTCGCCTCGGGCATCGAGCGTGCGCCCTTGCCGGTGCAGCCGCGCCCGCCGGTGTCCGCCGACCGGCTGGGCTGGTCGGGCGCCTGGAGCCAGGATCCGACCGCGCAGCCCGCGATTCAGGGCGCGCTGGCGCAGGCGCTGGAAAAGGACGGGCAGGTGCTGGAATCGATGTCGCTTTCCGCGACGCGGGCCGAGCTGCGCATCCGCAACATGACCTATGGCGCGCAGCCGCAGGCAATCGGCCATGCCGCCCGGACCGCGACCCGCGCGCTGCCGCCCTCGGTTGAAACCATCACCATCACCTCGGTCGAGCGCGGTCTGGCGATTTCCTCGGTCACCTTCCATCGCCGCGATCTGGAGCGGCTGGAAAACACCCGCGCGCTCGATATCCTGCCCTCGACCACGATCACCGCGGCGGACGCGCATGATCCGGCGCAGGTCCGCACCGCCGATCTTTACCCCCGCTTCCGCTGGGGGTTGATGCCCTATGCCGAGGCCTCGATCTTCGATCCCGACAATCCGCTGCGGGCCGATTTCGGCGCCCAGCTTTCGGCGAAATTCGAACTTGCCCCCGGGTTCGTGATGTCGGGCCTTGTCCGGCAGAAGGTCGTGGGCAACCTCGACAATTCCACCCGGGTCTCGGATTCGGAGGTGCAGCATGTGCGCTCGGATCTGGTCGAGTATCAGCGCGAGGGCGATCTGGCGCTGCAATATCTGACGCTCAGCCATTACGGCCAGCCGCTGCCCAATGTCTTTTCGCGGGTGACGGTGGGCTATCTGGAACGGATGTATGGCGGGGTTTCCGGCGAGATGCTGTGGAAACCCGTCGACAGCCGTCTGGCGCTGGGGCTGGAGGCGAACTGGGTGAAGCAGCGCGACTTCGACCAGCATTTCGGCTTTCAGGACTATGACACCGCCACCGGCCATGTCTCGGCCTATTACGATTTCGGCAGCGGCTATGTCGGCGAGCTGCATGTCGGCCGCTATCTGGCGCAGGACTGGGGCGGCACGGTCGAGCTGGACCGCGAATTCGAGAACGGCTGGAAGGTCGGCGCCTTCGCGACGATCACCGACATGTCTTCCGAGGAATATGGCGAGGGCTCGTTCGACAAGGGCATCCGCCTGACCATTCCGGTCGCCTGGAGCACCGGCAAGCCTTCGGTCAACACGCTGAAGACGACGATCCGTCCGCTGCAACGCGATGGCGGCGCGCGGCTGGATATCGACGGGCGACTGTTCGACACCGTTCACGGCGCGCAGACCGGCTCGCTTTACAACGAATGGGGGAGATTCTGGCGATGACGAACAGGCGTCGGGCCGTCCTGGCCGCGCTGGCGCTCGTCGCCGGGCTTGCGGCTTGCGGCACGGATCAGACCCGGCTGGAAACCGGGCGCGAGGCGACGGCCGAGGTGAAGGCGCTGCTGCGCGGGCTGCTCCATCGCGGGCCGAAGGGGGCTGCCCCCGATCCGCAGGTGATCGCGCGCGAGGCGCTGGCGGCCAATCCGGGGCCGGTGATGCTGGTCTCGCTCGAGGCGACGAAATCCACCTCGGTCTTCGGGCTGCGCGGCGAGAACAACGGCATGCGGACCTGGCTCTCGCCCTCGGGGCAGGGGGTGATCACCCGTGGCGGCGTGCTGGCGGGCACCCGCGGCTTCGGCAACGATCTGATGTCGTCCGACATCGGGCCGCTGATCGGCGCGGTGCAGGGGCGGCGCACGACCGAGCTGAAGATCGAGCTGCGTTATCTGGACGGGCTGGGCAAGGAACGGCCGCTGCCGCTGGACTGCCGGACCGGCACCGCCGCGCCCACCGGCTATGATTTCGCCGGGATGCGGTTCGAGGGGACGCCGGTGGCCGTGCATTGCGAGGGCTACGGCTTCAAGTTCGACAACAGCTATATCGTCTCGGGGGCGGGGACGGTGCTGTCCTCGCGGCAATGGATCGGGCCGCGGCTGGGCTATCTGACCCTGCAGTCGCTGCGCAACTGACCCCGCGCGCGACGCCGCGGGATCGACATGACAAGGGGCGCCCTGCGGGGCGCCCCTTTGTCGTCTGATCGGTCTTTGGGGGATCGGTCTTCTGTCCGGCGCGGCGGTCGGCGCAAAGAAGAAGGCCGGAAAGCTTGCGCTTTCCGGCCGTATCAGGCAAGCCTGATCGTCGAACTCAGTTCGACGAAGCGGCCACGGCCACGCCGACGAGCAGCAGAGCCGGGATCAGGATGCCGGCGTTCGACGACGAGGTGCCGGCGACGACCGGGGTCGATTCGACGACCGGAGCGGTGTAGCCGCCAGCGAAAGCGGTCGAAGCCGAGAGGCCGAGGGCCAGGGCGATGGTAGCGATCTTTTTCATGTCAATCTCCGTCATTGCTGTAGAGAGCCGCCAAGCCCGGCAGCATCATGGCGAGAAAAGCATATGAGCCGCTAAATGCAAAGGGGAATTCTTGACCGGTTCCATAAGGGTCCCCCAAAGTGTTGCACTTTCGCACCCCCTTGCGGGCGATTGGATGCTGCACGGCGGCATCGCGCCTGCAGCGCTCTGCAAAGGGTGCAAAAAGGCGCCGTTTTCCGGCCAGTTGCAAACTTTCGCCGCGGCTTGACAAGGGGCGGATTGACTTCGTGCCTTGGGGCATCGAATTTTGCCATGTCACGACGAAAGGACTTGCGATGAAGATTGCGATGATCGGCACCGGCTATGTCGGTTTGGTGTCCGGGGTCTGCTTTTCCGATTTCGGGCATGACGTGGTCTGCGTCGACAAGGATCCGGCCAAGATCGAGCGCCTGTTGCAGGGCGAGGTGCCGATTTACGAGCCCGGCCTGGACGCGCTGATGGCGAAGAACGTGGCGGCGGGGCGGCTGTCGTTCACCGGCGATCTGGCGGCGGCGGTCGATGGCGCGGCGGCGGTCTTCATCGCGGTGGGCACGCCGACGCGGCGCGGCGACGGCCATGCCGATCTGCGCTATGTGATGGCGGCGGCCGAAGAAATCGCCGCGGCGCTGACCGGCTACACTGTGGTGGTGACGAAATCGACGGTGCCTGTCGGCACCAACCGCGCGGTGAAACAGGTGATCCGCAAGGCCCGGCCGGAGGCGGAATTCGACGTCGCCTCGAACCCGGAATTCCTGCGCGAGGGCGCGGCGATCGACGATTTCATGCGTCCCGACCGGGTGGTGGTCGGCGTTTCCTCGGAGCGGGCGAAAGAGGTGATGGGCGAGGTCTACCGGCCGCTCTTCCTGCGCGAATTCCCGGTGCTTTACACCGATCTGGAAACCGCCGAGATGATCAAATACGCCGCCAACGCCTTCCTGGCGACGAAGATCACCTTCATCAACGAGATCGCGCGGCTGTGCGAAAAGGTCGGCGCCGATGTCAAGGAAGTGGCGCGCGGCATGGGGCTGGATGGCCGGATCGGCAACAAGTTCCTGCATGCCGGGCCGGGCTATGGCGGCTCGTGCTTCCCCAAGGATACGCAGGCGCTGGCGCGGATGGGGCAGGATCACGCCGTGCCGATGCAGATCACCGAGACGGTGATCAAGGTCAATGACGAGGTGAAGCGGCGGATGATCGACAAGATCGTCGATCTGTGCGACGGCTCGGTGAATGGCAAAACCATTACCGTTCTGGGGGTTACCTTCAAGCCCAACACCGATGACATGCGCGACGCGCCGTCCTTGACGATCGTGCCCGCGCTGATCGGGGCGGGGGCGAAGGTGCGCGCCGTCGATCCGCAGGGCATGCGCGAGGCGCAGCAGATGCTGCCCGGCGTGCATTGGATGGACGATGCCTACAAGGCGGCGCAGAAGGCCGATTGCCTGGTGCTGCTGACCGAGTGGAACGAATTCCGCGCCCTCGATCTGAAGAAACTGGCAAAGAAGATGACCACGCCCCGCATGGCCGATCTGCGCAACATCTATTCCGCCAGGGATGCGAAAAAGGCGGGCTTCGAGGGCTATGTCAGCGTCGGCCGCTAGGGCAGGGGGCTAGCGCTTCTTCGGCCGTTTCACCCCGCCGCGCTGCCCGGGCCGGCCGGCGGTGGAGCGGCCCTTGGCCTGGGTCGCGGCCTCGACCGCCTCCTCGACCGCCGATTGCCGCGCCAGCGGATCGTCGGCCACCGCCAGCTCGACCGCCTCCAGCCGCCGCAGCTCGTCGCGCAGCCGCGCCGCCTCCTCGAATTCGAGGTTCTCGGCCGCCTTGCGCATCTTCGTGCGCAGCGCCTCCAGATGCGCCGCCAGGTTCGAGCCCACCGGCGGGGCGTCCACCTTGGCGGTGACGCGCGACATGTCGGTGTCGCCCTGCCACAGCCCGGCCAGAACATCATCGACATTCTTGCGCACGGTCTGCGGCGTGATCCCGTGTTCCAGGTTGTAGGCGATCTGCTTTTCACGCCGCCGGTTGGTCTCGTTCAAGGCGCGGCTCATCGAGCCGGTGATGCGGTCGGCATACATGATCACCCGCCCGTCGGCGTTCCGCGCCGCCCGCCCGATGGTCTGGATCAGCGAGGTTTCCGAGCGCAGGAACCCCTCCTTGTCGGCATCGAGAATGGCAACGAGCCCGCATTCGGGAATATCCAGCCCCTCGCGCAACAGGTTGATGCCGATCAGCACGTCAAAGGCGCCCAGCCGCAGATCGCGCAGGATCTCGATGCGCTCGATCGTGTCGATGTCGGAATGCATGTAGCGCACCCGGATGCCCTGTTCGTGCAGATATTCGGTCAGATCCTCGGCCATGCGCTTGGTCAGCGTGGTCACCAGAACGCGCAGGCCGCGCGCCGCGACCTTGCGGATTTCGTCCAGCAGATCATCGACTTGCGTCTCGACCGGGCGGATCTCCACCTCCGGATCCAGAAGCCCCGTCGGCCGGATCACCTGTTCGGTGAAGACGCCGCCGGTCTGTTCCAGCTCCCAGGGCGCGGGCGTGGCCGAGACGAAGACCGATTGCGGCCGCATCGCATCCCATTCCTCGAATTTCAGCGGCCGGTTGTCCATGCAGGAGGGCAGCCGGAAGCCGTGTTCGGCCAGCGTGAACTTGCGCCGATAGTCGCCGCGATACATGCCGCCGATCTGCGGCACGGTCACATGCGATTCGTCGGCAAAGACGATGGCCGTGTCGGGGATGAATTCGAACAGCGTCGGCGGCGGCTCGCCCGGGGCGCGGCCGGTCAGATAGCGCGAATAATTCTCGATGCCGCTGCAAACCCCGGTCGCCTCGAGCATTTCAAGGTCGAAATTGGTGCGCTGTTCCAGCCGTTGCGCCTCGAGCAGCTTGCCTTCGTCATTGAGCTGCTTCAGCCGCAAGGCCAGTTCTGTCCGGATCGATTTCGTCGCCTGCTGCAGGGTCGGGCGGGGGGTGACGTAGTGGCTGTTCGCATAGATGCGGATCTGCTGGAAACTGTCGGTCTTCGCCCCGGTGAGCGGGTCGAATTCGGTGATCGCCTCCAGCTCCTCGCCGAAGAAGGAAAACCGCCAGCCGCGGTCCTCAAGGTGGGCGGGCCAGAGATCGATCGTGTCGCCCTTGACCCGGAACGAGCCGCGCTGAAAGGCGGCATCGAGGCGCTTGTATTGCTGCGCCACCAGATCGGCAAGGAACTTGCGCTGGTCGTACAGGCTGCCGACGGTCAGATCCTGGGTCATCGCCGAATAGGTCTCGACCGAGCCGATGCCGTAGATGCAGCTGACCGAGGCGACGATGATCACGTCATCGCGTTCCAGAAGCGCCCGGGTGGCCGAGTGGCGCATCCGGTCGATCTGTTCGTTGATCATCGATTCCTTCTCGATATAGGTGTCGGTGCGGGCGACATAGGCCTCGGGCTGGTAGTAGTCGTAGTAGGACACGAAATATTCGACCGAGTTGTCGGGGAAGAAGCCCTTGAATTCGCCGTATAATTGCGCGGCCAGGGTCTTGTTGGGGGCAAGGATGATCGCCGGGCGCTGCGTCGCCTCGATCACCTTGGCCATCGTATAGGTCTTGCCGGTGCCGGTGGCGCCCAGAAGCACCTGATCGCGCTCGCCCGCCAGCACGGCTTTCGATATTTCCGCAATCGCCGTCGGCTGATCGCCCGCGGGCGAGAAATCCGATTTCATCACGAATCGCTTGCCGCCTTCGAGCTTCGGACGGGTCAGAACCTCGGGGCGCGGGGTCGGGCGGTCATTGGTATTGTGGGGCATGGGGCCTCCTTGATCCGCCCCAATGTCGGTCCCTTTTCGTTCTCTTTCAAGGGATTGCTGCAGATGTTAAGCGAAGGTTAAGGCGTGGACGTATTTTTTCGATGCAAAACATGACCTTATGGATATTTTGCGCTTGCTTTTGATCGCGCGTGTTCGCATATTGTTCAGGCAAGCAGCGATTGGCTACCGGCCGGGGCACCACCCCCACCCCTCGCTCCCCAAGCCCGGCCGGTAGCACCCCTTCCCGCAGATCCCAAACCCCTGCCGGATCGGTCAACGTCGCGTCGCCTTCTGCACACCATTGTATGCAGAGCTTGAATTTTTTGTCGGATCGGCCTAGGACTGGGGCAAGACAAAGGGGGATCCCATGCGCGCACGCATCTACCAACCGGCCCGCAATGCCATGCAATCCGGTCAGGCGAAAACGAAGCTCTGGTATCTTGATTTTCTGCAGGCCGATGCCCGCAATCTGGACCCGCTGATGGGCTGGACGGGCACGGACGACACCCAGGCGCAGGTGCGTCTGAAGTTCGACAGCCGCGCGGCGGCGGAGGCTTTCGCCAAGGCGCGGGGTCTGGACTACACGGTGACCGAGGGTCACAAGCGCTCGGTCAACATCCGGCCGATGGGCTACGGCGAGAATTTCGCGACGAACCGCCGGGCAAACTGGACGCATTGAGGGTGTAGAAAAGACTAGAGTTCTCACCGAGGTCTACATATTGGGCGCCCGATGGGTGCCCTTTCCATATCTTGATTTCCGCATCGCGCACCCGGCCCCCTTTTCAGGCGGGGGCCTGCAGGAAGCCCATCGGGCAGATTCCTTGTGTCCGACCGAACCTGATTTTGCGGCCGTCACAGGCTCTCCAGCACCTCCCCGATCGCCTGCGCCAGATCGGTTCCGACACGTTGGAATCCCAACAGACGCGCGATCGCCCGTGTCATCTCGTCGGGCGGCATTTCACCGCTTTCCTTGACGAGGCGCCGCGCGGCCGCCGCTATTTCCGTCAGTGGCAGGTTTGAGGCCTTGAGAAGGCTCGCCCCCCGCGCCGGGGCTGGTCCATCATTCCGACCGCGGAGCGCAATCGCTGTCGATCAAAGACATCGGGCGGCTGGCCAAGGTCGGCATCGACCCTTCGGTGGCCAGGACGATCCCCCCTTTCGCGGCTTGTGCGGCCCACCGGGGCCATGCCCCCCACATCTTCAAGGCCGAGGTCCTCTATCGTCGCGGCCCGTGGCGCGGCTTCGAGGCCGTCGCCTTTGCAACGCTCGAATGACTCGACGGGTTCAACAATCGCCGCCTGCCCAAGCCGATCGGGAATATTCCGCCCGCCGAAGCAGGGCCAAACGTCGACGCCGCGCCGGGCCCCGCAGCCATGGCCGCGTCGCGTTGAACCCCTGCTGCGACCGGCATGGCCTGCGCTCCGGAACCTCCGCAAGTTGCGGACATGAAATTATTTCATAATCGTGCTGACGAATATGAATTTGATGCGAGATGACTTGTGGTCTATCTGCTCGGCGTCCTGCGGAGACTGTGATGGTGACCCAAAACTTGCCCCGATCGCCGGCCTATGCCGAGCTTGACGCCCTTTCTCGCGAAAGGATCCTGATCCTTGACGGGGCCATGGGCACCCAGATCCAGCAGCTTGGCCTGAGCGAAGACGACTTTCTGGGCCATGGCTCGGGCTGCGCCTGTCGTCACGCGACGGATCATCCGCAAAAGGGCAACAACGATCTGCTGGTGCTGACCCAACCCGAGGCCATCGAGGAGATCCATTTCCGCTATGCGATGGCGGGGGCGGATATCGTCGAGACCAACACCTTTTCCGCCACCACCATCGCGCAGGCCGATTACGGGCTGGAAGGCGCGGTGTTCGATCTGAACGCGGCGGGGGCGCGGGTGGCGCGGGCGGCGATGGACCGCGCCGAGGCCACCGATGGGCGGCGCCGCTTCGTCGCGGGCGCCGTGGGGCCGACGAACCGCACCGCCTCGCTCTCGCCCGATGTGAACGACCCGGGCTACCGCGCCGTCACCTTCGACGATCTGCGCACGGCTTACGGCCAGCAGCTGCGCGGGTTGATCGCGGGCGGCGCCGATATCCTGCTGATCGAGACGATCTTTGACACGCTCAACGCCAAGGCGGCGATCTTTGCCTGTTTCGAAGCCTTTGCCGAGCGCGGCGAGCGGTTGCCGGTGATGATTTCCGGCACGATCACCGATGCTTCGGGGCGCACGCTGTCGGGGCAGACGCCGACCGCATTCTGGCATTCCGTGGCCCATGCCCGGCCCTTCACCGTCGGGCTGAACTGCGCTTTGGGGGCAAGCGCCATGCGCCCGCATCTGGCGGAACTCGCGGGCGTGGCCAGCTGCGCGATCTGCGCCTATCCCAATGCCGGGCTGCCGAATGCCTTTGGCCAATATGACGAAACCCCCGACCAGACCGCCGCGCAGGTGGCCGACTTCGCCCGCGAGGGGCTGGTGAATGTGGTGGGTGGCTGCTGCGGCACCACGCCCGATCACATCCGCGCCATCGCAAACGCCGTGCAATCTTTCCCGCCGAGGGCCCTGCCATGAGCCGTTATCTGCGCCTGTCGGGGCTGGAGCCCTTCACGCTTACGCCCGATATTCCGTTTGTGAACATCGGCGAGCGGACCAACGTCACCGGCTCGGCCCGCTTCCGCAAGATGATCGTGGCGCGGGACTATGCTGCCGCGCTCGATGTGGCGCGCGATCAGGTGGAAAACGGCGCGCAGATCCTTGACATCAACATGGACGAGGGGCTGATCGACAGTCAGGCGGCGATGGTCGCCTTTCTCAACCTGCTCGCCGCCGAGCCCGACATCGCCCGGGTGCCGCTGATGATCGACAGCTCGAAATGGGAGGTGATCGAGGCCGGGCTGAAATGCGTGCAGGGCAAGCCCGTCGTCAATTCGATCAGCCTCAAGGAGGGCGAGGAGATCTTCCGCCATCACGCGGCGCTCTGCCTTGCCTATGGCGCGGCGGTGGTGGTGATGGCCTTTGACGAACAGGGGCAGGCCGACAGTTTCGCCCGCAAGACCAGCATCTGCGCCCGGGCCTATCGCATTCTGGTCGAGGAGATCGGCTTTCCGCCCGAGGACATCATCTTTGACCCGAACGTCTTCGCCGTGGCGACGGGGATCGAGGAACACGACAATTACGGCGTCGATTTCATCGAGGCCACGCGCTGGATCCGGGCCAATCTGCCCCATGCCCATGTCTCGGGCGGGGTGTCGAACCTGTCGTTCAGTTTTCGCGGCAACGAACCGGTGCGCGCGGCGATGCATGCGGTGTTTCTGTTCCACGCCATCCGCGCGGGGATGGATATGGGCATCGTCAATGCCGGGCAGCTGGTGGTTTACGACCAGATCGACCCCGAGCTGCGCGAGGCCTGCGAGGATGTGGTGCTCAACCGCGCGCCGAAAGCGGGCGGCACCGCGACCGAGCGGATGCTGGAGGTGGCGGAAAAGTTTCGCGGCGGCGCGCGGGAGGAAAAGACCCGCGATCTGGCCTGGCGCGATTGGCCGGTGGACAAGCGGCTGGAACATGCGCTGGTGAACGGCATCACCGAGTTCATCGAGGCCGATACCGAGGCCGCAAGGCAGCTGGCCGAACGCCCGCTGCATGTGATCGAAGGCCCCTTGATGGCGGGGATGAATGTGGTGGGTGACCTGTTCGGCGCGGGCAAGATGTTCCTGCCGCAGGTGGTGAAATCGGCGCGGGTGATGAAACAGGCGGTCGCCGTGCTGCTGCCCTACATGGATGCCGAGAAGGCCGCGCGCGGCGGCGAAGGGCGCGAGACCGCAGGCAAGATCCTGATGGCGACGGTCAAGGGCGATGTGCATGACATCGGCAAGAACATCGTCGGCGTCGTTCTGGCGTGCAACAATTACGAGATCGTCGATCTGGGCGTGATGGTGCCGCCTCAAAAGATCCTTGAGGTCGCGCGGGCCGAAAAGGTCGATGCGATCGGGCTTTCCGGGCTGATCACGCCAAGCCTTGACGAGATGGTGCATCTGGCCGCGGAAATGGAGCGGGAGGGGTTTGACATTCCGCTTTTGATCGGCGGGGCGACCACGTCGAAAGTGCATACGGCGGTGAAGATCGCCCCCGCCTACAGCCGCGGGCAGGCGGTCTATGTGCTCGATGCCAGCCGGGCGGTGGGGGTGGTGGGGGCGCTGCTCAGCCCGACGCAAAAGGACGCCACCCGGGCGCAGATCCGCGCGGACTATCTCGACATCGCCGCCCGTCATGCCCGCGACGATGCCGCCAAGGTGCGGCTGCCGCTGGCCGTGGCCCGGGCCAATGCGCTGCGGCTTGACTGGTCGGGCTATGTCGTTCCCGCGCCGCAGTTTTTCGGCCCGCGCGTGATTGACGACTGGGATCTGGCCGAGGTGGCGCGGTTCATCGACTGGACGCCGTTCTTTCACGCCTGGGAATTGAAGGGGGTCTATCCGCGCATTCTGGAGGACGCGCAAAAGGGCGAAGCCGCCCGGTCGCTGTTCGCCGATGCGCAGGCGATGCTGGCGCAGATCATTGCCGAACGCTGGTTCACGCCGCGCGCCGTGGTGGGGTTCTGGCCCGCGAATGCGCAGGGCGACGATATCCGGCTTTACACCGGCGAGGACCGCACCGAGGATCTGGCCACCTTCTTCACCCTGCGCCAGCAGACCGGCAAGCGCGAGGGCCGCCCGAATGTGGCTTTGGCCGATTTCGTCGCGCCTGCGGGCACGGTGCGCGATTATCTGGGCGGTTTCGTGGTCACCGCCGGCCCCGAGGAAGCCGAGATCG
This sequence comes from Rhodobacter capsulatus, assembly GCF_005144475.1. Lineage (GTDB taxonomy): Bacteria > Pseudomonadota > Alphaproteobacteria > Rhodobacterales > Rhodobacteraceae > Rhodobacter > Rhodobacter capsulatus_C. The sequence continues at coordinate 38,019 of NZ_SWJZ01000015.1, read as the reverse complement.
CCGCGCGGTTCGACGCCGCCAATGACCATTATTCCGCGATCATGGTCAAGGCGCTGGCCGACCGGTTCGCCGAGGCGCTGGCCGAAGCCCTGCATCAGCGGGTGCGCCGCGACTATTGGGGCTATGCGCCCGAGGAAAGCTTCGCCCCCGATCAGCTGATGGGCGAGCCCTATCGCGGCATCCGCCCCGCGCCCGGCTATCCGGCCCAGCCCGACCACACCGAAAAGCTGACGCTGTTCCGGCTGCTTGGGGCCGAGGCCGCGACCGGCGTGACGCTGACCGACAGCATGGCGATGTGGCCCGGCTCTTCCGTCTCGGGGCTCTATATCGGCCATCCGGAGGCCTATTATTTCGGTCTGGCGCGCATTGAGCAGGATCAGGCCGCCGATTACGCCGCGCGCAAGGGTATGGCTTTGTCCGAGGTGCAGCGCTGGCTGGCCCCGGTGCTGGGGTCGGCCGCACCCGCCGCCGCTTCGGTGGCCGCGTGATCCTGTCTGAAAGCGTGGACAGCGCGTCGTTTTTGGCGCGCGCCCTCTGCGACAATCTGTCAGGCTGAAGGCCTCAGGGTGCCCGTCCGCAAGGCCGGGAGAATTGGGAAGCCGGTGCAAGACCGGCGCTGCCCCCGCAACGGTAAGCAATGAGGGACGGCAAGGCCACTGGACCCCGGGTCCGGGAAGGGGCCGCGCCCGGGTGCGACAGCACGCTTTGCAAGCCCGGAAACCAGCCCCGAGACCGCCGGGCCCAAGGGCTCATCCATCCAACCAGCCCTTGCGGGGAGGCAGGGGCAAGTGAGGTGCAAGATGCCGAACGCATCCGACATCCGTGCGCAGCTCGCCGCACGGCGCAAGGACCATTCCCTGCCGCAGCCCTTTTACTGCGATCCGGGGATCTTTCAGACCGATCTGACGCAGGTCTTCTACCGCGAGTGGCTCTTCGCCATTCCCGCCTGCCAATTGGTCAAGCCGGGCGATTACGCCACGCTGCAGGTGGGGGCCTATCCGGTGATCCTCGTGCGCGGGGGCGATGGGATGATCCGCGCCTTTCACAACGTCTGCCGCCATCGCGGCCAGCGGCTTTGCGCCAAGACCATGGGCAACAGCCCGAAGCTTGTCTGCCCCTATCATCAATGGACCTATGACCTTGACGGAAAACTGCTCTGGGCCAAGGACATGCAGGAAGATTTCAACCCCGCCGCGCATGGGTTGAAGAAGGTGCATTGCGTCGATATCGGCGGGATGGTCTTCATCTGTCTGGCCGAGGTGCCGCCCGCCATCGCCGATCTGGCGGGCACTCTGGGCCGCTATCTGCTGCCTGCCGGGCTGAAACAGGCTCGCGTCGCCCATACCTCGACCATCATCGAGAAGGGCAACTGGAAGCTGGTGATCGAGAACAACCGCGAATGCTATCACTGCGGCGGCTCGCATCCCTCGCTCTGCCGGACCTATTCCGACAATCCGCGCATGACCGCGATGGAGGGCCCCGAGGCCGCCAGCCCCGATATTCTGGCGCATTGGGCGCGGTGTGAGGCGGCGGGTCTGCCCTCGCGCTTCGTGCATCATCCGCAGATGCAATGGCGGCTGGCCCGCATTCCGCTGCTCAACGGCGCCGAAAGCTACACGATGAGCACCAAGGCTGCGGTCAAGGGCAAGCGGCTGGGCGAGATGCCCTTCAACGATGCCGGAAGCCTGCTCTTCTTCCACTATCCGAACACCTGGAACCATTTCCTGGCCGATCATGCGATCGTCTTCCGGGTGCTGCCGATCTCGGCCACCGAGACCGAGGTGACGACGACCTGGCTTGTGCCCGGCGATGCGGTCGAGGGGGTCGATTACGACCTGACCGAGTTGACCGAGGTCTGGACGGCGACGAATGACGAGGACCGGCAGGTGGTCGAGGAAAATCAGGCCGGGATTCTCTCGCCCGCCTATGAGCCCGGCCCCTATTCGACGCTGCAGGAAGAGGGCGTGATCCAGTTCGTCGACTGGTATTGCGGCACGCTTCAGGCGCGGCTCGACCCGCCGCTGGCGGCGGAGTGATGCGATGAGCCGGATCAACTGGGCCAGCGCGCCGTGGAGTGACGCCGAGCCGCTCGAATGCGCGATGGTGGTGCCCGAAACCGCCGATACCGCCACGATCACCTTCCGCGCGCCTTCGGGCGCGTGGTTCGACTACCTGCCCGGGCAATTCCTGACGCTGGATCTGCCGGTGCCGGGCCAGCCGGTCAGCCGGACCTATACGATCTCGTCCTCGCCCTCGCGGCCCCTGTCGCTGTCGGTCACGGTGAAGGCGCAGCCCGGATCGGTCGGCTCGCGCTGGCTGATCGAGCAGTTGAAGCCGGGCATGCGGCTGCGGGCGCATGGGCCTGCGGGCGATTTCAGCCTGCGCCAGCATCCGGCGCGGAAATACCTGTTCATCTCGGCCGGTTCCGGCATCACGCCGATGATGTCGATGACCACCTGGGCCTGGGACAGCGGCGAGATGCCCGACATCGTCTTTGTCCATGCGGCGCGGCGGCCCTCCGACATCATCTTCCGGCCGCGCCTTGAACAATTCGCCGCGCGGGTGCCGGGGTTGCAGTTGCGCTTCACCGTCGAGGAGGTCGAGCCTTTCAGCGTCTGGCACGGCTTTCGCGGGCGGCTCAACCAGATCATGCTGGGGCTGATGGCGCCTGACTATCTGGACCGCGAGGTGTTCTGCTGCGGCCCCGAGCCCTTCATGCGCGGGGTGAAGGACAGCCTCGCGGCGCTGGGCTTCGACATGGCGAAGTATCATCAGGAAAGCTTCGGCCCGCCCGAGACCGCGCCCGAAACGGTGCCCGAGGCGACCGAGGCCGCCGAGATCAGTTTCACCGCCTCGGGTGTCAGCACCGCCTGCACGCCCGGCGAAACCGTGCTCGCGGCGGCGAAACGGGCGGGGCTGAACATCCCGTCGGGGTGCAACTTTGGCCTTTGCGGCACCTGCAAGGTGCGAAAGACCGCGGGCGAGGTGCAGATGCTGCACAACGGCGGCATCTCCGAAGACGATATCGCCGCGGGCTACATTCTGGCCTGCTGTTCGCGGCCTTCGGGCAAGGTGGCGGTCGAGATCTGACCGCCCCCCCCTGTCACCCCACGCTCGGCAACACGCTTTGCGCGATCGAGGCGTCCAGCGCCTCGAAAGCCGCAAGGCCGAGCGTGGCGTAAAGCTCTGCCCGGGTCTGCATCTCGGGCAGAAGCGCGGTGGTGGCGCCGTCGCGGGCAAGCGCGGTGTAAAGCCGTTCCTGCGCGCGGTTCGCCACCCGCAGGGAGGACACCGGCCAGATCACCATCTGATAGCCCAGTTCCTCGAACTCGGCCGCGGTCAGGGCCGGGGTGCGGCCGAATTCGGTCATGTTCGCCAGAAGCTTGACCCCGGGCAGCCGGGCGCGGAAGGCGCGGAACATCTCGACCGAGGTCAGCGCCTCGGGGAAGATCGCATCGGCGCCGGCCTCGACATAAAGCTTCGCCCGCGCCACCGCCCCCTCGATCCCCTCGGCGGCGGCCGCATCGGTGCGCGCGATCACCACCAGATGCCGCCGCGCCCGCACCGCCGCCGCGACCTTCGCCGCCATCTCGGCCGGGCTCGCCAGTTTCTTGTCGTTCAGATGGCCGCATTTCTTTGGCAAAAGCTGGTCTTCCAGATGCACCGCCGCCGCCCCGGCCTCTTCGAACACCCGGACCATGTGCATGACGTTCAGCGCCTCGCCATAGCCGGTGTCGCCATCGACCAAGAGCGGCAGCCCCGAGGCCCGGGCGATCTGGCGGATGAAAAAGGCGACCTCGTCCACCGTCAGGATGCCCAGATCGGGCAGGCCCATCGAGGCCGACATCGCCGCCCCCGACAGATAGAGCGCCTGAAACCCCGCGGCTTTCGCTTGCAGCGCGGCCATGCCGTTCTGCGCGCCGGGCAGGCGCAGGATGCCGGGCCGGGCCAGGGCCGCGCGAAACCGCGCCCCCGCAGGCGCTTCGGGATGATCGGAGCCGATCAGATAGGGCATGGGTCACTCCGTCCGTTTGGGGGCCGCCAAAAGGCCGCCGCGGGCTTCGAGGGGCAGGAAGGCCCGGGTTTCGGGGCCGGTGTAATTGGCCGAGGGGCGGATGATCTTGCCGTCCAGCCGTTGCTCGATCACATGCGCCCCCCAGCCCGCGCTGCGGGCAATGACGAAGATCGGCGTGAAGAGCAGCGTCGGCACGCCCAGCTGATGATAGGAGACCGCCGAATACCAGTCGAGGTTCGGAAACATCGCCTTGGTGTCCGCCATCACCTGTTCGATCCGCTCGGCGATGTCGAACATCCGCAGCGCGCCATGGTGCAGCGCCAGCCGCCGCGCCACCTGCTTGATCACCGCGTTGCGCGGATCGGCGATCGTATAGACCGGATGGCCAAAGCCGATGATCACCTCTTTCGCGGCCACCCTTGCGCGGATATCGGCCTCGGCCTCGTCGGGGCTGGTGTAACGCTTCTGGATCTCGAAAGCCTGTTCATTCGCGCCGCCGTGTTTCGGCCCGCGCAGCGCGCCGATGGCGCCCGCGATACAGGAATAAAGATCCGATCCGGTCCCCGCGATGGTGCGCGCGGTGAAGGTCGAGGCGTTGAATTCATGCTCGGCATAAAGGTTGAGCGTGGTGTGCAGCGCCCGCACCGCTTCCTCGCCCGCCGGGCGGCCATGCAGCAGATGCAGGAAATGCCCGGCGATGCTGTCGTCTTCGGTCTCGACCTCGATGCGCCGCCCGTTCTGCGCGAAGTGATACCAGTAGAGCAGCATCGAGCCCTGCACGGCGATCAGCCGGTCGGCGATGTCGCGCGCGCCCGGCGTGTTGTGATCGGCGGCCTCGGGCAGCACGCAGCCCAAGGCCGAGACGCCCGAGCGCAGCACATCCATCGGATGCGCGGCGGCCGGGATCGCCTCGAGCGTCTGGCGCACCGCAAGCGGCAGCCCGCGCAGCGCCCGCAGCTTGACGCGATAGGCCGCCAGTTCCGCCAGCGTCGGCAGGGCGCCATGGATCAGCAGATGCGCCACTTCCTCGAAATCGCAGGTCTCGGCGATGTCGAGAATGTCGAAGCCGCGATAATGCAGGTCATTGCCGGTCTGGCCGACGCTGCACAGCGCGGTATTGCCCGCCACAACCCCCGACAGGGCCACGGATTTCTTCGGTTTCATCATCGAACCGGACATGGTTTCCCCCTCATTCCCAATCAAAGATGCCACGCGGACGCGGCGCGCCCAGCTGATCGGCCGCCACGGTGAAATTCAAAAGACCGAGCCCGTCGGCGGGCAGATCGGCCAGGTTTTCCGCCGCATCCAGAAAGCGGGTCTGTTCCGCGCCGCTCAGGATGCCGTCGGACAGGGTCAGGAACTTGCGCACGTAATTCTCGCGCCGGAACGGCCGGGCGCCATCGGGGTGGGCATCGGCCAGCGCCAGCTCGTCGACGATCTGCCGCCCGTCCTTCAACGTCACCACCACGCGGCCGCCAAAGGCCTTTTGCTTCGGGTCGCGGGCATGATAGCGGCGCGTCCAGTCCGGGTCTTCGACGGTCGAGATCTTGTGCCAGAGCGCCAGTGTCGCGGGCCGGTGCGCGCGTTCGGGGGCATAGCTGCGGACATGGTGCCAGCCGCCATCCTCCAGCGCGACGGCAAAGATATACATGATCGAATGGTCCAGCGTCTCGCGGCTGGCATCGGGGTCCATCTTCTGCGGATCATTGGCGCCGGTGCCGATGACGTGATGGGTGTGATGCGAGGTGTGGATGACGATGCTTTCGACCTGCGCAAGATCGCCGATCTGCGGCCCAAGGCGGCGGGCGAGATCAATCAGCGCCTGACTTTGATATTCCGCCGAATATTCCTTGGTGTAGGTGTCAAGGATCGCGCGTTTCGGCTCGCCGTGGCCGGGCAGGCGGACGGTGTAACGCGCCTCGGGGCCCGACAGCATCCAGGCGATGAAGCCGTCCTCGCCCTCCCAGGCGGGGCTGGGGGCGCCCTCGCCGCGCAGGGCGCGGTCCACCGCCTCGATCGCCATCTTGCCCGCGAAGGCCGGGGCAAAGGCTTTCCAGCTCGAAATCTCGCCCTTGCGGCTTTGCCTTGTGGTGGTGGTCACATGCAACGCCTGTTGCACCGCCTGATAGATCACCTCGGCGGGCAGGGTCAGCAGCGTGCCGATCCCCGCCGCCGCCGAGGGCCCGAGATGGGCGATATGGTCGATCTTGTGCTCATGCAGGCAGATCCCGCGCACCAGTTCGACCTGGATTTCATAGCCCGTGGCGATCCCCCGGATCAGCTCGGCGCCCGAACGCCCGCAATGCTGCGCCACCGCCAGGATCGGCGGGATGTTGTCGCCCGGATGGCTGTAATCGGCGGCAAGGAAAGTGTCGTGGAAATCCAGTTCCCGCACCGCCGTGCCATTCGCCCAGGCCGCCCACTCGGGCGAGACCCGGGTGCCGTGCGGCATCCCGAAGATCGTCGCGCCGCGCCGCATCGGGTGGCACAAAGCCTGCGCCCGGGCCGAGGCGACGGGACGGCGCCCGACCGAGGCGGCGGCCACGGCGGCATTGTCGATGATCCGGTTGATGATCATCTCGGTCACCTCGGGCTGCACCGGCACCGGGTCGGCGGCGACTTCGGCAATCTTCCAGGCCAGCTGGTCGGCGCGCGGCAGGATCTCGGCCGAGCGGTAGCTGCGCAGGTCATGGGTCTTCATCGGGACTTTCCTTGTCTTGTCGTCAATTTTCAAAAAACCAGCGGGCGGGGGCGGCCATCGGCATCGACGGCGACCATCACGAATTGTCCGTCTAGCGCCGGGCGGGGGGCACCGGGGCCGATCGGCTGGGCGATGCCCCGCACCGCCACGGTCATCGAGCTGCGCCCCTCGCGCAGGATCTCGGCGCGCAGTTCCAGCATCTCGCCGACCCGGATCGGGGTGGCGAAATCCACCCGCTCGGATCGCGCCATCACCACCGGCCCCGCGGCGCGGCGGCAGCCGGCGACAAAGGCCGCCCGCGCCATCAGCGCCAGCGCATGGCCGCCAAACAGCGTGCCGTAATGGTTCGCCTGATCGGGAAAGATCATCTCGACCAGAACGGTCGGCGGCGCACAGGAGGGAAGCCGGGGGGAGGGGGCGGGGGACATGAGAAACCTTTGCAAGATTGGCAAAGGGATACTTCCCTGTATTCTGATTTCTGGTAAACTATTGATAAGGCGTGATTATGCGAAGGATGACGCCGTAAATTGCGAAGGTTGCGAAGATGGCAAAGGCATTCATGGGCGTGCGGCTGAAACGGCTGCGCGAGGACCGCGGGATCACGCAGGCCAGCCTGGCCCGCACGTTGGGCATTTCGCCAAGCTATCTGAACCAGATCGAGAACAATCAGCGCCCCCTGACCGTGCCGGTGCTGCTCAAGCTCAATGCGGCCTTCGGGCTGGATGTGCAGCTGTTTTCGGATGCCGACGAGGCGCGGCTGATCGCCGAATTGCGCGGGGCGCTGGCCGATCAGGGCGCGGGGGCGAGCCTGGCCGAGGTGCGGGAGATCGCGGCGAACATGCCTGCCGTCGCGCGCACGATCGTGGCGATGCAGGCGCGGCTGCGCGATCTGTCCGACCGGGCCGATGCGCTTGCGGGGCAGATCAGCGCGCCTGCGCCGTCCGCGACGCCCGCGGCCTTCGAAGCGGTCCGCGACTGGTTCTACGAGCGGCGCAACCATGTGCCCGATCTTGACACCGCAGCCGAGGCGGTGGGGGCGGATCTGCCTGCGGGGCGGATGACGCAGGCCCTGGCCGAACGTCTTGCCAGCCGTCACGGCATCCGGGTGGTCCATGCCGAGGGCGGCACGCTGCGCCGGTTCGAGCCCGGGGCGGGGCTGTTGCATCTGGGCGCGCATCTGACGCCCGGCCAGCAGGCGTTCCAGATCGCGACGCAGCTGGCGCTATCGGAACAGGGCGGGCTGATGGCGCGGCTTTGCGCGGCGACGCAGCTGGACCCCGAGGCGCAGGCGCTGCTGCGGGTGGGGCTGGCGAATTATTATGCGGGGGCGCTGATCATGCCCTATCGCGCCTTTCTGGCCGCGGCCGAGGCGCTGTCTTACGATATCGAGCTGCTGGCCAGCCGCTTCGGTGTCGGCTTCGAGACCGTCTGCCACCGGCTGTCGACCCTGCAACGGCCCGAGGCGCGCGGCGTGCCGTTCTTCTTCATCCGGGTGGACCGGGCGGGCAACATTTCGAAGCGGCAATCGGCCACCGATTTCCATTTTTCCCGCATCGGCGGGTCGTGCCCGCTGTGGAACATCTACGAGGCGTTTTCCCGCCCGGACGAGATCTTGCGGCAGGTGGCGCAGATGCCGGACGGGCGCAGCTATCTGTGGATCGCGCGGCAGGTGCGGCAGGGCGGCGGCGGCTTCGGTGCCCCGCAAAAGCGGTTTGCCGTGGCGTTGGGCTGCGATCTGGCGCATGCCGACCGGCTGGTCTATGCGCGCGGGCTGAACCTGCGCGCGCCCGATCTGGCGACGAAGATCGGCCCCGGCTGCAAGCTCTGCGAGCGCGCCGATTGCCCGCAGCGCGCCTTTCCGACGCTGGGCAAGCCCTTGCGGCTGCGCCCCGAGGAAACCCGCTTCGCCCCCTATTCCGGTTCGGAGTGAGGGGCGAAGCGCTCAGCCTGCGCAAAGTTCGGTGTCGATGCAGCCCGCGGCGCGGAAGCGTTGCACCTGTGGCATCGGCAGGCCCATTTCGGCCAGATCGGCGCCGATCCGGTCCAGATCCTCGGGGCCGAGCAAAAGCGGATGCACCGTCGTGCGCAACGCATGGGCGACGCCGCTTGCCTGCAAAAGCCGCAGGCTTTCCTGCGCCCGCAGCCCCGATCCGGGCACGCCGGTCACGCGCGGATACTCGGCAAAGGGCGCCTTCACGTCAAAGCCCACCCAATCCAGAAGCGGCAGCACGCGCGCCAGCCGCTCGGGGTAGGGGCCCGCGCTGTGCAGCCCGGTGCGAAAGCCCATCGCCCGGATCTCGGCCAGCGCCTCGGGCAGGGCGGCCTGCAAGGTCGGCTCGCCGCCCGAGATCACCACCCCGTCCAGCAGCCCGCGGCGGCTTTGCAGAAAAGCCCGCACCTCCGACCAGGGCAGGGTTCCCGCCCCGGCCGGGATCAGGTCGGGGTTGTGGCAATAGCGGCACGACCACGGGCAGCCCTGGGTGAACAGGACCGCCACCAGCTCCCCCGGCCAGTCGCAGGCCGAGTGCCGCACCAGGCCCGAGAGCGCCAGCTCAGCCAAGATGCGCCCGCGCTTCGGAGAAATAGACCCGCTCGGCCGCCTCGCCCTTCTTGCCGGTGTTGAACGAGGCCATCGGCCGGTGATAGCCCATCACCCGCGTCCAGATCTCGCAGCGGGTGCGTTCGGCATCGTCAAGCACCATGGCGGTGTCCAGGTCTGTCTGTGTCAGCGGCTTGTTCATCTTGGTCTCCTTTGGGGTCAGCAGGTGCAGGCGCGTTTCTTCGCGATCAGCTCGGCATCGCAGGTCGGACAGAATTCGTGTTCGCCCGCGATGTAGCCGTGTTTCGGGCAGATCGAGAAGGTGGGGGTGACGGTGATATAGGGCAGGCGGAAGTTGGTCAGCGCCCGGCGCACCAGCTTGCGGCAGGCTTCGGCGGAGGAAATCCGGCTGCCCATGTAAAGATGCAGCACCGTGCCGCCGGTGTATTTCGCCTGCAACGCCTCCTGATGCGCCAGCGCCTCGAACGGGTCATCGGTGAAGCCCACCGGCAGCTGCGAGGAATTGGTGTAATAGGGCTGCTCGGGGCTGCCCGCCTGCAGGATATCGGGGAAACGCTTGCGGTCTTCGCGGGCGAAGCGATAGGTCGTGCCCTCGGCCGGGGTGGCTTCAAGGTTGTAAAGATGGCCGGTTTCTTCCTGAAACGCCACCATCTGCGCCCGCAGCCGGTCGAGCACCCGCAAGGCCAGCGCCTTGCCCGCCTCGGTCGTGATATCCTCGGCATCCTTGGTGAAATTGCGCACCATCTCGTTGAGCCCGTTCACGCCCAGCGTCGAGAAGTGGTTCCTGAGCGTGCCAAGGTAGCGCTTGGTATAGGGGAACAGCCCGGCATCGATATGGCGCTGGATCACCTTGCGCTTGATTTCAAGGCTGGTGCGCGCCAGCCGCGCCAGATGGTCGAGCGCCACCATCAGCTCGCCCTCGTCGCCGCGGTGCAGATATCCCAGCCGCGCGCAATTGAGCGTGACGACGCCCAGCGATCCGGTCTGTTCCGCCGAGCCGAACAGCCCGTTGCCGCGCTTGAGCAGCTCGGTCAGGTCCAGCTGCAACCGGCAGCACATCGAGCGCACCATATGCGGCTGCAATTCCGAATTCACGAAGTTCTGGAAATAGGGCAGGCCGTATTTCGCCGTCATCTCGAACAGCGCGTCCGCGTTTTCGCTCTCCCACGGGAAATCGGGGGTGATGTTGTAGGTGGGGATCGGGAAGGTGAAGACCCGCCCCTTGGCATCGCCCGCCGTCATCACCTCGATATAGGCGCGGTTGATCAGGTCCATCTCGGCCTGCAGATCGCCATAGGTGAAGCCCTGCTCGCGGCCCTGCACCACCGGCACCTGATCGCGCAGATCCTCGGGGCAGGTCCAGTCAAAGGTCAGGTTGGTGAAGGGCGTCTGCGTGCCCCAGCGCGAGGGGACGTTGAGGTTGTAGATGAATTCCTGCATCGCCTGACGCACCTGCGCATAGCTCAGCCCGTCAATCCGCACATAGGGCGCGAGATAAGTATCAAAGGACGAAAACGCCTGCGCCCCCGCCCATTCATTCTGCAACGTGCCCAGAAAGTTGACGATCTGCCCCAGCGCGCTGGACAGATGCGCGGGCGGGGCGGATTCGATCGCACCGGGCACGCCGTTCAGCCCCTCGTGCAAAAGCGTGCGCAGCGACCAGCCCGCGCAATAGCCCGCGAACATGTCGAGATCGTGGATATGCAGATCGCCTTCCCGATGCGCCGCGCCGACCTCGGGCGGATAGACATGGCTGAGCCAGTAATTCGCCGTCACCTTGCCCGAGATGTTCAGGATCATCCCGCCCAGCGAATAGCCCTGATTGGCATTGGCATTCACCCGCCAGTCGGAGCGTTCCAGATATTCGCTGACCGAGCGTTCGACATCGATCATCACCCGGTTGTCCTCGCGCAGGCGGGCGTGCTGCTCGCGGTAGACCGCATAGGCGCGGGCGGTGGCAAGATGGGCGGTATCGGCCAGAACCGCCTCGACGGTGTTCTGGATCGTCTCGACATCGGGGGGGCTCGACGGGGCCAGAAGCGCCAGCCGGTCGAGCACGGCTTGCGTCAGCCGCCGCGCCTCGGCCCTGCCGAAGTCGCCGCTGGCATCGCCCGCCCGCGCCAGCGCCGCGACGATGCGGCGGGCGTCAAAGGGCACAAGCGCGCCCTGCCGGTTGCGCACGGTGGCAAAGCCCTCCGGGGCGGTCAAAAGGTCTTCGGCGATCGGCATCGCGGTCCTCGTCCTTGGGCCTTTGCAGGGACGGGAACGCGAAACGGCCCCGGGCAACGGGTCCGAAAGCGCCCCCGCAAGGCCCTCCGCCAGCGGTGGTCATCAAGGCTCCGGGCAGGTCTCCTGGCTTTGCGGGTCACAGCTTGGCTGGCCTTCCCGGGCCGGGGCCCAGTGGCATGATCAGCCGCGCTCGCCGCTTACAGTTGCGGGGGCAGCGCCGGAATCGCACCGGCTTCCCTCTTGGCTTGCGGGGGAACCACAAGACCCAGAGCGTCACGATATAGCAATCAATTGGCGCTTCCTGTCAACATGTAGCTTTCCGTTTGCGGCCGCCGCGGCTGCCGCCGCCCGTGCCCCAAGGCCCGCCGGGGCCAGTGCAGACAGGCGATTGCGCCGCTGCGCCCTGCGACCGAGTGCCGCGCAACGGCCCTTCGGGGGCGCAAACCCGCTTTACAGCGCCGCCGGTTGCTTTCATTCTTGCGGCGATGGTGGCGCCGTCTTCCGGGCTGCGCCTGAAAAGGGAATGCGGTGCGCCTTTCGGGGCAAGGCCGCGGCTGCCCCCGCAACTGTGAGCGACGAGCAACGCCGGAAATGCCACTGGGTCACCGACCCGGGAAGGTCCGGGGGCGCGATGACCCGCAAGCCAGGAGACCTGCCATCGCAGACGTTTCGGGCGGGGTGCACCGGGGGGACGTGACGCCGAAGGCCCGCCGCCTTTTTTCGTGTCGCCATTTCCCCGCCCTGTTCAGGCATGACCGAGGAGGGCAGGGACCATGGGCACGAGGGCGGATGTTTCGGGAGGCCGGTCGCGGCTTCTGCGGGCGGTTCTGATCGGCAGGACGGCCGAGGGGGCGGGGGCGCGGCGGGGCGGGTCGATCCGGCACGATCTTGCGGCCCTGCCGGGCGATCTTGGGCTGAGCGGGGCCGCGGTCGCGGCGACGGACGGCTGGCTGCAGTGGATCGAAGGGCCCGGCCCGCAGCTTTGCGCCGCGATGGCGCAGATTGCGCCCGACACCGTGCCGGAAGATGTGCGGCTTCTCTCCGCCGGGTGGACCGACGCGCGCCGGTTTGCCCGCTGGCCGCTGTTCCACGCGGTGGTGCATCGGCACGCGGCCCGCCTGTGCGCGGGGGCGGCCTGGAGCCCCGAGGAAGACCTCCTCCGGCTGGCGATGCCGGTGTTCGACGATCTGTCCCAGGACCATGCGCTGGGATCCTTTGCGCAGTCCGATCTGTTGCGCCGGGTGCCCGATTTCGTCGAACGGCTGCTGGATTGCGATGCCGAGCCGGCCTTGCCGGTGACGGCGCGCGACGATCTGCAGGCGCGGGCCGGGTTTGTCGAGGCCTGCCTGCAGCGGCTGGGTCAGATGCGGGACGCCGCCGCCATCGGCCTTGCCGAGGGGGCTCTGGCGCAGACCCGGCTCAACAGCCTGTTGCAGCGGGCGGGGCGGCCGTCGCAGCCGCTCGATCCGCGCGGGCGCGTCTGCCTCGTGCTGCCGCCCGGGCAGGCCGAGATGATCGGCACGATCCTGAAGGCGGATCTGTTGCGGCTGGCGGGGCTGTCGGTGCGGGTGATCCTTGAGCCCGAGACCGGCGACATTCTGGCCAGCCTGCGCGACGAGGCCGGGGCGGTGGTGATCGTGACCGGTCCGCGGATGGCTGCCGAGACCGCCGACGGGCGCTCTGCACAGCTGGTTGCGCAGCTGCGTCAGGCCTTGCCCGAGCGGCGGGTCCTGCGCGGCGGTCTGGCTTCGGGCCCGCTTGCGGAGTGTGCGGAACGGCTGGCGCTGCTGCGTCATCGCGCCGGGCTTGCGCCGGTGCAAGGTCTCGACTGGGCGGCGATGGGCAGCCTGGCGACGCTGATCGGCGCCGGGCCGCAGGGCGCCGTGCCCGGCCTCTTCGCCTGAGCGCCGGGGCGGACCGGAGCAGATCCGGCCGCCCCGGGGTCGTGGGGCGGCACGGCGCATCTATCCTCCCTTTGGTTTACTCTGCCGCGAACTGGTTCATCGTATTGGCATGCCCGCCCGCCTTGAGCGCGCGATCGCCCGCGACCATCTCCTTGAACGTGTCGCCCAGATCCGAGCCGACCTCGTGCTGATGCTTCACCGCCGAGACGCCGCCGCGGATTTCCGCGCGCTGCACCGTGGCGACATAGGCCAGCATCTTGTCGTCGCCGAAATAGCCGCGCGACAGTTCATCCATCGATTTCGCCGTCAGATGGAAGGTGGGCAGGGTGATCAGGTTGTGGAACACCCCCGCCCGCGTCGCGATGTCAGTCTGGAAGGCCTTCAGCCAGGCATCGGCCTCGCGGCCCAGGGGCGTGTCGTCATAGTCGGGCTTCATCAGCTCGGGGCCGTTCGGATAGGCGTCCTCGGTGATCGTGCCCTCGGCCAGCCACTGCGCGCGCACCTGCTTGCGCAGGTTCAGCGTCCAGTTGAAGCTGGGCGAGTTGTTGTAGGTCAGCTTCGCATCGGGCACGACCTTGCGGATTTCCGCCACCATCCCGGCGATTTCATCGACATTCGGCGTGTCGGTCTCGATCCACAAAAGATCGGCGCCGCCCAGCGTCAGCGAGGCGATGCAATCTTCCACCACCCGGGCGCGGCCGGTGCCGGGGCGGAACGGGAACAGCCCGTTCGCCAGCCGCTGCGGCTTGACGAAAGCGCCGTTCTGATAGAGCGCCAGTTCCCCCTCGCGGATCGGGTTTTCGGCGCTGATCGGCTCGGTCGCCAGCCATTTGAGGTAGTTGGCCGCCAGATCGCCCGGGCGCTGCGACACCGGCACCTTCTGCGTCAGACCGGCGCCAAGGCTGTCGGTGCGGGCGACGATCACCCCGTCCTCCACCCCCAGCTCCTCGAAGGCCAGCCGACAGGCGCGCAGTTTCTCGATGAAATCCTCGCGCGGGACCGTCACCTTGCCGTCCTGATGGCCGCATTGCTTGGCATCCGAGACCTGGTTTTCGATCTGCAGACAGCAGGCACCCGCCTTGATCAGCTCTTTCGCCAGAAGATAGGTCGCATGTTCATTGCCAAAGCCCGCGTCGATATCGGCGATGATCGGCACGACATGGGTTTCGAAACCGTCGATCGCCGCAATCGCCGCCTGCCGCTCGGTCTCGGTCTGCGCGGCCTTCAGCGCCTTGAAGAGATCGTTCATCGCCACCTCGTCGGCCTGCCGCAAGGAGGTGTAGATCTCCGCGATCAGATCGGCGACGGCGGTCTTTTCATGCATCGACTGATCGGGCAGATGGCCCCAACGGTTGCGCAGACCGGCGACCATCCAGCCCGAGAGATAGACATAGGTGCCGCGTGCCGTGCCGCGCAGCCGTTTCACCGCCTTGATCATCTGCTGGGCGTGAAAGCCCGACCAGCAACCGAGGGATTGGGTGAATTGCGTCGGATCGGCGTCATAGGCCGCCATGTCGGCGCGCATCACCCCGGCCATCGCCCGCGCGATGTCCAGATGCGTGTCCCAGGTGTTTTGCAGCCGCAGCTGCACGATGTCATCGACCGCAACGCCACCCGGCGTGACCCCGCAGGGGTAGCGGCACAGGATAGCGGACCGGATTTCCGAAAAAGTCTGTCTTTTCTTCATGATGTTTCCTTTCGACGGGCTCTGCCCGGGGGTTGGGGGAAGCGGGAAAAGGTTGCGCCGAGGGTCTCAGGCAAGCTTCGGGGATCGGGCCGCCAAAGGGCGAAAAAAGCGGGATCGGGTCCATCAGTCGAGCGCGTTCAAAACCGCATAGGCGGCGGTGGTGAGGAAATCGGGCAGGGTTTCGGCGGTGGCGGCCTCCAGCAGCAGCCGCGCGGCGGCGGCGTAATGGCCGCGGTGAAAGGCGTTCGCCCCGATCCGCTCCAGCACGGCGCCGATCTCCTGCTGCACCAGTTCGCCCAGCCAGTCAGAACTCACCCCCCGGCTGCCGCCCGCCGCAAGCGCCACCGAAACGCCATGATGGCGCCATTGCCAGAGCTGCGCGCGGCAGATCTCGGCCGTGGCCGCATCCTCCATCAGGTTGCGGATCGGCACCGCGCCGCGCCCCGACAGCCAGGCCGCCAGATAGTCGAGCGCCACCGAGATGTTGGTGCGCAGACCCGCCTCGGTCACCCGGCCCTCATGCGGGCGCAGAAGCATCGCCGGTTCGATCCGCCAGGCCTGGCGCGGGATGCGGATCTGGTTCGGCCCCGGCATCTCGGCGTCAAAGACCGCCATCGCGACCGGCACCAGATCGGGATGGGCGACCCAGGTGCCGTCATGGCCCATCCCCACCTCGCGCAGCTTGTCGGCGCGGACCTGGGCAAAGGCGCGGGCGTTCGCCTCGGGGTCGCCGCGCACCGGGATCGCCGCCGCCATGCCCCCCATGGCGTGAATGCCGCGCCGGTGGCAGACCTTCACCAGCCGCGCCGCATAGCTGGCCAGAAAGGCGCGGTCCATCGTCACCTCGGCGCGGTCGGGCAGGGTGAAATCCTTGTGGTTGCGCAAGGTCTTGATGTAGCTGAAGATATAATCCCAGCGCCCGCAGTTCAGCCCGGCGATATGCGCGCGCAGCTCCCAGATGATCTCGTCCATCTCGAAGGCGGCGGGCAGGGTTTCGATCAGCACCGTCGCCTTGATCGTGCCCCGCGCCAGCCCGACGCGATCCTGGGCAAAGACGAAGACCTCGTTCCACAGCCGCGCCTCGTGGTGGCTTTCCAGCTTCGGCAGGTAATAGAACGGGCCGCGCCCGCTGGCCGCCAGCGCCCGGCCGCAATGCCACAGCGTCAGGCCGAAATCAAAGAGCGCCGCCGAGATCGGCTGCCCGGCCAGCAGCACATTCGCCTCGGCCATGTGCAGCCCGCGCGGCCGTACGATCAGGACCGCCGGATCGGCGCCGACGCGATAGCTCTTGCCCGTCTTCGGATCGTCGAACGCCAGCGTGCCGTCGCGGTAATCCAGCATGTTGCGATGGCCGGCGAGGATATTGCCGAAGCTCGGCGCGGTCGCATCCTCGAAATCGGCCATGAACACCCGCGCCCCGGAATTGAGCGCGTTGATCATCATCTTGCGCTCGACCGGGCCGGTGATCTCCACCCGACGATCGCGCAGGGCTTCGGGCACCGGCGCGGCCTCCCAGATACCCTGCCGGATCTCTTTCGTTTCGGGCAGGTAATCGGGCAGGGCGCCCGCGTCGATCCGCGCCTGCCGCCGGGCCCGCGCCAGCATCAGCGCATGGATGCGGGTGCCGAACCGGGTCTGCAGCTCGGCCAGAAAGGCCAGCGCCTCGGGGGTCAGCACAAGATCCTGACCGGGAAGGTTGCGCAGGACCAGCGGCGGGGCGGTGGGGGATGGGCAATCCAGCGACATGGGGTTCCTTTCGGGGGCGGGGCTTCGGGCCGCCGGGTGACTCGGGTGAAGTCAGGCTAGTAATGTTATGCCGCATGTGCATTATGTGTTTGAAAGCATTGGGTTGTTCTGTCACTTTCGTCATGTGACAGGCGGAAAATCTGTAAGGATTGTCACATGGCGCCGCGGGCGGAAAAGCTGGTCATCGGGCAAAGGCTGAAGGTGCTGCGGCAGTCGCTGGGGCTGACGCAGGCGCAGATGGCGGCGGAACTGGGGGTCTCGGCGAGCTACATCACCCTGATCGAGGCCGATCAGCGCCCCGCCTCGGTCAAGCTGCTGATGCGGCTGGCCGAGGTTTATGATCTGAACATCTCGGAACTCTCGCCCGCCGCGGATGCGCAGCTGGCCGCCGAGTTCGCCGCCGCGCTGAAGACGCCCGCCGCCGGGGCCGATGCCGTTCCCCGCGCCGAGATCGAGGCGGTGTTGCAGGCCTCGCCCCGGATCGCGGCGGCTTTCGTGCGGTTGCAGGCGGCGCATCGGGCCGCCGTGCTGGCGCCGATGGCCGAGGAGAACCCGCTGACCGACCGTGACAAGGTCGAGGCTTTGGGCGAGACCTCGCGCCCGGTCGAGGCGGTGCGGGCCTGGTTTTACGCCCGGCGCAACCATGTCGACGCGCTGGACCGCGCCGCCGAGGATCTGGCGGACGAATTGGCCCCGCACCGGCACGAGCCGCATCTGGCGCTGACCGGGCGGCTGGCGGCGCATGGGGTGACGGTGCGGATCGACCCGGCCGAGGTGATGCGGGGCCAGCTGCGCCGCTATGACCCCGAGCGGCGGGAATTGCTGCTCTCGGAACTGCTCGGGCAAGCCAGCCGCCGCTTTCAGATCGGCGTGCTGCTGGCCAGTCTGGAGCAGGAACCGATCCTGGCGCGGCTGATCGCCGAGGCGGGGCTCGATGATCCCGCGGCGGCGGCGCTGATGCGGGTGAGTCTCGCGAATTACTTCGCCGCGGCGCTGATGATGCCTTACGGCCGGTTTCTGGCCAGCTGCGAGTCGCACCGCTACGACATCGAGCTTCTGTCGCATCGCTTCGGCACCAGTTTCGAGCAGACCGCGCATCGGATGTCGACGCTGCAACGCGACGGCGCGCGGGGGATCCCGTTCTTTTTCGTGCGGGTGGACCGGGCGGGGAACCTCTCGAAACGCTTCAGCGCCGGGCGGTTTCCGTTTTCGCGCTTTGGCGGCACCTGTCCGCTTTGGAACATCCACGCCGCCTTCGAGATGCCCGACCGGGTGCAGACGCAGGTGATCCGCATGCCCGAAGGCGCCAGCTATTTTTCCGTGGCGCGCACGGTGACGCGGGCGGGGGGCACGCATGGCGCCCCGGCGCAGCGGCTGGCGATCGGGCTCGGTTGCGATGTCGCCTATGCGCCGCGGCTGATCTATGCCGAGGGGATCGACCTGGCCCGCACCCGGCCGGTGGAAATCGGGTTGAACTGCTATCTGTGCGAACGCGCCGATTGCACCGCCCGCGCCCATGCCCCGGTGAACCGGCCGTTGCAGGTGAACGAACGCGAACGCTCCTTGGCGCTGTTTCGTTTCGACGCGACCTGAGGCGGCCCGGGCCTCAGGCGGTCAGCGGGTGCACCGTCGTTCCGGCCCGCAGCATCTCGACACTGTCGCGCAGCGCCTGTTGCGGCAGGTCCCGCCCGATGATCACGATGCGGCTTTTGCGGTCGGTGCCGGTCCAGCGCG
Organism: Rhodobacter capsulatus; assembly: GCF_005144475.1. Classification (GTDB taxonomy): domain Bacteria; phylum Pseudomonadota; class Alphaproteobacteria; order Rhodobacterales; family Rhodobacteraceae; genus Rhodobacter; species Rhodobacter capsulatus_C. The sequence continues at coordinate 19,443 of NZ_SWJZ01000015.1, read as the reverse complement.
CCAGCCGCACCGGCGGATCGACGATATGCTGCACGCCGTGGATCACATAGGGCGTGTCGATCCCCTCGGCCCAGAGCACCGCCTTGAGCCGCAGGATTTCCGCGCCCCGGGTGGCCAGAAGCGTCTCAAGCCAGAGGTCGAGCATCACCGGGTGGATCGGCGTGTCGATCACCATCGAGACCGAGGTGATGCGGTCGTCATGGCGGGCGGGGGGCATCATCGCGGTCTGCGGGCTCGGTCTGGCGGCGGGAAGGCCGAAGAGCCCATGCGTCGGGCCGGAAGGCGGGCCGGATCGCTGGGCGGGGAAGGGCGGTTGCGGGGCGGTCGGCGGCGCCTTGATCCAGGCTTCGGCCTCGGGCAGGGTGCCGCCCGCCCCGGGGGCGCCGTGGCCGAAAAGTGCGGCCAGCGGCACCCGGCCGTGCCGGGCGTGCAAAAGCCGGGCACCGGGGGCAAGCGCCGCCAGCCGCGTTTCCAGCCGGGCGATGTCGAAGGGGTGGGCCAGATCGGTCTTTGTCAGCACCAGCACATCGGCCATCGCCACCTGTTGCACGCTTTCGAACCCGGCATCGAGCGTCGCCGCCCCGTTCACCGCATCGCAGACGGTGATCACGCCATCGAGCCGCAGCCTGCCGCCCAGCTGCGGCGCGACGACCAGCGTGTGCAGGATCGGCGTCGGATCGGCCAGGCCCGTGGTCTCGATCACGATGCGCTCGAAGGCCAGGTCTCCGGCCGCGCGCCGCATGAGCAGCCCGTCCAGCGCCGTGACCAGATCGCCGCGCACCGTGCAGCAGAGGCAGCCCGAGGCGAGCAGCACGGTTTCCTCGGTCGTGCCGATGATCAGATCGTGATCCAGCCCGACATCGCCGAATTCATTCACCACCACCGCGATCCGCCCCGCCGAAGCATCGGCCAGAAGCGCGTTGAGCAAGGTGGTCTTGCCCGCGCCAAGGTAACCGGTGAGGAGCGTCAGGGGAATGCGGGTCATGGCGGCCTCGTGATTGTTATAATATAACACATACGGGGCCGGGCAGCGCGACGCAACCCCCGAGACGCGGACGATGCGGGCGCCCAGATCGGCGAGGATCAGGAACACCGCCCCGCATGGGCGCGGCCGGGCACCAGCCGCGCCAGATGCGGCATCCTCAGGCCCCCAAAGCCGATCATCGGGGCTTCCTTTCGGAAAGCTCAAAGATGGAAGGAAAAACCGGGGGTTGCGCCGGTGCGGTCGATCTGCGCCTGGCCGGGGAAGGCGGTGGAAAGCACCGTCTCGGTCAGGGCGGTCCCGGGCGGGCCATCGGCCAGAAGCCGGCCCTCGTGCAGCACCAGCACCCGGTCGGCGACGTCGGCGGCCAAGGTCAGGTCGGGCAATGTGGTGATCACCGTCAGCCCGAGGCCCCGGAGCAACGTCCAAAGGTCACGCTGCTGGCAGATGTCGAGAGCGGGCGTCGGCGCGTCAAGCACGATCACCCGCGGCTCCTGCGCCAAGGCCCGGGCGATCAGCACGCGCTGCCGCGCGCCGCCCGAGAGCGTGCCGAAGGGGCGGCTGGCGAGCCGCGTCAGGTCGAGCCGGTCCAGCGCGGCGCGCACAAGCGCCGCATCGGCACCATCGGGCGTGGCCAGCCCCGCGCCCCAGCCGCGCCGATGCGGCAACCGCCCCAGCGCCACGATCTGCCGCACCGTCAGGCCGAATTCGCCCGGCTGGTCCTGCAGCACCGCGGCCAGCGCGCGGGCGGCCTCGGGCGCGCTCATCAGCCACAGATCGCGGCCCATGAGCCGCACCGTGCCGCGCCTGGGCGCGTGATGGCGGCAGATCAGCCGCAAGAGTGCGGATTTGCCCACCCCGTTCGCACCGCAGATTGCCAGGATCTGCCCCTCGGGCACGGCAAAGGAAATCTCCGACAGCAGGTCCGGCTGCCCCTTCGGCCCCCAGCACACCCCGGAGAGGTCGACCACGGTCACGGCGTCGTCCTTTCGCAAAGACCGGCGCCGCCGACGGGGCGGCCGTGTCGGGGGGACGAAAGGCGGGCGACTGGCGCGCGGGCACATCCCGACCGGGCCCCGCGACCCGGGGCGGGGGACCGGCCATCGGCCGCCCGAAAAAGTTGCGGCCCGGCCAAAGGCCGCCGCTTGCGCAGATCCATCGCATGCTCCTTCCGGGACACCCCGCCCGGTGGTTGATGACGCTGATGGCAGGTCTCCTGACTTGCGGGTCCTGGCTTCCCCCACCTTCCCGGCCCCGCGATCGGGGCCAGTGGTTGCCGGGGGGCGCTCGCCGCTTACAGTTGCGGGGGCAGTTACGGGTTTGGCGGCTGATGCCTACACCTCACCGTATTCCCTTTTCACCCGGCCGCGCGTGGCTTGGCCGGGAACCATCAGGGCGAAGGTGCCCGCGAAGTCCCGCGCCGTCAAGCCGCATTGCGGTGTTGCCCATGCTGCCCGCCGCGATTGTTGGCGCAGCCGTGGTGCCAGATCGGCGTCTTCGTCAGAGAGAAAGCGCGGCTGCGGATCGCCCCGGCGATGGCCCGGCACAAAGCCGTTGACCGGCATCCTCGCCGCCGCAAGATCGCGCAGAAGCCAGATCGATGCGGCGGAGGCATTGCGGCCCGGTCTCGGGACGGCGCAATCGCCTGGCATCATGGCGCGTGGCCCGGTCCGACCTCCGCCCCGCCTTGCCGCGCGCCGGGGCCGTCACATCGAAAAGGAAATGCCGCAGCCGCAGCTGGCCGTCGCATTCGGGTTTTGCACCACGAACCGCGCCCCGATCAGTTCCTGCGTGTAATCGATCACCGCATCTTGCAGGAAGGGCAGGCTGACCGGGTCGATCAGCACGCGCTGACCTTCTCCCTCGATCACCAGATCATCGGGGGCGGCCCCCTCCTCCAGCTTCAGGTCATATTGGAAGCCCGAACAGCCGCCGCCCTCGACCGCGACGCGCAGCGCCTTGGGCGTGGCTTCCTTCGCATTCAGTTTCGCCAGACGCTCGAAGGCGCGGGGGGTGACTTTCGGCGGCAAAAGCATCGGGTTGGACCTGTTCTGTTGTTCCCTTTAGAGTATAGGAGGGGGCATGCCCTGCGACAAGGTGAGGTGAGAGATGCTGCAACCCTATGCCTGCAATCCCGAGGCCAGCCGCGGGCGGCTGCATGCCGAGAGTTACTCCACCTTCCGCACGCCATTTCAACGTGATCGCGACCGGATCATCCATTCCTCGGCGTTCCGGCGGCTGAAACACAAGACCCAGGTCTTTGTCGAACACGAGGGCGATTATTACCGCACCCGGCTGACCCATACGATCGAGGTGGCGCAGGTGGCGCGCACGATCGCCGGGGCGCTGGGGCTGAACACCGATCTGGCCGAGGCGGTGGCGCTGGCGCATGATCTGGGCCATCCGCCCTTCGGCCATACCGGCGAGGATGCGCTGGCGCTGCTCATGGAGCCCTATGGCGGCTTTGACCACAACGCGCAGGCGCTGCGGATCGTGACGCGGCTCGAACGCCATTACGCCGATTTCGACGGGCTGAACCTGACCTGGGAGACGCTTGAAGGCATCGCCAAGCACAACGGCCCGGTCGAGCAGCCGTGGAATTACGCGCTGGCCGAGGTCAATGCGCAATGGGATCTGGAACTGACGACGAATGCCAGCGCCGAGGCGCAGGTGGCCGCGGTGGCCGATGACTGCGCCTACAACCACCACGACCTGCACGACGGCCTGCGCGCCGGGCTTTTCACCGAAGCCGACCTGTGCGAATTGCCGGTGCTGGGCGAGTGTTTCGCCACGGTGGACAAGCTTTACCCCGGCCTTGATCCGATGCGGCGCCGACACGAGGCCTTGCGGCGGGTCTTTGGCGTGATGGTTGAAGACGTGATCGCGGTGGCGAAGAACCGGCTTGAATCCCTGCGCCCCCGCCATGTCGACGAGATCCGCGCGATGCAGGGGCCGATCATCCGGTTTTCCAAGCCGCTTTACCAGAACATCAAGGCGATCAAGGGGTTCCTGTTCACCCGCATGTATCGCGCGCCGACCGTGGTGGTGGAACGCAAGCGGGTGACGGGGATCGTGAACGCGCTGTTCCCGCTTTTCCTCGAGCGCCCCGAGCTTCTGCCCGAGGATTGGCAGGCCGATGTCGCCCGCGCGCGGGCCAAGGGGAATTCCGAACTGGCGCGCACGGTCCTCGATTACGTTGCGGGGATGACCGACCGGTTCGCGATCCAGGAATACCACCGGCTCTTCGGCGAGGACTGAGCGCGCAGTCGCGTATTTGCGCCAAGAAGAAACGCATGGGGTTTCTTGGGTAAGATACGCCCTTGACCAAGCCTTGCGGCGGCGTCGCAAAATGCGCCGTCCCCCGGGGCGAGGGGACGGCGCACCGGGTTCAGCCAGCTTCGGCGTCACATTCGCCTTCGTGACCGAAGGCGTCCTTGTTCGCCTTTTTCTGGATCTTGATGTCGCCGGGGCTCGCGCCCTCTTCGGTCATCCGCGTGATGATCTTGTCGGCGGCTTTCTGACGTTTCTTGTCCATCACATCGTCGTCGGACATGGCATCCTCCAAAGTGTTCAGACATGCGAGCTGTGTCGCATCCTCAGTCTAACACAACTTTAACGCGCATGCCATGCCTTCCGGCGCGGGGCCGTCACTGCATCATTTCCTTTGTCGCCGACAGTTTCACGCCCTCGTAGTCGCGCACCACCCGGTCGATGTCCCACTGCAGCCGGGTCAGGAAGACGATGTCGCCATCGTGGTCCGTCGCGATATGCTGCTTGTTCACGTTGACCAGTTTCTCGACCGTGTCCTTCGGCCCCAGCACCCAGCGCGCCGAGGTGAATTGCGAGCTCTCAAACCGCACCGGAATGCCGTATTCGACCTCGATCCGGCTGGCGAGCACGTCGAATTGCAGCGCGCCGACGACGCCGACGATGAAGCCCGAGCCGATCATCGGCTTGAAGACCTTGGCGGCCCCTTCCTCGGCGAATTGCATCAGCGCCTTTTCGAGGTGCTTGCCCTTCATCGGATCGGTCGAGCGCACGGCCTGCAGCAGTTCCGGCGCAAAGGACGGAATGCCGGTGAAGCGCAGCTTTTCGCCCTCGGTCAGCGCGTCGCCGATGCGCAATTGGCCGTGGTTCGGAATGCCGATGATGTCGCCCGCCCAGGCCTCCTCGGCCAGTTCGCGGTCGGCGGCCAGAAACAGCACCGGGTTCGACACCGCCATCGGCTTGCCCGTCCGGACGTGCTGCAGTTTCATGCCGCGCTCGAAATGCCCCGAGGCCAGACGCACGAAAGCCACGCGGTCGCGGTGCTTCGGGTCCATGTTCGCCTGCACCTTGAAGACGAAGCCGGTGACCGGGGTTTCGTCCGACGCGATCTGCCGCTCGGCCGCCTTTTGCGGCTGCGGCTCGGGGCCGTATTCGCCCATGCCGTCCATCAACTCCTTGACGCCAAAGGAATTGATCGCCGAGCCGAACCAGATCGGCGTCATGTGGCCTTCCAGAAAGCTTTGCCGGTCGAAGGCGGGCAGCAACTCGCGCGCCATCGCCACTTCCTCGCGCAGCTTCGCCAGCAGGTCGGCAGGCACATGGTCTGCCAGCTTCGGATCGTCAAGCCCGTCGATCTTGATGCTTTCTGCGACGCGGTTGCGGTCGGCGCGGTCCATCAGTTCAAGCCGGTCATGCAAGATGTCGTAGCAGCCGACAAACTCGCGCCCCATCCCGATCGGCCAGGAGGCCGGGGCAACGTCGATCGCCAGGTTTTCCTGGATCTCGTCGATGATCTCGAAGGTGTCGCGGCTTTCGCGGTCCATCTTGTTGCAAAAGGTCAGGATCGGCAGATCGCGCAACCGGCAGACCTCGAACAGTTTCCGCGTCTGGCTTTCCACCCCCTTCGCCCCGTCGATCACCATGATCGCGGCATCGACCGCGGTCAGCGTGCGATAGGTGTCCTCGGAAAAGTCCGAGTGGCCGGGCGTGTCGACCAGATTGAAGCGATAGTGCCGGAAATCGAAGCTCATCGCCGAGGCCGAGACCGAGATGCCGCGTTCCTGTTCCAGCTTCATGAAGTCCGAGCGCGTGCGCCGCGCCTCGCCTTTGGCGCGGACTTGCCCCGCCATCTGGATCGCGCCCCCGAACAGCAGGAATTTCTCGGTGAGCGTGGTTTTCCCGGCGTCGGGGTGCGAGATGATCGCAAAGGTCCGGCGGCGGGCGATTTCGGGCGGGAGGGGGGCACGGTTGCTCATGCGCGGCCTTTACCGCAAGGCGGGATTGCGGGCAAGAAGGACGGATTTTTCCCGCCCGGGCTGCGGCAAATTGATCCGCATCATGGCGCGGGGGGTAGAATCGTTCCAACCTTGACCAGCGTCGGGCGGGCTTCGTGGGGGAGCCTGTCTTCGGCGGACGGGGGTCGTTTACGCGCCCGACCCCGATGGGAACAGGAGGCTGCCATGGCAAGGGTCGATCCCGCTGCCGGGTCTTTGACTGTGCGCGAAACGGTTCTGTGCCGCTATTGCGGGGTGCCGCTTTTCACCGCGAGGGATCGCGAGAAGCATCTGGACCTGAAACTGTGCCGTTCCGAGGGCGAGGGGGCCTGGGACTGCGCCGATTGCACCGATCCGCATGCGCGCCCGCAAGGCCGCTGCGCTTGCGGGCCTGCGGCGGAATAGGCGCCGAAAGGGTCAGTCCTTCTTGCGAAACAGCGCCTCGCGGCCGACGCGGTCAAGCATCTCGCGCCCGGCCTCGGTGCCGAAATGCGGCGTGTGCGACAGATCGGGCAGACGGGCCTTGATCTCGGCCGACAGTTCCTCGGGCATCAGCTTCAGCGTCGCCTCGGACACCTGCAGGCTTTCGACCGGCACGCCCTCGGCATAGACGATCTCGTGCCGGTCGAAAACGAGCGCGAAATAATCGACATAGCCGCCCTCGCGGCGCCAGACATGTTCGCCGTCGACCAGATGCTTGGCTTGCACGAGGATTTCCGCGGTGTCGCCCAGCCGTTTCTCGCCGCGCCGATACAGGAACACCCGGTGATGCGGCGCGACGACCAGATCGCTTTCATTGCCCAAAGTGCCCGCCGAAATCACCACCGGCGCGAAAGAGCCGAGCGCCCGCAGCGTCGCGCGCGCCACCAGCCGCACCGGCTGCGGGCCGCTGTCGCGCGTCAGCACCCGGTCGCCGGGCGCCAGCGTCTCGATCGGGCGCTGCGCGCCGCCCGCCATGGTGACCAGCGTGCCGGTGGTGAAGGCGATGCAGACCAGGTCCGAGAGCCGCACATCGCCCGGATCGTCGGTGGCCTCAAGCAGCGTGTAATCGACCCGCGGCGCGATCGGCGACAGCGGCAGGGCATAGAAGATCTGCGTTTCCTCGTGCCGGATCAACAGGATATCGACCGTGTCGCCGTCCGGCGTGATGAAGACATGCCGCGCCAGCAGGGCGATCCGGTCGCCCTCGACGCCCAGCTCCGAGCCCGCGCAGATGCGCTGCCCGGTGTCGGGATCGGCGGCGATCAGCAGCCGCAGCGGCCGCGCCGCGCGCTCGAGCTGATAGATGTCGCCGGGCTGGCACAGCGCGGCCAGATCAAGCCCGTCGCCCTGATTGGCGCCCGAGGTCACCCAGATCAGATCGGCCTCATAGACGTGGACGACCTGAGGCGGCAGGGAACGCGAGGCGGTCATGGCGGGTCCGGGGAACGAGGGTTGGGCGAGGATCGCAGCATCTGTTGCAAATTCGGTTAATGCCCGCGCCCCCGCCCGTCAAGGCGCCGCCACGGACCGCCGGGGCAGGGGGGCGCTGCCCCCCTCTGGCCTCTCGGCCATTCACCCCCCGGGATATTTCGGCCAAGGTGAAACGAAACCGGGGCGCTGCTTTCACCTTGGCGCAAATATCCCGGGGGGAGTCCCGCAGGGACGGGGGGGCAGCGCCCCCCTTACTCCAGTTGTCGCGCGGCGCGCCCGCCGCGGCGCTGGGCCAGACGCGGCGCGCGGGCGGGCAGCTCGGCCATCACCGCGCGGCGGTCCTCGGGGGTCATGCGCGACCAGCGGCCGATCTCGTCCAGCGTGCGCAGGCAGCCGATGCAAAGCCGCTCGGTCGGGTGGATCTGGCAGATCTTCACGCAGGGCGTGTCGATTTCCGCCCGTTTCCAGATCCCGTCGGTGTTGTCCGGCGTGTTGTCAGCCATGCGCGCGCCCCAGATGCGCAAGGCGGTCGAGCGCGCCTTGCAGAATGAACCCCGCCGCGACGTGATCGACCAGTTCGGCCCGGCGCTTGCGGGAAAGATCGGCCTCCAGCATCGCGCGTTCGGCCGCCACCGTCGAGAGCCGCTCGTCCCAGAAGGTTATCGGCAGCGGCGTCAGCTTTTCAAGGTTGCGCGCGAAGGCCCGGGTCGATTGTGCCCGCGGCCCTTCCGAACCGTCCATGTTCACCGGCAGCCCGAGAACGAACCCGACAATCTGCCGCTCGGCCACCGTCTTCATCAGATCCGCCACGTCGAGGGTGAATTTCTCGCGCCGGATCGTGCGCAGGGGCGTCGCGATGCCCCGCAGCGTGTCCGAGACCGAGACCCCGATCGTCTTCGTGCCCAGATCCAGCCCGGCCAGCGCCCCCACCCGCGGCAGCGCTCCCGCGAAATCGCGGATCTCGGTGCAGATCATGGCGCGGCTCCGATCGTGCCAAGGGGCGTTTGCGTCGCCGCCTCGATCTTCGCCAGATCCTCGGCGCGGCCGGTGAATTTCGTCCGCGCCTCGGTGGCGATCGCCGCGGCGCGGTCCGCCTCGCCCAGCACCCGCAGCGAGGAGATCAGCTTCGCCCAATCCTCGGCGCTGCCGCCCTCGTTCGCCAGCCGCGCGTTCAGGTTTTCGACCATGCCGCGGATCATCGCCAGACGGTCGGCAGGGGCCATGCCCTCGGCGGCCCGCATCTGTTCGGCCGAGGGGCCCGCGGGCACCGGCAGCGGCGCGGTGTAATCCTGCTCGCCCGCGAGCCAGGCCAGCGTGTCGATGCCCTGCGCGATCTCGGCCACCCAGGGCGCCTCGGGCGGCGAGACGCGCAAGGACGCATCCCAGAGCTTGAAGGCCCGGTCGGGGCGGTCGTTCTGCCCCATCATCAGCCCGACATAGAACAGCGCCAGCCCGTCTTTCGGATCCCTGTCCAGCGCCTTGGCAAAGGCCGCCTCGGCCTCGGCCGTCACCAGCCCGCCCGCGGCGATGGTCATCAGCTCGCCCAGACGGGTGTAATCCGCCGCCTCGGCCCGGTCGCCCTTGAGCGCGACAAGCCGCCGTTGCGCCTCCCATCCGGCGCGGTAATTGCCCAAAGCCATCTCGTTTTCCGACAGCAGCGCCAGCCCCTGCGGATCATTGGGCCGCGACGCCACCGCCTGGCGCAACCGCTCCATCAGCTCGAGGTATTTCGGATCGGGCTGCGGCACCGGGCTGCCCGCCGCCGCCGCCCGCGCCTCGGCGGCCTTGCGCTCGGCCGCCGCCGTCGCTTCCGCCGCCGCCTGATCGGGGCGGGCCTGATAGAGCGCCTCCGCCCCGGCCAGCCGTTTGGCCAGCGGCGCATCGGGCAGACCGGCCGCGCCGAGCCGGTCGTAGATCGCGAAGGCCCCGGCCAGCGCCGCCACGGTCAGCGCCGCCGCCGCCACCGTGCCGCGCCGCGGCGCATCGCCCCCCGTCACCGCCGCCTGCAGCGCCCGGTCCGCGTCGAGCAGCCGGCGCGAGATTTCCACCCGGCTCCGCGCCGCCTCCTCGGGGCTCAGCACGCCGCGGGCAAGGTCCTTCTCCACCTCGGCCAGTTGCGCGCGATAGACCTGCAGATCCTGCGCCTCGGCGGGCTGGGCCTGGCCGCGCGGGCGGATCAGCGTCAGGGCAAGGGCGAAGGCGATGGCGGCGACCAGCGTCGCGCAGATGATCCAGAACAGCATGGGGTCTCCTATCCTGCATCTCCCATAAGGCTTTTGACGCCGTGCAGAAAGAGACAAGAGCGTGAAAGGCCGTCTCACGGCTCTGTGTTGCGGCTCTTGTCAACGATGTCGCTTTTTGCTGCCGATTGCCGCATGGGGGGGGCTTTCGGGGTTCCGGGCGGTTCATCTAAGGTGGAACAGCCAGACTCGGGGCGCGCGCACAGCCTGTGGCACCCCAACCCGAAGCGAGAGAGGGCAGATGAGACGCTATTCGATCTTCGCCGTGGCGCGCGAGGCGCTGCGCTACCACAGCGGTTGGGAAAAGGCCTGGGCCTCGCCCGAGCCGAAGAAACGCTACGACGTGATCGTGGTGGGGGCGGGCGGGCACGGGCTCGCCACGGCCTATTACCTGGGCAAGGTCCACGGCATCAAGAATGTGGCGATCATCGAAAAGGGCTGGCTCGGCGGCGGCAACACCGGGCGCAACACCACGATCATCCGCTCGAACTACCTGCAGGACCCTTCGGCGGCGATCTATGAAAAGGCGCGCTCGCTTTACGAGGGGCTGAGCCAGGATCTGAACTACAACGTCATGTTCAGCCCGCGCGGCCTTCTGATGCTGGCGCAGTCGGAACATGAGATGCGCGGCTACAAGCGCACGGTCTATGCCAACAACCTGCAAAACGTCGAAACCCGCTGGATCGAGCCGAGGGAAGTCAAGAAGCTGGTGCCGATCCTGAACATCGCCGGGCCGCGCTATCCGGTTCTGGGCGCGCTGTTGCAGGAAAAGGGCGGCACCGCGCGGCATGACGCGGTGGCCTGGGGCTATGCGCGGGCCTGTTCCGACATGGGCATGGACCTTTTGCAGAACACCGAAGTCACCGGCGTGCGGACCGAGGGCGGCAAGGTCGTGGGCGTCGACACCTCGCGCGGCGCGATCGACTGCGGCAAGCTCGCCATCGTCGTCGCCGGTCATTCGAGCGTGCTGGCGGGCATGGCGGGGTTCCGTCTGCCGATCGAATCGATGGCGCTGCAGGCCTGGGTGTCGGAACCGATCAAGCCCACGATCGACGTCGTGGTGATGGCGAACCTCGTGCACGGCTACATGTCGCAATCCGACAAGGGGGAACTCGTGATCGGCGGCGGCACCGACGGCTTCAACAACTACTCGCAGCGCGGCTCGTGGCACCATGTCGAGGAAACCACCCGCGCCCTGATCGAGACCTTCCCGGTGATCTCGCGGCTCAAGATGCTGCGGCAATGGGGCGGCATCGTCGACATGACGGGCGACCGCTCGCCGATCCTGTCGAAAACCCCGGTGGACGGCATCTTCGTCAACTGCGGCTGGGGCACCGGCGGCTTCAAGGCGATTCCGGGCTCGGGCTTTGCGATGGCGGAGCTGGTGGCCAAGGGCTATTCGCCGCTTGCCGCCGAATTCGGCCTGCACCGCTTCAAGGAAGGCCAGTTCATCGACGAATCCGTCGCCGCCGGGGTGGCGCACTAAGATGCGGACCATTTGTTCCTCGGATCGGACTGCCAGTCGAACTCCGCTTGCAGCGCGTTCATGGCGTAGATATCGTGATACTCGAACGCCCGCACGGCCCATCTGCGCACTTCCTCATCGGGATGGGCGCGGCCCCAGCTTTCCATGTCTCGCCAGTTTTTCACTTCGGGCTCCCCGAATGCAGGATTCGGAAGACATACTCCGTCGAGAAGGTTGCGAGGCTTTAGCGGGGCTTAACAGGTATCCGCGTTCTGTTGCGCATCCCTGCTTCCCCCTTTCACCTTGGTCCAAATATCCCGCGGGGGTCCGGGGGCGCGAAGCCCCCGGCGCCTGCCCTGCCCAGCCAAAGGCCTGCTGACATGCTGACACTGACCTGCCCCTGCTGCGGCGTCACCGTCGAGGAAACCGAACTGGCCCCCGGCGGCGAGGCGCATCTGAAGCGTTTCGGACCGGGCTCGACCGATGCCGAATTCGAAACCTACATGTTCGCCCGGAAGAACCCGAAAGGCGTGCATTTCGAACGCTGGCGCCATGCCTATGGCTGCGGCAAGTGGTTCCTCGCCGCGCGCTGCACCGTCACCTGGGAGGTGTTCGGCACCTATCCGGCGCAGACCTCCGAACCGCCCGCCGAGCTGATCGCCAAAATCAAAGAGAAACGTCCGGGCTGGGAGGGCTGGAAATGAGCCATCGTCTGTCTTCGGGGGGCCGTCTGATCGACCGCTCCAAACCGCTCGCCTTCAAGTTCAACCGCGCGAAAGCCCGGGGCTTTGCGGGAGACACGCTCGCCTCGGCGCTGCTGGGGTCCGGCCGCACGCTTCTGGGCCGCTCGTTCAAATACCACCGCCCGCGCGGCCTGGTCGCCTCGGGCGCCGAGGAGCCGAACGTGCTGGTGAACCTTGGCAAGGGCAACCGCCACGAGCCCGACCAGCGCGCCACCACCACGGAACTGTTCGACGGCGCCTGGGCCACGTCGCAAAACCACTGGCCGAGCCTTGGCTTCGACATCGGCGCGGTGAACGACTTCGCCTACAAGCTGATGCCCGCGGGCTTTTACTACAAGACCTTCATGCATTCGCTCGAAGCCTGGCATTCCGTGTTCGAGCCGATCATCCGCCGCGCCGCGGGGCTGGGCAAGGCGCCGACGAAACCCGACCCGGACCGCTATGAACAGGCCTATGCCTATTGCGATGTGCTGGTCGCGGGCGGCGGCGTCGCCGGTCTTGCCGCGGCGCTGAAGGCGGGCCGTGAAGGCAAGCGGGTGATCCTGGCCGAACAGACCGCGCATTGGGGCGGTCGCGCCCCGGTGGATGGCGGCCTGATCGACGGTCAGACGCCCGAAGCCTGGATCAAGAACACGCTGCAAGCCCTTGAAGGCATGGAGAATGTCCGGCTGATGACCCGGACGATGGTGGCCGGGCTGCATGACCACGGTTATGCGATCCTCTATGAGCGCGTCGCCGATCACACCCCGGGCGACGGCCGCCCGCGCCATCGCCTGTGGCGCACCCGCGCCGGGATCACCCAGGTCGCCACCGGCGCCATCGAACGGCCGCTGGCCTTCGCCGGCAACGATATTCCGGGCGTGATGCTGGCTTCGGCGGTGCGCGATTACATCGTGAACTGGGCCGTCGCGCCGGGCAAACGCATCGTCGTCGTGACGAACAACGACGACGCTTACCGCACCGCGCTTTGCGCGCTCGGCGCCGGGCTCGAGGTGGCCGCCGTCATTGACGCCCGCCCGGCGCCGACCGGGCCGCTGGTTGAAGCCCTGCGCGAACGCGGCGTCAAGGTGCTCGAAGGCCGGGCCATTGCCAAGGTCAAGGGATCGAAGGCGGTGAAGGCGGTCGAGATCGCCAGCCACGCGGGCGAAGGCGGCGCGGTCGAGCGGATCGACTGCGATTGCGTCGCGATGTCGGGCGGCTGGTCGCCGGTCGTGCATCTTTATTCCCATGCGGGCGGCAAGGTGAAATGGGATGCGGCGGCGGTGATGTTCCGCCCCGATGCCGCGAAACCGCCGACCGGCGACAAGGGCCAACCGATCGCCGCGGCCCTGGGCGCCGCGAATGGCCATCTGACGCTCGACGCGATCTGCGCGGAAGCGGGCATGGTGGGCCAAGTCGAGGCCGAAGCGCCGCTGATGCCGGTCTGGGTGATGCCTGCCAAGGCCTCGGAAGCCTTAAAATTCAAGGCCTTCCTTGACTATCAGAACGACGTGAAAGTGTCCGACGTGCAGTTGGCCGCGCGCGAAGGCTACGCCTCGGTCGAACATACCAAGCGCTACACCACGCTCGGCATGGCCACCGATCAGGGGAAACTGAGCAACATCAACGGTCTGGCGATCCTCTCCGAGGCCTTGGGGCAGGAGATCCCCGCCACCGGCACGACGACCTTCCGCCCGCCCTACACGCCGATTTCCTTTGGCGCGATCACCGGCGAAGCCCGCGGCGAGATCTTCCAGCCTTTGCGCAAGACGCCGATGCACGACTGGCATCAGGCCCGGGGCGCGCATTGGGAGCCGGTGGGCCTGTGGCGCCGCCCCTATACCTATCCGCGCAAGGGCGAAAAGCACCGCGAGTCGGTCAACCGCGAGATCGTCAACACCCGCACCAATGTCGGGCTGCTCGATGCCTCGACGCTGGGCAAGATCGTGGTCAAGGGGCCGGATGCGGGCCGCTTCCTGGACATGATGTATACCAACCTCATGTCCACCCTGCCGGTGGGCAAGTGCCGCTACGGGCTGATGTGTTCGGACAACGGCTTCCTGATCGACGATGGCGTCGTCGTGCGGCTCTCCGAGGATACCTGGCTGTGCCACACCACCTCGGGCGGCGCGGACCGGATCCATGGCCACATGGAAGACTGGCTGCAATGCGAATGGTGGGACTGGAAGGTCTATACCGCCAACCTGACCGAGCAATATGCGCAGGTCGCGGTTGTGGGGCCGAAGGCGCGGAAATTGCTGGAAAAGCTGGGCGGGATGGATGTCTCGAAAGAAGCGCTGCCCTTCATGACCTATCAGGAAGGCACGCTTGGCGGCTTCCCGGCGCGGGTGTTCCGGATCAGCTTCTCGGGCGAGCTCTCCTATGAAATCGCGGTCCCCGCGAACATGGGGCTGGCGTTCTGGGAAGCGCTGAACACCGCGGGCGCGGAATTCGGCGTCATGCCTTACGGCACCGAAGCGCTGCATGTGATGCGGGCCGAAAAGGGCTTCATCATGATCGGCGACGAGACCGACGGCACGGTGATCCCGCAGGATCTGGGCCTTGGCTGGGCGATCTCGAAGAAGAAGGCGGATTATCTGGGCAAGCGCGCGCAAGAGCGCAAGCACATGACCGACCCGGACCGCTGGACGCTGGTGGGGCTCGAGACGCTCGACGGTTCGGTTCTGCCCGATGGCGTCTATGCGGTGGACGAGGGCGTGAACGAGAACGGCCAGCGCAAGGTGCAGGGCCGCGTGACCTCGACCTATTTCTCGCCGATGCTGAAGAAGGGCATCGCCATGGGGCTGGTCAGGCATGGCCCGGCGCGGATGGGCGAGGTGCTCGAATTCCCCGCCGACGCGGGCAAGGTCATTCAGGCGCGGATCGTCGATCCGGTGTTCTACGACAAGGCAGGGGAGAAAGCCGATGTCTGAAGCGGTGTCTGCACTCAAGGGCGAAAGCCATGCCGGCTTCGCCACGGTGACCGAGGCGGGGCTGTCGGGCATGGTGACGCTGCGCGCCGATCTGTCGGCGACGGCGACGCGGATCGCGCTGGCCGGGCAGGGGCTGAAACTGCCGGGCGCCCGCGAGATCGTCGCGGGCGAAAAGGGCCGCTGCACCGCCTGGATGAGCCCCGACGAGCTTCTGGTGATGTGTTCCTATGACGACGCGCCCGCGGTGGCGGCGGGGCTTGCGCATTCGCTGCACACCGAACATGCGCTGGTGACCAACGTTTCGGATGCCCGGGCGCGCTTCACCATTGCGGGGGCGAAGGCCGATCAGGTGCTGATGAAGCTCTGCCCGGTCGATTTCGCCAATCTGAAGCCGGGCGAGATGCGCCGCACCCGCGCCGCGCAGGTGGCGGCGGCGATCTGGCGCTCGGGCCGCGAGGAACTCAGCCTCGTCTGCTTCCGCTCGGTCGCGGCCTATGTGATGGGGATCCTCGAGGTCTCGGCCCGCCCGGGGGGCGAGCTTTCCTGACCGGGCAGGGGGGCTCTGCCCCCCGTCCTGCGGACTCCCCCCGGGATATTTGCCCCAAGGTGAAAGGCAATCGGTCTTGTTTCACCTTGGGCCAAATATCCCGGGGGTGAATTGCCCGGCACGGGCAAGCGGGGGCGGCGCCCCCTTTTTGCTTGCCTTGCGGCCGGGCTTGCCGCAGATCGGAGGCAAAGGAGATCCAGCATGGACTATTCGAAATCCGGGGGCGCGCGGCCCGACAAGAACAATCCGCGTCATTCCGAACACAATGCCAAGGGGTCGGAAAAGAACCCCTTCGGCAAGGGCGCGGCGAAAGAAGATCTGATCGCGCGGATGAAGGCGGCCGCCGAGGCGCGCAAGGACGCGGCCAAGAAACCCTGATCTGCGCCCGGGGAAGGGGCTGTGCGGGAAAATCACCCGTCAACCCTTGACCTTGGGGCGTTCAGTGCTTCAATTGGTCG
Source organism: Rhodobacter capsulatus (assembly GCF_005144475.1). GTDB lineage: Bacteria > Pseudomonadota > Alphaproteobacteria > Rhodobacterales > Rhodobacteraceae > Rhodobacter > Rhodobacter capsulatus_C. The sequence goes on along the minus strand of NZ_SWJZ01000015.1, from coordinate 3,422 downwards.
CAACAGAACCCGAGTAAAAGGATCGCTCAAATGGCTTTCGAACTTCCCGCCCTTCCCTATGCCCATGATGCCCTGGCCGCGCTGGGCATGTCGAAGGAGACGCTCGAGTATCACCACGACCTGCACCACAAGGCCTATGTCGACAACGGCAACAAGCTGATCGCGGGCACGGAGTGGGAAGGCAAGTCGGTCGAGGAGATCATCAAGGGCACCTATTGCGCCGGGGCCGTGGCGCAATCGGGGATCTTCAACAACGCGTCGCAGCACTGGAACCATGCGCAGTTCTGGGAAATGATGGGGCCGGGCGAAGACAAGAAGATGCCGGGCGCGCTGGAAAAGGCGCTGGTGGAAAGCTTCGGCTCGGTCGCGAAGTTCAAGGAGGATTTCGCCGCCGCGGGCGCGGGCCAGTTCGGCTCGGGCTGGGCCTGGCTGGTGAAGGACACCGACGGCGCGCTGAAGATCACCAAGACGGAAAACGGCGTGAACCCGCTCTGCTTCGGGCAGACCGCGCTTCTGGGCTGCGATGTCTGGGAGCACAGCTATTACATCGACTTCCGCAACAAGCGCCCGGCTTACCTCACGAACTTCCTCGACAAGCTGGTGAACTGGGAAAACGTCGCCTCGCGTCTGTGAGGCGGATGGACGGATGAAAGAAACCGGCCCCTGCGGGGGCCGGTTTTGTTTTGCCCTCTCCTTGGCTGAGGCCATTGCCGAAGCCACGCGGACCAGTTGCCCCATGACCGCCGGGGGCCCAAAGGCCCTCGGCCAGCGCCCGCCCAGCCCCGGCGGGCGCTTCTCGCCCGCCGGGGCTGGGCGCTGGCCTCTGTCGCGCCTGGGGCTGACGGCCCCGGGGCAGGCGTTGCCCACGCGGGCGGGGAAAGGCGGTGCCTTTCCTGATCCGCCCGAAACCAGCTCAGAGCTTCTCGAAGCGGCAGGTGAAATGCCGCATCAGCTTCGGCTCCTTCACGATCCGGTAGCCGCGCAGGGCGTCTTTCGTTGCCGCCAGCTCCTCGAAGGCCTCGACGATGTAATCGGCGTGGCTTTGCGTATAGGTCCGGCGCGGGAAGGCGAGCCGCACCAGATCCATCGCCGCAGGCTTTTCCGAGCCGTCGGGTTGGCGGCCGAACATCGCCGTGCCGATCTCGCAGGACCGCACCCCGGCGATTTCATACAAAGCCACCGCCAAGGCCTGCCCCGGATATTCGAGCGGCGGGATATGGGAAAGCCAGGCCCGCGCGTCGATGAAGACCGCATGCCCGCCCGCGGGCTTCACCACCGGCACCCCCATCGCATCCAGCCGCTCGACGATATATTGATGCGTGCGGATGCGGTAGCGCAGGTAATCCTCGTCGACGATCTCGACCAGACCCTGCGCCAGCGCGTCCAGATCCCGCCCCGCCAGCCCGCCATAGGTCGGGAAGCCCTCGGTCCGGATCAGGTGCCCCCGCGCCTCCTCGGCCAGATCATCGTCGTTCAGCGCCAGCCAGCCGCCGATATTGCCAAAGGCGTCCTTCTTCGCCGACATCGTCATGCCGTCCGCCACCGCGAAGCAATCGCGCACGATCTCGGGGATCGAGCGCTCCGCCTGCCCCTCCTCGCGGGTCTTGATGAACCAGGCGTTTTCGGCAAAGCGGCAGCCGTCGATGAGGAAGGGTTTGCCATACCGATGCGCCAGATCGGCGACGGCGCGGATATTGGCCAGGCTGACGGGCTGCCCGCCGCCCGCATTGTTGGTGATGGTGATCATCACCAGAGGCACGCTTTCGTGATGCTCGGCCAGATAGGCCTCGAGCCGCGCCAGATCCATGTTGCCCTTGAACGGATGCAGGTTTTGCGGGTCTTTCCCCTCGGCGATCACCAGATCGTCGCCGATCGCGCCCGAGGCCTCGATATTGCCGCGCGTGGTGTCGAAATGCGTGTTCGAGGGGATGCGCTTGCCCGTGCCCCCGAAGATCGAGAACAGGATCGCTTCCGCCGCGCGGCCCTGGTGCGTCGGGATGATGTGCTTGAAAGGCATCAGGTTTTGCACGGCGGCTTCAAAGCGGAAGAAGCTGGGCGATCCGGCATAGCTTTCGTCGCCCTGCATCACCGCCGCCCATTGCAAGGACGACATCGCGCCGGTGCCGCTGTCGGTCAGAAGGTCGATCAGCACGTCATCCGAATGCAGGCCGAAGAGGTTGTAACCCGCCGCGCGCGCCAGTCGTTCTCGCTCGGGGCGCGAGGTGAGGCGGATCGGTTCGACCGATTTGATGCGGAAGGGTTCGATGATGGTTTTCACCGCGGGGCTCCTGTCGATGGCCCCATATACCCGTGGCAACCGTCGCACGATGGGGCCGCAGCGTCGCGGTTGCCCGGAGACCCGGACCGCGCTCGACGCCCATGATGGTTGCAAGGCCGAATTTCGCATCCCGCGTCGGTTCCGTCAAGTCAGGCGGTGGGATCGGGATTGACGGGCGCGGCGGGGCGGGGTTCTGTGGCCGTCTTGAGCCTGGGGAGACACGGATGAAGGACGCCACGAAGGGTTTTGTCGCGATGGTGGCGACTTGCTGCGTCTGGGGTCTGTCGGGGATCTATTACAAGGCCTTGTCCGAGGTGCCGCCCTTGGAGGTGCTGGCCCATCGCACGCTCTGGTCGGTGGTGTTTCTGGGCGCCGTGGTGGCGGTGCAGGGGCACTGGGCGATGCTTGCCCGCGCGCTCACCGGGCGCAACCTGCGGATCGTCGCCGGGGCGGCGGTGGTGATCTCGCTGAACTGGTTCGGCTTCATCTGGTCGGTGCAGAACGGCCGCGCGGTCGAGGCCTCGCTTGGCTATTACATCTTCCCGCTGGTCGCGGTGGCGCTGGGCATGGTGTTTTACGGCGAGCGGATGGGGCGGGCGCAGGCGGTGGCGGTGACGATCGCCGCGGCGGCGGTGGGCTATCTGACCTGGGCCTTGGGCGCGGCGCCCTGGATCGCGTTGATGCTGGCGGGGACCTTCGGGCTTTACGGGCTGCTGAAGAAGAAGCTTTCGGTGCCCTCGGTCGTCTCGGTCCTGGCCGAGGTGGTGCTTTTGGCGCCGCTGGCCGCGCTGGTGCTGGCTGCGGCGCATTTCGGCTGGTTCGGTCGCGTGCCGGGCTCGGGGCATTTCGGCGACGACCTCGGATCCTCGCTGATGCTGGCCTTTTCCGGGGTGATGACGGGCGGGCCCTTGATGCTGTTTTCCTATGCCGCGCAGCGGGTGCGGATGGCGACGATCGGGCTGGTGCAATATCTCAACCCGACGCTGCAATTCGCCGTTGCGGTCATGGTCTTTGCCGAACCCTTCACCTCCGCGCATGCCATCGCCTTTGCGATGATCTGGGGGGCGCTTGCGCTTTATTCGGCCGCGGCCTTGCGGGCGAGGGGGTAGGGGGGCTCTGCCCCCCTCTGGCTGCGCCATTCACC
>NZ_SWJZ01000133.1 GCF_005144475.1 Rhodobacter capsulatus | reverse complement strand
CCGCATCTTGATCCCCCTTCGCCGTTGGAGGGGGTGAATCATGTTCTGCATCCGCGGTCGAGGCCGACTATTTCAGCAGCCTGTTACGCCGGCAGCCTCGATCTCTTGGCCTGGGTGCTTTACCATCAATGCGCCGACATGGACGAGGTCTGGCTCGACGAGTTCGACAGCGAGACCCTTCTGGTAGAGAAGGCTGGCAGCAAGTTGAGGGAATTTCAACAGTGTTGGAGCCTCGAAGACGACACCCCCGTGCTCTCGAAGCATAGCTAGAACCTTGGGATAAACGCTGAGAAAGTCGCGATGTGGCGACCCGAGCATGGTGATCTCCGGTACTTGGACCACAATCCCGCCGGAGAAACCATCAACCTCATCGAAGAGTTCCTCGACCTTCCCGCCGCGGTAGAACGCCACTGTCGGTGAGGCTATCTTGACGAAGCTGTTGTCGTATTCCGGCAGTTCGACCGCGCGGCGGAACGCCGGGATTTCGCCTAGGGGGTTGGCTACACTCTGTATTAGGATCCAAGGCAGGCTGAGTAGGGCATCCAAGATCGGATCTTCGCTGGATGGTGGGAACGCGCTATCTGTCGAAACTAGGCCGGCTTCGGCCGCGAATTCGCGGAAGACCGCGCAATCTGCCTCGATGTGGGCCACGAAGCACTCAGCCGGCAGCGGTGCGTTCCCAAGCGGTCCGATGAGGTGAGCGCTCTGAATGCTGGGGCGCGTTCGAGCGCCATCAATGTTGATCGCCCTTAGGTCGATCAGGCCGACTTTTTCGCAAGCTACCCGATCGAGCACGTAGAGATGACCGACGCCTTCGGCGGCATCGTATCTCGCCATTTTCTTGCGCAATAACAAGGGGCGTTCATCACAGTCCTCACAGAGATCCACGCTCAGTTTATCTGCGTACCGGTTACCTGCAAACCATGCCGACACGGCTGGCTTGTCTGAACAGTCGAGGTAGAACGATCTGAATCCATAGTGCTGGAGGATAGCTTGGTTCAGAGCAAAGTTAGAATACTGGCCGGTGAAAGCCCCTATCACGTCGTCGGCATACCGGTTCCACCGCAACATCTCGGGGGGTATACAGCCATGGCGACCGAAGGATGTCGTTGCGGATGGCTGTTCGGCTGTACCGAAGTGTTCTGTTTGACCACGAAAGAGTACGCCTCTGCTGAAGGCGGCGAGGCAATCCTTAACAGGCTGCTGAAATAGTCGGCCTCGACCGCGGATGCAGAACATGATTCACCCCCTCCAACGGCGAAGGGGGATCAAGATGCGG
>NZ_SWJZ01000132.1 GCF_005144475.1 Rhodobacter capsulatus | reverse complement strand
GCGTGGATCGAATCTTCGCCGATCTCTTTCGACTCGCCGATCATCGCCTGGTGGGCCGAGCCCTTGATGATCGGAATGTCGTCGCCGGGGTATTCGTAGGACGACAGAAGTTCGCGGACTTCCATTTCCACCAGCTCGAGCAGCTCTTCGTCGTCAACAAGGTCAACCTTGTTCATGTAGACGACCATGTAGGGGATGCCCACCTGACGGCCGAGCAGGATGTGCTCGCGCGTTTGCGGCATCGGGCCGTCCGAGGCCGCAACCACCAGAATCGCGCCGTCCATCTGCGCCGCGCCGGTGATCATGTTCTTCACATAGTCGGCGTGGCCGGGGCAGTCCACGTGCGCGTAGTGACGGTTCGGCGTTTCGTATTCCACGTGCGCCGTCGAGATCGTGATCCCGCGCGCGCGCTCTTCCGGCGCACCGTCGATCTGGTCATAGGCGCGGAATTCGCCGTAGTACTTCGTGATCGCCGCCGTCAGCGTCGTCTTGCCGTGGTCCACGTGGCCGATCGTGCCGATGTTCACGTGCGGCTTGTTCCGTTCAAACTTTGCCTTTGCCAT
>NZ_SWJZ01000131.1 GCF_005144475.1 Rhodobacter capsulatus | reverse complement strand
AGCACGCGGCGGCCGAACAGGCTGGCGGTCAGGTCGCAGATCAGCGCGGCGGTGCGGCCGCGCTCGTCGAGGAACGGGTTCAGCTCGACCAGATCGAGCGAGGTGACGACCCCGGCATCGCAGAGATATTCCATGATCAGATGCGCCTCGCGGAAGGTGGCGCCGCCCGGCACGGTGGTGCCCACCGCGGGGGCGATGCCCGGGTCCAGGAAATCGACATCGAAGCTGACATGCAGCAGCCCGTTCGCCGCCCGCACCCGCTCGATGAAGGCCCGCAGCGGCGCGACGACGCCGGTCTCGTCGATGGCACGCATGTCATGCACCTCGATCCCGTG
>NZ_SWJZ01000130.1 GCF_005144475.1 Rhodobacter capsulatus | reverse complement strand
GAGGCCGCGCGCGCCGAGGAACGCCGCGCCGCCGCCGCAACCGCCGAGGCCGAGCGCCGGGCGCTCGAAGCGGCGGTGGCGGCGGAGCGCGCGGCGCAGCTGGCCGAGCAGCAGCAGATCGTTGCTACGCTGGAAACCGGGCTGCACCGGCTGGCCGCGGGCGATCTGACGGCGCGGATCCGGACCCCGTTTCCGCCGCAATACGAAAGCCTGCGCACGAATTTCAACGCCGCGCTGGGCGAGCTTGCGGCGCTGGTGACGACGATCCGGCACAGCACCGAGGGGATCCTCTCCACCTCGGCCGCGCTGGATCGGGGCGCGGACGAGATGTCGGCGCAGGCGGGCAAGGCCGCCGCCTCGCTGGAAGAGACCGCGGCGGCGATGACCGAACTGGCGGGCTCGTCGCGCACCGGGGCCGAGCGGGCGGCCGAAACCGCGCGCAGCGCCGAACGGATGTGCGCCGACATCCAGACCGCGCAGGCGACGGTGAACCGGGTGGTCGAAGCGATGGGGCGGATCACCGCCTCGTCGGATGCGATCGCGCGGATCATCTCGGTGATCGACGACATTTCCTTCCAGACCAACCTTTTGGCACTGAATGCCGGGGTCGAGGCCGCCCGCGCGGGCGAGGCCGGGCGCGGCTTTGCCGTCGTCGCCTCGGAGGTGCGCGATCTGGCGCAGCGCACCACCGCGGCCGCCGCCGAGATCGGCGGGCTGATCACCGAGGCGCGCAGCAAGGTCGGCGAGGGCGAAACCCTGGTGGGCGAGGCCGATCGCGGCCTTGCCGCCGCGGTCGCGGAGATCGAGGCGATCGTCGGCCATGTGCAGGATCTGGCGCAGCTCAGCCGCGAGCAATCGGCCAGCATCGGCGAGGTGACGGCGGCGACCGAGGTGCTGGATCTGGCGACGCAGAAAAGCGCCGAGGGGGTGGAGCGCACGGCGCATTCGGGCCGCGATCTTCTGTCGGCCGCGCAAAGCCTGTCGCAGGCGATCGCGCGGTTCGATCTGGGGGCCGATGTCGGCACCGCGGCGCCCTCGCGCGCTGCCTGAACCGGCCGACAGCGCGACAGATGCGACGATCCCGGCTCCGCCTGTCGGCCGGAGCACCAGATCGACGCGAAGACCCGTTGCGCCCACCGGGGGATGGGGGGCTCTGCCCCCCTCTTTTCCTTCGGAAAATTCACCCCCCGGGATATTTCGGCCAAGGTGAACGCTGCGCCCTCGTTTCGTTTCACCTTGGCCGAAATATCCCGGGGGGCGTCCCGCAGGGACGGGGGGCAGCGCCCCCCCTTCGGGGGGGGCCCGCCCCCCGGGGGGGGGGGGCCCCCCGGGCGGGGGGGGGGC
>NZ_SWJZ01000129.1 GCF_005144475.1 Rhodobacter capsulatus | reverse complement strand
TCCGGAGAGTCTTCCGGAAGCGGTGGCCATTCTGCGCGGCCTGATCGAGAGGATTGTGATGATCCCTCAGCCGGACCAACCTGGCGTAAGCGGCAAGGGAACCCCGTGGCTTAGCGTCGTGGTTGGTCTGGGATATGCTGGTTGCGTTGCTCTGACGCCGAGGTTCCATGCCTACGACTAGTTCTACGCCTATGCCTACAACTGGTAGCTTACAGTTGGTGGAGGCCGTGATTGAACGTTTTGATGGTGCGCCGGTAGGTGAGCGCCGTCGGTGGTCGGATGAGTTCAAGGCGCAAGCGGTCGCAGCGGCGCTGGAGCCGGGTGTGAACGTTTCGGCGCTGGCACGACGCTTGGGGATTTCGCCGCCGCAGCTGTTCGGCTGGCGCAAGGCCTTCCTCAAGAAGCAGGAAGCAGACATCATGGCAGGCACGCCGACACCGATGCCAACACCGATGGTAGAGATTGTGGTGGGTGAGGTGACGATCCGCGTCGGCCCGGACGTCAGCGAGGCCGCGCTGCGCCGGATCCTGCGTGCGGTGCGCTCGCCATGATGCCGTCGGGCGTGAAGGTCTATCTGGCCAGCCAGCCTGTGGACTTCCGGAAGGGGCCGGACAGCCTGCTGTCGCTGGTGCGCGATGCCGGCAGTGACCCGTTCAGCGGCGCGCTTTACGTATTCCGGGCAAAGCGCGCTGACCGGGTCAAGATCGTCTGGTGGGATGGCAGCGGCGTGTGCCTGTTTGCGAAGCGGCTGGAGAAATCCGCGTTCTGCTGGCCGCGGATCGGGCCTGTCCGGGTGCAGATCAACCACGCCCAGCTGATGGCATTGCTCGATGGGCTGGACTGGAAACGGGTGCGGCCTATGGCGGTGAAAGCGCCTGTATTTGCTGGCTAATCAGCCAGCGGCAAAGTGAATCACCCCGGCCAGGAAGGTCGATCAGCCGAGGCATGCCCAAGCGGGATATGGTATCCTTTGTGGCATGCGCACCGATGACCTTTCCCTGCCTGATGACATGGACCTTCTCAAGGCCATGGTCCGAGCCATGGCGGAGAAGACGTCCGTGCTGGAGGAAGAGAATGCGGCGCTGAAGGCGCGCAGCCTCGATGCCGACGCGCGGATCACGCGGTTGATGCAGATCCTGAAGGCCTATGATCGGGCCCGGTTCGGGCGTCGCTCCGAGAAACTGGGCGCTGCGGGCCACGGTGCCGACGAGGAGGCGCAGCAATCCTTCGTCTTCGAGGAAATCGAGACCGGGATCTCCGCCCTGCGGGCGCAGACGGGCCAAGGACGGGGCACGGGCGAGACACGGACTCCGCGACCGCGCAAGGGCTTCCCGCCCCATCTGGAGCGGATCGAAGTGGTGATCGAGCCCGAGGATCTGCCAGAACACGCAGGCAAGCAGAAGGTGCTGATCGGCGAAGACATCTCGGAGCGGCTGGACGTCATCCCGGCGAAGTTCCGTGTCATCGTGACCCGCCGCCCGAAATACGCGTTCAAGGGCTGGGACGGTGTCATCCAGGCGCTTGCGCCGGCCCACATCATCGAAAGCGGCCTGCCGACTGAGGCGCTGCTGGCCCAGATCGCGGTCTCCAAATATGCCGATGGTCTGCCGCTGTTCCGGCAGGAAGGGATCTATGCCCGCGACGGGGTGGAGATCGACCGGCGGCTGATGGCGCAATGGATGGGCCGGGTCGGCTTCGAGCTGGAGATTCTCGCGGCGCATGTGATGGGCGAGATCCTGAAGGGCCTACGCATCTTCGCCGATGAAACCAGCCTTCCGACCTTGGCGCCTGGCACCGGCGCCGTGAAAAAGGCCTGGCTCTGGGCCTATGCCCGTGACGACAGCACCTTCGGAGGCAGCGGGCCGCCCATGGTGGCCTATCGCTTCGAGGACAGCCGATCCGGAGAGTGCGTTCGCCGACATCTCGGCGGCTATGGCGGCATTCTGCAGGTGGACGGCTATGCCGCTTACAATCAGCTCGTCCGCAAGGACGGGGGCAATGATGGCCCACGCCTCGCCGGATGCTGGGCTCATAGTCGACGGCGCTTCTATGAACTCCATGCCGCCGGGGACAGTCAGGTCGCCACCACCACGGTCGAGCGCATGGCCGAACTCTGGAAGCTCGAGGCTGAGGTGCGCGGCCAAAGCCCCGAGGCGCGCGCGGCGGCGCGGCAGACCACCTCCGCTTCCATCGTTGCCGAACTGTTTGCCCTCTGGCAGCAGACCCTGCCGCGCATCTCGGGCAAGTCGAAGCTGGCCGAGGCCCTGCGCTATGCCATCGCCCGACGCGAGATCTTCGAGCGCTTCCTCACCGACGGCCTGATCGAACTCGACTCCAACATCGTCGAGCGTGCCATCAGGCCACAGACCATCACCCGCAAGAACAGCCTCTTCGCCGGATCGGACGGCGGTGGCCGGACATGGGCCACCATCGCCACCCTCCTGCAGACCTGCAAGATGAACAACGTCGACCCCACAGCCTGGCTGACCCAGACCCTCGAACGCATCGCCAACCAATGGCCAAGCGCCAAAATCGACGCACTCATGCCCTGGAACTACAGCCCCTGAACGGTCTCGGCTTGCCGCTTACAACCTGGCGGGCATTTGATTGAGATTTTTGGGGAGCTTCGGTCGATTTTATCGTTTTGCGACGGGGGCTTGGGGGATCCTGCGCCGGGAAAGCAAAAAGCCCCGCGGTTCGGCGGGGCGTAAGGCATTGATCTAGCTAGATGATTTTGGTTGCGGGGGCAGGATTTGAACCTGCGG
>NZ_SWJZ01000014.1 GCF_005144475.1 Rhodobacter capsulatus | reverse complement strand
GGCGTAGGGCTTGCGGTCACCGTCTTCGCGGCGGGCGTAGGGCTTTTTCTCGCCATCGCGCGGGGCGTAGGGCTTGCGGTCGCCATCTTCGCGGCGGGCGTAGGGCTTTTTCTCGCCATCACGCGGGGCGTAGGGTTTGCGGTCGCCATCTTCGCGGCGGGCGTAGGGTTTCTTCTCGCCGTCGCGCGGGGCGTAGGGCTTGCGGTCACCGTCTTCGCGGCGGGCGTAGGGTTTCTTTTCGCCATCGCGCGGGGCATAGGGCTTGCGGTCGCCATCTTCGCGGCGCGCATAGGGCTTTTTCTCGCCATCGCGCGGGGCGTAGGGTTTCCGGTCGCCGTCCTCGCGACGCGCGTAGGGCTTCTTCTCGCCGTCGCGCGGGGCGTAGGGCTTGCGCTCGCCATCCTCGCGATGCGATTTCATGCCGAAGGACTTCGGCTTGCGATCGCCCTCGGCCCCGGCGAAATCGCGCTGACGGCCAAAGCCCTTGCGCTCTTCGCCTTCGGCGCCTTCGGGGCGCGGCCTGCGGGCCCCGGGCTTCGGCGCCATCCGTTCCGAGCGCGGCGGCTTGCCGTCTTCGATGCCCGAAAGCAGACGGTCGCCCAGCTGATCGCGCAGCATCTTGCGCTTCACCTCGACCACCGCACCCGGTTCCATGTCATTGAGCCGGAACGGGCCGTAGCTGACCCGGATCAGCCGGTTCACCGTCATGCCGACCTCGGTCATGGCGCGGCGGATCTCGCGGTTCTTGCCCTCGCGGATGCCGACGGTCAGCCAGGCATTCGCGCCCTGCTGGCGGTCAAGGCTGACTTCCATCGGCTGGAAATCCTCGCCCTCGATGGTGATGCCGCGGCGCAGCGGATCAAAGGTCTCGGTCGTCGGGCGGCCGTTCACCCGCACGCGATATTTGCGCAGCCAGCCGGTTTCCGGCAGCTCGAGCCGCCGCTTCAGCCCGCCGTCATTGGTCAGCAGCAGCAGGCCTTCGGAATTGAGGTCAAGCCGGCCGACGTTCAGCACGCGCGGCATTTCCTCGGGCATCTCGTCGAAAATCGTGCGGCGGCCCTGTTCGTCCTTCTCGGTCGTCACCAGGCCAAGCGGCTTGTAGTACAGCCACAGCCGGGTTTCCTGCGGCGCGTCGATCGGCTTGCCGTCGATCACCACCTTGTCCGTGGGCTTCACGTCCAGCGCGGGGCTGGTGACCTTCTTGCCGTTCACCGTCACCCGGCCCGCAAGGATCATCTTTTCCGCATCGCGGCGCGAGGCGACGCCCGAGCGCGCAATCACCTTGGCGATGCGTTCGGCCGTATCGGCAGTCAGAGTCGGGGCGGGGGTTTCGTGAATATCGTTCATGACCGATCCTTCAAGGGGAGGGGGCGCGCGACCATCGCGGGCGAAGCGCCCTTCCTACACCTGTCGCGCCGGTTTGGAAAGCGGCTTGATCGCGCTGGGTTTGCGGGCGATGAAAGGCGATGCAGTTCAAAAGCCACATGCAGGCCGCGCTGGCCGAGGCCGAAGCCGCCGCCACCCGCGGCGAGGTGCCGGTGGGCGCGGTGATCGTCGCCCCCGACGGCCGGGTGATCGCGCGGGCGGGCAACCGCACCCGCGAGCTGAACGACCCGACGGCGCATGCGGAAATCCTTGCGATCCGCGCGGCTTGCGCGGTGCTGGGCTCCGAGCGGCTGATCGGTCACGACCTTTATGTCACGCTGGAACCCTGTCCGATGTGCGCGGCGGCGCTGTCGGCGGCGCGGATCGCGCGACTTTATTACGGGGCGGGGGATCCGAAATCGGGCGGCGTGGCGCAGGGGCCGCGGATCTTCGCGCATCCGCAATGCCACCATGTTCCCGAGGTCTATGACGGCATCGCCGCCGAACCCGCGGAACGGCTGTTGAAGGCGTTTTTCGCGTCCCGCCGCTGAACCTCTCGCCGCTGAGAGCTGTCGGTTCCCGGAAGTCGTCGGGGCGACGTGGCAGGGAGGAGGAGGCCACGTCGCCCCAAGGCCACCTTGCGCGGCCGGATGGGTCAGCACCTTGCGGCGCCTCGTCAGTCTTGCACCTTTGCGGTGCACTGTCAGCTTTGCACCTTTACGGTGCGGGTCCCCTGTCGGACTTTTTTCTTCCTTTTCCTGACCTTGCCGCGGCGCGGCGCGCAGGGGAACCGGCAACGGCGCGCAGCGGGCGCAAAAACCGGCATTGATCCGAAACGAAGCCTGTTTCCGGGGGCAATGCCGCAAATTGCGGCACTGCAGCAACGAACGGGCCATCCGGAGCCTGATTCCCGCCCCGCACCAGCGCCCCCTGCGCGGGGCTGTGACTGGTCAAGCCGCCCCGCCCATGCCACAACCGGCGCGATGCAAGCGGAGTGCGGCGATGACGGATGCGAACCTGCCGGAGTTTCTTGGCTTTGCCGGACCCGAGGACGGGTCGGGGCTTGACCGCGCGGCCAGGCTGCGCGCCGATCCCGCGGCTTTGGAGGCGGCCTGGGCCGATCCCGCCGCGCGCTGCATCGGCTTTGTCGCGGGCGATGTGCTGATGGCGCCCGAGGGCGCCGCGGCCGATCCGGTGACCGGGCAGGGGCTCTGGTCGGCGCCGCCCGCGGCCCAGGACCCGCAATGGCGCGTGTTTCTGGGGCTGATCGGCGAAACCCCGGTCTTTGCGCTCGATCTGCCCGAGACGGCCGCGCCCGCGGGGGCCGAGCGCGCCGATCTGCGCTGGATGATCCCGCGGCTTTGCGCCCGCTCGGCCGAGCTGGCGGCGACCGCGCGCGGGCTGCTTGTCTGGCATCGCTTCCACGGCTTCTGCCCGGCCTGCGGCGGCGCCACGCGGATCACCCATGCCGGCTGGCAACGCGACTGCCCGGGCTGCGGCCGCGTGCAGTTCCCGCGCACCGATCCGGTGGTGATCATGCGGATCACCCGCGACGATCAGGTGCTGCTCGCCCGCTCTCCGGGCTGGCCCGAGGGGCTGCATTCCTGCCCGGCGGGCTTCATGGAACCGGGCGAGACCCCGGCGGCGGCGGTCCGGCGCGAGGTTCTGGAGGAAACCGGCCTCCGCGTCGGCGCGGTGCGGTTTCTGGCCGCGCAACCCTGGCCGTTTCCGGCCTCGCTGATGCTGGGCTGCGCGGGGGAGGCGGCCGCCGGGGCGATCACCCCGGATCCGACGGAAATCGAGGCGGCGCTTTGGGTGGGCCGGGCGCGGCTGGCCGCCGTTCTGGCGGGCCGCGATCCGGCGATCCGGCCGCCGCGGCCCGGCACTGTGGCGCGCTGGATGCTGCGCGATTGGCTTGCGCACCCGGCCGATTGACAGCCGCGGGGGCTTTGGGCAAGGGAATCGGGTGGCCAAAGCGGTCACCTTATCGGAGGCAGGCATGAAATTCAGCAACCGCGTCGACGTGGCCCTGCCCGCCGACACGCTCTTTGAACAGCTCACCGACATCCCCGCGCTGGAACGCGCCGCGATGAAGAAGGGCGTGGTGATGCGCAGGCTCGATTCGCTGGCCGAAAAGGGCGCGGGCCTGTCCTGGGACGTGGGCTTCCGGCTGCGCGGCAAGCCGCGGCAGATGGTCATCGACGTCACCCGCTATGACGCGCCGGTGCGGATCGACTACAGCGGCATCTCCTCGGGGTTCGAGGTGACGCTGGTGCTGGAATTCACCGCGCTCGCGCCGCGCCGCAGCCGGATGGCGACGCTGTTCGAGATCAAGCCGCGCACGCTGGGCGGGCGGCTTTTGCTGCAATCGGCGCGGCTGGGCCGGGCCAATCTTGACCGCCGCTATGACGAACGGATCAAGAGCTTCCTGCGCGATCTGGAAAGCCGCGCCGCCTGAGGGGCAGGGCAGGGGGGCTGCGCGCCCCCCTCTTGCCCTGCGGCCAATTCACCCCTGCGGCGTATTTTGCCAAGGAAAACGCGATGTTTCTTCTTGGGGAAACTACGCTGGGGGGAGTCCGAAGGACGGGGGGCAAGGCCCCCCTTTTTCATTCTTGACGGCGCGGATCGGCCGGATAGGTGCCCAGGATGTGCAGATACGAGGTGAAATAGCGCAGCTCGTCGAGCGCGAGGCGGACGTTTTCGTCGTCGGGATGGCCCTCGATATCGGCGTAGAACTGCGTCGCGGTGAAGGAGCCGTCGAGCATGTAGCTTTCCAGCTTCGTCATGTTCACGCCATTCGTCGCGAAACCGCCCATCGCCTTGTAAAGCGCGGCCGGGATGTTGCGCACTTCGAAGACGAAGGTGGTCATCATCCGGGCGCCGCGGCGGCGGTCGTCGGGCTGACGGCCCATCACAAGGAAGCGGGTGGTGTTGTGGCCGTGATCCTCGATGTCGCGGGCGAGCACATCAAGCCCGTAGATCGAGGCGGCGAGGTCCGAGGCCAGAACCCCCTCGCCCGGGGTTTTCGTGCGCGCAAGTTCGGCCGCGGCGCCCGCGCTGTCGGCGGCGGCATGACCGGCGATGCCATGCGTGCGCAGGAACCGCGCCGATTGCGGCAAAAGCACCAGATGCGCCCGCACATGCCTGATGTCGTCAAGCTTCGTGCCCGGCAGGCTCATCAGCGCGATGCGCACGCGCAGGAAATGCTCATCGAGGATATGCAGCCCCGATTCCGGCAAGAGCCGGTGAATGTCGGCGACCCGGCCATAGGTCGAGTTCTCGACCGGCAGCATCGCAAGCTCGGCCCGGCCCTCGCGCACGGCGTCGATCACCTCCTCGAAGGTGGCGCAGGGCAGCGGATCCATTCCCGGCCGCGCCCGGTTTGCGGCCTCATGCGAATAGGCCCCCAATTCCCCCTGAAAGGCGATCACGCCATTTCCCGCCATGCTTGCATTCCCCTGACAGTCGATCCGCCCCCTTGATGTCGCAAAGACCGGGCCAAGAAAAGCGCCGATCTGCCGTCAAGCCCCTGATCCGCGCCTTTTTATCGCGCCCCAAACGCAATTTGCCGCGCGAATGAACCTTGAAATGTGCAAGGCGAAGCGCGTAGATGCGCCAACCGCACATGCCAACCGCCGGGGGAGCCATGCTCGTCAAGACGCACATCACGAAGATTGGGGTCACGCTGTTCGCCGTGGCCCTGTTCTACGGGTTCATCTACATGCTTTCCAACTCGCTCTTCGCGACGCGACCGGCCACCGCCGTTGCGGTCGGTGCGGACGGGAAGGCCCTGCTGCCCTCGGTCGACGAGGCCGCGATGCCCGCCAAGGCGCCCGCCGCTGCCGCGCCCGCCGCCGAGGCTGCCGAAGCCGCCGCCCCGGCCGAGCCTGCAGCGCCGCCGCCGCCCGCCTATGTCGAAGTGGACCCGGCCACCATCACCGGCGATGCGAAAGCCGGCGAAGAAAAGTTCAACAAGACCTGCAAGGCCTGCCACAAGATCGATGGCAAGAACGCTGTCGGTCCGCATCTGAACGGCGTCATCGGCCGCGCCACCGCCACCGTCGAAGGCTTCAAATATTCGACCGCGATGAAGAACCATGTCGGCAACTGGACGCCCGAGCGTCTCGACATCTATCTGGTCAGCCCGAAAGCCGAAGTGCCCGGCACCAAGATGTCCTTCGTCGGTCTGCCCGAAGCTGCAGACCGCGCCAACGTGATCGCCTATCTGAACACGCTGCCGCGCTGAGCGCCGCGACAGAAATTCCGGGGGCCGTACCGCAAGGTGCGGCCCTTTCCTTTTGCCCTCACATCTTTGCAACTTGCCCCGGCGCGGCCTTCGCCCTTTAGTGGGACAAAAGGGGAGAGAGACATGGCGAAAGCGGCAGTGCGGGTGGCGGTGCGGGATCGGCGGGGGGACATGCTCCGCGCCCTTGGCGGCGGGCTTCTGGCTTTGTGTCTGGCCAGCGGGCTTGCGGGTCCGCTGCGCGCCGGGGAAACGATCACCGCGGCAGCCATCGCCACTTTGGGCACGGTGAAATATCCGCCCGATTTCAAGCATCTGGATTATGTGAACCCGAAGGCGCCGAAGGGCGGCGAGATTTCCGAATGGACGCCCTACGGCTTTGACAACTTCAACCCCTACACGATCGAGGGCCGCGCCGCGCCCCTGTCCAGCGCGCCGCAGGAAAGCATGCTGACCGGCACCGCGGATACGGTGGGCGAGGCCTATTGCCTGCTCTGCGAAAGCTTCGAATACCCGCCCTCGCGCGATTGGGTGATCTTCACCCTGCGCCCCGGCATCACCTTTTCCGACGGCACGCCGCTGACGATCGAAGACGTGCTGTTTTCCTATGAAACGATGCGCGACAAGGGCTTGTCGAGCTTCCGCGCGGTTGTCGCGCAGCAGATCACCGCGGTCGAGGTGCTGGACGCACGCCGGATCAAATTCACCTTCAAGCCCGATTACCCGAAGCGCGACATCATCCAGGCGGCGGGCGGCTTTCCGGTGTTTTCAAAGGCGCAGTTCACCCGCGACAAGATCGATCTGGCAAAGCCCGTGCCGGTCGAGCTGATCGGCTCGGGGCCCTACATGCTCGACAGTTTCAAGATGGGCCAGACCGTGGTCTGGAAGCGCAACCCCGCCTATTGGGGGGAAAAGCTGCCGATCAATCTCGGGCGCGCCAATTTCGACCGCATCCGCGTCGAATATTACGGCGATTACCAATCCGCCTTCGAGGGGTTCAAGGCGGGCAGCTACACCTTCCGCAACGAGGCCAGCTCGATCATCTGGGCGACGCAATATGACTTTCCGGCGGTGCAGGCGGGCACGGTGGTCAAGGCGCAGCTGCATGATGGCAGCGTGGCGAACGGGCAGGGCTGGGCGATCAACCTGCGGCGCGAAAAGTTTCAGGACATCCGCGTGCGCCAGGCGCTGGGGCTGATGTTCAACTTCGACTGGTCGAACGAGACGCTGTTTTACGGGCTTTATGCGCGGATCAATTCGCCTTGGGAAAACTCGGATCTGGCGGCGACGGGCACACCCTCGGCGGCGGAACTGGCGCTGCTGACGCCCTTGGCCAAGGACCTGCCCGAAGGCGTTCTGACCGATCCGGCGGTGATGGCGCCGGTGTCGGGCAAGCGCCAGCTGGACCGGGCGAACATGCGCAAGGCGGCGGCGCTTCTCGATGCGGCGGGCTGGGCCGTGGGCGCGGACGGGCTGCGGCGCAATGCCAAGGGCGAGCTGTTGCATGTCGAATTCATCAACGACAGCCAGACCTTTGACCGGGTGATCAACCCTTATGTGGAAAACCTGCGCGCGCTGGGGGTGGATGCGGTGCATCTGCGGGTCGATGATGCGCAGCATCAGGAACGCAAGGCGCGGCATGACTTCGACCTGATCACCGGCCATTTCGGCCAGGACCTGCTGCCCGGCGCCGATCTGCAGCAATATTTCGGCTCGGCCGCGACCGCGGATGCGTTCAACCTGGCGGGCATCGCCAATCCGGCCATCGACGCGCTGATCCGCAAGGTCGAGGAAGCGGCGAGCCGGGAAGAGCTGATCCCCCGGGTCCATGCGCTGGACCGGGCGCTGCGCGGGCTTCATTTCTGGGTGCCGCAATGGTTCAAGGACAGCCACACCGTCGCCTATTACGACATCTACGAGCACCCCGAGACGCTGCCGCCCTATTCTCTGGGAGAGCTGGACTTCTGGTGGTATAACGCCGAGAAGGCTGCAAAACTGAAAGCGGCAGGGGCGCTCTAGGGCTTTTTGCGCGCGGAAAAGTTGCAAAACTGCAAGGCAAGGGAACGATGGGCGCCTATATCCTGCGGCGGTTGATGCTGGTTGTGCCGACGCTTTTCGGCATCATGCTGATCAATTTCGCGCTGACGCAATTCGTGCCCGGGGGGCCGATCGAAAGCATCATCGCCCGGGTGCAGGGGGAGTCCGATGCCACGCGCAACCTGACCGGCGGCGCCGATGCGGGGCAGGGCCAATCGGCCGAGGACATGGGCTATCAGGGCGCACGGGGGATTTCCCCCGACCTGCTGGCGCAGCTCGAAGTGCAGATGGGCTTTTCGCGCATCACCTGCGCCGAGGGCTTCACCGGCACGCCGAACCTGAAGGACCCGGCCTGCACGCGCGAAAAGATCCCGGCGCATGAGCGGTTCTTCAAGATGATGGGCGATTACCTCGTCTTCGATTTCGGCAACAGCTTCTTCAAGAACAAGTCGGTGATCGATCTGGTGATCGAGAAACTTCCGGTCTCGATCTCGCTGGGGCTCTGGTCGACGCTGCTCGCCTATCTGATCTCGATCCCCTTGGGCATCCGCAAGGCGGTGAAGGACGGCACCAGCTTCGACACCTGGACCTCGGCCGCGATCATCGTCGCCTATGCCATTCCGACGCTTGTGTTTTCCGTCCTCTTGATGGTGCTGTTCGCGGGCGGCAGCTACTGGAAGATCTTCCCGCTGCGCGGCCTCACCTCGGATGATTTCGACACGCTCTCGCTGGGCGGCAAGGTGCTCGATTACCTCTGGCACATCTGCCTGCCGACGATTGCGATCACGCTGTCCTCCTTCGTCACGCTGACGCTGTTGACGAAGAATTCGTTCCTGGACGAGATCAACAAGCAATATGTGATGACCGCCCGCGCCAAGGGGCTGACCGAATCCCGCGTGCTTTACGGCCATGTCTTCCGCAACGCCATGCTGATCGTCATTGCGGGGTTTCCGGGGCTGTTCCTCTCGGTCCTCTTTTCCGGCTCGCTGATCATCGAGACGATGTTCTCGCTCGACGGCCTCGGCCTTCTGGGCTATCAGGCCGCGGTCGAGCGTGACTATCCCGTTGTTTTCGGCTCGCTTTATGCGTTCGGGCTGATTTCGCTGGGGATCGGGATCCTCTCCGACATCACCTATACCCTTGTCGATCCGCGCATCGACTTCGAGCGGAGGGCCGGTTGATGGCCTTGTCACCCCTTGCGCAGCGCCGCTGGCGCAACTTTCGCGCCAACCGCCGCGCCTTCTGGTCGCTGATCGTCTTTACGACGCTGTTCGTCCTGTCGCTTTTCGCCGAGCTGATCGCCAATGATCACCCGATCGTGGTGCGCTACCGCGGCGAATTCTTCTTCCCGGTCTATCAGTTCTACCCCGAAACCGCCTTTGGCGGCGATTTCCGCACCGAGGCGATCTACACCGATCCCGCCGTGCAATGCCTGATCGTCACCGGCGGGCGGAGCGAATGCTGGGATACGCCCGAGGACACCCGGAAAGAGGCCGAGACCAGTGGCACCGTTGGCGGCGAAGCCATTGAAAAGGGCTGGATGATCTGGCCGGTGATCCCCTATCACTACCGCACGATCAACGATGTCGGCACCGCGCCCTCGGCCCCAGATCGCGACCATTGGCTGGGCACCGACGACACCGCGCGCGATGTGGCGGCGCGGGTGATCTACGGCTTTCGGATCTCGGTCGCTTTCGCGCTGATCGTCGCCTCGGTCTCCTCGGTGCTGGGCATCGCGGCGGGGGCGGTGCAGGGCTATTTCGGCGGCAAGGTCGATCTGATCTTCCAGCGGCTCTTGGAAATCTGGTCCTCCACCCCCTCGCTTTACGTCATCATCATCCTGTTCGCGATCCTGGGGCGCAGCTTCTGGCTGCTTGTGGGGGTGACGATCCTGTTTGGCTGGCCCGCGCTGACCGGCGTCGTGCGGGCCGAGTTCCTGCGCGCGCGCAATTTCGAATATGTCCGCGCCGCCCGGGCGCTGGGGGTTTCCGATCGCGTCATCATGGTCCGCCACATCCTGCCGAATGCGATGGTCGCCACCATCACCATGCTGCCCTTTGTCATCACCGGGGCGATTTCGGGGCTGGCGACGCTTGATTACCTTGGCTACGGGCTGCCCTCCTCGGCGCCCTCGCTTGGGGAACTGGCCCTGCAGGCGAAACAGCATCTGCAGGCGCCCTGGCTGGCCTTTACCGCCTTTGTCACCTTCGCCACCATGCTCTCGCTGCTTGTCTTCGTGTTCGAGGGCCTGCGCGATGCCTTTGACCCGCGCAAGGTGTTCAAATGACCCCCGTTCTCACCGTCGAAAATCTGCGCGTCAGCTTCCGTCAGGAGGGCCGAGAGGTGCCCGCCGTCAAGGGCGTCAGCTTCACCGTGGAGAAGGGCGAAACCGTGGCGCTGGTGGGCGAATCCGGTTCCGGCAAGTCGGTGACGGCGCTGTCGACCGTGTCGCTTCTGGGGCCGAATGCGCGGGTTCAGGGCTCGGTCCGCTATCTGGGTCGCGAGATGGTGGGGGCGGATGAGCCCACGCTGCGCGATGTGCGCGGCAATGACATCAGCTTCATCTTTCAAGAGCCGATGACCTCGCTCAACCCGTTGCATTCGATCGAAAAGCAGATTGCGGAAAGCCTGGCGCTGCATCAGGGGCTGAGCGGTGCCGCGGCGCGGGCGCGGATTGTCGAGTTGCTGACCCGGGTCGGCATTTCGAACCCGGAAAGCCGTCTGGGGGATCTGCCGCATCAGCTGTCGGGCGGGCAGCGGCAGCGGGTGATGATCGCGATGGCGCTGGCGAACGGGCCGGAGCTGCTGGTGGCGGATGAGCCCACGACGGCGCTGGATGTGACGATTCAGGCGCAGATCCTCGAGCTTCTGGCGGAACTGAAACGCGATCTGGGGATGAGCCTTCTGTTCATCAGCCATGATCTGGGGGTGGTGCGGCGCATCGCCGACCGGGTCTGCGTGATGCGCCGGGGCGAGATCGTCGAACAGGGCCGGACCGAGGAGATTTTCGCCAATCCGCAGCATCCCTACACAAGGAAGCTTCTGGCGGCGGAACCTGTGGGCCGGGCGGAACCCGTGCCCGAAGGGGCCGAGCCGCTCTTGCAGGCCGAGGCGCTGAAGGTCTGGTTTCCGATCAAGCGCGGGCTGTTGCGCCGCACCATCGGCCATGTGAAGGCGGTGAAGGACGCAAGCCTGTCGGTGCGGGCGGGGGAAACCCTTGGCATCGTGGGGGAATCCGGCTCGGGGAAAACCACGCTGGCGCTGGCCCTGATGCGGCTGATCGAAAGCGAGGGGCCGGTCCGCTTTGCCGGGCAGGATATTTCGCGCTGGCAGGCGAAACAGCTGCGGCCCTTGCGCCGCGACATGCAGATCGTGTTTCAGGACCCGTTCGGCAGTCTCAGCCCGCGCATGACGATCGAGCAGATCATCGCCGAGGGGCTGACGGTGCATGGCGTCGAGCCGGGCCGCAACCGGCGCGAGATGGTGGCGGAGATCATGGCCGAGGTCGGGCTCGATCCCGCCGCGATGGCGCGCTATCCGCATGAATTCAGCGGCGGGCAGCGCCAGCGCATCGCGATTGCCCGGGCGATGATCCTGCGGCCGCGCGTCGTCGTGCTGGATGAGCCGACCTCGGCGCTGGACATGACGGTGCAGGTGCAGATCGTCGATTTGCTGCGCGATCTGCAGCGCCGTTACGGGCTGGCTTATCTGTTCATCAGCCATGATCTGCGCGTGGTGCGGGCGATGGCGCACAAGATCATGGTGATGAAGGAGGGCGATGTGGTCGAGGCCGGTCCCGCGGCGCAGATTTTCGAACGCCCCGTTTCCGACTATACCCGCGCGCTGATCGCCGCGGCTTTGGGAAAACCCGCATGAAGATCCTGTTCGTCCATCAGAATTTTCCCGGCCAGTTTCCGCATCTTGCCCCGGCGCTGGCGGCGCGCGGCCACGAGGTTCTGGCGCTGACGACGGAAACCAACACCCGCGCCGCGCCGGTGAAGGTGGTGAAATACCGCAAGCCTGCCGAGGTGAAGCTGGAGCCGCGGCTGACGAAAATGTATGCCGAGGTGAGCGAGCGCGGCCTGCGCGCGGCCCTTGCGGCGCGGCAGTTGCGCATGAGCCATGATTATGTGCCCGACGTGATCTTCGGCCATCCGGGCTGGGGCGAGACGCTGTTCCTGCGCGAGGTCTGGCCCGAGGCGAAGCTGCTGGTCTATGCCGAGCTGATGTATAAAACCACCGGGCTGGATACTGATTTCGACCCGGAATTCGCCAAGCCCGGGCTGGAAAGCCGGATCTCGACCACGGCGCGGTCGGCGCATCTGATTCAGTCGATCGTGCAGGCGGATGCGGCGCTCTCGCCCACGGAATTTCAGGCCTCGACCTTCCCGCCCGAGCTGCGCGCCAAGATCACCATCTGCCATGACGGGGTGAACACGGCGCGGCTGGTGCCGAACCCCGCGGCGCGCTACACCGTGCCGGGCACCGGCCTGACGCTCTGCGCGGGTGACGAGGTGGTGACCTTCATCAACCGCTCGCTTGAGCCCTATCGCGGCTATCACACCTTCATGCGGGCCTTGCCCGAGGTGCTGGCGGCGCGGCCCGCGGCGCAGGTGCTGATCATCGGCGAGGAGGGGCAAAGCTATGGCGCGGCGCCCGCCGAGGGGTCGTGGAAGCAGAAGTTCCTGGACGAGGTGAAGGATCGCCTCGATCTGAGCCGGGTGCATTTTCTGGGCCGCGTGCCCTATGCCGATTTCGTCGCGATCATGCAGATCGGCCGGGTTCATGCCTATCTGACCTATCCCTTTGTCCTCAGCTGGTCGCTGATGGAGGCGATGTCGGCGGGGGCGATGGTGGTGGGCTCGGACACGGCGCCGCTGCGCGAGGTGATCGAGGACGGGGTGAACGGGCGGCTGGTCGGGTTCTTCGACATCAAGGGCTGGTCGGCGGCGCTGATCGATGCGCTGGCGCGGCCCGAGGCTTACCTTGAGATGCGCAAGGCGGCGCGGGCCTCGGTGGTGGCGAAATATGATCTGGAAAGCCAGTGCCTGCCGCGGCTGATCCGCTTTGTCGAAACCGCGGGCGGCACGTTGAGCTGACGTCCGGGGGGGATTGCGCCCTCCTTGGGCGGGCAAGCCCGCCGCGCGTCGGGCGCGGTGGGGGCGATGCCCCCACCGGCCCCCGAACCGACGTCAGTCGCCGCGCAGCCGGGATTTGTCGCGCAGCGCTGCGCGGGTCCTCTTGCCGAAGGCGCGGTCGCGGGCATGGGCCTCGGCCAGGGTTTCGGAATTGATCCGATCCTCGCGGCGCAGCTTTTGCCAGCGCGCCAGCCGCGCCGGATCGACGGTTCCCGCGCCGATCGCCGCCTGCACCGCGCAGCCCGGCTCGGTCTGATGGTTGCAATCGGCAAAGCGGCACTGCCCCGCCAGCGCGTCGAGATCGTCGAAGGTCGCGGCGATCCCCGCCCCCGCATCACTGAGCCGCAATTCCCGCATGCCGGGCGTGTCGATCAGCCAGCCGCCCTGCGCGAGCCGGCGCAGATGCCGCCCGGTGGTGGTGTGGCGGCCCTTCGCATCGTCTTCGCGGATTGCCGCCGTGGCCTGAACCGCGCCGGTCAAGGCATTGGCAAGCGTGGTCTTTCCGACACCCGAGGAGCCAAGCAGCGCCACCGTCTGGCCGGGGCGGCACCAGTCGGACAGCCGATCGCCCGGGGCGCGGGCGTCCAGCGGCATGACCGGCACGCGGCGGTCGATCGCCGCGGCGCGGTCCTGCCAGGCCGCGGGGTCGGGGGGGATGTCGGCCTTGGTCAGCACCACCACCGGGGCGACCGCGGCGGCGCGGGCGAGCGCCAGATAGCGCTCGATCCGGGCCGGGTTGAAATCGGCGTTGCAGGAGGTGACGATGAACAGCGTGTCGACATTGGCGGCGATCAGCTGCCGGTCCGCCCCGGTGCCCGCGGCGCGGCGGGCCAGCGTGCTGCGCCGGTCCAGCAGGCGCACCAGCCGGGCGCCGTCGTGCAGCGCCCAATCGCCGACGGCGATGTCGGCGGTGCAAAGCGCGGGTGGCAGCATCAGGTTGAGCGGGCCGGTGCGGCCAAGCGCCTCGATCCGGGTGCGATGCACCGCACTGATGCGGCAGGGGAGGAGGGCAGACAGTTCGTCCAGCGTGAGCTGGCGCAGGAAATCGGGCGCCCAGCCGAGATCGGCGAGCGAAAAAGTGTCGGTCATCAAGGTGATCCTCGCAGGACACTGAAAGACAGGCGCCAGGGCGCCGGTGACGTTCAGGGGGCACGAGGCTTCGGCGGTCAGACCGCCCGGCAAACCCCGGCCCGGAGGCGCGCAAGATCCGACAAACATCCCTCCTGTGCTGGTTTCGCCCAGTTTACGCCCTTCGTGGCAAAACGCCAGCCCGAAGCGGCGGGGGAAAAGAAATGGGCGCCTTGCGGCGCCCAGTCTGCCCTTCCCTTGTTATGGAAGCGCCCTCAGATCGCCGAGCTGTGCCCGGCTTTCGAGAGGTCATAGGCATCGAAGTGACGCGCGATCATCCGCGTCAGCGGGCGGCCGTGCTCGGGGATTTCCAGCCCCGCGTCGGTCACCACCACCATGTCTTCGAATTTCGCGACGCAGGCGGCGAATTCGGCATCGAGACCCGCCGGATCGGCGCCCCATTGGTCGACCAGCTCGGCCTTGTCGGCCTTGAAGTCGCACATCAGCATCTCGATCAGACGGCCGCGCATCAGGTCTTCTTTCGAGAACACGAAACCGCGGTGGGTCGAGAACTTGCCCTCGCGGATCGCCGCCGTATAGGTGCCGGTCGGGCTTTCGTTCTGCGCAAAGCCCTGCGGGAAGCGCGAGATCGACGAGGCGCCCAGCCCCACAAGGGCTTCGGCCTGATCGTCGGTGTAGCCCTGGAAGTTGCGGCGCAGCTTGCCCGCCTTCAGCGCGGTGGCCAGCCCGTCATGCGGCAGCGCGAAGTGGTCGATGCCGATCACGTCATAGCCCGCCTTGGTGAAGAGCTCGCGCGAGAGGTGGAACAGCTCCAGCCGCTCGGGCGGCGTCGGCAGGTTTTCCGACGGAATGAGCGATTGCCTGCGCGACATCCACGGCACATGCGCGTAGCCGTAAAACGCCACCCGGTCCGGTTTCAGCGACAGCACCTTTTCGACGCTTTCGGTCATCTTCTGCGGCGTCTGATGCGGCAGCCCGTAGAGGATGTCGGCGTTCAGGCTGTTGATGCCGCGGTCGCGGATCATGTCGACGACCATCTTCGTCACTTCGAAGCTCTGCTCGCGGCCGATCACCGACTGGATGAAGGGGTCGAAATCCTGAATGCCGACCGAGGCCCGGTTCATCCCCGATTGCGCCAGCGCATCCATGCGTTCGTCGTCGATCTCGTTCGGGTCGATCTCGACCGAGAATTCGCCCTTCTCGCCCAGCGGCACGGCTTCGAACACGGCTTCGGCGATCTTGCGCATCGACTCCGCAGGCAGCAGCGTCGCGGTGCCGCCACCCCAATGCAGGCGCGACAGTTTCACGCCCGGCGCGAGGTGCGATTTCAGCATCGCGACCTCCTTGATCAGCGTCTCGGCGTAGGTCTTCACCGGCGCATCGGTCTGCGTGCCCTGGGTGCGGCAGGCGCAGAACCAGCACAGCCGCCGACAGAAGGGCACGTGCATGTAAAGCGAGATCGACGCCCCCGCCGGAATCGCCTCGATCCACTCGATGAACTGCGAGGGGCCGATATCCTTGGAAAAATGGGGTGCGGTCGGGTAGCTGGTGTAGCGGGGCACCTTGGCGTCGAAGAGGCCGAGCCGGGCGAGTTGCGATTCATGTTTCATGGGCGTATTGTATCCTTCACGACGCGCACAAAGTATTGACCCAAATCAAGCAAGGCAATGTCTCACGACGACGCTCATCCGGTCTCGCTACAATGCGGAGACTGCCCGATCAGGCATCGGGCCGTCTGCGCCAGATGCGAGAGTTCCGAACTCGATGAACTCGAGGGCGCGAAGTATTACCGGAGCTTCGAAGCGGGTCAGACGGTGATCTGGTCGGGCGACAAGATGGACTTCGTCGCCTCGGTCGTCTCGGGGATCGCGACCCTGACCCAGACCCTCGAAGACGGTCGCACGCAGATGGTGGGATTGCTCTTACCCTCTGATTTTGTTGGAAGACCTGGCCGCGATCGCGCCGCTTACAACGTCACCGCGACGACCGACATCCTGATGTGCTGCTTCCGCCGCAAGCCCTTCGAAGAGATGATGGAGCGCACGCCGCATATCGCGCAGCGGTTGTTGCAGATGACTTTGGACGAGCTTGATGCGGCGCGTGAATGGATGCTTTTGCTCGGTCGCAAGACCGCGCGCGAGAAGATCGCCTCGCTTCTGTCGATCGTCGCGCGCCGCGATGCGTCGATTCGTCACCGCAAGATGCGGGGCCGTCTGACCTTCGATCTGCCGCTGACGCGCGAGGCGATGGCGGATTATCTGGGCCTCACGCTCGAAACCGTCAGCCGGCAGATGTCGGCGCTCAAACGCGACGGGGTGATCGAGCTGGAGGGGAAACGTCACGTCACGGTGCCCGACATGGAGCGGCTGCTGGTCGAGGCGGGCGATGACAATGACGGAGGTCTGATTGCGTAAGATCCTGACGCTGGCGGGGCTGCTGGCGCTGACCTCGGGGGCGGCTTTCGCCGAGGCCCGGTCGGAAACCCGCTGCGGCTGGTTCGTCAATCCGACGCCGGGGAATTTCTACCTGACCGATGCCGAGGGGGACTGGTGGTTCGCCTCGCAGGGCTCGCTGGAGGTCGGCGGCTGGGAAAACCTCGATTGGTCGGATGCCGACTTCGGCGCGGACTGGGTCGCGACGAATGGCTCTTACGGCTATGGCTGCGCCTGTGCCGCGGGCGATTACGGCCGCGCCGCCGAGGGCGAGGTCTGGTTCATCGACACGCTGAAGGCGCTGCCGCTGGCGAAATGCCTGCGCGATCCGGCCCTGCCGCCGCCGCCGCGGGACTGAGCCGGGGCCGGGTCAGACCGTCTTCGCGCTTTGGTGTTGCAGCCGCAGCCGCGCCAGCGCCTCGTGCCGTTCGGCCTTGCGCAATTCGGTCAGCGCCAGTTCGACGAAATCCATATGCGCCGCCACCGCCGTCCGCGCCGCCCCGCCGTCGCGCGCCTGAATCGCCGCGTTGATCGCCCGGTGCTGGTCCAGCAGCGCCTCGCGCGTGGAGCGGTTGCGGAACATGATCTGGCGGTTGTAGAACACGCCCTCGGACAAAAGATCGAACATCGCCCGCATCATGTGCAGCATGATGATGTTGTGGCTCGCCTCGACGATCGCCATGTGGAATTGCGCATCCAGCGCCGCCTCGTCGGCCGGGTTGCGCTTGCCATGCGCCGTTTCCATCCGCGTCAGGATCGCGTCGATCACCTTCAGATCGGTGTCCGAGCCCATCTTTGCCGCGCGTTCCGCCGCCATTCCCTCAAGGTCGCGCCGGAAGGCGAGATAGTCGAAGACCGCCTGATCGTTGCGGGCGAAAAGCCGGATCAGCGCGGGCGAAAACGCCGAGCCGAGCACTTCGGCGACGAAGATCCCCGATCCGGCGCGGGTGGTCAGCAGGCCCTCCTGCTGCAGCTCGGCCACCGCCTCGCGCAGCGACGGCCGCGACACCGCAAGGCGTTCGGACAATTCGCGTTCCGATGGCAGCCGCTCGCCGGGGCGCAGCACGCCCTCGACGATCAGATTCTCGATCTGACGCACCACGGCCGAGGCAAGTTTCTCGGATTCGATCTTCTGGAATGGCATGTCTCTCTCCCGTGGTCAGAAACTATGACCAATGGGAAAGACGGGCAATGGGAAATGGACAGGCCGGGCGCGGGGCCCGGCCTGCCGACGCATTTGCCCGGCTCAGCGGTTCGGGCGGATGATGAATTCGACGCGGCGGTTTTGCGCCTTGCCCGCGGCGCTGAGGTTCGAGGCCACCGGCTGTTCCTCGCCGCGGCCATAGGCGACGACGCGATAGGAGGGCACCCCGGCGCCGATCAGAAGGCGCGAGACCGAATTGGCGCGGTCTTGCGACAGGCGCTGGTTATAGGCGGCGTCGCCGTCCGAATCGGTGTGGCCGACGACATCGACGGTGGTGTCGGGATAGCGGTTCAGGCTGCCCGCCAGGGTGTAAAGATCGCGCTGCAGATCGGGGCGCACGGCGGCGCTGTCGACGGCAAACAGCACGTCTTGCGGCATCGTCACGATCAGGCGGTCGCCCTGACGCACGACGGACACGCCGTTGGTGTCCAGATCGCGGCGCAGCTCTTGCGCCTGCTTGTCCAGCTGGTTGCCGATGGCGCCGCCGATCAGCCCGCCGACGATCGCCCCGGCGGCGGCCTTTTCCAGCCGTTCGTCGCCGTTGCTGGTGGCGCCCAGAACGCCGCCGATCAGCGCCCCGGTGATCGCGCCGCCGCGGGTGTTGGCATTGGGATCGGCGCTCGACGATCCGCTGTAGCCCTGGCTGTAGGGCTCGGTGCAGGCGGAAAGCGCGAAAAGCCCGGTGCAGGCGAGAAGGAGGGTGGAGGTCTTGGTCATGGATCTGCCCTTGTGCTTGCGGCCATCGCGGCCGTTGTCCCATTCTACGACAGATTTTCGGCGCCGTTCCATGCCCTGTGCAAGCTTGGCGGATTTTTGCGCATCAATTTCAGGCGAGACGGTCAGAGCCCGGCTTCGTGTCTGGCCGCCTCGCGGGCGAGCAGCGCCCGTTTCAGCCCCAGCCCCCAGTGATAGCCGCCAAGCCCCCCCGAGGCGCGCAGCACCCGGTGGCAGGGGATCAGCACCGCGACCGGGTTGCGCCCGACCGCCGTGCCCACCGCCCGCACCGCGCGCGGGCTACCGATGCGGGCGGCGATCTGCGCATAGCTGCGGACCTCGCCCGAGGGGATGGCCAGAAGCGCCTCCCAGACCTTGATCTGAAACGGTGCGCCAAGGACGCAAAGCCGCGCTTCGCCGCCAGAGCCGAAAGCCGCCGCGACCCAATCCGCCAGCGGCGCCGGGTCTTCGGTCAGCCGCGCGCCGGGCCAGCGTGCGATCATGTCGGCAAAGGCCGCGTCCGGGCCCAGCTCCTCGGTGAAGGCAAGGCCGCACAGGCCGCGCGCGGTGCCAAAGCCCAGCACCGGGCCGAAGGGGCTGTCGAAGCGCCCCCAGCGGATCACCAGCCCGGCGCCGCCCGCAGCCAGTTCGCCCGGCGTCATCGCCTCCCAGCGCAGGATCAGATCGTGCAGCCGCGAGGGGGCAGAGAGCCCCGCCGTCTCGGCGACCTGATCGAGCGGCAGCTTCTGCGCCAGCAATTCGCGCGCAAGGCCAAGCGAGAGATATTGCGTGTAGCGTTTCGGCGAGACCCCGGCCCAGGCCGAAAAGACGCGCTGGAAATGCGGCGCCGACAGCCCAAGCCGCGCCGCGAGGTCTTCGAGCGGGATCTGCACCGGGCGGCCCGCCGCCCGCGCCTCGGCCTGGGCGGCGTCGATTTCGGCGATTGCCCGGGCGATCAGGCGGTAGTGATACTGGTCTTCAAGCGGGATCGGGTCGGACATGGGCACGCCTTTCGTTGTGCCATCCTAGCCCGGGTTGTGCGGTCCGGGCGACCCGAAAGCTGCGGTTTCGGCGGGGAAGGGGGGCGCTGCCCCCCGTCCGCAAGCGGACGCCCCCCGGGATATTTGCACCAAGGTGAAAGCCGGGCCGCAAGCGGGCGGGCCGCGCCGGGGGGGGCGTGTCAGGGGGGGGCGCGTCAGGGGGGGCAGCCGGGCCGGGTCAGGCGGCGACGCGGCGGGCGCGGGCCAGACGTTCGCGGCGGAACATCGCCACTTCCCAGTTTTCGAGCCAGGCGCGGGCGGGATCGTCATGGCCCGCCCTGACGCGGGGCGCGATCGCGCCGCGGATGCGGTCGGGCAGCAGCGACAGATAACCGGCGTCGGCATGGACCGAGCTGACCCACATCCCCTCGGCCAGCACGATTTCGGGGCTGGCGAGCAGCATCGAATAAAGCTTTTGCGGCCCCGCCCCGGCCTCGGCCTTGGGCAGCGCATCGCGGGCCCGGGCGAACATCTCGGATTCGCCGAACCAGAGTTCGAGTTCATGCCCGGCCAGAAGCACCCCGGTTCCGGGCGACAAGAGCACGTCGCGTTCAGGTTGCGCCGCGCCGAAACAGGCGGCGGCAAGCAGAAGGGGCCGGGTTTCGGCGGGCGCGCGGCGCGGCATCGTGTGCTGGCCGACCCAGAGCAGCGGCTGATAGCCGTTGTCGCGCGTCAGCACCCGGTCGCCCGGACGCAGCCAGTCGATCGGCATCGGACCCTCGGCGGTGGCGATCGTCGTGCCGCCGCCAAGGCAGGGCAGGGCGGCGATTTCCTCGGGGCTGGCGGCGCGGGCGGGCAGGGCAAAGGGCTCGGCCTCAAGGTAATCGATGCCGGGCGTCAGCCGTTCCGAGGCCATGTAAAGGCACAGCACCCCGGCAATTTCGATCCGGTCGAGCCGGATCGTGCCGCCATCCGGTTTTTGCAGCACCAGCGGCACATCGGCGGTCATCTGCCCCTCGGCGACGACATGGCCCATCGCATCGCGCAGCTCTGTCCCGGTGTCGCCATGGACAAGCTGCCACAGCATCGTGGCGGCGTCGAAATCGTGGTCGAGCGACCACAGCCCGTGCTCGGCATCGAAGCCCAGCACCGAAACCGGATAACCGTAATCCATGTCACCTCCTGCAGCTTGCAGATACCCGCCCATCTTTCCGCATCACGGCAAACGAAACGTTAAGAACGGCGGCGAATTGTCCGCAATTTATCGATTTCGGTTAATCCTGCGCGTGCCCTCTTGCCCCGTGCGGGATCGGCGGGCAGAAGGGGGCCATGGTTGCGCAGCTTGATTACCCGACGATGAAGGAGGTCTTCCGCCGTTTCGCGGCGGCCAATCCGCATCCCGAGGGCGAGCTGGAACATGTGAACGCCTTTACCCTGCTGGTCGCGGTCGCGCTCTCGGCGCAGGCGACCGATGTGGGGGTGAACAAGGCGACCCGCAGCCTGTGGCCCGTGGCCGACACGCCGCAAAAGATGCTGGCCTTGGGCGAGGAGGGGCTGACCGAACATATCCGGTCGATCGGGCTTTACCGCACCAAGGCGAAGAACGTGATCGCGCTGAGCCGTCTGCTGATGGAGCGCTTCGACGGTCAGGTGCCGTCCTCGCGCGCGGCGCTGCTCAGCCTGCCCGGGGTCGGGCGCAAGACGGCGAATGTCGTTCTGAACATGGGCTGGGGCCACCCGGCGCAGGCGGTCGACACCCATATCTTCCGCGTCGGCAACCGCACCGGCATCTGCCCGGGGCGCGATGTGGACGCGGTCGAGCGCGCCATCGAAGACACCGTGCCGGTGGAATTTCAGCGCCACGCGCATCACTGGCTGATCCTGCACGGGCGCTATATCTGCACCGCCCGCAAACCCCGCTGCGCCGATTGCCTGATCCGGGATCTGTGCCGTTACGAGGAGAAGACCGCATGAAGAAGTATCAGGTTGTCGGCATCGGCAACGCCATCGTCGATGTGATCGCGCAATGTGACGACGCATTCCTGGCCGCGATGGGTATCGAAAAGGGCATCATGCAGCTGATCGAGCGAGATCGCGCCGAAAAGCTTTATGCCGCGATGGCGGAACGGACCGAGGCGCCCGGCGGCTCGGTCGGCAACACGATCGCGGGCCTGGGCAACCTTGGCCTGACGGCGGCCTTCATCGGCCGCGTCGCCGATGACACCTTGGGCCGTTTCTACAAGGCCGCGCTGAATGCCGAGGGCACGGATTTCCCGAACCCGCCGGTGAAGGGGGCCGATCTGCCCTCGTCGCGCTCGATGATCTTCGTGACGCCCGATGGCGAGCGCTCGATGAACACCTATCTGGGGATTTCGGCGGAGCTTTCGACCGAAGACGTTCCGCTTGAGGTCGTTGAAAACACCGAAATCCTGTTCCTTGAAGGCTATCTTTTCGACAAGGATCACGGCAAGGCCGGGTTCCTCAAGGCGGCGCAGGGCTGCCACCGTGGCGGCGGGCGGGCGGGGATCTCGCTTTCGGATCCGTTCTGCGTCGATCGCCACCGCGACAGCTTCCGCCGTCTGGTGAAGGACGAGATGGATTTCGCGCTGGGCAACGAGCACGAATGGACCTCGCTTTACCAGACCGATCTGGACAGCGCGCTGCAACAGGCGGCCTCGGACTGCGGGCTGGTGGTCTGCACCCGCTCGGGCGCCGATGTGGTGGTGATCCGCGGCACGGAACGGGTGGAAGTGCCGGTGCATCGCGTCGTGCCGGTCGATGCGACGGGGGCGGGCGATCAATTCGCGGCAGGCTTCCTTTATGGCATCGCCACCGGGCAAAGCCTTGAGATCGCGGGCAAGATGGGCTGCATCGCCGCGGCCGAGGTGATCAGCCATTACGGCGCGCGGCCGGAAACCGACATTCTGGCGCAGTTCAAGCAGGCCGGGCTGCTCTGATCCATGGGCCGCTCGCCCTATCTGGCGCCGGATTTCTACGGCAAGGCGCTGGCCGAGGGGCGGCACCGCGCCATCGTCGGCGGGCGCTGGGACGAGACCGGGCGGGCGCAGATGGCGGCGCTGCGCGAGGTGGGGCGGATGCTGCCCCACCATCATCTGCTCGACATCGGGGCGGGGGCGCTGCGGCTGGGCTGCAAGGCCGTCACGTATCTGCAGCCGGGGCATTACTGGGGCACCGATGCTTCGCGCGATCTGATGCTGGCGGGCCATGCGGCGGAACTGGCGGACCCGGCGCGGCTTGACCCGGCGCAGCTGATCGCGGACGACGGTTTCGCCTTTCCGGGCGTGCCCGAGGCGATCACCCATGCCATCGCCTTCGCGGTCTTTCCGCATCTGCCGAATGACTGTCTGGGGCAGGCGCTGGCGAACCTCGCCCGGTTTCCGCGGCTCGAAGTCTTTCTTTTCACCGTGTTTCTGGCGCCCGAGGCGCAGGCGGGGGCAGCCTATCGTCAGCCCGACGGGGTGGTGACCCATCCGGACCGGCCGCCCCGGCACATGCTGGAGCGCGACGTTCTGGCCGCAGCCGCTGGCTGGGATCTGACGAAACACGACCGGATGCTGCCGCGCGGTCAGGTGCTGTTCGAGGCGCGGCGGGCGGGGGGCTGAGCCCCGGTTTCGGGCGGAGAAGGAAAGGCACCGCCTTTCCCCGCCCGCAGGGCAGCGGTTTTGCCAAGACCGTTGCCGCGACGCGCAACAGAGGCCGGCGCCTGCCCCGGCGGGCGAGAAGCGCCCGCCAGGGGCGGGGCGGGCGCTGGCCGGGACGCTTTGGCGCCCCGGCGGTTGCAGGGCCGATGGTGCGCGTGACCTCGGCGATGGCCTCGGTCAAGACAAGCGTCTTTGCCCTCAATCGCCCAGTTTCACATGCACCTCGTCCAGATCGACCTCGCCCAGCGGCATCTTGTTGTCGGGATTGTCGAAGTCGTATTTGAACAGCTGGAAATCCTTGCGGTAGATTTCCCACACGAGATGGCGCGACAGATCGTCGAAATAGGCCGAGACCGGATGCGCCCGCTTCGGCCCGTGGCCCTCGCTTTCGTTGAACTTCGGCACCGCCTTCAGATCGACCGGATGGCGCGTCCGGATGTTGTTCAGAACGACCTGCATCCCCTCGTCGAATTTCTCGGTGAAGAAGATGTGGTCATAGCGCCCGCCGTTGACGATGAAGGTCGCGATATGCCCCGACATCGCCGACCAGTGAATGTCGGGCTCCATCGGGCGGCGCCAGCGGATGGTGTCGCGCGCAAACAGCAGAAAGCGGCGGAACGAGGCCACCTGATCGAATTCGAAGCCGTTTTCCGGGCTGCCGACATCGATGCCGTATTTCTGAATGAGCTGCGGCACCAGCGCGCCGCGGTAGCGCTTGCCGTTCCGTTGAATCCCCGCGATCTTGTCGAAGAAGGACGACAGGATCCGCGCATAGGGGTTGCGCACGCAGGTGAAGGCATAGGATTTGTGCGCCCTGACATTCGCCTCGATCGGCTTTTGGCTTTGCTCCTGGCTCCACTTGTGCAGCCCCGCCGTGCTGTCATGGATGTCGCCGTCGAAAAACCGCCCGTGATCGGAATAGAACATGATCTGCCCGATCGAGGAGCAGGCGCATTTCGGAACGACCCGATAGACGACGCTCTCGCTCTCGGTCATCCAAGTGCCGGGAAACCCCATGGTGTGAACCTCCAGTCGCAGTGCGCCAAGCCTGTCACACCACTCTTCAAGAATTCCTACCCTTGAAGCAAAGAACCTCTGTTTTTTCAATGTCCTTTGACGGTATCTAGGCGAATAGGGCATAACTGGCACGGCTTGTTTCCAATATGGCAAAAATCGCCTTCATCCTGCTGACCCATAAAGACCCCGACGGGATCATCGCGCAGGCCGAACGGCTGACCTCGGCGGGGGATTTCGTCGCGATCCATTTCGATGCCCGCGCCAGCCGCGACGATTACGCGCGGATCCGCGCGGCGCTGGCGACCAATCCCGCCGTCACCTTCGCGCGCAGGCGGCACAAATGCGGCTGGGGGGAATGGAGCCTCGTCGCCGCGACGCTCTCGGCGGTCGAAGCGGCGCTCGAGGCCTTTCCGCAGGCGACGCATCTCTAC
The DNA here is from genome assembly GCF_005144475.1 of Rhodobacter capsulatus. Taxonomy (GTDB): domain Bacteria; phylum Pseudomonadota; class Alphaproteobacteria; order Rhodobacterales; family Rhodobacteraceae; genus Rhodobacter; species Rhodobacter capsulatus_C. The sequence continues at coordinate 55,804 of NZ_SWJZ01000014.1, read as the reverse complement.
ATGCTCTCGGGCGATTGCATGCAGATCAAGACCGCCGAATATGCGCATCGCTTTCTGGACGCCGAGGATGCCGATTACATCGAATGTTTCGATTTCTATGCCTCGGACTGGATCAAGACCGGCTTCAAGGAAGAACGGCTCGCCTATCGGCACTGGTTCAACGAACGCACGCAAAAGACGCTGTTCTACACCTCGTTCGAATGGCAAAGGCGGCTTGGCCTGACGCGGCGGGTGCCCGCGGATCTGCAGATGATGATCGGCTCGCAATGGTGGTGCCTGCGCCGCAGCACCATCGCGGCGGTGCTTGATTTCGCCGCCCGCCGCCGCGACGTGATGCGGTTTTTCCGCACCACCTGGATCCCGGACGAGACCTTCTTTCAGACCATCGTGCCGCATCTGGTCCCCGAAGCCGAGATCCGCCGCCGCACCCTGACCTTTCTGATGTTCACCGATTACGGCATGCCGGTGACCTTCTACAACGACCATTACGACCTGCTCGTGTCGCAAGATTACCTGTTCGCGCGCAAGATCAGCGCCGATGCGCTGACGCTGAAAGCGCAGCTGAGCGCGCTCTGGGAACAGCGCGACGTGTCCTTCACCGTCTCGAACGAGGGGCGGGCGCTGTTCAGCTTCCTGACCGGGCGCGGCCGCGAGGGGCGCCGTTTCGCACCGCGCTTTTGGGAACGCGAATCCAGCCTTGGCCGCGACCGCACCCTGCTTCTGGTCGTGTGCAAGAAATGGCATGTGGCCAAGCGTCTGGTCGAGCAGGTCCGCCAGCAGGCGGGCGTGGCGGCGGTGGAGTATATCTTCAACGAAGACGGCGGCCTGCCCGATCTGGGCGGGATCGAGCGCTCGGTGGAGAAGCGCAACCGGCATCGCCGCGCGCTGTTGCGGATGCTCTTCGACTACCATCAGACCGACCGGCTGGTGCTCTGCCTCGATCCGGCGGCGATCGATCTGATGCGGGATTTCGCCACCGACAAATGCACGGTGCGGCTGCTTGAAATCGAATGCGCCTTTTCCGACGCCTATCTGATCGGTCATGCCCGCCGCGTCGGGCTGGCGGGCGACAGCACCCCGCCCGAGGTGCTCGACCGGCTTTTGCCGACGATCCGCAACGACCTGCGCCACGAAAGCGACCAGATGCGCGACGCGGGCTTCCCGGTCTTCCTGCGGATGCGCCAGTGCGACAGCCCGGAGGAGAACGCCGTCCCGCTGGCGGCGTTTCTGGGCATCGCGCCCGATCTTGCACATCGCATCGCGGCGACCGATTATCTGTTCGTCGATTGAGGAGAACGCCCTTGGCCTATGTCTATGATCCCACGAACATCTTCGCCCGCATCCTGCGCGGCGAGATCCCCAACCGCACGGTGCTCGACACCGCGCACACGCTGGCCTTCCGCGACATCGCGCCGAAAGCCCCCGATCATGTGCTGGTGATCCCCAAGGGCCCCTATGTCACCTACGATCATTTCTGCGCCGAAGCGTCCGAGGCCGAGATCGTCGATTTCACCCGCGCCGTGGCCAAGGTGGTGAGCCTGATCGGCGCCGAGGCGCATTCCGGGGCCAAGGGCTTCCGCGCCATCACCAATGCCGGTGAAAACGGCGTGCAGGAAGTGCCGCATTTCCACCTGCACATCCTGGCCGGGCGCTGCATCGGCCCGATGGTCGTCACCGACTGACGCCCGCCCCGGCCGCCCCCGCGAAAGGGCGTATTTGGACCAAGAAGAAACGGCATCGGCTTCTTCTTGGCGAAAATACGCTGGGGGGCCCGGGGGGCGAAGCCCCCCGTCCTTAACGTTGTGGGGGGGCAAAGCCCCCGGCCGCCTGCCGAGGGGGGCCGCGCGGAACGCTTGCGCGCTGCGGCGTTATTTCGCATAACTCCGTCCGACCCATTTGCCGCGCTCAGGAGCCAGCCATGTCGAACGCCCCCGAAATCAAGGTCGTCACCCATTGGAAAGGCGCCTGCGACGGCGGCGAAGGCGCTTTGGGCCACCCCAAGGTGTATCTGACCATCCCGCGCGAGAGCGGCGAGATCTGCTGCCCCTATTGCGGCAAGAAATTCATCATCGACCGCGCCAACGCCGTCGAAGACCACTGAGCCCGCGCCCCGCGACGATGCAAAGGCGGCCCCGCGGCCGCCTTTTCGTTTGCGGGGGGCTGTGGCACAACGAAGCAAAAGAGGAGGCGCACATGAGTTTCGGAAAAGGCTGCCATCTGCATCTGATCGACGGCTCGGCCTTCATCTTCCGCGCCTATCACGCGCTGCCGCCGCTGACGCGCAAATCCGACGGGCTGCCCGTCGGCGCCGTGGCGGGCTTCACCAACATGATCTTCCGCTACATCGAAGACGCGCGGGGCGCCGATGCGCCCACCCATGCGGCGGTGATTTTCGACTACAGTTCCAAGACCTTCCGCAACGAGATCTATCCCGCCTACAAGGAAAACCGCCCCCCCGCGCCCGAGGATCTGCGGCCGCAATTCCCGCTGACCCGCGACGCCACCCGCGCCTTCAACCTCGCCTGTCTGGAAATCGAGGGCTTCGAGGCCGATGACATCATCGCCACTCTTGCGCGCCAAGCGCGCGAGGCGGGCGGGCGGGTCACGATCATTTCCTCGGACAAGGATCTGATGCAGCTGGTGGGCGATGGCGTGGTGATGCTGGATGCGATGAAGAATATCGTCATCGGTCCCGAGGAGGTCGAGGCGAAATTCGGCGTGCGGCCGAACCGGGTGATCGACGTGCAGGCGCTGGCGGGCGATTCCGTCGACAACGTGCCCGGCGCCCCCGGCATCGGCATCAAGACCGCGGCGCAGCTGATTGCGGATTATGGCGATCTGGAAACGCTGCTGGCGCGGGCGGGCGAGATCAAGCAGCCCAAGCGGCGCGAAACGCTGCTCAATTTCGCCGAGCAGATCCGGGTCTCGAAACGGCTCGTCACGCTCGAGGACCATGTGCCGCTCGACTTCGGGCTCGACAGTCTCGAGGTGAAGGAGCCCGAGCCCGAGGCGCTGATCGCTTTCCTGGAGGCGATGGAGTTCCGCAACCTGACCAAGCGCGTGGCCGAGAAATTCGGCCGCGAAATCCCGGTTGGCGCCCCCGCGCCCAAATCTGATGCCGCCGCGCGCTGGGCCGAGGGGGCGGCGCCGCAGGCCCGGATCCAACCGCAGGCCGAGGATGTCGCGCCGATCGACCCCGGCCGCTATCTGTGCATCACCGAGGCCGCCGCGCTGCGCGACTTTCTGGCCGAGGCGCAGGCAACCGGCGTGCTGGCCGTCGATACCGAGACCACCTCGCTGGACGAGATGCAGGCCGATCTGGTCGGTGTCTCGCTTTGCACCGGGCCGGGGCGGGCCTGCTACATTCCGCTGGGCCATACGACCGGCGGCGACGATCTTTTCGGCACCACCGCGCGGGCGGCGGGGCAGATGCCGATGGACGAAGCGCTTGCGATCCTGAAGCCGGTTCTGGAGGATGAAAGCATCCTGAAGATCGGCCAGAACATGAAATACGACTGGAAGATCTTCGCCCGGCGCAACATCCGCGTCGCGCCTTTCGATGACACGATGCTGATGTCCTATGCGATGTTTTCCGGCCTGCACGGGCATGGAATGGACGCGCTGTCCGAGGAATATCTGCAGCACCGGCCGATCCCGATCAAGGAGCTGATCGGCACCGGCAAGGCGCAGATCACCTTTGACAAGGTTCCCGTGGACAAGGCCACGGCTTACGCGGCCGAGGATGCCGAGATCACCTTCCGGCTCTGGGCCGCCTTCAAGCCGCAGCTGCACCGGGCCAGGGTGACGACGGTCTATGAGACGCTGGAACGCCCGCTGGTGCCGGTTCTGGCGGAAATGGAGATGGCGGGGGTCAAGGTCGATCCCGCCGTCCTCGCCCGGATGTCGAATGTCTTTGCGCAGCGCATGGCGGGGCTTGAGGAGGAAATTCAAGCCCTTGCAGGCCAGCCCTTCAACGTGGGCAGCCCCAAGCAGCTGGGCGAGATCCTGTTTGACAAGCTGGGCGTGCCGGGCGGCGAAAAGGGCAAGACCGGGGCCTGGGCGACCGGGGCCGATGTGCTCGAAGACATCACCACGATGGAGGATCACAAACAGGCGGCAGAGCTGGCTTCGAAGGTGCTCGACTGGCGCCAGATCGCCAAGCTGAAATCCACCTACACGGATGCGCTGCAGACGCATGTGAACCCCGAGACCGGCCGGGTGCACACCTCTTACAGCATCGCGGGGGCGAACACCGGGCGGCTGGCCTCGACCGATCCGAACCTGCAGAACATCCCCGTGCGCAGCGATGAAGGCCGCCGCATCCGCGAGGCTTTCGTGGCAACGCCGGGGCATCGCATCGTCTCGCTCGATTACTCGCAGATCGAACTCCGCATCCTTGCCCATGTCGCGAACCTGCCCGAGATGAAGGCGGCTTTCGCCCGTGGCATCGACATTCACGCGATGACGGCGTCCGAAATGTTCGGCGTTCCGGTCGAGGGGATGGACCCGATGGTGCGCCGCCGCGCCAAGGCGATCAACTTCGGCGTCATCTATGGCATCTCGGGCTTCGGTCTTGCGCGCAACCTGCGCATCCCGCGGAGCGAGGCGCAGGGCTTCATCGACCGCTATTTCGAGCGGTTCCCGGGCATCCGCGCCTATATGGACGAAACCGTGGCCTTCGCCAAGGCGCAGGGCTTCGTGCAAACGCTTTTCGGCCGCAAGATCCACACGCCCGAGATCAACGCCAAGGGGCCCGGCGCGGGCTTTGCCAAACGCGCCGCGATCAACGCGCCGATTCAGGGGGCGGCGGCCGACATCATCCGCCGCGCGATGATCCGCATGCCCGCCGCCATCGCGCATCTGCCCGCAAGGATGCTCTTGCAGGTGCATGACGAACTGATCTTCGAGGTTGCGGAAAGCGCCGTCGATCCGCTGATCGCGGTGGCGCGCGCGGTGATGGAAGGCGCGGCCGATCCGGCGGTGCAGCTTTCGGTGCCGCTTGTCGTCGATGCGGGGCAGGGGGCCAGCTGGGCCGAGGCGCATTGAGCCCCGCCATTTGCGCTGCATCAGGGCGGGCGGCCCCGCCGCATGCTTTGCTGCCGTCAAACGGAGGTGTGCGATGCGTGCGATTCTGATCTGCTTCGGCGGGGCGATGGGGCTGGCGGCCTGCATGGGGGCGGTCGATCTGACGGCGCCCTCGCCCGCAAGGGACTATGCCGATTACTGTGCGGGCTGCCATGGCACCGGGGGCGATCCCGGGCCGATCGCGCAGGAGCTGAAGCTGCATCCGGTCTCGCTGGCCGATCTGACGATGATGAACGACGGCCGCTTTCCCGAGGCGCGGGTGATGTCGAAGATCGTCGGGCACCGCGAACATGGCGAGATGATCGGGGCGCAGGCGGGCGAGATGCCGTCCTTCGAGCCGATGCTGGACGGGCCGGTGGTGCTTTACGACACGGGCGACGGCATCGCGACGCCGACCCCGGCGCGGCTGGTGCGGCTGATGGAATACATCAAGGGCATGCAGCAATAACCGCCTGCCACGGCAACGAAAAAGGGCGCCCTTGCGGGCGCCCTTCGATCTTCCCCGGCAGGGAAGATTACATCATGTCCATGCCGCCCATGCCGCCCATGCCGCCGGCCGGGGCCGCTTTCGGCTCGGGCTTCTCGGCGATCATGCATTCGGTGGTGATCAGCAGACCGGCGATCGAGGCCGCATCTTCCAGCGCGGTGCGGGTGACCTTGGCCGGGTCGATGACGCCGAAGCCGAACATGTCGCCATATTCCTCGGTCTGGGCGTTGAAGCCGAAGGCCGGGTCAGCCGATTCACGCACCTTGCCCGCAACCACGGCGCCATCGACGCCCGCGTTTTCGGCGATCTGACGCAGCGGCGCTTCCAGCGCGCGACGCACGATCGAGATGCCCGCATCCTGATCCGAATTCGCGCCGGTCAGGTCGTTCAGCTTCTTCGCGGCCTGAACCAGAGCCACGCCGCCGCCGACGATGATGCCTTCCTGCACGGCCGCGCGGGTGGCGTTCAGCGCGTCGTCCACACGGTCCTTGCGCTCTTTCACTTCGACTTCGGTCATGCCGCCGACGCGGATCACCGCAACGCCGCCCGCCAGTTTGGCCACGCGCTCTTGCAGTTTCTCACGGTCGTAGTCCGAGGTGGTTTCCTCGATCTGGGTGCGGATCTGGCTGACGCGGGCGGCGATTTCCGCCTTGTCGCCATGACCGTCGACGATCGTGGTGTTCTCTTTCGAGATCGTCACTTTCTTCGCCCGGCCCAGCATGTCGAGCGTGACGTTTTCCAGCTTCATGCCCAGATCGTCCGAGATCACCTGACCGCCGGTCAGGATCGCGATGTCCTGCAGCATCGCCTTGCGACGATCGCCGAAGCCCGGCGCCTTGACGGCGGCGATCTTCAGGCCGCCACGCAGCTTGTTGACCACGAGGGTCGCCAGCGCTTCGCCTTCAACGTCTTCCGCGACGATGATCAGCGGACGGGTCGACTGGATCACGGCTTCCAGGAGCGGCACCATCGGCTGCAGCGAGCTGAGTTTTTTCTCGTGCAGCAGGATGTAGGCGTCTTCGAGATCCGCGATCATCTTGTCGGGGTTGGTCACGAAGTAGGGCGAGAGATAGCCGCGGTCGAATTGCATCCCTTCGACGACTTCGACTTCGGTGTCCATGCCCTTGTTTTCTTCGACGGTGATCACACCCTCGTTGCCGACTTTCTGCATCGCATCGGCGATGAAGCGGCCGATCTGGGCTTCGCCGTTCGCCGAGATGGTGCCGACTTGCGCGACTTCGTCGCTGTCTTTCACCGGGCGGGCGGCGGATTTGATCGCTTCGACGACCGTGGTGGTGGCCAGGTCGATGCCGCGCTTCAGATCCATCGGGTTCATGCCCGCGGCGACGGCTTTCATGCCTTCGCGGACAATGGCTTGCGCCAGAACGGTCGCGGTGGTGGTGCCGTCACCGGCTTCGTCGTTGGTGCGGGAAGCGACTTCCTTCACCATCTGCGCGCCCATGTTCTCGAACTTGTCGGAAAGTTCGATTTCCTTGGCGACCGAGACACCGTCCTTGGTGATGCGCGGGGCGCCGAAGGATTTTTCGATCACCACGTTGCGGCCTTTCGGGCCGAGCGTCACCTTGACCGCATCGGCCAGGATGTTGACGCCGCGCAGCATCCGGTCGCGGGCGTCGGTCGAGAATTTGACTTCTTTGGCTGCCATTCTTTCGGCTCCTTCAAATATCGTGGGGGATCAGGGTCTTCTCGTCGATTACGAGATGATCCCCATGATGTCCGACTCTTTCATGATCAGCATCTCGACGCCATCCAGCGTGACTTCGGTGCCCGACCATTTGCCGAACAGGATGCGATCGCCCACGGCGACCGAGGGCGCGATCAGCTCGCCCGAATCCTTGCGCGCGCCGGCGCCGACGGCGACAACTTCGCCCTCGGCCGGTTTTTCCTTCGCCGTATCGGGGATGATCAGGCCGCCCTTGGTTTTTTCTTCGCTTTGAACGCGTTTGACCAGCACGCGGTCATGCAGCGGTTTGAATGCCATCTGGGTCACTCCCTAAGGTTCCAGGTTCATGCTTTCAGCACTCGACGTTGGCGAGTGCTAACGACCCGGGAGTTAGTCATCGCCCCCCCGGCCTGTCAACACCCGGGGTCGGAAAAATTTGCACGGGCGCCGATCACGCGCCGTGATGCTGCAGGTGCGAAATGGCGTGGGCAAGACGTGACAAGCGGGGGCCAAGGCCCTATAAAGCGCCAAAATCCCCATCCAACACCCGAGGAACGCATGACCACCAAGGTTTTCGGCCACAAATCCCCCGACACCGACTCGACCGGCTCGCCCATCATCTGGGCCTGGTACATGACCGAGGTGCTGGGCCAGCCCGCGAAACCGGTGCTGCTGGGCGAGCCCAACACCGAAGCGGCCTTCGTGCTGAGCCACTGGGATCTGCCGAAACCCGAGATCATCGCGGGCGTCGACGCCGGTGACAAGGTCGTCATCGTCGACACGAACAACCCGGCCGAGCTGCCCGAGGGCATCAACAAGGCCGACATCCTGGCCATCATCGACCACCACAAGCTGGTCGGTGGTCTGGAAACCAAGGGCCCGATCGACATCACCATCCGCCCGCTGGCCTGCACCGCCACGATCATGTTCGACCTGATGGGCGAGGCGGTGGCGAAAGCCCCGCGCGGCATCAAGGGCGCGATGCTGTCGTGCATCCTGTCCGACACGCTGGAATTCCGCAGCCCCACCACCACCGCGCATGACAAGGCCGTGTGCGAGAAACTGGCCGCCGATCTGGGCGTGGACATGGCCGCGCTGGCCACCGCGATGTTCGAGGCGAAATCGGACGTGTCCGAGTTCTCGGATGCCGCGCTCTTGCGGATGGATTCGAAAGAATACACCGTCGATGGCAAGGAGCTGCGCGTCTCGGTGCTGGAAACCACCGCGCCGAAGCTGATCCTGGACCGCAAGGACAGCCTGATGGAATCGATGGTCGATGTGGCCAAGGAAGACGGCGCCGATCAGGTGCTTCTGTTCGTCGTCGACATCCTGAAGGAAGAGGCGACGCTGCTGGTGCCGAACGATTTCGTCAAGCGCATCGCCGAGGCCTCTTTCCCCTGCACCGTGACCGGCGACACCGTGGTTTTGCCGGGCATCATGAGCCGCAAGAAACAGATCATCCCGGCGCTGAAGGTCTGAACGGATCTTGTCGCCCGGGCGACCGGATCAGGCGGGGGGGCTTCGGCTCCCCCGTTTCATTTCGGGGGGCGTGACGTCAGGCGGGTCTGCCGCAGGATTGCATCCGCAAGCCGGGCGCAAGGCCACAAGCCGCGCTGGTCAGCGCGCCGGTTCAAATTCACGAAGGGGGAAGTTGGTGGCGAGGGGGGGACTCGAACCCCCGACCCCGTGATTATGAGTCACGTGCTCTAACCTGCTGAGCTACCTAGCCACTGGCGGCGTCACTAAGGGATGGCGGCGGGGGCGTCAAGGGCGAAATCGGGAAAAAGTGCTTCAGGCCAGCAACCGCCCTGCCGCAGCCATGACATCGGCCGCCAGCGCGGCCAAAGCCTCGGGGGCAAGGCTCGCGGCTGCAATCTCGATCACCCGGTGATCCTGCCGCGCGCGGTGCTTGTCGTAGCGCGGATCGTAATGGCGCTGCATCAGCTCGGCCGCCAGCGCCTCGAAGGCCCGCGCCCCGGCCAGCCCATGCCAGCGGTGGATCACCTCGGCGGGGTGATAGGGGCGCAGCTGGTCGATCAGCCGCGACAGCCGCAAGGGATCGGCGACGATATCGGCATAGGCCCGCGCCAGATAGGCCGCGCGCGCGGGCAGGGGCGCCGCCAGCCGCAGTCGCGGCGCCGCCCGCAGCGCCGCCCACAGGCTTTTCGGCAGCTGGATCTGCCCCACCTTGGCGCTTTCGCCCTCCAGGATCACCGGCCGCGCCGGATCCAGCTGCGCCAAGGCCAGCGCCAGCCTGCCCTCGAAGCCGGTCTGCGCCGGTTGCCCGCCCGGCAGCGCGCCAAAGATCGAGCCGCGGTGATTGGCCAGCCTCTCGAGGTCGATCACCTGCGCGCCCTGCGCCCGGGCGGCCTGCAAGATCGCGGTCTTGGCCGAGCCGGTGTTGCCATCCAGCACGACGACCGGCGCCCGGATCGGCTGCGCCAGCGTCTCCAGCACCAGCCGCCGCCAGCTCTTGTAGCCGCCCTCGAGCAGATCGGTGCGCCAGCCCACCGCGCGCAGGATCGTCGCAAACGACCCCGAGCGCTGCCCGCCGCGCCAGCAATAGACCAAGGGCCGCCAGCCCCCGGTCTTGTCCGCCAAAGGGCCCTCCAGATGCGCGGCGACATTCCGCGCCACCAGCGCCGCGCCGATCTTGCGCGCGTCAAAGGGCGAGACCTGCTTGTAGATCGTGCCGACCCGGGCGCGTTCCGCATCCGAGAGCGCGGGCAGGTTGATCGCCCCCGGAAGATGATCAAGCGCATATTCCGCAGGCGAGCGCACGTCGATGATCGTGTCAAAATCAAGCGCCGCCGCCTCGGCGACCGAGGTCAGAAGCATCAGTAGACCGTGACCGGCGTGCCCAGCTCGACCACCTTGTAAAGCGCCATCACATGATCGTTCACCATGCGCAGGCAGCCGTTCGAGACGGCATGGCCGATCGAGGCGGGCTCGATCGTGCCATGGATGCGGATGCCGGTGTCATGGCCGTTCTGGAACAGATACATGGCCCGCGCCCCCAGCGGGTTGCCCGGGCCCCCGGCCATGCCGGTTTCGGCATATTTCGCGTAATGGCTGGGGCTGCGCTTCACCATCTCGGGGGTGGGTTTCCAGCTCGGCCATTCGACTTTCCGCGCCACCGTGGCCTGACCGCGGAACTGCAGCTCCGCGCGGCCGACGGCCACGCCGTAGCGCATCGCCTTGCCCGGCGCGATGATGTGGTAAAGGAAGAACTTGTCCGAGACGACGATGATCGAGCCCACCGCCAGATCGGGCTTCACATCCACCTCGGTCGGGTAGAATTGCGGCGCGATCGGCCAGGTCTTGGCGGGGGCAACCGCCGCCGGAGACGCCGCCGCAGGCGCGGCAGCGGCGGCCGGAGCCGCGGCGGGGGCCTGCGCGAAGAGCGGCTTTGCAGCCACGCCCAGCGCGGCCAGACTTGTCAGAAAAGTGCGGCGATACATGCAGGTCTCCCGGTTCGGTTGGGGCAGGCTAGCAAAGCGCCTGCCCCCGCTCAACGTCAAAAGGGGGGGGAGCCTACTCCGACTTGCCCAGCGCCGCGGCCTCCATCTGCGCCTCGTGCTCGCGCCGCAGCGCCTTGCGCAGCTCGGCCGCCTTCCAGCGCAGCATCTCGGTCTCGTCCGCAGGCTCCAGCATCGGCACCGGCACGGTCTTGCCGGTCTCATCCACCGCGACCATGGTGAAATAGCAGCTGTTGGTGTGCCGCCGCGTGCCCTCGCGGATGTTTTCCGCCTCGACCCGGATGCCGATCTCCATCGAGGACCGCCCGGTGTGGTTCACCGAGGCGCGAAACCGCACCAGCTCGCCGACATGGATCGGTTCCTTGAAGATCACCTGATCGACGGAAATCGTCACCGCATAGCGCCCCGAATAGCGCGAGGCGAGCGAGAAGGCGACGCGATCAAGCCAGTTCAGCAGCGCGCCCCCGTGCACCTTGCCGGAAAAATTCGCCAGATCCGGCGTCATCAACACGGTCATTTCCAGCGTCTTGCGCTCTTCGGCGGACAAAGGGTTCATCATCGGTGACCTCGTGCAAATCGAAAACGTGCCAGAGGCGTATTTCAGCCAAGAAGAAACTGCCACAGCTTCTTGGCACATTTGCGCGATCGGAGAATTGGCCGCAACCCGGCGCCCTTTTACCTTGGCGCAAATATCCCGGGGGGGCGTCCCGCAGGGACGGGGGGGCAGCGCCCCCCTAGCCGGTCAGATGCCGCAGGCCCTGCGTGACATCGGTGCGCACCGCCAGCCGCAGCCCCGGTTCGTCGCCCGCCCGCAGCGCCGCCAGAATCAGCCGGTGATGCCGCGGCGGCTCGGTGCGGGGGAACTTGCCGTGCAGCTGCCGCATCGTCGGGCCCAGCTGCAGCCAGACCGTTTCCAGCACGGCCAGCATCGCCGGGGCCTGGGCGCGCAGGTAAAGCGTGCGGTGGAATTCCAGATTGGTGCGGATATAGGCCACCGCATCGCGCCGCGCGACGGCCTCGGCATTCGCCGTGTTGATCGCGGACAGCCGGTCGATCAGCGCCAGATGCGCGCGGGGCAGGGCGCGCGAGGCCAGTTCCGGCTCGATCAGCGCGCGCAGCGCCGCCAGCTCCTCGATCCGCTCGTTCGTCAGCTCCGGCGTCGAGACCCGGCCCGAGGACGACAGCGTCAGCGCCCCCTCGGCCACCAGCCGGCGCAAAGCCTCGCGCACCGGGGTCATCGACAGGCCATATTGCTTGCCAAGGCCGCGCAGCGTCATCGCCTGGCCGGGCGCGAGCTCGCCGGTCAGGATCTGCTGGCGCAGGCTGCGGTAAAGCCGGTCATGCGCGGCGGTTTCGGTCGGTCGGGTCGCGGGTTGGGCCATGCCCCTTTGTGATCACGAATCCGGTCGCGGTCAATCCGTCAGACGGATCGCCTGCAGCGCCGCGCCGTTTTGTTTCAGCCAGGCCCGATGCGCGGCATAATCCGGGCAAAGCCGCGCCACCACCGCCCAGAAGGCCGGGGAATGGTTCATCTCGGCCAGATGCGCGACCTCATGCGCGGCGACGTAATCGAGCACCTCGGGCGGTGCCATGATCAGCCGCCAGCTGTAAGAGAGCGACCCATCGGGCGCGCAGGAGCCCCAGCGCGAACGGGTGTCGCGCAGCGTGATGCGCTTGAACGGGCGGCCAAGGGCTTTCGCATGGGTCTCGGTCGCGGCCTGCAACCGGATCCGGGCGCAGTGGCGCAAAAACGTCTCCAGCCGCGCGCCGAGCCGATCTTCGCCCGCGGGGACCAGCAGCCGGTCCCCCTCGCGTCTGGGTGCGCGCAAGGCCGCCGCCTCGATCCGCAGCGCCTGCCCCTCGAAGGGCAGAAGGTCGCCAAAGCCCGGACGGCTTTGCGCGGGCAGCTGCGAAAGCGTGCCGCGCAGCCAATCCGACTGCGCCGCGGCAAAGGCCACCGCCTCGGCCAGCCGGGCGCGGGCGGGCAGGGTCAGCGTCACCGCGCCGTCGATCCGGCTGACGCGCAGCGAAAACCGCCGCGCCCGGGCCGAGCGGCGCAGATGCACGGCGACACCGGGCAGATCGGGCAGGATCAGGGGGCTTTCGGTCATCGCGGGCTCTGGTCCGGCTGGAAGCGACAGGTTGCACGCGAAAAGGCTTTGACACCCCGCGGCGGTTGTGGCAGTTGGCTGCGACTCTGTGCGATAGAGCTTGCCAGGAGACTTCCATGCCGAAAGAGGATTGGGGCGTCAAGCGCCTCTGCCCGCATTGCGCGAGCCGGTTCTATGATCTGGCCAAAGACCCGATGACCTGCCCGGTCTGTTCGAACAGCTTCAGCCTTGAAAGCCTGACGGCCGCGGGCCGCAGCCGTGTGATGGTGTCCGACAAGGTTGCCCCGCGCGCGGCGGATCTTGATGTCGATGATCTGACCGATGACGATCTGGACGAAGACGGCGGCGACGTCGATCTGGACGACGATCTGCTCGAGGATGACGAGGACGACAACGTCTCGCTGGATGACATCGCCGATGTGGCGGGCGGCGAAGACGAAGCTTGAGTCGGCCCGAAAGGGGCGGATCACGGAAAAGACGGGACCGGGCGCGAGGGCAACTTCGCGCCTTTTCCTTTGCCGCAAGGGGGTTTTCAGGGGGCTGAAAAATTTTGCGACGAGGCGTGTTTTTTCCTCTTGCGCCCGTCGCTTGAGGTCCATATACACCGCTTCACGCAAGACGGAAACGTCAAGCGGACCCGGTGGGGTCATAGCTCAGATGGGAGAGCGCTTGAATGGCATTCAAGAGGTCCGGGGTTCGATTCCCCGTGGCTCCACCAAATAAAACAAAGACTTGAACGACAGTCGCCCCGCCTCGTGCGGGGCGTCGTCGTTTTCGGGGGGGCGAATGGGGCAGCTGGCGAGAGCTTCTGTCAGCTCGTTGCCGTGGCCCCTGCGCTGGTGCCGCTGCGTCGTTACCCGGGGGCGTTTCCGGTGCCTGTCTCCCCGCCGCCGATGCCGGATCGACGCCCCGCCGCGGGTGGGCTGGGGCGGGCGATCCGACCTCGAAGGGAACATGTCGCGTCGGCCAAGGCGCGCCGGTCTGGCCGCGGCGGAAGCCCCCGGCGGGCCGTCTCGGGCCCTGCGAGCGCGCTTGATCGTTGCCGCGGCAGGGCGCGGCGCATCGTGGCTTTTCGGCTTGGCGGCCGCAGAAGGGCCGCAGAAGGGCCGCAGAGGGGCCGCCGTCGATGATGGCGACGTGGCTCGGGTGCCGTCTGGGGCGGTTCTGTCAGAAGATGGTCCGCGGCTTGCGGCAAGGCGCCTGGATCACCGCGAAATCCGCGCTGCGTGGCGCGCGGGGCCGATCTCTGCCTGTGCGGAAATCGGCCCGGTCGGATCGCCGCTTGCGCCGCGATCCGGTTTTCAGAACGGCCGCGTCCTCAGCGATGCGCGGCGTAGATCTGCGCGATGCGGTCCACCGCCGCTTCGGCCGACATTTCCTCGCTTTCGCCGGTGCGGCGCGAGGTCACCTCGACGACGCCATTGCCCAGACCACGCGGGCCGACGGTGATCCGCCACGGCAGGCCGATCAGATCCATCGTGGCGAATTTCGCCCCCGCGCGTTCGTCGCGGTCGTCGTAAAGCGGATCGAGGCCCTGCGCCACCAGCGCCTTGTAGATCCCGGCGCAGGCCGCGTCGGTCGCCGCGTCGCCCTGTTTCAGGTTGACGATGCCGACATGGAAGGGCGTCACACCCTCGGGCCAGATGATGCCGCGCTCGTCATGGTTCGCCTCGATCAGCGCGCCCAGCAGCCGCGAGACGCCGATGCCGTGCGAACCCATCTCGACCGGCACGCGCGAGCCATCGGGGGTGACGACGGTGGCGCCCATCGCTTCGGAATATTTCGTGCCGAAGTAGAAGATCTGCCCGACTTCGATGCCGCGGCCGACGCAGCGGCGCTCTTCCGGGATTTCGTTGAACACCGCCGCGTCGTGGGTTTCGTCGGTGCGGGCGTAAAGCGTGGTGAATTCCTGACAGATCGCCGCCACCTGATCGCGGTCGTCGTAATCCACCGCCCGATTGCCCAGTTTCAGATCGGGCACCTGCGCGTCATAGAAGACCTCGGATTCGCCGGTCTGGGCAAGGACGAGGAATTCATGCGTGTTGTCGCCGCCGATCGGGCCCGAGGCGGCGCGCATCGGAATCGCGGTCAGCCCCATGCGCTCATAGGTGCGCAGATAGCTGACCATGTGGCGGTTGTAGGCATGCAGCGCGTCTTCGCGGGTCAGGTCGAAGTTGTAGCCGTCTTTCATGTAGAATTCGCGGCCGCGCATGACGCCGAAGCGCGGGCGGACCTCGTCGCGGAACTTCCATTGGATGTGGTAAAGCGTCAGCGGCAGATCCTTGTAGGACGAGACATGGGCGCGGAAGATGTCGGTGATCATCTCCTCGTTCGTCGGGCCGTACAGCATCTCGCGTTCGTGCCGGTCCTTGATGCGCAGCATTTCCTGACCGTAATCGTCGTAGCGGCCGGATTCCCGCCACAGATCGGCCGGTTGCAGCGTCGGCATCAGAAGCGGAATGTGACCGGCGCGGATCTGTTCCTCGTGCACGATCTGCTCGATGCGCTTGAGCACCTTGAAGCCGAGCGGCAGCCAGGAATAGATCCCCGCCGCCTGCTGCTTGATCATGCCTGCGCGCAGCATCAGCCGGTGGCTGACGATCTGCGCCTCGGCGGGGTTTTCCTTGAGAACGGGGAGGAAGTAGCGGGAAAGGCGCATGGACAAGCCTCGGCACAGGGTTTCGTTGCGCAAGTGGGTAGTGGAAACGGCGTCGCGGGGCAAGATGGGCCGGGGCCACCGCGGGCCGGGCGCGCGCCGCCGCGGTGCCGGACCTGTCCAAAAAGACAGCCGTCACACGCCGGAAACGCGATCTTGTCGCAGTCGGGCCATGGCGGATCGGGTGTATCCTGTGACCGTCGTCCGTAACCCAATGGACAAGGCCAATTCCGGCTGACGTCATGCTGCACAGCGGACGAAAGAGGAGGAGACCATGGCTATTACTGGACTTCCCGTCACCGGTGGCAACAATACCGTGACCGTCACGCCAACCGGGATCTACAGCGTCAATGCCGAGGGGGGCGTCGACACGCTGGTGGTGAATTACGCGGCGCTCACCAGCGACATCATCTATGAATATGCGGGCAACGGCTTTTATCGCTTCACCGATTATCTCGCGTCCAGCATCGATTTCTACAACTTCGAGCGCTTCATCCTGCGCGGCGGATCGGGGGATGACGACCTGCGCGGGGCCAATGACGTCGACCAGCTTTACGGCGGGGCCGGGGCCGACAGCCTGACCAGCGGGCTCGGTGCCGACACGATCGACGGCGGCGCGGGGGTCGACCGCTGGACCGCCGGTTACGGCGCCGTCACCGGCAATGTGCTGATCACGCTCTCTGCCGATCCCGCGATCACCCAGCTGGTCGCGGCCACCGGCGCCCGCTTCAGCCAGATCGAGACGCTCTCGATCACCACCGGCATCGGCGATGACGCGATCAACACCTCGGCCTTTGTCGGCAATGATGACATCTCGACCGGCAACGGCAGCGATCAGGTCAACGGCGGGCGCGGCATCGACTGGGTCAATGGCGGCGACGGCACCGACATCCTGATCTTCGACTGGTCCGCGATCACCGATCCGAGCTTCGCGATCCGCAATTCCTATGTCTCGAACGGCTGGTATCGCTATGCGGCGCTCAGCGGCGATCAGGTGAACTACATCAACTTCGAGCGCTATTTCCTGACCGGCGGCGCGGGCAACGACTGGCTCTCGGGCGCGGGGCTGGCCGACCGGCTGACCGGCAATGGCGGCAATGATACGCTGATCGGCGGCACCGGGGCCGACACCGTCGCGGGCGGCGCCGGGATCGACCTGTGGCAGGTCGACCTGTCCGACATCGAGGCGAACACCACGGTCAGCCTGATCAGCCAGACCAGCAACACCGGCGCGGTGCTCAGCGGCATCGAACGGCTGACCTATACCGGCTCGGCCTTCGACGACACCGTCCTGGCGCAATCCGGGCGCTACAACGACAGCTTCAGCATGGGCGCGGGCGACGATTCCGTCACCACCGGCCGCGGCGTCGACGGCGCCAATGGCGAGGCGGGCGAAGACCTGCTGGTGATGAACTGGTCGGCCATCACCGATGCCACCCAGGGGATCAGCCGCAACTATGTCTCGAACGGCTGGTATAGCTTCAGCGCGGCCAGCGGCGACCGTCTGGATTACATCAACTTCGAACGCTTCTTCCTGACCGGCGGGGCGGGCAGCGACTATCTGCTTGGCGCGGCGCTGAACGACCGGCTGGTCGGCAATGGCGGCGATGACACGCTCTCGGGCGGCGGCGGGGTCGACGTGATCACCGGCGGCGACGGCGTGGACCTGTGGGAGGCGAACCTCTCGGAACACGAGACCAACGTCACCATCAACTTCCAGACCCAGACCACGAATTACGGTGCGGTGATCAGCGGGCTGGAACGGCTGAATTACACCGGCACCGCGATGCGCGATCTCATCACCACCCGCAGCGGCGCTTATGACGACACCCTCTATCTGGGCGCGGGCAATGACAGCGCCGCGGTCTGGCGCGGCGTCGATGCGGTCAATGGCGCCGAGGGCGAGGACACGCTGATCCTCGACTGGTCGGGCATCGCCGGGGCGACGCAGGGCATCACCTACAGCTATGTCTCGAACGGCTGGTATCGCTTCAGCTCGACCAGCGGTGATCGGGTCGATTTCATCAACATCGAGCATTACGACATGACCGGCGGCGCGGGCCATGACAGCCTGGTCGGCGGCGCGATGACCGACACTTTGCGCGGCGGCGCGGGCAATGACACGCTGGACAGCGGCGCCGGGCGGGCGGTGATCGACGGCGGCGCGGGCACCGACCTGTGGCGGGCGGATCTGTCGGCGATCTCGGCGGGGCTGCGCTTCAGCGCGACGGCCAGCCAGACCGCGGCGCAGGCGACCGGCTCGGGCTGCGACGTGCGCAACATCGAACAGGTCAGCCTGACCGGCGGCGCCGGGGCCGATCTGATCGACACCACCGGCCAAAGCGGCAACGACTGGTTCGCGGGCAATGCGGGCAATGACACCGTCTCGCTCGGGCTGGGTCAGGACGGGTTCGACGGCGGCGCCGGGGTCGATCTGCTGATCCTCGACTATTCCGCCAGCACCGAGGCGATCCAGAGCCGCTACACCTCGAACGGCTGGAACCGCTACGGCGAACAGGGCGACGCGCATTTCCTCGACTACATCAACGTCGAGCGCTTCAACGTGACCGGCGGCGCCGGGGCCGACACGCTGATCGGCGCCGGGGCGGCCGACACGCTGACCGGCGGCGCGGGCAATGACTGGCTCAATGGCGGGGCCGGGGCCGACGCGATCAACGGCGGCGCGGGCGTCGACACTTGGCAGGCCAGCTATGCGGGCGCGACGGTGGTGATCGGGCTGACGCTGAGCGCGACGGGCGCGGCCACGGTGAGCGGGGCGGGCACGGTCCTGACCGGGATCGAGGCGGTCTCGCTGACCACCGGGCAGAATGCCGACATCGTCAACCTCTCGGCGGGGACCGGCAATGACGCGGTGGCGACGAACGAGGGCAACGACACCGTCAATCTGGGCCGCGGCCGGTCGGAATGGGCGGATGGCGGCGCGGGCAGCGACAGCCTGACGCTGAACGCCTCGCTGGCGACGGCGGGGCTGCGGATGGATTACGTCTCGAACGGCGCCTATCACATCTATGCCGCCGACGGCAGCTATGATGCGACCTTCAACAACTTCGAGACCTACAACATCGTCGGTTCGGCCCGCAACGACCGGCTTTACGCCTTTGGCGGCAACGACCGGATCAGCACCGGCGCCGGCAATGACATCCTGAACGGCGGCGACGGCAACGACACGCTGCTCGGCGGCGCGGGGGCGGATGTGTTCCAGTTCACCAACCTTTACGGCTGCGGCATCGACACGATCGCCGATGGCGCCATCGGCGACCGGCTGCGGCTGAGCGGGCTGACGCTGACCGGCATCAGCAACGGCGCGGGCACGACGCTTGGCGCCGGGCAGATCGCCGTCTCCGCCGCGGGCGGGGTGACGACGCTGGCGATCGGCCTGGACGGCACCGCCGGGGCGGATCTGACGATCCGGCTGACGGGCACCTTCACCGCGGCCGATTTCAGCCTCTCGGGCAGCGACGTCATCTTCATCTGACGCGCTCCGTCTCGCCCGGGGATGTCCCGGGCGGGGCTTTGCCGCCTCATCACCGGGCCTGCCCGCGATCTGCGGATCCACACCGGATCGTGAGCCCGTCCCGGCCCCGAACCGATTGAAAACAAAGCCCGCGCCGCAAGGCCGCGGGCTTTTTCCTCACGTCCCGGGCACGGGCTCTTGAGCGAACGTGTTTCGATGTTCCCGGTCAAAATATTGAACTTGTTCGGAAAAATGCAAATCTTGCGGGCATGACGCATCTTTGCTGAAGGAAGAGTAAGATGAAAAAGCTCAGTGTTGCGATCGCCGCGATGGCCAGCCTCGCCGCCCCCGCCTTTGCCGGTGGCCTCTCCGCGCCCGTGGTCGAAAGCGAACCGACGGTGGCGGCGACCCCGGCGCCCGCGCCCGTGCAAGCCTGGGACGGGTTCTATGCCGGTATCACCGGCGGCTCTGTCACCGGCGGCGGCGCGAGCTACACGCCCGACGGCACCGCCTTTGGCATGGGCCGCGGCAGCTACGGCGTGATGGGCGGCTACAATCTGCAATCGGGCGCGCTCGTCTACGGTGGCGAGATCGCGGCTCAGGCCACCGACTTCAACCTCGATGGGGCGCCGGGCAAGTTCGACAACATGATCGACCTGAAGGCCCGCGCCGGGATGGCCTATGGCAAGGCGCTGCCCTATGCCTTCGTCGGCTATTCGCGCGGCGACTGGAAGAACGGCGATGGCCAGACGAACGGCGCGGCCGACGGCATGAACTACGGTCTGGGCGTCGATTACGCGGTGAACGACAAATGGTCGGTCGGTGCGGAACTGATGCGCCGCGAGCTCAGCACCGATTTCAACGGGTCTGCGCGCAGCATCGACACCAATTTCAACACCGTGCAGGTGCGCGCGGGCTTCCGGTTCTGAGCCGGAGCGCTTGCGACACACCGGGGAGGGGGGCTCTGCCCCCCGTCCTTTCAGGACTCCCCCCGGGATGTTTGCACCAAGGTGAAACAACGCCCTTTCACCTTGGTGCAAATATCCCGGGGGGTGAATTGGCCGAAGGCCAAGAGGGGGGCAGCGCCCCCCTTTTGCCTGCGCAAAAGCGCCACGGTTGACACGCCTGCCGCCGCGTCGCATAGACCGTTCATCATAACCCGCAACCGGGCGCTTTGTAGCCGCCAAACCGACGAGGAGGACGCATGTCCCAAATCTCCCTTTCCTTTCCCGATGGCGCGAAGCGCGATTACCCCGCAGGGGTGACGGCGGCCGAAGTGGCGGCCTCGATCTCGCCCTCGCTGGCGAAGGCGGCGATCTCGGCGAACCTCGATGGCGCGCATTGGGATCTGCAATGGCCGATCACGCGCGACGCCCGGATTTCGATCAACACGATGAAGGACCCGGTTCCGGCGCTGGAGCTGATCCGGCACGATCTGGCCCATATCATGGCCCGCGCGGTGCAGGAGATCTGGCCCGATGTGAAGGTGACGATCGGCCCGGTCCGCGATGCGGGCTGGTTTTACGATTTCGACCGCGCCGAGCCCTTCACCCCCGAAGACCTTGGCCAGATCGAAGCGCGGATGAAGCAGATCATCAACGCCCGCGAGCCGGTGAAGACCGAAGTCTGGTCGCGCGCCGATGCCATCGCGCATTACGAAAAATCGGGCGAGCCCTACAAGGTCGAGCTGGTGAACCGCATCCCCGAGGGGGAAGACCTGCGGATGTATTGGCACGGGAGCTGGCAGGATCTGTGCCGCGGCCCGCATCTGCAACACACGGGCCAGGTGCCCGCCGACGCCTTCAAGCTGACCCATGTCGCGGGCGCCTATTGGCTGGGCGACAGCACGCGGCCGATGCTGCAGCGCATCTACGGCATCGCCTTCCGCTCGCGCGATGACCTGAAAGCCCATCTGACCATGCTCGAGGAGGCCGCCAAACGCGACCACCGCAAGCTGGGCCGCGAGATGGACCTTTACCACATGCAGGAGGAAGCGCCGGGCCAGGTGTTCTGGCATCCGAACGGCTGGACCATCTACACCACGCTGCAAGATTACATGCGTCGCCGCCAGCGCGCCGACGGCTATGTCGAGGTGAACACGCCGCAGGTGGTGAACCGCAAGCTCTGGGAGGCCTCGGGGCACTGGGAAAACTACCGCGAGAACATGTTCATCGTCGAAGTCGATGAAGAGGGCGCGCGGGAAAAGGTGATCAACGCGCTCAAGCCGATGAACTGCCCCTGCCATGTGCAGATCTTCAACGTCGGGCTGAAATCCTACCGCGATCTGCCCTTGCGGATGGCGGAATTCGGCTCCTGCGCGCGGTATGAACCCTCGGGGGCGTTGCATGGCATCATGCGGGTGCGCGGCTTCACGCAAGACGACGCGCATATCTTCTGCATGCCCGATCAGATCGAGGCGGAAACGAAGAAATTCATCGAATTCCTGTCCGCCGTCTATGCCGATCTGGGCTTCGACACATGGCGCATCAAGCTGTCGACCCGGCCGGAAAAGCGGATCGGGACCGAGGAAAGCTGGGATCATGCCGAAGCCGCGCTGGCCAATGCCGTCACCGCGGCCGGGCATGAATACGAGATTTTCGAGGGCGAGGGGGCGTTTTACGGGCCGAAGCTCGAATTCGTGCTGACCGATGCGATCGGGCGCGACTGGCAATGCGGCACGCTGCAGGTGGACCCGAACCTGCCCGAGCGGCTCGATGCGAATTACATCGGCCCCGACGGCGCGAAACACCGCCCGATCATGCTGCACCGCGCCTGTCTGGGCAGCTTCGAGCGCTTCATCGGGATTCTGATCGAATCGCATGCGGGCAAGCTGCCGCTGTGGCTGGCGCCGCGGCAGGTCGTCGTCGCCTCGATCACCTCGGAGGCCGATGATTACGTCGAAGAGGTCGCGGCGACGCTGATCGCGGCGGGGATTCGCGCCGAATGCGACACCCGCAACGAAAAGATCAACTACAAGGTCCGCGAGCACAGCCTGGGCAAGGTGCCCTATATCTTCGCCATCGGCGCGAAAGAGGTCGAGACGCGCACCGTTTCGGTCCGCCGTCTGGGCGATACCCGCACCGAGACGGTGGCGCTGGATGCGATCGTCGCTGCGCTGAAGGCCGAGGCGACACCGCCCGATCTGCGCTGAAATCGCCGCCTGAACGACCGGGACGCCATGGGGAAACCTGTGGCGTTCCTGCATTTTCAAGCCCTGCGCGGCTATGGCGCGGGGCGCGCGGAAGGGGCGGCTGTTTTGGCTTTGTTCCGGCTTTTGGCCGTCTGACAACACCCTGAAACTATTCCATCTTCAACTTGGGGATGCAAAAATGTCGCAGCCTTTGAAATCAGCGCCTGCGGCGCTTTGGCCGTTGATTTTTGGACGGTCTATGGCACGCTTCCCTTCGCGTGAACTGGACTTTCCTACCGCTCCCTTTTCGGGGCAGCCGGAAGACACTGGAAGACCTGGCTGCACGTCCGGGGGCAATGTCGCCCCAGGCCAATACGAGGAGAGAGACATGGCTACCGGAACCGTGAAATGGTTCAACACCACCAAGGGCTACGGGTTCATCGCCCCCGATGGTGGTGGCAAGGACGTCTTCGTCCACATCTCGGCGGTGGAACGCGCCGGGCTGAAGTCGCTCAGCGACAACCAGAAGATCAGCTTCGAACTGATCTCGGGGCGCGACGGCCGCTCGTCGGCGGGCGATCTGAAACTTCTCTGAACGACGCTCCTGCCGTCGAGAAGGCCCGCGGCGCCCACGCGGGCTTTTTTCTTTTCCGGGGTGTCTCAGTCTTGCAGATCGCCTGCGCTCAGTCTTGCAGATCGCCGACCCCAAGCCCCAGCGAGGCCGCCAGTGCGACCAGCTCCAGCCGGCTGGGGGTGTGACGCCGCGCTTCGATCGCGGTGATGGTTTCGGGATCGACGCCCGATTCCCGGGCAAGATCGCTCACGCTCATCCGGGCGGCGCGGCGCCAGGCCATCAGCGGCGAGGCCCCCGCACTGATCCATGCGAGCTGTGTCCAGAAGCTTTGCGACTGGGAACGGATTTCCTCGCGCGGGATTTCTATCCGCGGCTTCGGAATTGCGGTCATGACGTCCTGCCTGTATCTCGCCTCTTCCCCATGGGAAAAGTAGCGCGAAAAGGCGCGCCATCCTATCGTCCAGAAGTTATAAGATGTCGCAACTTTGAGATTACTTGGACGCGTCGGAGGTAAGAAAGAGTTATAATTGAGCCATTTGCGCGGCAGCGTCCCAGCCCAGCGTCAGGCTGTCGCCACGGATCACCGGCCGTTTCATCAGCGTCGGATGGGCGCGCAAAAGGGACTCGATCGGCGCGTCGCGCTCGGCTTCCGACAGCGCCCGCCAGGTGGTCGAGCTGCGGTTGATCAGCTTGTCGCCAAAGGCCGCGATGAATTCCGCGATCTCGGCCTCGGTCAGCGGCTCTTTGCGCACATCGCGCAGCACCGGCGCCTTGCCCGCCGCCGTCAGCGCCGCCAGCGCCTTTTGCACCGTGCCACAGGTCTTGATGCCGTAAACGATCATTTTGCCTCCACCAGTTGCCCGTCGCTCAGCCGCAACACCCGGTCCATCCGCGCCGCAAGCTCCAGGTTGTGCGTCGCGATCAGCGCCGAAAGCCCGGTCGCCCGCACCAGCTCCATCAGCGCCGAGAACACGGTTTCCGAGGTGGTCGGGTCAAGGTTGCCGGTGGGCTCGTCGGCCAGAAGCAGGGCAGGGCGGTTCGCCAGCGCCCGGCAAAAGGCCACGCGCTGCTGTTCCCCCCCCGAGAGCGCCGAGGGCCGGTGCCCGGCGCGCGCCGCCAGCCCGACGCGGGCGAGCAATTCCTGCGCCCGCGCCTCGGCCGCCTTGCGCGCGGTGCCATTCGCCAGCTGCGGCAGGACGATGTTTTCCAGCGCGGTGAATTCCGGCAGCAGATGGTGGAACTGATAGACAAAGCCCAAAGCCTCGCGCCGCGCCGCGGTGCGGGCCGCGTCCTTCGCCCCGGTCAGATCCTGCCCGTTCACGATCACCCGGCCGGAATCAGGCGTGTCCAGAAGCCCGGCGATATGCAGAAGCGTCGATTTCCCCGCCCCCGAGGGCGCGACAAGCGCCACCACCTGCCCGCGCGGAATGACCAGAGAGGCCCCGCGCAGAACGATGATTTCATTCGCCTTGCCGCGGTTGTAACCCTTTTCGAGCGCATCAAGCCGCAACACCTCATTCATAGCGCAGCGCCTCCACCGGGTTCAGCCGCGCCGCCCGGCGGGCCGGAAAGATCGTCACGACGAAGCTGAGGCCAAGCGCCAGAAGCACGGCCTTGGCGACGTCCCAGGGCAGCAGTTTCGCGGGCAATTCATAGATGCCGCGGATCGACGGATCCCAGGCGCCACCGCCGCTGACCCAGTTCACCGCCTCCATCACATGGCTGATGTTGAGCGCGAAAAGCACCCCCAGCCCGACGCCCAGCGCCGTGCCTATGGTGCCGGTGAACGCCCCGCAGAGGAAAAACACCCGCATCACCGAGCCCTCGGTCAGCCCCATGGTGCGCAGAATGCCGATGTCGCGGCCCTTGTTCTTCACCAACATGATCAGCCCCGAGGTGATGTTCATCGTCGCGATCAGCACCAGCACGGACAGGATGACGAACATCACGTTGTCCTCCATCGTCAGCGCGCGCAGGAACGAGCCCGAGGCATCGCGCCAGCTCCACAACATCGTGCCCGCGCCCCCCGCCGCGATCAGCTGCGGCGTCAGGTCATCGACCCGTTCGGGGTCTTTCACCATCACCTCGATCTCGTCGGCGCCGCCCTCGCGGTTGAAGAAGCTCTGCGCCTCGGCGAAGGGCATGTAGATGCGGGTGCGGTCGATGTCCCAGCGCCCGGCGGTGAAGATGTAGACGACGGTATAGGCATTCACCCGCGGCGAGACGCCGAAGGGGGTCTTGACCCCGTTCGGAGAGATCAGCTTGACCGTGTCGCCCGCCGCCACGCCCAGTTCCCGCGCCAGTTCCGAGCCCATGGCGATGCCCTGACCGAAGCTTTCGATTTCCCCGTCGATCTGCGTCGATTGCGCGACGCGGGGGATGGTCATCAGGTTTTCGTAAGAAATCCCATAGACTTCCGCGACGTTCGAGCGGTCGTTCATCGTCGCCATCACCTGGCCCCGGATCAGCGGCGCGGCCCGGGTGACGCCCGGCACCTGCGCCAGCCGCGCCGCGCGGTCGGCGTAATCGGGCATCAGGCTGGAAAAGATCCCGGTCTCGGGCGCGACTTCCATCGGCGCGGAATAGACGGTGACATGGGCGTTCGATCCCAGGATCGTGTCGACGAATTCGGCGCGAAAGCCCGCGCGCACGGCCAGCGTGATGATCAGCGCGGCGACGCCGAGCATGATGCCGATCAGGCTGATCCAGGTCATCACGCTGACGCCGCCCTCGGCGCGGCGGGCGCGCAGGTAGCGCCAGGCGATCAGGAATTCGAAGCCGGAAAACGGCGCGGTGCGTGTGGCCATGGATCGCTCCCAAAAGTCGGCGCAAGCTGGCCTCTGGGCGGCCAAAGGTCAAGGCAAGATGCGTAAAGATGCCGCGAGGGGGCCGTCGGCTGCGACGAATCCCCCCCGCAAGGCGCCTTGGGGCGCTGCGCTGCGGCCTGGCGATGGCGCGCGGTTTCGGCGCCGCAGCGGGGCCAGGCGGCCTGCGCCATCGTCCCCCGGTGCCGGATTTTCAGCCTTTTCCTGTCTTTGATCCGGATGAAAATGCAAAATCGCAACGCAATATGCGCAAGAGTGCAGCGAAATTCCAAAAACGCGGGACAAGCGCGCAATTTCGATTGCCGGTGCGGCGGGAGGTCGCATCCTCGGGGGATCACCCCTGACAGACGGCCAGATGACACAGATTTCTTCCCCCTTTGCCGAACTGCCGATGCCGGTGCTGGCGCTGTCCGCGCCCGGCACCGCGCAGCCCGCCAACCCCGCGGCCGCGCTTTGGCTGGCCGGGCGGGGCATGGCGGCCGGGGGGCGGCTGGCCGATCTGTTCCCCGCGGCCAGCGCCGACCGGCTGCAGGCGATCATCGCGGGCGCCGATTGGGAACCGCTCGCTTTTTCGGCCCGGGTGCTGGGCGAGGACAGGCCCGCCGTGCTGCAATGCGCGCAGCGCGCCGGGGGTGGGCTGTGGCTTTTCGTGATGCGCCTGACCGAGGCGGTGCCCGCGGCCTTTGCCGATCAGCTCGACCGCGTCGAGATCCTGTCGCAGATGATCGATGCCGCCCGCGACGCCTGCTGGTGCATCGATTTCCTGGACCCGGTCGATCTGCGCCGCCCCGAGGAAGAGATCGTCGATCAGGTGTTTCGCAACCGTGCGCGCTGGCGGGCCTGCAACGATGCGATGGCGGCGCTTTATGCCGTGCCCGCGGATCAGGATTTCAACACCCAGCCGGTCAGCCGCTACTTTCCCGAAACGCCGGTGAACCGGGCGATGATCCGCGATCTGGTGCACATGGGCTATCGGCTGGATGGTGCGCAGGCGATCGACCAGCGCCATGACGGCACGCCGATGCTGGTGGAAAACGATTTCCGCGCCCTGATCCGCGATGATCAGCTGATCCGGCTTTGGGGCACCACCCGCGACATCGGGCCAAGCCGCGCCCGCGAACGCGCGATCAGCGCCGAGGCCGAGGTGATGCGCGACATTCTGGGCGCCGTGCCCGATCCGATCTTCGTTCTGTCCGAGGCGGGGCTCATTTTGGCGACGAATGCGGCGGCCGACCGTGCGCTGGGCGGCAGCGGGCTGCTGGGCGCGCCCTTCGACAGCCTGGCCGCGACGCGGCACGCCTTTGAGCGGCTGTGCAGCGCGGCGTTGGACGACAGCGAGGCGGAGACCGAACTCGCCCTGCGCGAGCCCGATCAGCCCCGCGCGGCCTGGCTTTTCCGGGTCACGCTGATGCCCGAGGGGCCGCGCCGCTACGTGCTGCGCGGCCGCCGCAAGACCGCGCGACGGCGCGCATCCGCGGGGGAACCGGCATGAGGTTTTATCGCAGCGAACCGCAGGCCGGGCTGGGGCGGCGCCGTCCGGGCTTCATCGACGATCCCGGCTTTCCAAGTTTTCTCAACGGGTTGACCGATGGCGCGGCGCTGGTCGAGCTGGATGGCCGGATCCGGCTGGTGAATGCGCCGATGGAGCGGCTCTTGCGCGCGAGCCGGGCCGATCTGCTGGGCGCGGATCTGGCGCGGCCTTTGCGCGGCACCGGGCGGCTGGCGGCCGAATTGTCCGAGGGGCTGATCCGGCTGCGGCGGACCGAGACCACGGGCACCTTGCCCTCGGGGCGGGCGGTCAGCGCGCAGCTCTCGATCCTGCGGCAGGACGACGATCCCTATGCCGCGCTGGTGACGCTGCGCGAGTTGGGCGCGCATCCGGTGGCCAGCCCCGCGCGCGGGCAGTTCCGTCTGGCCCGCGATCTGGCCCCGCAGGCGCCCTTTGTCACCAGCCCGGCGCGTCAGGCGCTGGCCGGGCAGCTTGACGCCGCTTTGGTGCAGGGGCTGGCGGTGCATCTTTCGGGCGAGACCGGCACCGGCAAGACGACGCTTCTGACCCGCGCATTGGCCGGGCAGGGGGCGCCGGTGGCGACGATCTCCTGTGCCGCGCTCGATGCGGCGACCTTCGACGCCGAATTGTTCGGCACGGGCGCCACCGATCCGGGCCGCATCGGCCGGATCGAGGCGGCGGCGGGCGGCACGCTTGTCCTTGAGGCGGTCGATCTGCTGCCCCCCGCGCTGGCCGGGCGGCTGCTTGCGACGCTTGATGTGGTGCTGGAAACGGGCGGCACAAGGATCCTGTCCACCGCCACGCGCCCGCTCTGGCCGCTGTGCGCGGCGGGCAGGCTGCCCGAGGCGCTTTATTTCCGGCTTTGCGGGCTGAGCCTGACCCTGCCGCCCTTGCGCGACGACCCCGCCTTTCTGGTGCCGCTGCTGGACGCCTGGCTGGCCGAGATCAACCGCGCCCGGCCGCAGCCGCTGGCGCTTTCGGCGCGTTTCGTCAAGGCGCTGGCCGCGCGTCCGCTGCCCGGCAACCTGCGCGAAGTGATCGCGGCTCTGCGCCGCGCCGCGCTTTTGGCCGAAACCATGGCCGAGCCCGCGCAGCTGCCGCCGGTGCAGGACACCGCCCCGCCGCGGAGCCCCGATCGGACGGGGCTGCCGCTCAAGGATCTGGTCCGGGCGTTTGAAATCCGGACCATCGAGAATTCCGTGGCCGACCACGGAAGCAAGCGAAGCGCCGCCAAGGCGCTCGGCATCGATGTCGCGACCCTGATCCGCAAGATGAACAGGTCACGCGACACGCAACCAACAAGGAGTGAAGACACATGACTGGGAGACGGACCGCGCGGGCGCTGACCGCGTTTGCCCTGGCCGCCCTGCCGCTTGCGGCCGCGGCGGGCGAATTGAACATTCTCACCTGGGAGGGCTATGCCGACCCCGCCTTCCTCAAGCCCTTCGAGGAAGCCTCGGGCTGCACCGTCAGCGCCACCTATGTCGGCTCGAACGACGATTTCGCGGCGAAGCTTGCGGCGGGCGGTGGCGTCTATGACGTCATCACCCCCTCGCTTGACACGGTGGCGATGATGCGGCTGGCGGGTTTCGTCGATCCGGTCGACACCGCGGCGGTGACCGGCCTCGACGGCATCTATCCCGAATTCGCCAAACATCCCGAAATCGTGGTCGAGGGCGAAACCTGGGCCGTGCCGCTGATCTGGGGCTCGGTCTCGGTGATCTACCGCCCCGACAAGGTGACCGGCACGCCGGACTCGATCGGCGTTCTGTTCGACCCGGCCTACAAGGGCAAGATCTCGCTTTGGGACGACAAATCGGCGATCTACTGGACGGCGCGCTATCTGGGCTTTCCGAACATCTTCGATCTGAGCGACGCCGAGTTGGAGGCGGTCAAGGCCAAGCTGATCGAGCAAAAGCCGCTGATCCGCAAATACTGGTCCAGCGCGGGCGAGCTGACGGATCTGATGGCGAACAACGAAGTCTGGGTCTCGAACGCCTGGACGGGGCTCACCAGCAAGGATGTGAACGCGCTTGGCAAGGGCTTCACCGTGGCCGAATTCTCGCCCCGGGAAAAGGCCGAGGGCTGGATGGATTCGATGATGCTCGTCAAGGGCACGCCGAACCAGGACTGCGCCGCGAAATTCATGTCCTACATGCAATCGCCCGAGGGTCAGTGCGGCATCGCCAAATCGACCGGCTATTTCCCGGTGAACCCGGGCGCCGTGGGCGGCTGCATGGATGCGGCGATGAAGGCAGAGCGCAAGGTCGACAACATCGACTTCGTGAAAAGCCTGGTGATGTGGCAGCAGCCGGTGCGGCTCGACAAGTATCTTGAAGTCTGGAACGCGGTGAAAGCGGCGCCCTGAGGCCCATTCCCCACCGTCCTGCACCCAGATCTGCGGCCCCGGCCAAGCCCCGGGGTCGCCCCCTTCCGCATCGCACAGGATTGGCCCATGTCCTCACGCCCTATCGTGACGCTCGACGGCGTCACCAAATCCTTCGGCAGTTTCAAGGCGCTGCATGAAACCAGTTTCTCCATTGGCGAAGGCGAATTCGTCACGCTGCTGGGCCCCTCGGGCTGCGGCAAGACGACGACGCTGCGGCTGATCGGCGGCTTCGAGCTGCCCAGTTCCGGCAAGATCGGCATTGCCGGGCAGGATGTGACGACCAATCCGCCCTATCGCCGCCCGGTGAACACGGTGTTTCAGGATTACGCGCTGTTTCCGCATATGACGGTGGCGGAAAACGTCGCCTACGGGCTGACCGTGCGCGGTTCGACTGTGGCGCGGTCCGACATTCCCCGGCAGGTGGCCGAGGTGCTTGAAATGGTCGGGCTGACGCAGATGGGGACGAAACGCCCCGGCGCGCTATCGGGCGGGCAAAAGCAGCGCGTGGCGATGGCGCGGGCGCTCATCCGCAAGCCGCGGGTGCTGCTGCTCGATGAGCCGCTTTCGGCGCTCGATGTGAAACTGCGCGAGGTGATGCAGGTCGAACTGAAGCGGCTGCACCGGGAATTGGGCATCACCTTTCTCATGGTCACGCATGATCAGACCGAGGCTTTGGCGCTGTCGAACCGGATCGTGGTGATGGAGGCGGGGCGGATCCGCCAGATCGGCACGCCGAACGATCTGTATGACCGCCCGGCCACGCCCTATGTCGCCGATTTCATTGGCGCGACGAACCTGATCGAGGCGCATTACGCCGGGCGCGAGGCCGAATTCGACGTGATCACCCTGCCGGGCGGGGGGGTGTTGCGCCGCAAAACCGCGGGCAATGGCGGTTTCCATCCGGGCAGCGCGGTGCTGATCGGCATCCGCCCCGAACATCTGCGCCCCGCCACGGGCGACAATCTGGTGCAGGGCAGGGTGGTCGACACGCTGTTTCACGGCGACAGCATAAGGCTGGAATTCCTGCCCGATGGCGCGGTGCAACCGGCCTTTGCGCAGCTTTCGCGGGGCTCCTCGCTTTCCGCCGATGCGCTGCTGCCGGGCCAGCCGATCCGCTTTGCCGTCGCCCCCGAGGATGTGATGCTGTTTGCCAAGGTGGCCGCATGAGACGCCCCGCCTCCTCGATGCTGCTGACGGCGGGGCTTTTCGCGCTGCCGCTGGGCTGGGCGCTTCTGCTTCTGATCGTGCCCTATCTGCTGATGATCGCGGTCGGCTTCTGGACCCGGCAATTCCCGCTTTTCGTGCCCGACTTTCAGTTCGGCAACTACCTGCAGCTCTTTTCAGACCCGCAATACACGACGGTGATCCTGCGCACGCTGAAGATCGCCGCGATGGTGACGGGTTGCGCGCTGATCCTGGGCTATCCGCTCGCTTATTTCCTGGTCTTCACCATCCGCTCCGACAAGCTGCGCAATCTGATCTACATGGCGGTGATCGTGCCGCTCTGGGTCAGCTACCTGCTGCGCGCCTATACCTGGAAGATCATTCTGGGCACCGATGGCGCGCTCAATTCCGCGCTGATCTGGCTGGGCCTGATCGACACGCCGCTGGATGCCTTCCTTTACAACCAGACCGCGATGGTGATCACGCTCACCTATATCTTCGTGCCCTTCATGGTGATGCCGATCTATTCGGTGCTTGAAAACATCCCCAAGGGGCTGATCGAGGCCTCGGAAGACCTTGGCATCGGGCCTTTGGGCACCTTTCGCCACGTGATCGCGCCCTTGTCGCTGGGCGGTGTCGTGGCGGGGTCGATGATGACCTTTTGCCTGAGTTTCGGCGATTTCGTCGCCCCGGTGCTGGTCGGCGGCCCCGACGGGACGATGGTGGCGAACCTGCTGCAAACGCAATTCGGCGCGGCGCTGAACTGGCCGCTGGGCTCGGCGCTCGCCACGCTCGTGCTGATCATGGTGCTGGCGATCCTGGGCGTGACCGGCTGGGCCGAACGCGCCTCGGCGCGCAATCTGCGATAGGGGGCGGTGATGAAACAGCTTTTGTGGTGGCAAAAGGGGATGGTCGGCTTCGTCTTCGGCGTGCTCGCCTTCCTGTACCTGCCGATCGTCGTGCTGGTGGTGTTTTCCTTCAACGACAGCAAGGTGACCTCCTTCCCGCTGTCGGGCTTCACCTGGCACTGGTATCAGGCGGTCTTCGCCAATGCGCAGATGCTGACGGCGCTGAAAAACAGCCTGATCGTCGCCACCTGCGCCACCGGCCTGACGCTGAGCATCGGCACCTTGGCGGCGTTGGTCCTTGACCGGCACGACTTCCCGGGCAAGGGGCTGTTCCGCAATGCGATCTTGCTGCCGCTCAGCCTGCCGGGGCTGGTGACCGGCATCGCGATGCTGAACTTTTACAAGCAGATCGGCATTCCCCAAAGCCTGACCGCGGTGGTGATCGGCCATGCGACGGCGCTTTTGGGCGTGGTGGTCAGCCAGGTGATGGCGCGGCTCGCAAAGACCGATCACCGGCTGCTGGAAGCCTCGGCCGATCTGGGGGCAGGGCCGGTCGAGACCTTCTTTCGCGTCACCCTGCCCGCGATCCGGCCGGCGATCCTGGGCGCGGGGCTTTTGTCCTTCACCCTCTCCTTCGACGAGATCCCGGTGACCTATTTCCTGACCGGGCGCGACATCACCCTGCCCATCTACATCTATTCCACGCTGCGCCGTGGCATCACCCCCGAGATCAACGCCATCGGCTCGCTGATCGTTCTGGTCTCGCTTCTGCTCATCATCCTCTCGGTCGGGCTGCTGCGCGACCGCAAATAACCACAGGGAGAGAAAAATGACCGATACCACCTTGGCCTATTGGCAGGGGCTTGCCGAAAAGCTGACGCTGCGCACCCGCCATTTCATCGGCGGCGACTATCTGCCCTCGGCCGATGGCCGCACCTTCCAGACGATCAACCCCGCGAATGGCGCCGTCCTGGCCGAGGTCGCCCGCGGCGGTCAGGCCGAGATCGACCTGGCCGTGTCGGTCGCCCGCAAGGTCTTTCGCTCCGGCGTCTGGTCAAAGATGGAGCCGCGCGCCCGCATGGCGGTGCTGGAGAAATTCGCCGCGCTGATCGAGGCGCATGGCGAGGAATTCGCCGTCCTTGACAGTCTCGACATGGGCAAGCCGGTGATGGACATGATGAACATCGACGTGCCCTTCTCGGCCACCTCGATCAAGTTCTTCGGGGAATCGATCGACAAGTTCCACGGTCAGGTGACGGCGACGGCGACCACCGCGCTGCATTACATCCTCAATCAGCCGCTTGGCGTTGTCGGCATCATCACGCCCTGGAACTATCCGCTGATGATGGCGGCGTGGAAGCTGGGCCCGGCGCTGGCCACCGGCAATTCGGTGGTGCTGAAACCGGCCGAGCAGTCGCCGCTTTCGGCCTGTCTGCTGGCCGAGTTGTTCATCGAAGCGGGCGGCCCGCCCGGGGTTCTGAACGTTGTCCACGGTCTGGGCGAGGAGGCGGGCAAGGCGCTTGCGTTGCACATGGATGTCGACAAGATCGCCTTCACCGGCTCGACCGAGGTCGGCAAGCTTCTGATGATCTATGCCGGTCAATCGAACATGAAGCGCGTCTCCACCGAATGCGGCGGCAAGACCCCGCAGATCATTCTGGGCGACTGGGACGATCTGGACACCGCCGCGACCTATGCGGTGAACGGCATCTTCGGCAATCAGGGCGAGGTCTGCAATGCGGGCTCGCGCATCCTTGTGGCGCGGGAGTTGCACGACGCCTTTGTCGAAAAGTTCATCGCCACCGCGCAGCAGAACTTCGTCGTCGGCGATCCGCTGGATCCGGCGACGACGATGGGGCCCTTGGTCACCACCGACCAGCAGGCCCGCGTTCTGGGCTATATCGACAAGGGCCGCGCCGAGGGGGCGACACTGGCGCTGGGCGGTGGCACGCCCGCGGGCCTGTCGCACGGCGCCTATGTCGAACCGACGCTGTTCACCGGGGTCAACAATGCGATGACCATCGCGCGCGAGGAAATCTTCGGCCCGGTCGGCACGATCATCCCGATCGACGGGCTCGAAGACGGGCTCGAAATCGCCAATGACTCGCCCTATGGGCTGGCCGCTTCGGTCTGGACCCGCGATCTGGCCAAGGCGCATACCTTCGGGCGTGACATGGAAGCGGGCGTGTGCTGGGTGAACTGCTTCGATCACGGCGACATGACCTCGATCTGGGGCGGCTTCAAGCAGACCGGCAACGGCCGCGACAAGTGTTTCGAGGCGCTGTCGCAATATACCCAGACGAAATCGGTCTGGATCAATCTGGGCTGACAGATCCGGCCCGGCCCGTCCCGGTTACGGGGCGGGCCCACGCTCGACATTGACCGGCGCCGACTTGTCGAACCGCGGCGGCGCATAGCCCCCCAGCCGCGAGGTGGCCAGACCGAGCCGCACCATCCCCTCGGCCAGGGCCACGGCGCAGACGACGCCATCGAGCACCGGCAGCCCATGCGCCTGCGACAGCGCCCGGGCCAGATCGGTCATGCCCGCGCAGCCCAGCACGATCGCCTCGGCCCGGTCCTCAAGGATCGCCCGCGCGACTTCGTGGCCGATGCGCGCACAGGCGTCGCTGAGCGGGTCTTCCAGATCCAGCACCGGAATTTCCGAGGCCCGCACCCGGGCGCAGCGCGTGGCCAGACCGTAACGGGCCAGATTGTGCGAGATCGCCGGAACCGACCGGCCCAAAGTGGTGACGACGGAAAAGCTGTTCGACAGCATCGCCGCCATGTGAAAGGCCGCCTCGCCGATGCCGATCACCGGCTTGTCGGTCAGGCAGCGCGCGGCATCCAGCCCGGTATCGTCGAAACAGGCGATGATCACCGCGTCATAATCCGACCGCCCGCCGATCACCTCCAGCAGACCGGCCAGACTGATCGCCTCGTCGTAATAGCCCTCGATCGAGGCGGGGCCGCTGCCCGGATTGACGGCAAGGATCTCGGTCCCCGGCGCGGCCACCCGACGCGCGGCGGCGCCGATCTTTTCCGTCATCGTGGCGGTGGTGTTGGGATTGATCACCAGCAGTCGCATCAGATGTCTCCGCCCAGATAAGCCGCCTTGATGCGCGGGTCGTGCATCAGATCCTTCGACGCGCCCGAGAGCGCCACGGTGCCGGTCGAGAGCGCATAGGCGCGCGCGGAAATCGACAGCGCCATGCGGCTGTTCTGCTCGACCAGCAGCACCGACACGCCCTCGTCGCGGCTGATCGCCACGATCGACCGCGCGATGTCCTGCACCAGCTTCGGCGCGATGCCCAGCGAGGGCTCGTCGAGCAAAAGCAGCTTCGGCGCCGCCATCAGCGCGCGGCCGATCACCATCATCTGCTGCTCGCCCCCCGAGAGCGTGCCCGCCTGCTGGCCATAGCGTTCCTTCAGCCGCGGAAACCGGGTCAGGACGGCCTCGAGCGAACGCGCGATCCCGGCCTTGTCGGAGCGGGTGAAGGCGCCCATCAGCAGGTTGTCCTTGACCGACATCAGCGGAAAGACGCGCCGCCCCTCGGGCACCATGGCGATGCCCATTTTCACGATCTCGGCGGGGGATTTGCCGTCGATCCGCGCGCCGCGATAGGTGATCGTGCCCGCGCGCGGTTTGCGCAGCCCTGTGATCGCGCGCAGGATCGAGGATTTCCCCGCCCCGTTCGCGCCGATCAGGGCCACCGTCTCGCCCTCGGCCAGGTTGAGCGACACGCCCTTGAGCGCATAGACGTGATCGTAATAAAGTTCGATGTTTTCAAGGCTCAGAAGCATGTCTTACATCCCGATCGCAGCATCTTCCGAGCCCAGATAGGCCTCGATCACGCGCGGATTTTCCTGAATTTCCGCGGGCGTGCCCTCGGCGATCTTTTCGCCGAAGTTCAAGACCACGATCCGGTCCGATATCTTCATCACCGCCGGCATGTCATGTTCGACCAGAAGCACGGTCACCCCGCGTTCATCGCGCAGCCGCCGCACCAGCGCCACCATCCGCATCGTCTCGTCATGGTTCATCCCGGCGAAGGGCTCGTCGAGCAGCAACACCGAGGGGTTGGTGGCGAGGCCAATCGCCATGCCCAGCGCGCGCAGATGCCCCTGCGGCAGGTTCGACGCCAGCTCGCCCGCAATCGGCGCAAGGCCCAGAAAGCCGATGATCTCGTCGGCCGAGGCGGCAAAGGCGGTCTCGTCCGCCCGCGCGGCACTTGATCCGAAAAAGAACCCGGCGAGCGTCGCCCGGGCGCGCAGGTGATGCGCGACGATGACGTTTTCGCGCAGCGTCATGGCGCGGAAGATCGTCGTTTCCTGAAAGGTCCGCACGACGCCCTTGCGCGCCACCGCATGCGGCGAGAGGTTCGAGATGCGTTCGCCGCGAAACAGCACCTCTCCGGATGTGGTGCGCAGGAAGGACGAGATCATCTTGAACAGCGTGGATTTCCCCGCGCCATTCGGGCCGATGACGGAAAGGATCTCGCCCTCGGCGACGTCGAAGCTGATGTCATTGTTCGCGACCAGCCCGTCGAAGCGCTTGGTGACGTTGCGGATTTGCAGGATCGGGGTCATGGCTTGTCCTTTTTCCGCAACATCGCGGGCAGGCTGAGCAGGCCGTTCGGCACGACCAGCATCGCGGCGATCAGCAGCGTCGAATAGATCAGCATCTGGTATTTCGCGGCGGCAAAGAGCAGCGACCAGCCGAAGTAAAGAACGAGCGTGCCCAGCATCGGACCGAAGACGAAGCCAAGCCCGCCCAGGAAGCAGTTCAGCATGAAGTTGACGCTGTCGGCGACCTGAAAGGACGAGGGATAGATCGACTGCGAGATCACCACGAAGCCCGCCCCGGCGATGCCGCCCATGAACGACGAAATCGCATAGGCCAGCACCCGCAGGAACGCGATGTTGACGCCGATCGAAGCCGCCAGATCCTCGTTTTGCTGCAAGGACCGGAACAGATGCCCCAGCCGCGACCGGGTGATGCGCCAGAGCACCAGATAGGCAAGGCACATCAGCGTCACGGCCATCAGGTAAAACGCCAGTTTCGGGTTTTCGAGCGTGGCGAAATCGGGGATCAGGGTCAGGCCGAAGACCGACACCTCGCCCGGCAGCGGGATCGAGGTGATGCCGCGCGCGCCATTGGTGATCGGCAGGGCCAGCGCCGAAAGCCGGGCGACCTCGGTCAGAACCAGCGTCACCATCGAGAAATAGACGCCCCTCAGCCGCAGGATCGGCAGGCCTATCAGCACCGCCAGCGCGGCGCAAAAAAGCCCCGCCAAGGGCAGCGTGGCCCAGAAGTTGACCCCCGCCCTGGTGATCAGGATGGCGGCGACATAGCCGCCCGCCAGCGCATAGGCGCCCTGACCGATGTTGATGCGGCCGATGTAGAAGGTCAGCCAGACCCCGGCCGAGCCGATCGACAAAAGCGCGACCGAAGTCAGCGTGTAGTAGAAATCCCACCGGCCGGTGAGGCTGATCAGCCCCGGCACGCCGATGTAAAGCGCCAGCAGGAAGGCGGCGAGGGAAACGGCACGGATCATGGCTCAGCCCCAGGGTTTGCCCATCAGCCCCTGCGGGCGGAAGGCGAGGAAGATCATCAGCGAGGCGAAGATGACAAGATAGGTGATGTCGCCGTAAGCGGCGAGCAGCGACAGCCCCACGGATTCCAGCATGCCCAGAAGGAAGCCCCCGGCGATGGCGCCCGAAATCACCCCGGCGCCACCGATCATGATCATCAGGAAGGCCTTGATCGAGGTCGGCCCCCCCATGCCCAGATTGACGCCGACGATCGAGACGAGAAGCCCGCCGACCAGCCCCGCCAGCATCGCGCCAAGCGCAAAGCCGATCATCGAATAGCGCGCGACATCGACCCCCATCAGCTCGGCCGCCATCCGGTCCTGCGCCAAGGCCCGCATCGCGCGTCCGGTGCGCGACTGGCGCATGAACAGGATGAAGGCGACGATCAGCGCCACGGCCAGAGCCCCGATCAGGATCCGGTCATAGGGCATGACGATGCGGAAATCCCAGTTGAAGACGCCCGGAACAAGCTTCGGAATGCCGCGCTGCTTCTCGCCAAAGACCAGCAGCGTCACCGCATCGAGGAAAAACGCGATCCCGGCCGCCAGAAGCATCGTCGATTCCTCGCGCTGCGAGCGGCGGATGACCGGGGCGAACAGGAACCTCTCGGCAAAGGCGCCCAGCGCCGCCAGCGCCACGGCCGAGGCGATCAGCCCGACGACGAAGGGCAGGTGGAACTGCGCCACCACCGTATAGGTGATGAATCCGCCGATCACATACATCTGCCCATGGGCGAAATTGAGCACGTTCATCAGCGAAAAGATGAGCGTGAGGCCGAGCGCGATCAGCGCATAGGATGCGCCAAGAAAGAGCCCGTTGACGATGATCTGCTCCATGTCCTCTCCCCGGACCAAGAAGGGCCCGGCCGGTCGCGGCCGGGCCGGGCGTGTCAGTCGGGCGCGTCAGTCGACGGTGGCGACGAACAGCGTCTGGAACGCGCCGTCCTTGTATTCGTTCACCACGAGCGGCACCGACAGCTGCCGCTTCTGCCCGAAGGAGGTGGTGCCGACATAGCTCAGGCTCGCTTCGCCCTTCATGTAGGGGTTCGGCGCGGCGAAACTGTCGATCGCGGCCTTGAAGGCGGCGATGTCGGTCAGGCCCTTCGGATCGGCTTTCAGCGTCTCGAGGATGTATTGCAGCGCATAGACCTTGGTGTTCGACTCGTCGTTATATTCGCCGAACATCTCGGTGTATTTCGCGACGAAGTCCTTCATGTAATCCGAGGCGATCTCGGGCGTCGAAGCGCCGCCGACCGAGATGAAGCCATTCGCCGCCTCGCCCGCGCCTTCCTCGATCACCTTGGCGTCCTGCGCGGTCTCGGTCGAGATCAGCCCGGCATAGCCCAGATCGCGGGCCGAGCGGATCAGCTGCGGCGCGGCCGCCGGGGCGACACCCGAGAGCACCAGCAGGTCGGGCTGCGATTTCAGCACCGGCAGCAGGACCGGGGTGAAATCGGTGGTGTCGACCTGATAGGTCACGTCCGCGGAGGTCACCTCAAGGCCGAGCGCCTTCGCCGCCGCGACGCCGCTGTCGCGCTGGCTCAGCGGGTCGGATTCATTCGCCGCGACAAAGGCGACCTTGCTGACGCCCTTGTTCTCCTTGAGATATTTGTAGATCGCCGGGCCGGACTGATAGCTGGCCACCATGCCCAAAATGGCGTTTTCGGCGGGCTTGGTGTAAAGCTCCTTCGGGAAGGCATAGGGGATGTAGATGATGTCATTCGCCTCGGCCACCGGGCGCACCGCGGCCGCGCCGTCATCGACATTCGGGCCGACGACATAATGGATGCCCTGCTGCGCCATCTGCTCCATGCCGGCAATCGCGCGTTTGGGGTCTTTCTGGTCGTCAAAGGTGACGATCTCGATCTTGTAGGCGGTGCCGCCGATCTCGACGCCGCCCTTTTCGTTCAGCATCGCCGCCAGCGTCTGCATCGAGCGCACGTTCGAG
Source organism: Rhodobacter capsulatus (assembly GCF_005144475.1). GTDB lineage: Bacteria > Pseudomonadota > Alphaproteobacteria > Rhodobacterales > Rhodobacteraceae > Rhodobacter > Rhodobacter capsulatus_C. Next base: position 16,848 of record NZ_SWJZ01000014.1, on the reverse strand, counting down.
GTGCCCCAGGCCGCCGCCGGACCCGAGGTGACGCCGACAAAGCCGATCTTCAGCGTCTCTTCGGCCCGGGCCAGCGTGGCGGAAAGCGAAAACGCCGCCGCGACCGCAAGCGCGGTGGTGGCGAGCATGGTGCGTCTGTTCATCGTGGAAACTCCCTGTGGACCGTCGTTGCGGTGCGGCTGTGCCATGCTCCGGCGCTGCGTCCGGCTGGCCAGGATCAGGGAAAAGATTGTTAACAATCCTGTCAACCATCCTGTTAAGCTGGTTGTGACCGCCGCGACGCTTGCTGGCTTCGGGGGGCGGATGTATTTGCCTGTGAAGACAGGATGTTTTGGACCCGGCGTGATGAACGAGAGCCCTGCACAAGAGACAGACGGTTCCGGTGCTGGTGACGAAATCACCGAAACCGAGATCGTCGAGCGTATTTTCGAGGCGGTGATGGAACGGCGGCTGGCCGCGGGGACCAAGCTGTCCGAATCGGAATTGTGCAAGGCCTTCGGGGTCGGGCGGATGCGGATCCGCCGCTGTCTGCTGCTTCTGGCCAGCCGCGAGGTGGTGGAGCTGCGCGAAAACCGCGGCGCCTATGTGGCCAGCCCGACGCCTGCGCAGGCGCGCGACGTGTTCGAGGCGCGCGCGGCGCTGGAACCGGCGATCGCGCGTCTGGTGGCCGAGCGCGCGGGCGCCGCGGAAATCGCCGCGCTGGAGCGGTTCATCGCCGAAGAGGCCGCCGCGCATGATCGCGGCAGCCGCCACGAGGCGATCCGGCTTTCGGGGCAGTTCCATCTGCAGCTGGCCGAGGCGAGCGGCAATGCCACGCTCGAACGGATCGCGCGCGAGCTGGTGGCGCGCAGCTCGCTGATCGTGGCGATTTACGGCGCGCCGGGGCTGGAGACCTGCCGCGATCACGACCATGCCACGCTGCTGCAGGCGCTGCGGGCGCGCGACGGGGCGGCGGCGGAACGGCTGATGGCGGCGCATCTGCAAGACATCGCCGCCACGCTGGATCTGTCGGGCAGGGCGCCTGCCGGGGGCGATCTGGTGGCGGTGCTCTCTGCCCGCTGAGGCCGCCTACCAGCTTTTGGTGTCGATCGGATAGGCGGTGGTGTGGCGCAGCCGCTCCATCGCGAAATGCGAGGTGATGTTGCGGATCGGCACCGCATCGGTCAGGCGGCGATAGAGCAGGTCATAGGCCGCCATGTCCGAGACCGCGACGCGCAGCAGGTAGTCCATTTCCCCCGCCATGCGCCAGACCTCCATGATTTCGGGCAGTTTTTCGACCGCAGCCGCAAAGGCGGCCCGCCAGTCCGGGCCGTGATCGGGGGCCTCGATGGCGACAAAGACGGTCAACCCCAGCCCCAGTTCCTGCGGATTGGCCAGCGCCACGCGCTTTTCGATCACCCCCGAGGCTTCCAGTTTCTGGATCCGCTTCCAGCACGGGGTCTGCGACAGCCCGACACGGTCGGCGATCTGCGCCACCGGCAGCGTCGCGTCGCGCATCAGTTCCGAAACAATCTTGCGGTCGATCAGGTCAAGCTGGGCCATCCGGGCTCTCCGAAGAAGGGTCTGCGCCAAAGGAATGCCATCTTCGGAAAAAAGTCCACTGTGTTTATCGAGTTTTGGTATTTTTTATGCGCGACCGGGAAAAACCGGGGTTTCGCGGCGGGCTCCGGTCCCCGTCATGGCCCCGCTTCACCCCCGCTTCTGGCCCCGGCGCCGGGCGCGGGCGGCGGACCGCAAGCGCCGACGAATCCCTCTTGACCCCCGGGATTTGCGATGATCTTCCTGCAGATACGGGGCCTGTCCTGCGGGGCGTGTCGCTTGGAATTGTGCCGGTACGCGGTTGGTCTGGCCTTCGCCAAAGACGTCCGGGCGTCGGTGTTGCGGGCAAAGGCGCCGTCAAGCCAGCCGATCGGTGCGCTTTCGGGCCATCCCCGCCATCCGCAGCCCGGGGTTGCGTCGCTTCAGGAGGGTGCGAAAGCCCATGACATCTCCGCTGCCGCGACAGGCGATCCCTCCCGGGGGGCGGCCGTCCCTGTCCACCCTGCATTTCGACATCGTCGGCGGCTGCCAGCTGCGCTGTGTCGGCTGCCCGAATTCCGGCCTTGATCCGCGGCCCGAGTTCATCGCGCCCGATCTGTTCGCGCGCTGCCTCTCCAACATCGACGTGCCGAAGATCACCCTGCTGCGCCTGTTCAATTATGGCGAGCCGCTGCTGCATCCCGAGCTGGAGGAGCTGGGGCGGATCCTGCTGGCCGCCCCGATCGAGCGGCATTGGGTGGAGATTTCGACCAATGCGCAAAGCGACGCCCGCGACCGGCTGGAGGCGCTGGTGGCGATGGGGGCGGTCAATCTGCTGACGGTCAGCTGCGATGGCGACGGCACGCCCGCCCGTTACGAAGCCCTGCGCCCACCGGCCAAGTGGTCGAAACTGATGTCTTTTCTGGTCTTTGCCCGGGATCTGGCGGCGACATATCCGGGGCTGCGCCTGCAGGCGCGCTGCGTGATCGAGACGCCCGAGGACAAGCTGCGCTGGCGCGACGTGCTGCGGCCCTTTGGCGTTCATCCCGAATTCCGCGGCTGGATCCAGCTGCCCGACAGCCTGCGCGACCGCGCCCGCGATCAGGTGGCGACGGGCACCGGTGGCTGCGCGATCGCCGCCGATCCGGGCAATCTTTACGTCGATCATCGCGGCAACATCGTGCCGTGCTGCTTTCACCCGGGCGCCGCGCAGCTGGGCAATCTGGGGCAAAGCTGCTACAGCGCGCTTTGGGCCGGGGAAGGGCGGGCAGAGTTCCTGCAGGCGCTGGCCACGCGCCGGGCGACGATGCCGGTCTGCAACCGCTGCGAGATGGGCGCAGAGCTGACGCTCGGCCCCGCCACCGAGGCGGTGGCGCGGTTCCGGCAGGGGGGGCGATGATGGCGCAGACGACCGGGCCGGGGGGGCTTGCGCCCCTGCCCACCGATCAGACCACGACTTTGGCGCAGGTTCTGCAGCGGCACGCCCAGAGCCGTCCCGACAAGATCGCGCTGCGGTTTCTGGACCGCGGCGAGGGCGAGGGGCAAAGCCTGACCTATGCCGATCTGGACCGTCAGGCCCGGCTTTGGGCGGCCGAACTGCTGGCGCGCGGCGCGCGCGGGCGGACCGTGCTTCTGGTCTATCCGCCGGGCCTGCCCTTTGTCATCGGCTTCTGGGCCTGTCTTTACGCGGGCGCCATCGCCGTGCCGACGCCCTTCATCACGCCTGCGCGCTCTGCCCCGCGGATCGCGGCGATCGCCGCCGATGCGCGGCCCTGTCTGGTGCTGAGCGCGGCCGCGCTGGCCGCCGAGGCGACGATCCGCGGGGCCGTCGCCGCCGTGCGGCCCGATCTGGACTGGATCGCCACCGACGGGCCTGCGCCTGCGGGCGATCCGCCGCCTCCCGCCCCGCCGCATCCCGAAGATCCGGCCTTTTTGCAATATACCTCGGGCTCGACCGCCGATCCGCGCGGGGTGATCGTCACCCAGGGCAATCTGATCGCCAACATGAAGATGATCCGCGAAGCCTTTGCCCATGACAGTGAGACGCGGATGGTCAGCTGGCTGCCGCTCTTTCACGACATGGGGCTGGTCGGCGGGATGCTGCAGCCGCTTTATCTGGGGGCCGAGACGGTGCTGATGGCGCCGATGGATTTCATCCAGCGGCCGCTGCGCTGGCTGCAGGCGATCGCGCGCCACCGCGCCACCAGCAGCGGCGGGCCGAATTTCGCCTATGCGCTTTGCGCCGAACGCCTGCGCCCCGAGCAGCTTGAGGGTCTTGATCTGTCCAGCTGGCGCGTCGCCTTTTGCGGCGCCGAACCCGTCCGGGCCGAGGATCTGCGCCGCTTCGCCGCCCGTCTTGCCCCGGCGGGCTTCGACCCGCGGGCGCTGTTTCCCTGTTACGGCATGGCCGAAACGACGCTTTTCGTCTCGGGCGGTCCGGCGGGTAGCGGGCTGGCGACGCTTCCCGGCGCCCCCGATCTGCCCGAGCGGGTGATCTGCGGCCTTGGCGCCGCGGGGCAGGCGCTGGCCATCGTCGATCCCGAAACCCGCGAACGCCTGCCCGAGGGTAAGGTGGGCGAGATCTGGGTGGCGGGCCCGCATGTCGGCGCGGGCTACTGGCAGCAGCCCGAGCGCAGCCGGGACAGCTTCGGGGCGCGGATCGCGGGCGAAGACGGCCCGGCCTTCCTGCGCACCGGCGATCTGGGGCAGATGTCGGGCGGGGGGCTTGCCGTCGTCGGCCGGCTGAAGGATATCGTGATCATCCGCGGCGCCAAGCACCACCCCGAGGATATCGAGGCCGCCGCCACCCGCGCCCATCCCGCGCTCTCCGCCACCGCCGCCGCCTTTGCCGTGCCGCAGGACGGGGCCGAGGCGCTGGTCGTCGTGCAGGAGGTCAAGCGCGGCCATCAGGCCGATCCGGCGCTGGATCTGGCGGCGCAGGCGGTCGTGGCGGCGATCTGCGAGGGCTTCGGGGTGCGCCCGCTCGAGGTCGTGCTGGTGCGGCCGGGCACCTTGCCGCGCACCACCAGCAACAAGATCCGCCGCGGCGCCTGCCGCGCCGCCTATCTGGCCGCAGAGCTGGCCCGCTGTCCGGCTGCGCCGAAAGAATGTGTTGCAATTTCAGGAGGTTCCGATGGGTGATCTTGGATCGTTCAACAGTCTTGCGCCGCTTTTGCGCGACGACCCCTATCCGGTCTATGCGACGCTGCGCGCCCGCGCGCCGGTGTTCTGGACCGAGACCGAACAGGCCTGGGTGCTGCTGCGCCATCAGGACGTCAGCGCGGCCTTTTGCACCCCCGGCCTGCTGACGCTGGATCTGGGGCAGTTCGTCGCCGAGGTCTCGCAGGCGCTGGGCGATCATCCGGTCGAGCTGTTGCGGCTGCTCGAAATGGCGATCTTTTTCCGCAACCCGCCCGCGCATGGGCCGCTGCGCGCGCTGGTGGCGCGGCTTCTGGCGCTGCGCCCGCAGGCCGCCTGCGCCGCCGAGGTGACGCGCATCGCCCGCGATCTGCATGCGCCGCTGGCCCGCGACGGCGGTCTTGACCTGATGACCGGCTTTGCCGATCCGCTGCCGCCGCGCTTCATGGGCTGGCTTTTGGGGCTGGCCGATGCCGATGCGCTCTGGCTGGCGCAGACGCTTTCGGGGGTGCCGGTGATCCTCAACCGCGGCGCCTCGATCCGCGATTTCCGCGCCGCCGAGCGGCGCCTGACCGAGGCGCATGCCTTCCTGCGCGCCGAGATCGCCGCCCGCCGCCTTGCCCCGCGCGACGACGGCCTGTCGCTTCTGGTCAGCCGCAATGACGCCTCCGAGGCGCCCTTTGACGACGACCGGCTGACCGCCCTGACCAGCTTCGTCTTCATGGCGGGCTTCGAGACCACCTCGGCGCTGATCGGCAATGCTTTGTGGCTGCTGCTTGACCATCCCGATCAATGCGACCGCGTCGCCGCCGACAGGACGCTGCTGGCCAGCGCCGCCGAGGAGGCCTTGCGGCTGGAGGCGCCGATCCAGCAAGTCCGCCGCCGCGCCGCCACCGACATGACCCTTGCCGGGCAGGAGATCCGGGCGGGGCAGCAGATCGTGCTGATGATCGCCGCCGCCAACCGCGACCCGCAAGCCTATCCCGACCCCGACCTTTACCTGCCCGGCCGCACCGGGCGGCCGGTGCAATCCTTCGGCGCCGGGCTGCATCACTGCCTTGGCGCCTGGGTCGCCCGGATGGAGGCCGAGATCGCGCTCGGCACCGTGCTGGACGGGCCGCGCCCGCGGCTGTGCATCGACCGGCCCGGCTGGCGGCCGCTGCACAATCAGCGCCGCATGACCACCCTTCCCGTGCAGGTCTGACCCGCATGGCCCCCGAAATCACCTGCTGCGAGGACCCGATGCTGAACGAAACTGCCGTCAGAACCTGGATCACCGAATTTCTCGTGTCGCTGACGGGGGCCGAGGCGGCCACCATCACCGGCGACGCGCCGTTTTACAACCTCGGGATCGACTCGGTCGATGCCGTGGTGATGGCGGGCGCGATGGAGGAGCATTTCGGCACCGAGATCGCGGCGACGCTGGTCTTGCGCAATGCCACGATCGACGAGCTGATCGCCGATCTGCGCGAAAGCGGCCTGCTCGCATGACCCCCAAGCCGCCCGAACTGAGCCTCATCGTGATCAGCCACGAGATGGCGCGCGAATTGCCGCGGACGCTTTACAGCCTCTCGCCGCGCTATCAGCAGGGCATCGCCGCCGAGGATTACGAGGTGATCGTGATCGACAACGGCTCGCGCCAGCCGCCGCGGGCCGAGGATTTCGCCGATCTGGGCCTCAATCTGCGGATCGAGCGCTTTGCCGATCCGACGCCGTCGCCGGTGCGGGCGATCAACCACGGGCTTGGCCTGGCCGCGGCGCCGCTGGTCGGCGTCAGCATCGACGGCGCGCGGATGGCCAGCCCGGGCCTGCTGGAGGCCTGCCGCCGCGCGGCGCGGATCGATCCGATGCCGGTCGTCAGCACGCTCTCGTTCCAGATCGGGCCGGGGCCGCAATGGCTGACCCAGCAGCAGGGCTATGACAGCGCCTGGGAAGACCGGTTGCTGGCCGGGATCGACTGGCAGGCCGACGGCTACCGGCTGTTCGACATCAGCCCCTTTGCCGAGAATGTCGGGCGCGGCTGGTTCGGGCCTTTGAGCGAAAGCAACCTGTTGGTCCTGCCGCGCGATCTGTGGACGGCGCTGGGCGGGTTCGATCCGGCCTTCGAAAGCCCGGGCGGCGGGGCGGCCAATGCCGATCTGCTCTGGCGCGCGCTGGAACATCCGGGCACGCGGCAGGTGGTGGTTCTGGGCGAGGGGATCTTTCATCAGATCCACGGCGGCACCCACACCAATGCCGGGGCCGCCGCGCTGGAGGTGCACAAGCGCGCCGCCAAGGAATATTACCGCCTGCGCGGCCGGATCCGGGTCGTCGATACCGAGCGCAGCTATTTCGGCCCGGTCTCGCGCCGCGCCGCCGAGGCTTACGCGCGCCAGCTGGCCGCGGGGCAGACGGCCCCCCCGCGCGCGGTTGCAACGCCCCTGCGGCCCGGCCCCGAGGCGGGCGAGCGCTATCTTGACCTGCTCAAGGCGGTGCTTTTGAACGAGACCGGGCTGGAAACCGAGGTCGCGCTGGATACGCTGCGGGGCATGAAGGACATCCCCCCCGCTTTCTGGAGCGAGACGCTTTACGACGTGCCCGGAAAACTGGCCCCGGCGCTGGCGGAAAAGCGGCGGCGGCGGGCGCAGGGCCTTGACACGCTGACCGCGCAAGCCGGTCCGCCGCTGGGCTATACGATGATCGGGCGTCGGCGGCTGGACCATCTGCAGGACTGCGTCGGCACCGTTCTGGCCGAGGCGGTGGCGGGCGATCTGATGGAATGCGGGGTCTGGCGCGGTGGCGCCTGCCTGCTGATGAAGGCGATGCTCGATCTGGCCGGGGCGCAGGACCGCAGTCTCTGGGTGGCGGATTCCTTTGCCGGGCTGCCGCCGCCCGCGCTGCCCGAAGACGAGGGGCTGGATCTGTCGCGCGACCAGTTTCCGGCGCTCGCCGTCTCGCAGGCGCGGGTGGAGCGGGCCTTTGCCGATTTCGGTCTGCTCGATGCGCGGGTGCGGTTTCTGCCCGGCTTCTTTGCCGACACGCTGGCGGGCTGCGCGGTGGAAAAACTGGCGTTGCTGCGGCTCGATGGCGATCTTTACAGCTCCACCCTGCAGGCGCTGGAGGCGCTTTACGACCGCGTTGCGCCCGGGGGCTTCGTCATCATCGACGATTACGGCGGGCTTGGCCAATGCGCGCTGGCGGTGGACCGCTTCCGCGCCGCGCGCGGCATCACCGAGCCCCTCGGCATGATCGACTGGACGGGCGCCTTCTGGCGCAAGTCGTGACCCTTCTTCGGAGACAGCCCCGTGTTCCAATTCTGGCCAAGTGTCGTCAAACCCATCCTGGAAGCCGCCGAAGCGCGCCGCGTGATCGAGGTCGGCGCCGATGCGGGCCGCCATTCCCGGCTTCTGGCCGCCTGGGCCAAGGCCGCCGGGGCGCGGCTTGACATCGTCGATCCCGAACCCGGGCCCGAGCTGGCGCGGCTGGGGGATCGCTTCGCCGGGACGGTGGCGCTGCATCCGCACCCCAGCCTTGAGGTGCTGGGCGCTCTTCTGCCCGCCGATGTCGTGCTGCTGGACGGCGACCACAACTGGTACACGATGTATCACGAGCTGGAGGCGATCTACGGCCGCGAAGGCCCGCTTGCGCCCGATGCGCCGATCAGCATCTGCCACGATGTCGAATGGCCCTATGCGCGGCGCGATCTTTACTATTGCCCCGACCGCATCCCCGCCGCGCATCGCCAGCCTTTCCGCATCGGCGGGCTCTTGCCGCGGGAGCGCGGCCTCTCGCCCGGGGGCTACAATGCGGGCTTTGCCCATGCCGAGCACGAGGGCGGTCCGCGCAATGGCGTCAAGACCGCGATCGAGGATTTTCTGGCCGAACGCGGGGCAGAGTTTCATGTCGTCTGGCTGCCGCTTCTGTTCGGTCTGGCGGTGATCGTGCCGCAGCCGCGGCTGGCGGCGGACCGCGAGGGGGCGCTGTCGGCGGTGCTGGCCGCGCTGGAACTGAGCCCCCCGCTGCGCAGCCTGTGCAAGATCGCCGAGCTGGAACGGCTCGATGCCAGCCGCCCGATGCTGGCGCCGGCGGGATCGGGGCCAGGACCGGCGGCGGGGCAGGGCGGCGGGGCGCGGGAGTTTTCCAGCGCGCTTCCCGACGCGGTGCTGACCGACCTGCTCAAGGGCAGCCTCGAGACCCGCTACAAGGGCCGGGCGATGCTGCTCAACCCGCTCGACATGGCGAATTATCTGGCGTTGCTGGGCGCGCTGAAACCGGCCGCGGTGATCGAGATCGGCAGTCTGGAAGGCGGGCGGACCGAATGGCTGGCCGACATGATGGCGGCGCTGGGCCTGCCCGGGCCGGTGATCAGCATCGATCTTTTGCCGCGCAACCCCAGCGCGCATCCGCAGGTCGATGCCCGCATCGGCGACGCCCGCGATCTGGCGCGGGTGCTGCCGCCCGAGGAGCTGCGCCGCCTCGGCCATCCGCTGCTGGTGATCGAGGATTCCGCCCATGACGAGGCGACCTGCACCGCGGTTCTGGACTACATCGATCCGCATCTGACCCCGGGCGATTACGTGATCATCGAGGACGGCGCGTTTCGCGATGCCGCCGACATCGCGGCGGTGGCCTCGGCGCTCTCGCCGCCCTCGCGCGCGATCGACGCCTTTTTGGCCCGCCGCGGCGCCGATTACGCGATCGACACGCAGTATTGCGACCGGTTCGGCTATAATGCGACGTTCAACGTCAACGGCTGGTTGCGGCGAACATGAGCAAGATCGCCTCTCCCGCCGTGCAGGACAGCCCGGCCGCCGCCCCCGCCGGGGCGGGGCTGATCGATCCGGCGCTCGTGGCCGATCTGCGCAAGAAAATCGCGGCGGTCACCCGGCCCTGGTGGCAGGGCGAGGTGGTCAGCGCCAACGGGCTGATCTTCGGGGTCAATGTCGCGGGCTCGCGCCCGCCGCTCGTCTGGAGTTGTCAGGGCTATGCGCCCTTCGCGGCGCTGGCCGCCGCGCTTGGCCCCGATCAGCCGCTTTACGGCATGCGCTCGGGGCATCTGGTGGTGAAGCCCGGGGCAAAGACCCATCTGCATCTGGCGGCGATGTGCGCCGAGGAGGTGCTGTCTCTCGGTCTCTCGGGGCCGCTGTTTCTGGGCGGCAATTGTCAGGGCGCGCTTCTGGCGCAGAAGACCGCGCAACTGCTGACCGCGGCCGAGCACCCGGTCGCCCTGCTGATCTGTCTCAACCCGCTCCAGATCACCCCCTATGGCGGCCGCGCGGCCTTCATCCTCGGGCGCCATGACGAGACCAACCCGCTGTCGCGCTTTCACGACGCCGAGGCGCTGTTGCGCGCCAACCTGCCGAACTGCACGCTCGACACCATTCCCTCGGAACATGGCAAGCTTTTCAACGGCAAGATCCTGGAGCTGTGGACCGACATCCTGCGCCGGCGCATGGATGCGGTGACGGGAACCAGCCCCGGGGTCTTCCCGCTCTGGTCGCTTTCGGCCGAAATCACCGCGCCCGCGCAGCTGGAGATGCCCGCATGCGGCCTGTGCGAGGTGCCGGTGACCTTGCGCAACAGCACCGATCAGCTCTGGGCGCCCAGCCGCGAAAGCGGTCTGACGCTGGGCAACCACTGGCGCGCGCCCGATGGCAGCCTTTTGCAGTGGCTTGACGGCCAGCAGCCGTTCACCCGGCCGCTGCCGCCGGGCGGCACGCTGGAGACGACGCTTCTGGTGCGCGCCCCCGACCGGGAGGGCGATTGCCTGCTCGAGATCGACCTGCAGCAGGCCGGGGTGCTGTGGCTGGGCGAGATCGGCCCCGCCCCCGCGACCTGCCGGGTCACCGTCCTGCCGCGCTGAGGGCCGCGCTCAGCGCCCCTGCCGCCGCGCCATGAAGGCCAGCCGCTCGAACAGATGCACATCCTGTTCGTTCTTCAAAAGCGCCCCGTGCAGCTTCGGCAACAGGTTTGCCGGATCGGCCTTCAGATCCTCGGGCGACAGATCCTCGGCCAGCAAAAGCTTCAGCCAGTCGAGCACCTCCGAGGTGGAGGGTTTCTTCTTCAGCCCCGGGGTTTCGCGGATCTCGTAGAATCGGCTCAGCGCGGCGGCCAGCAGCGCCTCCTTGATGCCGGGGAAATGCACCTTGACGATGGCGCGCAGGGTCTCGGTGTCGGGGAAGCGGATGTAGTGAAAGAAACAGCGCCGCAAGAAAGCGTCGGGCAGTTCCTTTTCGTTGTTCGAGGTGATGATGACGATCGGCCGATGCGCCGCGCGGATCGTCTCGCCGGTCTCGTAGACGTGGAACTCCATCCGGTCGAGTTCCTGCAACAGATCGTTCGGAAATTCGATGTCGGCCTTGTCGATCTCGTCGATCAGAAGCACCACCTTGCCCTCGGCCTCGAAGGCCTGCCAGAGCTTGCCCTTGCGCAGGTAGTTCCGGACCTCGTTCACCCGCGCATCGCCCAGCTGGCTGTCGCGCAGGCGCGAGACCGCGTCGTATTCGTAAAGCCCCTGCTGCGCCTTCGTCGTCGATTTCACCGCCCATTCGAGCATCGGCAGGCCCAGCGCCGCCGAGACCTGCCGCGCCAGTTCGGTCTTGCCGGTGCCGGGCTCGCCCTTGACCAGCAGCGGCCGCTCGAGCGCGACGGCGGCATTCACCGCCACGATCAGATCGGGGGGGGCAACGTAATCCTTGGTCGAGCTGAACTGCACTTGCCTCTCCTTGCTTGCTGCCGAAAGCCTAGCCGGGCGCCAAAATCGCCGCAAGCGCCGCGCGGGATCGGCGCAGGAAAGATGCCGCAGCCGCAAAGCGGGGGTGACAACCCAAGCGCGTTAGGGTAAGTGAGCCCGCAGCGGTGCCGGGGGGCAACCCCGACATGACCGAGGGCCCGACAGTGAGTGACGCGATGAAAGCCGAGACCTTCCTTCCCGACAATTACCGCCCGGCCGAAGACGAGCCTTTCATGAACGAAAGGCAGCTTGAATATTTCCGCCGCAAGCTGATGGCGTGGAAATCGGAACTGCTCGAACAATCGCTCGAAACCCTCGAAGGGCTTGCCGAATCGGCGCGCAACGTGCCCGATCTGGCCGACCGCGCCAGCGAGGAAACCGACCGCGCGCTGGAATTGCGCACCCGCGACCGGCAGCGCAAGCTGGTCTCGAAGATCGACGCCGCGCTGCGCCGGATCGAGAATGGCGAATACGGCTATTGCGAAATGACCGGCGAGCCGATCTCGCTCAAGCGGCTTGACGCCCGGCCGATCGCCACGATGACGCTGGAAGCACAGGAAAAACACGAACGCCGCGAGCGCGTGCACCGCGACGACTGACCCCGGCCGCCGCCTCGACAGGGGGGGGTGCGACAGGGGGTGCGACGCGACGCCCCAGCGCGGGGGGTTTGATTTCGCGCAAGGACATGGGACACCGGCACCAGCAGGGGCCGGTGCTTTTTTTTGGAAGACGGCTCCGGGTCGGGCGGGGTCCAACGGTTCGGAAAGGGTCTGGTCGTGCTGATCGGTCGGAAGGTGACGGTGCTTGGGGCCGGGGTTGCGGGTCTTGCGGTGGCCCGGGCGCTGGCGCTTCGGGGCGCCGAGGTGACAGTGCTGGAACAGGCCGATGCGATCCGCGAGGTCGGCGCGGGCCTGCAGATTTCGCCCAATGGCGCGCGGGTGCTGCATGCGCTTGGTCTGGGCGAGGCGCTGGCCGCGGCCGGTCCGCAGGCCGAGGCGATCGAGCTGCGCGAGGGCGAGACCGGCAAGCGGGTGACGCGGCTCGATCTGGCGCGGCTGCGCCCGGGCGAGGAATACCGGCTTTTGCATCGCGCCCGGCTGATTGAGCTTCTGGCCGAGGGCGCGCGCGCGGCGGGCGTCGAGATCAAGCTGCAGCAACGCGTGGCCGAGGTCACGCTGGGCCTGCATCCGCCGCGGCTGAAGATGCTCAAGGGCGAGGAGATCGAGACCGGCCTTCTGATCGGCGCCGACGGGCTGCAATCGCGGGTGCGGCGCGCGCTGAACGGCGAGGGGCGGCCCTTTTTCACCCATCAGGTCGCCTGGCGGACGCTGGTGCCCTGCGACGATGCCGAGCCCAAGGTGGCGCAGGTCTTCATGGGCGACGGGCGGCATCTGGTCAGCTATCCGATCGGGCGCGGCCTGCGCAACATCGTGGCGGTCGAGGAACGGCAGCGCTGGACCGCCGAGGGCTGGTCGCATCGCGACGATCCGCGCAGCCTGCTGGCCGCCTTCGAGGACTTCTGCCCGCAGGTGCAGGACTGGCTTGAGGCGGTGAAGGAGCCCTGGCTTTGGGGGCTGTTCCGGCACCGCGTGGCGCGGGTCTGGCAGGGCCGCGGCGCGGCGATCCTCGGCGATGCGGCGCATCCCACCTTGCCCTTCATGGCGCAGGGCGCGGTGATGGCGCTGGAAGATGCCTGGGTGCTGGCGGCCTCGCTGGCGGAAGCGCAAAGCGACGCCGAGGGGCTGGCCGCCTATCAGGCGGCGCGGCGCGGGCGCTGCGAGGCGATCGTCGAGGCGGCGAATGAAAACGCCCGCAACTATCACCTCTCGGGCCCGGCCCGCGTCATCGGGCATCTGGCGCTGCGCACGGCCTCGGCGATTGCGCCGGGCAAGATCTTGGGCCGCTTCGACTGGGTCTATGGCCACGACGTGACGGCCCCGCGCAAATAGGGGCCGCGGAAATAGGCGCCCCGCAAGTCAGGCTCAGGCGTCCAGCTCGATCCAGACCGGCACGTGATCCGAGGGTTTCTCGCCCGCGCGGACCTCCTTGTCGATGCCCGCATCGCGCAACAGATCGGCCGCCTGGGGGCTCAGCAGCAGGTGGTCGATGCGGATGCCGTTGTTTTTCTGCCAGGCGCCCGCCTGATAATCCCAGAACGAATACTGCCCCGGACCGGGCACCCGGGCGCGGAAGGCATCGGTCAGGCCAAGGTTCACGATCCGCCGGAACGCCGCGCGGCTCTCGGGCAGGGCCAGCGCATCCGCGCGCCAGCTGTCCGGTTTCGCGGCGTCCTCGTCTTGCGGGATCACGTTGTAATCGCCCGCGAAAACCAGCGGCTCCTCGGTTTTCAGCAGGGTTTCCACCCGCGCCTGCATCCGCGCCATCCAGTGAAGCTTGTAATCGTATTTCGGCCCCGGCGCCGGGTTGCCATTCGGCAGGTAAAGCCCGCAGACCCGCACCGCGCGGGTGCCGATCACCGTCGCCTCGATCCAGCGGGCCTGATCGTCGCTGTCGTCGCCGGGCAGGCCGCGGCGGACATCTTCCAGCGGCAGCCGCGACAGGATCGCCACGCCGTTGAAGCCTTTCTGCCCGTGCGTGTGCACCGTGTAGCCGGTGCCGTCGAGAACCTCCTGCGGGAAGGCCTCGTCGGTCGATTTGATCTCCTGCAGCAGCACGACATCGGCTTCGGCCGCGCGCAGCCAGGCGGGCAGGGCCTCGGCGCGGGCCTTGATGCCGTTGATGTTGAAGGTGGCGATCTTCATGGTCTCTCCTTCCGGGCGGGGGTGGCCCGGGTCACAGCAACAACAGCACGATGATCTGCGGCGCAAGGATCCGCATGCACATCACCAGCGGATAGACCGAGGCATAGCCGACCGAGGCCGCCGCCGAGCCCGACATGCCATTGGCAAAGGCGAGCGCGGGCGGATCGGTCATCGAGCCCGCCAGCACGCCCGAAAGGCTCAGGTAGTTCACCCGATAGACGATGCGGGCGACGAAGCCCACGATCATCAGCGGCACGAGGGTGATCACCATGCCGTAGAGCATCCATGAAAGCCCCGGCCCGTGGATCAGCGTCTGCACGAATTGCCCGCCCGCCTTCAGCCCGACCGCCGAGAGGAACAGCACGATGCCCAGCTCGCGCAGCGCATGGTTGGCGACGGGCGGCATGAAGAAGACGAAGGGACCGATGAAACCGATGCGCGAGAGCAGGATCGCCGCGACGAGCGGCCCCCCCGCCAGCCCCAGTTTCAGCGGCGCGGGCAGGCCCGGAAAGGCGATCGGGATCGAGCCGAGGATCACGCCGAGCAGGATGCCGAAGAAGACGCCGGAAAACTGCACCAGATCCAGGCTTTTCATCTGATCGCCGAAGAGCGGCTTCACCGCCTCGATATCGGCGGGGGCGCCGACCACGGTCAGGATGTCGCCGAATTGCAGCGCCAGATCGGGCTCGACCGGCAGCTGCGTCCCCGCCCGGGTGACGCGGGAAATCGAGACCGAGCGTTCCTCGAGCCCCAGATCGCGGATATGCTTGCCCAGCGCCTTTTGCGCCGTCACCGCGACGCGCTGCCAGCTCAGCTGCGTGCCCTTGGTCGAGGTGAGCGAGACATCCACCTCCTCGCCCAGGATCAGCACCATCGCATGCAGCTTGTCCGCGGGGCCGACCAGATGCAGCACGTCGCCCATGTGCAGCGCCATCGAGCGCAGGGGATGCATCAGCACCTCGCCGCGCTTGAGCCGCGACACCACCACGCCCTGATCGTAAAGATCGGGCACCTCGCCCAGCTCCAGCCCTTCAAGATTGGGGTTGCGCACCACCACATTGAGCGCGGGCAGCTCCTTCGTGCCGCCCTTGGCCCGGGTCGCCTCGAACTCCGCCTCTTCGCGCTCGATGCGGATCGCCAGCACCTGCCGCACCGCGATCATCGTCAGCAAGATGCCAATTATACCAAAGGGATAGGCGACGGCATAGCCGAGCGAGGCTTCCGAAATCACCTCCGAAGGGATGCCCGCATCCTTCAGCACCTGCGTTGCCGCGCCCAGCCCCGGGGTGTTCGTCACCGCCCCCGACATCAGCCCGACCAGTGCGGGCACCGGAATGTCGGCAAGGAAATGCAGCGCCACCGTGGTCGCCACGCCCAGAAGGACGATCGCGGCGGCGATCAGGTTGAACTGCAGACCGGCGCGCTGCAACGAGGCGAAAAAGCCCGGGCCGACCTGGATGCCGATCGTGAAGACGAAGATGATGAGGCCGAATTCGCGCACGAATTCCAGCATTTCCGGGGCAAGATGCAGGCCCGCGACCGAGGTCCAGTGACCGACGAAGAGCCCCGCGAACAGCACCCCGCCGATGCCCAGCCCGATGCCGCGCCAGTTCAGCCCGCCCAGAAGCAGACCCAGCGCCCCCGCCAGCGCCAGCGCCGCCGTCGCCAGCCCCACCGGCGAGATCGTGCTCAGGAAATTCAAAAGCGCCATGGCCACCCCTCTGTTGCTGGGGTGTCCTCCCCCCACGGCAAATTGCGCTTCCCGGCCAGAGAGGTCAAGTTCTTGTGACCGGCACAAAAAAGGGGGCCAAGGCCCCCTTTTGCGACACCCGCCCTGTGGCGGGACGGTGATGCGGTCCGGTTCGGCCCCCGGGCCCGGGGCTCAGTCCAGATAGGGCATCGGATCGACCGAGTCGTAGCCCTTGCGGACCTCGAAATGCAAAAAGCCGGTGTCGCCCGCGCGGACCTTGGCGATGCTCTGGCCGCGGCTGATCCGGTCGCCCTTGGCGACGGTGATGCCGTCGATATTGGCATAGACGGTCAGCAGCCCGCCCTCGTGGCGCAGAACCAGGATCGGCACCTGTTCGGTGTCCTTGGTGATCGCCGCGACCGTGCCCGCATCGGCGGCCTTGACCGCGGTTCCGGCGGCGGCGCGGATGTCGACGCCGTCGTTCTTGCCCTTGGCATAGGGGCGGATGATCGCACCCGGCACCGGCATGACGAATTTCGAGCTGCGCGAAGCCTCGGTGCGGGCGGCGCCCAGATCGGGGGCGGCGGATTTGTCGACCGGGGCCGAGGCTTTCGGCGGCACCTCTTTCGGCAGCGGTTTCGCCGCCGAGGGCGGCTCGGGCGTGGGCGAGCCTTCGCCCGGTTCGGTCAGCGCCGCGGTGGCGGGCCGCGGCGCGGCGCCGGTCGCGGGCGGGATCATCAGCATCTGGCCTTCGCGCACGCTCAGATCGGCGGGCAGGCCGTTCCAGTCCGCCACCGATTTCGCCGGGACATTGTAATAGCGCGCGATCGAATAGGCGGTTTCGCCGCGGGCGACGCGGTGGCGGATCGGCTCGGCGCCGGTCTGGGCGGGGGCGGTCCGGGCGGGGGCGGCGGGTTTCGCCACCGGGCTGGCACTTGGCGCGGCGGGACGGGGCGCGGCGGCGGGGGCGGCAGGCGGCTGGTTGACGGCGGCGCGGTCGATCGCGGCCCCCGCCAGCGAGGTGATGT
>NZ_SWJZ01000128.1 GCF_005144475.1 Rhodobacter capsulatus | reverse complement strand
CGATGGGTCGCCTCGGCCGCGAGTTGATAGAAGTTCCGGCGCTGGATGGCCTGGAGCCGGTCGGCAATGCCGTGCAGCGTCGCGTCCATCGGCGCATAGTCCCGAATGCGCGCAGCCGCACCTTTGGCGTGGCCAAGATAGCCCTCAAAGCAGGCGCCATCCCCTTGGCTCCAGAACCCGGAGAACCAGATGCAGGGCTTGGCCCGCGTCCCGCCGCCCATCAGGCGGATGGGCGTGGTCTTCAGGCGCATGCCGAGGATCTCGCAGATCCGCTCGAAATCCTCATAGACCGCGTCCGACCAATCGTCGTGGGGCGCGAGGTCGCGATACCAGCTGCGCGCTTTCTCCTTGGCGGCATCCGAGAGCTCAGGGAACTGGTAGACCGTCGTGCAGATCACCTCAGGCATCGATGTCCTCCCCGTTCAGCGCCGCAGCCAGCCATTCGTTCGTGCTGCTCCAACCGATGGATTTGCGTGCGCCGAGATCGATGACATGCGCGCCGCCGCCGAAGGCATCGAGGCGGGGCCGGGAACAGGTCAGGGCATATTGGAAGCCCCAAAGGCCGGTGAGGTCGAGGTCTTCGGCGAGGCGCAGCACGAAGCGGATGACGGCCTCGACATCGCCGTGTTCGTCGTCATGGATCCAGAGGATGCTGCCCTCGGGTGCATCCTGAAGCGCGAGATCGAACCCCGCGACCTCCGGGTCGTTGGCGTCCTCATCCGCGGCGCGCAACGCGTGAAACAGTGCGAGCGCGCGGGTGGCCTTTTCGGCCGTCCCGACGTCGATCAGGCACGAAAAATGGGTGAAGTAGTCCGCCATGGGAACCTCCTGAGAGTGAAAAGCCCGGCCAAGAGGCCGGGCGCTGGATTGGGACGAAACGATGGGCGGGCGGGCTTAGCCGGTGCGCTGGTCGCCTGCGGCCTGACGCGCCGCATGTGCGCAAAGCATCTGCCGGTAGAACCGCTTGCGCGCCGCCCGAAACCCGCGAACGGCGCGGGTATCGGAATGAAGCGCCCGGACCGCCGCGCGAAGGACGGCCAGCGGCGATGCCGTCACCGGCAGGCCGAGGCGCAGATAGGCGGGATCGGTCACGTCAGCGGCGCGGCAAAGATCCGGGCCAGATCGACGGCCGAGGGCGCCATCTG
>NZ_SWJZ01000127.1 GCF_005144475.1 Rhodobacter capsulatus | reverse complement strand
CTGCGCCCCCTCGGGCGCAAGATAGCGCCCCACCAGCGCCGAGGTGGCCGCCGTGCGCAGCGCCGTCAGCAGCGTCATTTCCGTCAAAAGCAGCGGATAGCCGGTGCTGACCGAGGCGAGCACGCCAAAGGCGGTGACGGTCTGATAGCCCGCCCGCATGTTGCCCGGATGGCCGTTCACATATTTAAACCCGTAGCTTTCCGCATCGGCCGTCGGCATCAGCTCGATCACGCCGTCGCGCGAATGGCTGGCCACGCGGGGCGTCTTGTCGAATTCGGGCCAGCGGCGGAAATCGGCCTCGATATGGCCCGCCAGATCCGTAATGAACCGTTCGACGCCGATCGCATGCACGAGACGCATCATGTTCGCGACCGAGACGAAGGGCACGAAGGCCAGCTGCGAGGGTTGCGGGCGCAGCCTCATGCGAAGCTCCGGGTCTGACGGTCCAGCACGCGGCGGCCGAACAGGCTGGCGGTCAGGTCGCAGATCAGCGCGGCGGTGCGGCCGCGCTCGTCGAGGAACGGGTTCAGCTC
>NZ_SWJZ01000126.1 GCF_005144475.1 Rhodobacter capsulatus | reverse complement strand
AATGTGCTGCTGTCCCAGGGCATCATGCGCGGCGACCGGGTGGTGATCTATCTGCCGATGATCCCGGAGGCGGCCTATGCGATGCTGGCCTGCGCCCGGATCGGCGCGATCCATTCCATTGTTTTCGCGGGCTTTTCGCCCGATGCGCTGGCGAACCGGATCAATGATTGCGGCGCCAAGCTGGTGATCACCGCCGATACCGCGCCGCGCGGCGGGCGGCGCACGCCGCTGAAGGCGAACACCGATGCCGCGCTTCTGCACTGCTCTGACAAGGTGCGCTGCCTTGTCGTCAAGCACACCGGCGATCAGATCAGCTGGGTGCATGGCCGCGATGTCGATCTGCTTTACCTGATGGAGCATGTCAGCCCGGAATGCCCGCCGCGGCCGATGAATGCCGAAGATCCGCTCTTCATCCTCTACACCTCGGGCTCGACCGGCAAGCCGAAGGGCGTCGTGCATACGACGGGCGGTTACCTCGTCTATGCGGCGATGACGCATCAGTACACCTTCGACTATAAAGACGGCGACGTGTTCTGGTGCACCGCCGATGTGGGCTGGGTGACCGGGCACAGCTACATCATCTACGGGCCCTTGGCGAATGGCGCGACGACCTTGATGTTCGAGGGCGTGCCGACCTTCCCCGATGCGGGCCGGTTCTGGGCAGTGTGCGAAAAGCAC
>NZ_SWJZ01000125.1 GCF_005144475.1 Rhodobacter capsulatus | reverse complement strand
GGCCGGGTCGATCGCCCCGAGGAGTTGCCGGGGTTTTCCGTGATCCTGAACCGGGTGCCCCTGCGTGTCTCGGAAGCGGAACGGGCCGTGGCGCAAGAGCTGTTCGCAGCCCTGCCCGCCTGTGAGGCGTTCCTGTCGAACCGCACCGCCTACGTGCGGATGGATCGCGAAGGACTGCTGGGCGAGATCGCGGAGCATACCCCAAACCGCGGCCTTGCCACCCATGTGCTCAATGCCGTGAAGGAGGCAGCAGAGCTGCTCGACGAGATCGACCGGATGATCGCCGTTCCGATGGAGGTCGCGTGATGGCCCCGCGCAAGGATATGATGCGGGTCATCCGCCGCGATGCGGGGTTTTCGGCAACACTCGGATTTGGCGAGAGCGCGGGCAATCCGAAGGATGACTGCTCGCAGATGCCAAACGCCCGCGAACCGGAGACCTCGGCGCTTGCGACCGGGGTGGAATCCGGGAAGGAGGCAGGTTTCGGCGCGATGGCTTCGGCGGCGATCGAGGAGCGCACGGCCGCCGCAGGGGCTGCGGCGAACCACGAAGCAGAGGCACACGACACTCCTCAAGGCGCGGGAAAGACGACGGTCGTTTACGTCGCCGTTTCACTCACCGCGGCGCAGGCGCCGCGCGTCGAAGCCTGGGCCAAAGCCGCGCGATGTCCGGTCCCCTTCCTGATCCGGCGTGTCGCTCAGGGGCTGCGCGATGATCTCTGCCGCGACTGGAAAGACACCGGCTGGCCGGAGGTCTGCGAACGACGGGGTGCCCGAGGACGGCATCCAACCAGCGTGACGTTGACCCTGCCCGAAACCTTCGCCGCCGATCTCAGCGCACGGCACGACCCGCTCGGCATCATCGGGCTCGGCCGCGCTATGGGACCCGCGTTTCGGGCGCGGTTCGAAGCGGCTTTCGACGCCGCACTTGCCGAATCCGGCTTCTGAAATCCATCGAGGGACCAGTCATGAGTGATGAGAAAAAGTCTGCACCGCCGTCGTTGCCGCATCAGGCGATCGACATCGGCCTGCCCGTCGAATGGATGCTCGATCCGCATGATCAGAAGGTCGTGCTCGGAGTCGTCTACGAATTCTCGCAATCGAAGGTGCGAAAGATCGTCTGGTACACCGCCAACAAGCGCCGAGCGAAGAGTTTCAAGGTGGTGCGGGAACTGGGCTTCAGCGATGGCGCCCAGGAGATCTCTCCCGAAACGCCATGAGTGCCGCCGTAACCCCATGATAATGAAATATTTGTGACGCCATTCAGCGGAAACCCGCAGTTCGGCGCAACAAACCCATGCTGTTCAACGCGTTGGGCCAAGAGCGGCACAGGAGCGGGTCAACCTTGCACAAATCTGGACGGCATGGATCGGCACCCTACCGGTGAAGCCGCAGGCATGGTGTGCTTCAGGCGCGC
>NZ_SWJZ01000124.1 GCF_005144475.1 Rhodobacter capsulatus | reverse complement strand
GTAAGCGTCCGGGCTGACTGCTCTGCCGCGTGGTGAGAGAGGCGGATAGTGTCCACCATCGATAGTGGACACTATGGTGATGGCGTGGCGCGTCGGACGAAGCGGCTTTGGACGGATGAGGAGAAGCGGTCGATCTGTTTCCAGACGACGGCGCCGGGCGTTTCCGTGGCGCAGGTGGCGCGGCGCTACGCTGTGAATGCCAACCTGATCTTCAAGTGGCTGCGCGATCCCCGTCATGCGCCGGACCCTGCCTCGGCTGCGCCCCCAGCAGAGGAGGCGCGCTTTCTGCCAGTAGAGATCGTCGCGGAGGCGAAGGCACCCATGGCAATGCCTGTAGTCGAGAACCACATCGAGATCGAACTGGCAGGCGGCCACCGGATGCGGATCAGCGGCAGCTATGATCCCGAGGCGCTGGCGCGGTTGATCCGGGGGCTGACGGCGTGATCCCGGTTCCGGCGAACACGCAGGTCTGGCTGGCGGCCGGGGTGACCGACATGCGCAAGGGTTTTGCGGCGTTGGCTGCACAGGCCGAGGCGGTGCTGAAGCAGGACCCGTTCGCCGGGCATCTCTTCGTGTTCAGGGGGCGTCGGGGTGACCTTGTGAAGATCATCTGGTGGGATGGCCAAGGGGCCTGCATGTTCCTGAAGCGACTGGAGAAGGGGCGGTTCGTCTGGCCCTCGGCCAAGGAGGGCAAGGTGGTGCTGTCGCCCGCCCAGTTGTCGATGCTGCTGGAAGGGATCGACTGGCGAGCACCTCAGCGGACGTGGCGGCCCCTGGCGGCGGGATAATCTGCCGATCCTGTAATCAATGATTCCCACAAGGAATACAGTGGGATAAACTTCCCGCATGTTGGATCAGACCCTGACCTTGCCGGAAGACCCCGAGGAGTTGCGCAGCTTCACCGCGCGGCTTCTGGCCGAGGTGAAGGCGCAGGCGATCCTGATCGAGAAGCTGCGGCATCAGTTGGCGGAGCATCGGGCACACCGGTTTGGCGCGTCGTCCGAGACCGCCGAGCAGCTGCAACTGGCCTTGGAGACCAGCGAGATTGCGGCGGCGGCAATGACGGCGCGGATGAAGCTGCCGGACATCGAGGAGAAGGATAAACCCAAGCGCCGTCCGATCCCGGACCATATCCCCCGGATGGAGGTCGAGCTGACCCCGGGCGCCGAGGCCTGTGCCGATTGCGGTGGCCGCCTGCGCCGGATCGGCGAAGATGTGACCGAAGAACTGGAATACGTGCCGGGGCGCTTCATCGTGAACCGCATCGTCCGGCCCCGATTGACATGTTCCTGCTGCGAACGCTTCGTGCAGGCCCCGCTGCCCTCGCGCCCCATCGAGCGCGGTCGCCCCGGGCCAGGTCTTCTGGCCAATGTGCTGGTCAGCAAATACGCCGACCATCTGCCCCTGTATCGCCAGAGCCAGATCTTCGACCGTGAAGGTCTCGACCTCGACCGCTCGACCCTGGCCGACTGGATCGGCAAGACCACCGCCCTGCTGGAACCCCTGGCCGATGCCATCGGTCGCCATGTCCTGTCGGCCGAGGCGATCTTCGCCGACGACACGCCCGTGAGCATGCTCGCCCCCGGCACCGGCAAAACCCAGACAGCCCGGCTCTGGACCTATGCGCGAGATGAACGGCCATGGGGCGGCACCGCCGCGCCCGCTGCATGGTATAGGTTCTCCGGCGACCGCAAGGGCCAGCATCCCAAGGACCATCTCGCCCGGTTCCGGGGCTGGATGCACGCCGATGGTTATGCCGGGTTCGAGGACCTCTACCGCTCCGGTTCAATCCGCGAGGTCGCCTGCATGGCCCATGTCCGGCGCAAGTTCGTCGACATCCACCGATCGCAGGGTTCCCCGATCGCCGAAGAAGCCATCGGTCGGATCGCGCAACTCTATGCCGTCGAGAAAGAGGCCAGAGGGTCGCCACCGGACGTCCGCGTCGCGCTTCGCAAGGCACACGCGGCCCCGGTCTTTGACGATCTGGAGTTATGGCTGGCCATGCAACTCACCACGATCTCGGGCAAATCCCCGCTCGCGGCCACCATCCGCTATGCCCTGACCCGCATGGAGCGCCTGCGCCCCTACCTTGACCATGGCATCTTGGAGTTGGACAACAACGCCGCCGAACGCGGCATGCGCGCCATCGCCCTCGGGCGGAAGAATTACCTCTTCGTCGGCTCGGAAGCGGGCGGCAAGGCCGCCGCCATCGCCTACACCCTGATCGAAACGGCCAAACTCAACGCAGTCGATCCCCACGCCTGGCTCGCCAACACCCTCGCCCGGATCGCTGACTACAAGATCACCAAGGTCGACGACTTCTTGCCCTGGAGGCCCGGCCAATGAATCGAACCATGGCAGTCCTAGTCTGCTTGATCACGTCGACACCGGCAGCCGCGGAAGTCTGTGACAAGGTAAGACCTGCCTGGACATCGCAGGACGGTCCTGTCGGCCAACTCGACGACCTCGCTTTGTTCTTGTTCGAGCCCATCGGCCTGATTGCGATCGGACTGACGGTGGGAGCCCTCCTCCTTAGGTCAGCCTGGTTCTCCACAGTCGCAATCGTGATCTTGATGCTCATGCTTGCGCTCAACGTTAGCACTTGGCGCGAGGCAGATGGCGTCACCCGCTTCGCCATCAGCGAGGGATGTATGGTCGCGCCCTACCTTACCACAATCGTAATGATCGCAATGGCCGCGAGCATCGTCACGCTGACATGGATCAAACCCCTGGATAGGTCAAAGTCGCCCTGACCGGACGCTTAC
>NZ_SWJZ01000123.1 GCF_005144475.1 Rhodobacter capsulatus | reverse complement strand
AAAAACCGGGGGGGGGGGGGCCCCCCCCCCCGCTACTTCATCCGCCGCCCGGCCACCCAGACCCCGGCGATGGCGCGGTCATCCCCCATCATGATCGTCGGGAAAAGCGCCTCCCAGAAATCGCCCGCCCGCTCGGCGCGCTGGGCAATCGCTTGGGTCGAGGCCAGATCGACCGCGATCAGATCCGCCTCCATCCCCACGGCGATATTGCCGACCGCGTGATCGATGCGCAAAACCCGCGCCGCGCCGACAGTGGCCAGATACCACAGCACCGCCGGATGCAGCGCGCCGCGCTTGAGCTGCCCGATCTCATAGGCCGCGGCCATCGTGCGCAGCATCGAGAAACTTGATCCGCCGCCGGTGTCGGTGGCCAGCCCGATCCGCAGCCCCGCCGCCGAAAGCCCCGCCGTGTCAAACAGCCCCGAGCCGATGAACGTGTTCGAGGTCGGGCAATGCGCCAGCCCCGCGCCGACATCGCGCAGCCGGGCGATCTCGCGCGGCTCCAGATGGATCGCATGGCCGTAAACGCCGTTTTCGCCCAGCAGGCCAAAGGTTTCGTAAGTGTCCAGATAATCCCGCGCCGCCGGGTAAAGGCTTTTCACCCAGGCGATCTCATCGACCTGCTCGCTCAGATGCGTCTGCATCAGGCACTCGGGATGCTCGGCCCAGAGGCTTCCCAAGGCCAGCAGCTGATCGGGCGTCGAAGTGGGCGAGAACCGCGGCGTGATCACATAGCCCAGCCGGTCGCGGCCATGCCAGCGCGTCAGAAGCGACTTGCTTTCGTCATAGGCCGCCTGCGCGGTGTCGCGCAGCCCGGCGGGCGCGGTGTCGCGGTCCATGCAGGTCCGCCCGGCGAGCGCCCGCATGCCGCGCCGCGCCGCCTCGCCCATGAAGGCATCGACCGACGAGGAATGGATCGTCGCATAGGAACACATCGAGGTCGTGCCATGCGCCAGCGCAAGGTCAAGATAGCGCGAGGCGATCTCGGCCGCATAGGCGGGATCGGCAAAGCGCATCTCCTCGGGAAAGGTATAGGTATTGAGCCAGTCGATCAGCCGCTTGCCCCAGCTCGCGATGATCGCGGTCTGCGGATAATGCACATGCGCGTCGATGAAGCCCGCCGAGATCAGCTTGTCGCCCAGATCGGTGCGATGCGCCTGCGGGAAGCGCGCCAGCACCGCCGCGGCCGGGCCGGTATCGACGATCCGCCCCGCCTCGATCGCCACCGCGCCGTGCCGGTCGTGACGGGCCGCCCCGGGCCCCTCGACCATCGGATCGCCCGCGTATCGCAGCACCTGACCCAGCAAAATCTCCACGCGCCACCTTCCTTTCCCGTGTGTCCCCATGCTAGGGCCGCGACCAGGCTTCGGCAATCACGGCTTTTTTGTCGCAGCCGGCTGCGATAAGGTGGCGCAAATCATAAGCGGGCGAAAACAGGGGGCGGCATGGCACAAGAGCGGGCGGAAGAGCACGAAGCCGAAGACCTGCCCGCGCTGACCGGTGATCTGGTCGACCGTGTCCTTGCCGCGACCGAGGCCAGCGATGCCGTGCTTCTGGCGGAGCTGCTGGAACCGCTGCATGGCGCCGATATCGCCGACCTTCTGGAACAGGTCACCACCGCCGAGCGGCGCGAGATCCTGCGGCTTTACGGCCGCGAGATGGACGGCGAGATCCTGACCGAGATCGACGAGTCGATCCGCGAGGAGGTGATCGAGCAGATCCCGGCCGATGTTCTGGCCGAGGCGGTCCGCGAGCTTGATTCCGACGACGTCGTCGATCTGATCGAGGATCTGGAAGAGGTCCAGCAGGAAGCCATCCTTGAGGCGCTGGATGAAACCGACCGCGCCGCGGTCGAGCAATCGCTGACCTGGCCGGAAAATTCCGCCGGCCGTCTGATGCAGCGCGAGGTCGTCGTGGCCCCCCTGCATTGGACCGTGGCCGAGGCGATCGGCTTTCTGCAACGCGAGGAGTGGCTGCCCGACCAGTTCTATCACGTGATTCTGGTCGATCCCGCCCATCATCCGGTGGGCTATGTGACCTTGGGCAAGATCCTGTCGTCAAAGCCCGAGACCGCGCTGAGCGCGATCACCGAGGACAGTTTCCGCACCATTTCCGCGCGGCAGGAAGAGGGCGACGTCGCCTATGCCTTCAACCAGTATCACCTGATTTCGGCGCCGGTGGTGGATGATGACGGCCGTCTGGTCGGCGTGATCACCATCGACGACGCGATGAACGTGCTCGATGAGGAACACGAGGAAGACATCCTGCGGCTGGCGGGGGTGGGCGAGGAAAGCTCGATCTCCGATTCGGTGCTGGAAACCGTGCGGCAGCGTCTGCCCTGGCTTGTCGCGAACCTGTTCACGGCCTCGCTTTCGGCCATCGTGATTTCGCAGTTTCAGGCGACGATCTCCGCGCTGGTGGCGCTGGCCGCGCTGATGCCGATCGTCGCCTCGACCGGCGGGATCGCGGGGACGCAATCGCTGGCCGTCGCGGTGCGGGCGCTGGCGACGCGCGATCTGACCGCCTCGAACGCGCGCCGGGTGGTTTTGCGCGAGATCGGTGCGGGGCTGGTGAACGGGCTGAGCCTGGCGCTGCTTCTGGGCGTCGCGGGCGGGCTGATCTTTGGCCATGTCGAGCTGGGCGTGGTGCTGGGCCTTGCGATGATCGTCAATCAGCTGGTCGCGGCGCTGGGCGGGGTGATGGTGCCGCTGACGCTGGAACGGATGGGGCTTGACCCGGCGCTGGCCTCGGGCACCTTCGTCACCACGTTGACCGATGTGATGGGCTTCTTCGCCTTTCTGGGCCTGGCGACCTGGGTTCTGGTATGACCGATCTGGTGGCGCGCAAGGCCGAGGCCCGCAAGACCGCCTTTGCGGCGCGCAAATCCGCCTTTGCCGCGGGGCAGGGCGACGCCTGCGACCATCTGCTGGCAGCGCTGATGCGCTTCGAGGGCGCGCCCTTGGCGGGGTATCTGCCGATCCGCACCGAGATCGATCCGCGCCCGGCGATGGCGGCGCATCGCGGCACGGTCGGCGTGCCGGTGATCGCGGGCGAGGGCCTGCCGCTGACATTCCGCGCCTGGACGCTGGATGCGCCGCTGATCCCCGGCCCCTTCGGCGCCTTTGTCCCCGAAACCGGCGCCGAGGTCACGCCGCGGGTGCTGATCGTGCCGCTGGTCGCCTTTGACCGGCGCGGCTACCGGCTGGGCTATGGCGGCGGTTTTTACGACCGCACGCTGGAACGTCTGCGCGCCGCCGGGCCGGTGACGGCGATCGGCTTCGCCTTTGCGGCGCAGGAAATCGACACCGTTCCGACCGAGCCCACCGATCAGCCGCTCGATCTGATCGTGACCGAGGCCGGGCCGATCTTTCCGCCGCCCCGTGATCTGCGCCGTGATCTGCCGCGCGATCTGCGCCGCGATCCCGGCCGGGGCTGAGGTCGCGCGCTCTGGTCAAGTCCGTCCGCGCGGGCTAAAGCGGGGCATGACCGATGACACCCTGCCGCCGTGCCCCGAATGTGCCAGCACCTTCACCTATCAGGTGGATGCGCTTTTCACCTGTCCCGAATGCGGCCATGAATGGGCCCCCGGCGGCGATGCCGCCGAGACCGGCGCGCCTGGCGTGATCCGCGATGCCGTCGGCAATGTGCTCTCCGATGGCGACACGGTGACGGTGATCAAGGATCTCAAGCTCAAGGGCAGCTCGCAGGTGGTCAAGGTCGGCACCAAGGTCCGCGGCATCCGGCTGGTGCCGGGCGATCACGACATCGATTGCAAACTGCCCGGCGTCGGCCAGATCGGGCTGAAGTCGCAATTCGTGAAAAAGGTTCAGGACTGACGAAAAAGGGCGCCGCGGGGCGCCCTTTGCAACTTCCGGGGACGGGGCCTCAGCCGGTCCTTCAGCCCCGGTCTTTCAGCCCCGGTCTTTCAGGATGAAGCCCGAGACCGGATAGACCCGGCCCGCGGCGCTTTCCTGGCTCATCACCCGGACCTGGCTCCAGTCGTTGTTCTTCGACACGTCATGCACGGTCATGCCAAGCGACACCCGGTTGCGCTGCCAGTTCGCATGATCGATCTTGATCTCGCGCGGCGAGACGACCGCCGACACCACCGCGACATGGCCCATCGGCATCTTGCGGGTGGGGGAAAAGGCCATCACCGCGCCCGGTTCGGGGCGGTGGCTGCGGGCGTAGCGGCCCGAGGCCTTCGACCACCAGGTGCCCGCATTGCCCTGCAGATCGATCCCCGAGACATTGCGCGCGAAGGGCACGCACCAGACCCGGCCGCCGCGCGCCCGCAGTTCCCGGGCCAGCGACACCGCGCTGTCGCGCCGCGCCGGATCGACGCCTTCAGGGCGTTCCTGCGCCGAGGCGAAGCTCATCCGCGTGGCCTGTTCGGTTCCGCCGCCGCCGCCGCAAGCCGAAAGCGCGGCCAGAACGGCAAGAGCGAGGGGAAGCCGGGCAAGGCGCCCGGAGGATGTCAGCGTGATGTTCATCGGACCTTGTAACGAAATGTGAGTGTTGCGCTTCGTCGAGGGCCACCCATAGCGGGGAACCGCATCAGGGTTAAAGCGCTCTGAGCACCCGGCGCGGAAAACGGGCGGAATCTCGCCATCTGGCGGCTTTCGGGGCGGCGGATTTCCGCCGAGGCTGAAATTTTTCCCTAGGTCGCCCGATGGGGCCGTGGCGCTTTGCGGCCCCCCTCCGCCCCCCCCGTCCGCCCCCCGAGTCCCGGCCCGGAACCTGTCCCGGAACGCGGCGGAAATGGCATTTTGCGCAAGGCAACGGTTGCTTTTCGGCGGGGCTTCGGCCTAAGGAAGCCCATGAAGATCTTGTTTCTTGGCGATGTGATGGGGCGCGCGGGACGTGCCGGGGTGGCCGAACGGCTGCCGAAGCTGCGCGCGGACTGGGGGCTCGATTTCGTCGTGGTGAACGGCGAAAACGCCTCGGGCGGCATGGGACTGACCGGCGAGCATGCGAAACTGCTGCTCGCCGCGGGGGCCGATGTGGTGACGCTGGGCGATCATGCCTTCGATCAGAAGGACATGCTGCGCTTCATCGAGACCGAACCGCGGGTGATCCGGCCGCTGAATTACGCGAAGGAGGCGCCCGGCAAGGGCGCGCGCCTGTTCGAGGACCGCCGCGGTCGCAAGGTGCTGGTGGCGCAGGTGCTGGGCCAGGTCTTCATGAAGCGCCCCTTCGACGATCCGTTCTCGGCGATCGACACCGCCTTGCGCACGCATCCGCTGGGCGGGCTGGCGCAGGCGATCGTGGTCGACGTGCATTGCGAGGCGACGTCCGAAAAGATGGCGATGGGGCAGTATTGCGACGGCCGCGCCAGCCTTGTCGTCGGCACGCATACCCATGTGCCGACGGCCGATGCGGTGATCCTGAAGGGCGGCACCGCCTATCTGAGCGACGCGGGCATGTGCGGCGATTACGACAGCATCATCGGCATGGAAAAGGCCGAGCCGATGCGCCGTTTCCTGACCGGAATGACGCGCGACCGCTTCACCCCGGCCGAGGGGCCGGTGACGCTGTCGGGGGTCTATGTCGAGACCGACGACCGCTCGGGCAAGGCCACGCGCATTGCCCCGGTGCGGCTGGGCGGGCGGCTGCCCGAGGCGCTGCCGGTCTGACCTTCCCGCGTCCGATGTCCGCAAAAACAGCATTCTCCCGCCGACACCCGAAGATGGCGCGGATCGCGGCGATGAACGCTTGCCCGGATGGCCCGGGTGGCTAGTATCGCGGCGAAGCAGAGGGGCCTGAGATGATCGACCTTGGACTGAGCGCCGCGGCGCAGGCATGGCTTTCCATTGCCATCGTGCTGGGCATGTTCGTTCTGTTCGTGCGCGAAAAGGATCCGCCCGAAGTCGTCGCCATCGGCGGCGCGGCGCTGATGCTGGTGCTGGGCCTTGTGCCCTACAAGGAGGCGGTGGGCGCGCTGTCGAATTCGGCGCCCTGGACCATCGCCTTCATGTTCCTGATCATGGGGGCGCTGGTCCGCACCGGCGCGCTCGACCGCGCCACCCGTGCCGTCGAAAGCCAGATCGACGAACGCCCGACCACCACCACGGCGCTGCTGTTCCTCATCGTCATGGGCGCCTCGGCGTTCATGAACAACACGCCCGTCGTGGCGGTGATGATCCCGATCTTCATGCAGGCGGCGCGCAAGCTGAACGTGCCGCCCTCGCGCCTGCTGATGCCGCTGTCCTATTTCACCATCATGGGGGGGATGATCACGCTGATCGGCACCTCGACCAACATCCTTGTCGACGGGGTGGTGCGCAAGGAGGGGATGGCGCCGTTCTCGATCTTCGAGATCGCGCCGGTGGGGCTGGCGATCTGTCTGGCGGGCTCGATCTTCATGGCGCTGCTGTCGCGCCGTCTGGTGCCCGATCGGGTCTCGATGGCGGCGACGCTGGGCGGCGGGCGCCCGAAGATGAAATATTTCACCGAAGTGGCGATCCCCGAGGGGTCGAACCTGATCGGCAAGGGCGTGCTGGAGATCGACATCTTCAAGCGCACCGGCGTTCGGGTGATCGACGTGCTGCGCGGCGATGCCAGCTTGCGGCGCGATCTGACGGCGGCGGTGCTGGAAGCGGGCGACCGGGTGGTGCTGCGCACCGAGGTTTCGGAATTGCTCGGCATGCAGGCCAACAAGGATGTGCGGGTGGTGGACAAGCTGTCCTCGGTCGCCACCGAGACGGTCGAGGTGCTGATCTCGCCCGGCTGCCGGATGATCGGGCGGTCTTTGGGCGATCTGCGGTTGCGGCGGCGCTATGGCGTCTATGTGCTGGCGGCGCATCGGCGCAACCAGAACATCGGCCGCAAGCTTGATGATCTGGTGGTCGTCGTGGGCGATACGCTGCTGCTGGAAGGCGCGCCGGAAGATATCGCCCGGCTGGCGCAGGACATGGATCTGGTCGATGTCTCGCGCCCGACGGCGCGGGCGTTCCGGCGCGGCAAGATGCCGATCGCGGTTCTGGCCCTGCTCGCCGTGGTCGGGCTTTCGGCGCTGGATGTGGCGCCGATCATGGAGCTGGCGATGGTGGCGGTGGCGGTGATCCTGCTGACCCGCTGCATCGACGCCGACGAGGCGTTTTCCTATGTCGATGGCCGGCTTCTGGCGATGATCTTCGCCATGCTGGTGGTGGGCGAGGGGCTGGACGCTTCGGGGGCGGTGGCGCTCATCGTCGATGCGGTGGCGCCCCTGATGCAGGATCTGCCGCCGATCGCGGCGCTGGCGGCGGTCTATTTCCTCGGCCTTGCAATGACCGAGCTTCTGTCGAACAATGCCGTGGCGGTGATCTTCACGCCGATCGCGATCCAGCTGGCGCATACGCTTGGCCTGGATCCGCGCCCCTTTGCCGTCGCCGTGATGTTCTCGGCCTCGGTCGCCTTTGCCACCCCGATCGGCTATCAGACCCATATGATGGTCTATGGGCCGGGCGGTTACAAATTCTCGGATTTCCTGCGGCTCGGCATCCCGCTCGACATCCTGACCGGCATCGTCGCGGTGCTGGTGATCCCGATCGTCTGGCCGCTCGTTCCCTGAGGTTTTCATGCGCCTGTCCCTGACCGCTCCGCTTCTGCTGGCCGCCCCCCTGTTCCTGGCCGCCTGTGCGGCGCTGACCCCGCCGGTTGCCGCGCCGACGCCGAACCCCGGGCGGATCGATCTGCTCGCGGACCGGCTGACGGTGCATTTCACCGATGGCAGCCGCTGCAGCGCCGATATCGCAGCCGCCCCGACGGGGGCGCTGCCCGGCTGCGCCGTGCCGATGACCTATGCGGTCGAGATCCGCCGCAAGATCCATGTTCCGGCCGCCGACGGGCTGATCGAGCCCTATGCAAAGGTCCGGCTGACCCGGCAGTCCGACGGGCGCGTCTTCGACTGGGTGACCCCCGAGGGCGGCGATCGGCACCGGCCGGTGAATTACGGGCATCAGCCCGGCTGATGCGCCCGTGTGACGGGCCGGTTTCATTGGCGCGGCTTGCGGTAAGGCCGGGCTTTGGCTATAGCGGCCGCCAGCACACCAATTCGACGGAGTAGGGGCATGGCAGGCCATTCCAAATGGGCGAACATCCAGCACCGCAAGGGCAAGCAGGATGCGATCCGCTCGAAGATGTTCTCGAAGCTGGCGAAGGAAATCACCGTCGCCGCGAAGATGGGCGACCCCGATCCCGACAAGAACCCGCGTCTGCGTCTGGCGGTCAAGGCCGCCAAGGCGCAATCGATGCCGAAGGACGTGATCGACCGCGCGATCAAGAAATCGCAGATGGGCGATGCGGCGGATTACACGGAAATCCGCTACGAGGGCTATGGCCCGAACGGCATCGCGATCATCGTC
Organism: Rhodobacter capsulatus; assembly: GCF_005144475.1. GTDB lineage: Bacteria > Pseudomonadota > Alphaproteobacteria > Rhodobacterales > Rhodobacteraceae > Rhodobacter > Rhodobacter capsulatus_C. The sequence continues at coordinate 601 of NZ_SWJZ01000123.1, read as the reverse complement.
GAGGCGATGACCGACAACCTGAACCGCACGGCGTCGAACGTGCGCAGCTATTTCACCAAATCGGGCGGCAACATGGGGCAGACCGGCTCGGTCAGCCACGGCTTCGACCGGGTGGGCGAGATTTCCTATCCCGCCTCGGTGGGCGATACCGACACGGTGATGATGGCGGCGCTGGAGGCTGGCGCCGATGACGTCGAGAGCGACGAAGAGGGGCATTGGATCTATTGCTCGGTCGAGGCGCTGTCGGAAGTCTCCGAGGCGCTGGAGAAAGCCTTGGGCGAATCGACCGAATCGAAGCTGATCTGGAAGCCGCAGACCACGACCGAGGTCGATCTGGAAACCGCGCAGAAGCTGATGAAGCTGATCGATGCGCTGGAAGAGGACGACGACGTGCAGACGGTGACGCATAACTTCGACGTCCCCGAGGATGTTGCCGCGCAGCTCTGAGCGCCGCGCGGAGGTTTTTTCAAAAGGCGCCCCGCGGGGCGCCTTTTGTTTTCGCCACGCTGGCGCGTGGCGACCCGGGGGGGGGGGGGGGGGGGGGGGGGGGGGGGGGGGGGGGGGGGGGGGGGGGGGGGGGGGGGGGGGGGGGGGGGGGGGG
>NZ_SWJZ01000122.1 GCF_005144475.1 Rhodobacter capsulatus | reverse complement strand
GTGCGGACCCATTTCACCAGATCCTTGCGCAGCTCCTCGGACGGCGCGATCCCGTTCATCAAGGTCACATAGGCGTAAATCCCCTGCCCCTTGATGTCATGCGGATAGCCCACCACCGCCGCCTCGGCCACCTGCGGATGCGCGACCAGCGCGCTTTCGACCTCGGCCGTGCCCATCCGGTGCCCCGAGACGTTGATCACGTCATCAACCCGGCCGGTGATCCAGTAATAGCCGTCCTTGTCGCGACGGCAGCCGTCGCCGGTGAAATAGTACCCGCGATACTGGCCGAAATAGGTCTCCTGGAAGCGGTCGTGATCGCCCCAGACCGTCCGCATCTGACCGGGCCAGCTGTCCGAGATGCACAGCACGCCTTCGCATTCCACCTCGCCGATCCGCACCGCCGTCTGCGGGTCCAGAACCACCGGCTTGACGCCAAAGAACGGGTTCGTCGCCGAGCCCGGTTTCGTCGGTGTCGCCCCCGGCAAGGGCGTGATCATGTGCCCGCCGGTCTCGGTCTGCCAGAAGGTGTCGACGATCGGACATTT